>JBGSIA010000037.1:0-11731 GCA_041751935.1 Pirellulaceae bacterium | reverse complement strand
CTTTTGCATGGCGTCCGTTCCGAGTGAGTTGTTTGGCCGCGAAACCAAAAACATTCATTAGGACACGGACGCCATTTTCATCCAATAGCAATCTGTGATCTCGCCGCAGGACAGCCTGCTACCAAGCCGACTGCACCCGATTTGAATCAAGCGATTCAACTCGACACTAACAATTCGCGATTCTACGCAAAACGTGCCGACTGTTGGTATGACGAGCGTGAGTTCGACAAGGCCAAATCTGACTACGATGAAGCGATACGGATTGATCCAACGAATCACTATGCTTACCGAGGTCGCGGGCTTGTTTGGTATAAGCAAGGTGTACTTGATAAAGCAATCATCGACCACAGCGAGGCCATCCGTCTCGAACCTAGGGACTTTGTCGCCTTCATGAGTCGTGGTAACGATTGGCTGGATAAGGAAATGTACGACAACGCGATCACGGATTACTCGGAGGCAATCCGGCTCGAACCCGACGTTGGCTGGCTATACAACAATCGCGGCAATGCCTGGAGGTTCATGGGCGAGTATGGCAAGGCGATTGAAGATTACGATGTATTCGTTCGGCTCGATAGTAATAACAGCACTGCTTACTACAATCGCGGCGATGTCTTGTACGAGAATGGAGAATTCGACAAGGCGATTTCTGATTTTGATGAAGCTATTCGTCTCGATCCGAGCGACGCTTCGACGTACGATAAACGAGGCTGTGTCTGGCGAGCTGCTGAGGTGTTGGATAAAGCGATTGCTGATTTCAGCGAAACTATCCGACGAGATCCAGAGTATCAGCCTGCATATCGCCATCGTGGCGAAGCATTGTTTCAGCAGGAGGACTATGACCAAGCCTTTGCGGACTTCAACGAGGCAATTCGATTGCTGTCGAGTGACTCAGAAAGCTATTGCTTTCGCGCTAATGTTTGGACGAAAAAGAGAAGCTATGCAAAAGCATCGCAGGATTTCAGTTTGGCCGTCGAGTCTGATCCAAAGAACGCCCTCGCGTATAACGGTCAAGCTTGGTTGTGGGCCGTGTGCCCTGTCTCTCAATATCGTGACGGACGCAAAGCAGTGGTCTCGGCCCAAAAAGCATGCGAATTAACCGAATGGAAAGAACCGCTCTATTTGGACACGCTTGCAGCGGCCTATGCCGAATCTGCAGATTTTGAACAGGCGGTTAAGTGGCAATCCGAAGCATCCAAACTCGCCGCAGAAGTAGATAAAGCCGAGTTCCAGTCACGCCTCGAGCTTTACCGTCAATCCAAACCGTACCGCCAACACAATTCAGTCGATCCTGAAACTATTAACGCCGCATCAGTCGTGCAGGGAAACACCGAATTCGCGTTTGACCTATACAATTATTTGCGGACTCAGAGCGGCAATCTGATTTTTTCGCCCTACAGCCTTTCGACAGCTATGGCCCTGTCATACGGTGGTGCAGCTGGCGACACACAGGTCGAAATAGCCAACACGTTTCACTTTGCGATGGACAAGGAACCATTTCATGCCGCCTATATCGAAATTGTCAGAAAGCTACAGAACCGTAGGATCAAACGATCGTACGATCTACACATCGCAAATGCGATTTGGGCGCACAAGGATCTCACGTTCAAACCGAGTTATTTCCAATTGATCGAAGATCGATATCAAGCGGCATTAAAAGAGCTCGAATTTCAAAGTGACCCCGATGAGTCGCGACGGGAGATTAATCGCTGGGTCGAAGGACACACCAACAAACGGATAAAGGATTTAATACAGCCAGGGGTCATTGACGCTGAAACTAGATTAGTGCTCACGAATGCGATCTGTCTTAAAGCTCAATGGTCGAGAACATTTAGCAAAGAACAGACATACGACGAAAACTTTAATACGTCACGGCAAGCCTCAATCAAAATCCCGATGATGCACCAGACTGAGTCGTTTCGATACCTAAATGCAGACACTTTTGAATTGCTTGAACTGCCTTACAAAGGTAACGATTTGTCAATGCTGATTGTCTTGCCCAAGCAAGTGGATGGTTTAGAAGATGTCGAAAAATTGCTGTCCGCTACCGCTCTAGCACAATGGATTGAAGGATTAGAATTACACATCGTCGATGTGTCGTTGCCGAAATTTACGACAACGGCCGAATTTAAGCTTAATGACACGCTGCAGACATTGGGGATGCACCTTGCGTTTGATCGTGATCGTGCAGATTTTTCCGATATGACAGAGCGGCCCCAAGGACTTTGTATTGCAGCGGTCGTACACCAGGCATTTATGGAAGTAGATGAGGACGGCTCGGAAGCCGCGGCAGCTACCGCTGTCGTTATGGCGCCTGGTGCGGGAGCTGTTCCAATTGACGTGAAGCGAACAGTGTTTAGGGCTGATCACCCTTTCCTGTTCTTGATTCGAGAGCCGACAACTGGAAGCATCTTATTTGTTGGCAGAGTTGTAAAACCTTAGAATGCCGAGCTGACGTATAGTTCTCTCGCGATCTATACAACGTCCGAATCACTAGCGTTCTGGAAAAAGGTGTCCGGTACGAATGGCATTGTAACCGCAGTTTACGCTACATTTCTTAACGTGGCGATCGTGGCGGCGAATACGCGCGGAGGTACGGTCATTAGCTTGAGTACCTTCCGGTCGGCGTTTGTTTGCACACGGGACTCGATGCGATCAGGCCGAGCACCAACTATCGCGCAGACTCCTTGCTCCTGAGCTGTAGTTACCATCGCCTTTTTTGCCACCTGACAGGCGCGCAGCAACCAGTTCGTTAACAACAGTTGGTAGGTTTCGGTAAAGCTCAGGCTGCGTATCTCGCGTTTTGCCGCAAAACCACTTTGCAGCATCTTCGTTCGCACTTGGTCACGTCGCGGGATGCAACACACCATCCTGCATCGTCGTTGCGATCGTGAACCCTTCACCGCTAGCAACCGATGGATCGCCTTGGGCATCGATCTAACGCACTTCAACCGTCTAGCGAATCTTTTGGTAATCGCCTCGCCTCAGTGATCCTTTAAGTTGCCTCAAGAGCGAAGTCTCGCCGCTGCCCTTTTCCGTTCACGACTTGATGGCGTCCTCGTATAAACCGACCCCTTTGGCATGAAAGCTGCAACGTCTTGTGCTAATCGAAACTTAAAAGCGAACGCGGTGTGTGGGAAAAGAATCGCACTGGTTGCTTAAATCGAACGCTACGACATTTATAGGGACGTAAAAATGGATACGCAACAAAAGTTGATCGACCTGATGGGTGACTTCGATACCGCAATGCTCGTTACTCGAAGCGATGACGGATCGCTTGATTCGCGACCAATGGCGATCGCTCAAGTGGAGGTCGACGGGCGGATGTGGTTTGTGACGGACCGTAGTTCCGGAAAGATTGCTAACTTGATGCTTGATGCCGAGGTTGCAGTGGCGATGCAAAGTTCAAACAAATTCCTGTCTATCTCAGGAACAGCACACGCGGTCGACGATCGAGCCAAGCTGAATGAACTCTGGAACGAGGCCTGGAAGGTGTGGTTTCCTGACGGAAAGGCGAGCCAATCGATTGTCTTGCTGAGGATCGACCCAACTCATGGGCAGTATTGGGATAACTCAGGAATGACTGGGGTGAAGTATTTGTTGCAAACCGGTAAGGCCTACTTGCAGGGCAAGCGGCCAGAAACGGATGAAGCGAACAATGCATCAGTTTCGCTTTGATGTCCGGGCCGTGGGAAGCGCGCCGCATTTCAGCGGTTTTCGATCTCTCTGGATTGAGCCAGATCTCTTACCGAATAGGGGCTTCAAATTGCCTGCGAATTTATCGATCAAGGAGAATGAATGGTGTTTGACCAACTGCAAGAGAAGTTCGGAGATTTACGTGAATCCACGGAGAGTCGGCTAAGTTCCGAGCCTGATGGACGTAATGAAGGAATTGGCAAGACGAAGAAGATGCTTGCGTTTGCTGTCGCGATTGCAGCAACTTTCGTGGCTCGCCAGACGTTGCAAGCAAGTTGGCGATTGTCGCTCGATCGCGATCCGCCGAAGAACCCGGCAGCAGCAGACGTGGACTGGAATGACGCATTGCTATGGGGAGTTGTCTCGGGAGCAATTGTCGGCGGAGTCCGAATTGCATCGCGATCGTCCGTTCACGGCTGGGTGTGATATGTTTCAGTTGGTTCTTAAAGGCCTGCCTGGGCATGAGGCTCGGCCTCATCTCACTGGCGATACGATTGGCGCTGCTTCGTCGTGGGTCACAGATGTCTATCGCCGCTTGCCTCGCGACCAAGATGCTCGCGAAGCAGTGGTTATTAACGTCGGTCAGTTCCAATTGGTGACTTAACATGAGTCAATTCGTCCCGTCGGTCGGCGTCGAGGAAGAATATCAACTGGTTGATCCAAAGACGGGGCTGTTGTTGCCCAATTGCAAGGAGGTGATGGAGCAAATTGGACGCGATACGACTGCGGATATTCAGCATGAATTGCACCTCACCCAGATTGAGATGGCGTCAACGGTCTGTCATACGCTTGAGGATGTCCGCAGTAGCGTCAGGCAAGTCCGCGGTCAGCTAGTGCAAGCTGCAGAAAAAACGGGTGCTGCTTTAGTCGCCGCCGGCACGAATCCCTTGCCAGTTCCTGAGGTTGACTCAATCACGCCGAAGCTTCGCTATCGTGTGATGCGCCAGCGATTTCAACGGATCGCCCGTGAATTGCTGATCTTCGGCTGTCATGTTCACGTTTCGATCGAGAATCGAACGATCGGTTTGCAGGTGATGAACCAAACTCAACGTTGGTTGCCGATCCTGCAGGCGATATCCGCCAACTCGCCATTCTGGGACGGAGAAGATACTGGTTACGCCAGTTACCGGCGCGAATTATGGGTGCAATGGCCGATGGCTGGACCTCCGCCGCATTTTTCCGATCTTGCGGATTACGAATCGTGTGTTGACGACCTGACTCGAGCAGGTGCGATCAAGGACGAAAGCTTTATCTACTGGGACATTCGCCTTCCCGCCAAGGTACCAACGATTGAGTTTCGCAGCGCGGATGTGATGATGTCGGTGGACGAAACCGTCGGCTACACCGGATTGGTGCGAGGAATCGTGATGCAAGCGATCCGCGACATTGAAGCGAACGTGATCAACCAACCGATTCGCCCGAACTTGCTCTCGTACGCGACATGGCATGCAGCCCGGTACGGAGTGAGCGAAGATTTGATCGACCCGCTAAGTACCCGTAGGTACTCTGCGAAGGAATCAATTTGGCGATTGCTTGATTACGTTCGTCCTTCCCTCAAGATGCCCGGAGACCTCGAGTTTGTCGAGCAATATCTCCATCACGTGCTAGCCAAAGGCACTGGTGCTGATCGTCAACGTGCTGCCTTCAGTCGCAATAACAACTTCGTTGATGTCGTCCAGCATGCGATCCAAGAAACGGTTTCAGCCAAACCGTTAATATAGAACCTGTCCGCAAAAAGTCAGGCTCTATCCGAAAACCGTGAGCCGACGGAGCAAGAGGCGGGTGTTTCTTCGCTTTCCGGATAGGCTCTTAGTAAGCATTAACCGAATTTCACGCTGCTTGTCAAAGAAATACTATAAGTCGAAATTCTATCACGGAGCTTGCCTCGCGTGATGCCTAAGATTTCGGCCGCCTGACTTTGGTTGCCATTGGTTGATTTCAGCACTTCGGTGATGACATATTTTTCCATATAGATCATCCCCTCGGCATAAATGTTCGTTGAATTCTCACCCAGTAGTCGATGCACCAACTGCGGAAGCTCCGCGCCATCCATATTCTCGCGTTTTGTTGGTGCGACGACACCGTTATTCTTTGTAATTTCAAGAGGCAACCCATCCGGCGTGATGACAGGCATCACTGAGTCAAGCACACAGCGTCGAATGACCGCTCGCAGTTGTCGCACGTTACCGGGCCAATGATAGGCCGAAAACAATGCGACAGCTTCTGGAGACAAACCTTCCAAATCAGGTTTGTTGAATTCCTTCTTTGCCTGGGACATGAAGAACTGGATGAGAGCCGGCACGTCGCTAAGTCGTTCGCGAAGCGGCGGCAGTTCAATGGTGACACCATTGAGTCGATACAGCAAGTCTTCGCGATAGTCACCGTCTTCCACCATCTCTTCGAGAAGTCGGTTCGTCGCCGCGATGATTCGACAGTCGGTTGTCAGCTCCTTGTTGCCGCCCACACGCTCAAACCGTTGTTCCTGAAGAACACGCAAAACTTTCGCTTGAACCGACGGAGCCATATCGCCGATTTCATCAAGAAACAACGTGCCGCCATTGCACTGCTCGAACTTACCAATCCGACGTGATTCGGCACCTGTGAACGAGCCCTTCTCATGCCCGAAGAGTTCACTTTCCAGCAAGTTGTCAGGTAGTGCTGCACAATTGACTGCCAGAAAGGTTTCGTCGCTGCGGTGGCTGTATTGGTAGAGCGCCCGAGCGACAAGTTCTTTCCCTGTGCCGCTTTCACCGCGAATCAAAATTGGAACATCTTGTTGGCTGACTTTTCCGATTGCCTTGAAAACCTCCAACATGGCCGGTGATCGCCCAATGAACAGCTCACCCGAATTTTCGTCAGATTGGTCATCAGCACTGATGGCGACTGGAACACTACTGATTTGACGTTGCTCAATGGCTTTCTCGATCAGGTCCCTTAGCGGCTCGACGGAAAGAGGTTTTCCGATGTAGTCAAACGCTCCAAGTTGCATCGCTTCGATTGCCGTGCGACTGGCGGCTTCGATGGTCATGAAGACAACGGGAATCCTTCGATCGAACTCACGGATTTCACAGTAGACAGCTAAACCGTTTTGGTCCGGGAGCTGAATATCCAGTAAGACGGTGTCGAAATTTCCATTCCGTAGTTTTGCCAATCCCTCCGCCGCCGTAGTGGCCGTTGCGACATCGGCTACGGTTGATAGCGTTTTTTCCGCAAGTGCTAGAATGGTTCGGTCGTCATCAATGACCAGGATGCTTGGCATTGGCTTAGACCATCTCGATTGTGGCAAATGATTTGTGGTGGTGGTTGGTTGAGCACTTATGGTGCTGGCAGTCATGTTGGCTATCCGTGAAGGTGCGATTTTAAAGAGCTGGAGGTCGATTGTCGATCAGCTTGGTCAAGCAACTGCCGTGCCATCCATGTTCTCACGAAAACTCTTGTGGCTGCCGAGAATCCCTGCAGAACGCGATAAAAACAATCGCTTCGAGAGACAACCTACAACAAGGTAACGAGTTAAGACAAAATCCGTAATGGTTGGCGATAAACATCGACACAAATTGACGCGAATACGCCCTATTTTGTCAAACCGTTTTTCTTGTCCGCCAGGGTTTTGCGGACTTTATCTTTCTTGAATACGGCAAGGCGATCCTCAAGGAAACCAAGCAATACCAAGATCGAGGCTGCGAAACCGGTGACCATGACGGCAAGTCCTACTCGATCAACCGCCGTCGCAACGCCGATACCTGCGGCCAGATAAATCGTGGCGGCGGTAGTTAATCCTTCAACCTCGTTTCTCCGTTGATGCACAATCGTGCCGCCTCCGAGAAAGCTAACTCCGACGACGATCGCTTGCAGAATACGAATCGGATCGACGCTCAACAGCGAATTTGCTTCCTTCTGTTGGAATTGATTGACGATCTCTTGCCCAAGAATCATCATCAACGCCGAACCAACGCAAACAAAAATCAATGTTCGGATTCCGGCGGGTTTTCCAGCTATTTCTCGCTCGACGCCGAGCACCGCACCACAAAGAGCCGCGATGACAATCGTTTTGATGTTCTCCAGGTCCACAGTGTCGAGCATGCGCTGCTACTCCTCTTGGGCGTGTGCCATCCACTTTACTGATTTCTTCGCTGCAACGACGCAACACGATCGGTTGTCGCTTCGTGAAGAACGTCTCGATTGACTTGAGTATTGACGTGACTTGAGTATTCACGCCTTACGTCATGAAAAGGTGCCGAGCGAAACAAGTGGGTGAAGTTGCCTTGTCGCCCTTCGTAAATAGAAACTGAAGAAAGCATCTGGCGATACAAAGCATCTACCGTGCCAGCGAAAGCTACAGTGGTGATATGCCGTTGACGGCGTTCTGTTCGTTGGCACGCCCTTTGCGTCCAAGTAACCTCATCTCTGTTGATCGTCGACTTCCGACTGATCCAGAACGAACTTGGTACTCGAAGGAAACAAAATATGAAGACTGCACTCACACTGCTAACGCTCTTCGTTGGGTTGACGTTCGCTGGTTGCAACGACAGCGTTTATGATGAACAAGCCGATGTTGTTCGCGACACGACACAGCAACAGGCCGACGCTGTTCGTGATCAAGCCGACAACATGGCTGAACAGGTTGAGGACCAAGCTGCCTTGCGAGACAGTAACGCAATCGACAATCCTCTAACTCAAGACAGGGCTGAGCAACGAGCCGATGCCATCGAAGAACGCGGCGAGCAAAAGGCTGACGCAATCGAAGCCGCTGGTGAAAGAAAAGCAGACCAATTGGAAGAATTGGATGATAACGATGTGGTTAACGAAGTCGAATAGACATCCGTTTCTATTACTGGCAAATGCAAAGTCGGTCGAGAATTCGACCGGCTTTTTTTGTTGGCGCTAAAACCAACTTTTGAATGGGAGGCGACAATCAGCCGTTTTTGGCACAACAATCGCTTCTACACTGAAGTTACTCGCCAAGCAGTGATGCTCACGGCTGCGAGAGACACCGATTTAACTTTTGGAGACTACCATGTTAGGCTGGGCATTAACTTTCTTGATCATCGCATTGATCGCCGGAGTACTTGGATTTGGTGGCCTTGCTGGGGCGGCATCGACAATCGCGCAGGTACTGTTCTTTGTATTCTTGGTGCTGTTCGTCATCGGTCTGTTGATGGGCCGACGTGGACCGACGGTCTAGTCCTGCCGCTTGAAAACTTAGCAAACATTCAACGGGAGTCAGAAAATGTCCACAGGAACCAAAGATTCCAACCAAGTGGCCTGGGGCCGTGTTCGCGAAACAATCATTCGGCGCTGGCCGCATTTCAGTCGCGACGAATTGGCGAAGTGTTCAAATGACACTCGTGAATTCGTCGACTTTGTAAAATGTCGCGTTGTTGCCAGCGACGATGAAGTGGAAGCGGTTGTTCTCGAGTTCGCTCCCCAAGAATCGATCGTTGAACGCGTGGCTCACGCCGCCAATGATACGTTGCATCAGGCCGGTGGCTTTGCCCAGCATGCTTACGTGCGGGCTGACAAATTCCTTTCCCAGCGACCTACGGAATCGGTCGTCACTAGTTTTATTGCGGGCATCGTTCTCGGTGCCGTAGTGACAGGATTGTGGTTCAGCTCACATGCTGAACCCTCCAGGTGCGATCGGCTGAAGCACAGGTCGTGGTCGTAGAGACGAAGGCATCGGCAAGAACCAGTGTCTCGGTTTAACCGAGCGAACGTTCCACAGTCGACGCCTGTTTGCAACGCCCTGACCCTCCTGTGGCCTGCTGCCGGAGGGTCAAATCAGTGAGGTGTGCTTGTTTGCCAAGTAGTGAAGGTGAACCGATGAAATTTGCCCTTTTCAATACGTGCTGCTCTTATTGCGGCCAGAAACTTCTTGTGCAAATTACTCTTCTTGGAGTAGCCATTCGCTGTCCCCGCTGTCGATCTGCATTTACCGCTTGCGACTTATCTTACGGACACCAAGAACATGGACCGGGCGTCAAGGTCACGTCTCAAGGATCACCCATCCAGGCAGGCCGCACCGAGGGGAGACCTCCTCGATGAAAACGAAAGCAATCCACTCCATTGAATTTGTAGGTGGCCCGATCGATGGACACGTTTCACATTTCGTTGGACCAATCAAACCTTTCGTAGGGGTCAAAACCCAGGCAGTGAGTGCTGATGCGAAGTACTTAACAGCCATGCTCCATTTGCTACTTTCTCGCGACAAGGCACATTCCCGTGTGCTGGCGATCTACGAGTTGCAAACTCACAATTCCCTGTTCAGCTATCACTACATTCGATCCAACAGCGAGAAAACGACCAACTTCAACGCTAACCTAGTCGATACGTCGGTCCCTTCCCGAAACTCGTCCCTCATTGAATTTATCGAGTGGTAACGTAGGATTGTCGAGACCAATATCATCGTCCCTATCACCCAAACCATCGCTTTCAGGGATGGTTGTTTAGACGTCCAGCGGTCAACGTTGTAGTCCACGTCGGGATCGAAGTCGCCGGAGTCGTAGATCGAATCACGTGCATATGGCAATGTCGCCGAACGAGTTCGTGACACTCGCTCACTGATTAGCCCGGCGGTCGGTCGCCCCATCCAGCGACTGCAGCATCCGATAAGCCCCCACATGATAATACTTCGAGTTTTCATGTGATTGTGCCTTATTGATTTATTGCGGATTCTTCGAGGCGGTCACGAAGTTTAGAAGCGAAAAACCGCTGCCACGACGGCATTCTTGATGGGCATCGAATCGGGTTTGCATTCATATACGTCGCCACCATTGCGCAGAGTGTCAATAACTGCTTGATTAGTCTTTTCGCAGTGATCGTCGTGTTCACAGACCATCAGCCCGTCAATGCGACCAGTCCTGGCGGCAGACACAACTTCTTCCAATTGATGCGAAGCTTGAGACTTAGCCATTGCTGTGCCGAAACGCTCCGCAAACTGACTGTGATCAGGCTTTAACTGAGATTCTATGGCTTCGTGGGCTCGATCGCGGAGTTCGTCGAGAGTCCATGCTGTGGGGCTTCCCTCCACGGTGGCATTGACATTGACCTTCGAGTTAGCTTTCAAGTGGCCGATCACTTCACTGGTAGCCACGACGACTAGCGGCATACCGGAATTGTAGATGGCTGTTGCGACTTCTTCGCCGACGATTGATAGATAGTGATTGCGGTCAGCCTTAATTTTGTCTTCACCCTCACCCTGGCCATGAAACATCGCTGTCGACGTCCCGATAGTGTTGCCGACACTGCGGTGACTGGCATTTTGCAAGCTTTCTTCAGGGTCGCGGGGCAACACAAGCTCATCGAACTTGGCGGGCAGCGCAGCAGTCTGCACTACCTGAAGCGTGTCGTGCTCAGCCCGATACAGCGCCACGTCCTCCCAAGACAACGACAGCACGAAATAGCTGACCTGTTCATTCTGTTCAGCGATTAGAGGCAGAACAAAAAACTGGCTGCCCACAAATACTCGCTCGGCAACAGGCCGATTCAATCGGTACATCTGGCAGTCGCCTTGTCGTAGGAAAACTGCCAACCCTTCTCCCTGGTGCTGCCAAAAGTTGTGTTGATTTGTCCGGCTATATATCGGATCGAGTATGCTGTCGTCATAACCGGAATCTTTCAACTTTGCTCCAGCAGCCTTGAGCAAATTTTTTAATCGAATTGGCCCTTGCTGCGCCTCTCGCCCGCTGCGATGGGTTGGCATCAAAATGGAAACACATGGATCGGAACTCTGTTCAGCTAACTTGTTCAAGTCACCCGCTTGTAATGCATTGAATGAAGTTTGGTTGGTGATCGCGGTCATGATTGCTTCTCGCTTAGTTAGGTCGACAAGTGGGAGCTTCAGCGAGGCTAGTCAGCAAACGTGATACCATTCGGTTGCCGCTTGTTTGATAAGCTTTGTCGGGTGCAGTCGGCTTGGTAGCAGGCTGTCCTGCGGCGAGATCACAGATTGCTATTGGATGAAAATGGCGTCCGTGTCCTAATGAATGTTTTTGGTTTCGCGGCCAAACAACTCACTCGGAACGGACGCCATGCAAAAGCC
>JBGSIA010000036.1:0-77713 GCA_041751935.1 Pirellulaceae bacterium | reverse complement strand
GAACCGTAGCGGAATTTGGCGACGGGTCTGGAATCGTTTACTACCGTCAAAGACGTGCTTGCCGCCAATAACTCAAACAATTGATGGAAAACCCACGCAAATTAAATGAAATGCGATGTTACCAAGCCGACTGCACCCTCTGCCAGATATGCTATCGACTCTTTCTCTATTCTCGTTGAAAGCGATACCCCACTTGCCCTTGCCTGCAAAGCTGGTGGTTGCCGGTTAAGCTCTAGACATCTAACAGAACCATCCATCAATTCTCAGGCGGTTGGGAACGCAGCCAACCCTGATAGTCCACCGCCCAATCTTCCTCAAACAACTCGCGAATCGGCTCTCGCCAATCCACGTCCTCTACTTTTGGGATCGCGCTCGTTTTCGTAGTGTCCTTCCATTTAAAGTAGCATTCTAGTTCTTTTTCGGATTTGCTATTTCTATCAATGTCATGGCGACGCAAGAAGGCTGGCACCCAGATCGACTGGTCGTTGCTCCATTGCCACTTCTTCCAATTAATGTAATGAATGGCCTGAATCGGACGTTCCCCTGAGTCGTCGCCATCAGTAGGCAAGCCCAAGCGCACAATCCTGACCGGCCGGTTGCCCTGCTTAGGGTCAAACTCAATCTTGAGCTGCAACTTATTTAAACGCCAAGTGGACCCCAGCGTACCATTTTCAGTGCGTTTGGAGTCGAGTAATTCGTAGTGTTGCAGGACGTAACTGCTATAGTTTCCGTCCACACGACCGGCATGAGCGTCCACCATTTGAGCAATCGAGAAGAAATAGGGATGGAACTCTGCCAACATGTTATGAATCCTCGACTCCTTCGGGTCAGTGTCTAAACGCTCGGTCACCACGCTCGTAAATGGAGGGGCAAGGTTCGCAGAGCGGCGAGAACGATTGATGCCTCTTGTGAGGGTTTGCTGCCACAAACGACGGTCCGCATAGCCTTCTCGAAGGTTCGCGAGGCTATGAACAACCAAGCGATTGTTGTCTCTTGCACGCTCCGAATATAGATAGATGCCATCACTAGTCGACGCCCCTTTCCGATCGTCCAAGACAGCAACCTCAAAGCGGAGCACGACTGCATATTCATGTGGCAGGTCAAGAGGTCCTGTCAGAACTTCCGTCAAAAAGTCGGTCGCACTGTCGTTGGTTGCGTCAAGAATTCCTTGTGAATGTACGGTCGCAACAGAAGACACCACAAGCTATGCGGAAAGTGCCAATCGCCACATTTTGTCACCCACGAATTCATTGAACTTAAGGAACTCACTTCAACTATTCAAATACTTCTGGACACACGGAGTTAATATCAAGGCTAGGAACGGGGACGTCGCTAACATCTGCTGTTGGGTCGTCCAGCATGCAAGTGTCTTGTTCTCCGCTGTGCCAATAATCCTCGCAACGACAGTCAGCAATATATGCGCAAACGACCTTTTGGCCTCCATCGATCTTGTAACCGTCGCCAAATTCCCAGTCGTCCCACGTTGGACGCGAAGTTATATTCTCAAAATATGTAGAGGGGACTCCCAAATCAATGTCGTAACGTTCTTTACGCAGGCATTTGGGAAACACGTTGAATCGGCCGTCGACGTACTGCACTCGTCCGTGGACCCTGTGAAGGCATAGCAAACCTCGGTCGCAAAAGAATTTTTCGTTGCAAAAACCGATGCCAAAATGAAAACAGCTACTTTACAACTCATTTCAAACTCCCTGTGAAAGAACCAAACACTGAACAGACTACCGACGAAAAACCATCTGTGACGACGTGAGGACCTTTGTCGACCCTTCACGCATCCACTTAAGTTCAACTGTTTTCAATTTGCTGACGTCGCCCTCAATCGATAGTTCATACATCGCTACCATGCTCCCAGAATCACGTCTCCTCGTGATGCTCACATCGACATCGTTGCCAGCCCCGACGACCTCGCAGTTCAAGGGGTTTTCGTTGATACCAAAGCCAGTGACGACCGCTCTAGCAGTTAACTTGCCTCCACTCAGATGTGGAACAATCAAGCTAGGCTTAATTTCAACCGTTGACGCATTAATAACCATTAGCCGGTATTCGTGGACTTTCTCGCCGGCGCGGATGAAAATTGGGATTTCCGTTTCCCAGGGCGACATCACACCCTCTTCTATCATCGAGCATTCAAACGTTGCGACTGAACCTTCAAAAGCGACACGTCGCAACGTAACCAACGCGTCTGGCGACTCGACCGAAAATGGTTCGCTGCCAAAGTTTGACGTTATTTTAATCTCCATGCCTTTATCACTACCTGGGTTCAGCGCGATTCGGCTTGGCGAAATGGAATACGCAGGCTGCACTTTAGATTCGACGATCACTACGACGGATATTCCCCCTTCAAAGCTAACTGTGACTCGCTTCGAAAACAGTCCAGGGTCTTCCGGCGTTACCTTTAAATAGAGCGACATCGTTTTCTTTGCGGGAATAACTAAGTCAGCAGTGATCGCAGCCATACAGCCACAGCTAACTGAGACAGTTCTGATATTGATATCGGTGTCGGTGAGATTTTTCAGTGGGACTATCAGAGTCCGCTCGCGAGACGCCTGAATGCTATCAACCTTCAAACGAGCAACTTCTGATACTCCTGCGACAATTTCAACCGTGTCAGTTGTAATAGCGTCCTTTGGCGGTTTATATGACACTTCCAGGATGGGCTTCTTTTCTTCACCTGTTAAACGGCCAGAGAAAACAACAAGGCAGATTAGTGTAAAAAATAAACGAAACGCGGAATACGCAGTCATGTGATGGCTCCAATCGAGGAGTATTTTGATCTCAAGTACAATGAATGTAAATTAGGTGGCTTACTGTTCGTGTTTGCAACGCAAATTCGTAATAAGATTGTCGTAAAACAAAGTGTGCAACTGGACCGCACCACTGAATGATCCGTAGATCCAAACGATATAAATATGGATCGGCAATTTCAAGTCAAACTTGACGATTGGCGATCGGGTCTAATTCGCATAATGACTGGGGCCTTCGTTGCAGTGAATGCGGGCTCGCATATCGGTTTGGAGCCGGATTAACGTTAACGACCGATCTCGTTACTTAGTCATTCGACGGTGAGTAGACCCATTATACCGAAGAACTTCAGCAAACCTCGGGGTGCTTCTGGGGTGCTCGGAACCATTCTCCAGCCGACGGATGACCCGCAATTGCAGGTGAAGAACACAATGCAATGTACGAGGTGACCTCGGTTCAGGGACTTTACAGTTTCATATAGTTGGTCAATGCGATCCACGAAGCCTTCATCAGGAAGAGGGTTGTCGATGACGGACCCCCAGCAGTTTTTTTCAAAGGCCTCAAGCATTGCA
This sequence comes from Pirellulaceae bacterium, assembly GCA_041751935.1. Lineage (GTDB taxonomy): Bacteria > Planctomycetota > Planctomycetia > Pirellulales > Pirellulaceae > JBBSJZ01. The sequence continues at coordinate 74,381 of JBGSIA010000036.1, read as the reverse complement.
ATTTGGTTTTCGGCGGCTTGTCGGTAGCGTTTGATAACGACGGCGCCAAATGTAATTTGCCGACCGGTAGCGTCCCAGTGCGGCCGTCGCTCAGTTTCTTGTTGCGTTTCTAACGACGACGGCTCAACGTAGCGAGAACATTCATGCATGGAACTGCCTCTTTTCCAAAAACACTCGTCGCGAAACTCCAGCCAAAGTAGGAGTTTAACATGAACGTGTGCTACGATGTGCATCATGGGAAGAAAAACAGGCTCACTGTTTCACATGGAATCGATCAAGCGACTTTATCAAATGACAAAGATAACACAGCCAATTGTTGCACTGTTTATGGCGTGGACGCTTTCTGTTTCGATGGCCAGCGCCGCGGACAAACCAAATATCATCGTGATCTACACCGATGATCAAGGCTTTGGCGATGTTAGCTGTTTGAACCCAGACGCAAAATTCCAAACACCCAATATGGATCGGCTGGCTGCCGAAGGGATTTCGTTTACCAACGGACACAGTGGCGATACCGTTTGTACTCCATCGAGGTACGCACTATTAACTGGTCGGTATTGCTGGCGCACGGTCCGCAAGTCAGGAGTAATGGGCGCGGAAGGCGAATGCTTAATCTCTGAAGGTCGAATGTCCTTGGCCAGCTTGCTGCGCGACAACGGATATCAAACAGCAATGATCGGCAAGTGGCATCTCGGTATGGATTTTCCCGGCACAAACCATCGCAACAGAGATTGGTTGCAACCGGTGTTGAACATGCCGCTGGACAAGGGCTTCGACTACTTTTTTGGCATTCCCGCATCGCTCAATTATGGAGTGCTCGCTTGGTTTGAGGGACGTCACGCGAAAGTGCCTCCAACGATGTTCACCGCAAAAAATACGAATGATCGACACGTCGACTATCGCATCATGCCGCCCTATCAAGACACCCCCGAGGATACCGATAAAGTCTTGCAAAAGCGGGGCATGGAAGTCGCCGCGGATTTTATCGACAACCAATGCTTAACCCGTTTCACCGACGTCGCGATCCAGTGGATGAAAACCAAAGTGAACGATGCCAAGGCGGGTAAGCCATTCTTTGTCTATTTGCCCTACACCTCGCCTCATTACCCGGTGTGTCCGCTTCCTGAATTTCATGGACAAGGAAACGCCGGCGGCTACGGTGAATTTGTTGTTGAGACGGATCACCACATTGGACGTCTGTTGAAATTTCTTGATGACGCTGGAATCGACGACAACACGCTGATCTTCTTTTCGAGTGACAATGGCCCCGAGACGTCTTGGAAGCAACGCATCATTGAGTATGCCCACGACAGCAGTTCCATCTATCAAGGTGGCAAGCGAGATATCTACGAAGGAGGCCACCGCGTACCGTTTTTCGTCCGTTGGCCAAGCGGCATCCGAGATCCAGGGCGAAGCACCGATGCGCTGGTCGGACAAATTGATCTTTTGGCAACGTTCTGTGAGATCATCGAAGCTGATCTTCCGGACAACGCTGGCGAGGATAGCCAAAGTTTTGCCAAACTGCTGTTTGATGGCAATGCAGAACACAAGCGTCTGCCATTGATCAATCACGGAGCGGATGGACGATTTGCGATCACCGAAGGAAGCTGGAAGCTGATCATGCCTCACCAACGAACCAAGATGGAGCTTTACGACCTAGCTCACGACCCAAGTGAAGAAAAGAATGTAATCGATCAGTATCCTGAAATTGCGAACTCATTGCAAAACAAGATCACAGACATCGTCGTTCGCGGACGTACCACTCCAGGAGAACGCCAGCAAAACGATACCGCCTATTGGAGCGATTTAACCTGGCTCTCGAAAGATAAGTACAATCTTCAACCGTAACGAGGAAAGTCAATCTGAAAAGTGTCCGCCCCATCTTCGGATTCGTAGTAAGATAGGATTCTGAACGCCCGTGTTCGTTTGCCAAATTCCTACCGCTATGTCCCGCCTTCGATTTCTTGACAACTCTCCAGGAGTCCTCCTGTGACGCGATTTATTGCGGTCGCCCTCACGATTCTTTTACTTGCGGGGAATCGCCTTTGCCCCGCGGCCGAAGATGCGCACACTGAAACGTCCGACGCATTTGCCACAGACGTTTTGCCGATACTTTCAAAACACTGTCACTCATGTCATGGCGGGGAGAACCGGGAATCCGGTTTACGCCTGGATGTACGTGATGCTGCGATCATCGGCGGCGACTCGGGCAAGGCTTGGGTTGCTGGCCAAAGCGACAGCAGCTTGCTAATTCAACTTGTTTCCGGTGTCGATCCTGATCGCGTCATGCCGCCGGAGGGTGAAAGGCTGGCGGCAGAGGACGTCACGAAACTGCGACGCTGGATCGATCAAGGGGCGTATTGGCCAGAGTCACTTGCTGGAGTGAAAGAGAGGAATCAACACTGGGCTTACCAAGCTTTGGTTCACCACGAGCCTCCGTCTGGACACAATGTTTGGGGTATAAACGCGATCGATCGTTTCGTGAATGCCAAGCTGCAAGAACACGGCCTGGCGCCATCGCCCGAAGCAGATCGGCAGACGCTGATTCGTCGACTGCATCTCGATCTTATCGGTTTGCTTCCAAGCGTCGCGGATGTCGATGCGTTTGTCGCTGACGAACGACCCGATGCCTATGAACGTGTGGTCGATCGATTGCTCGCGTCGAGCCATTTTGGTGAGCGGTGGGGACGACATTGGCTGGACATGGCACGGTATGCCGATTCGGACGGCTATGAAAAAGACAATCCGCGTCCTGATGCACATCGATGGCGAGATTGGGTGATCCAAGCAATCAATGACGATATGCCGTTTGACCAGTTCACGATCGAACAGCTAGCGGGTGACCTGCTTGCCGATGCAAGTGATATGCAAATTCTGGCAACGGCTTTCCACCGTCAAACGTTGACCAATACCGAGGGCGGAGCCGATCAAGAACAGTTTCGTGTGGAGGCGTGTTTTGATCGCACCGAAACCACCAGCGCTGTTTGGCTTGGTTTGACTGTGGGTTGTGCCCGCTGTCATTCTCATAAGTATGACGCGATCAGCCAACGCGAGTACTATCAACTCTTCTCATTCTTTAACAACGGTGACGAAACCACTCATCTCGTCCCGAAGTCAGCGGAAGAAATCGAGATGTACCAACGAGATAAAGCATTGCATGATCGTCAAGTTGCTGCAGTAACGAAGCAATTGCAGAGCGAGCAAGCCCTGCTGGATCACGATAGTGCCAACGAACCGAGCATCAAGCCACTGATGGAGAAACTTGCAGAGCTGAGAAAGAAGGAACCGCCCAAACCGGAAATCAAGGCGCGTGTATTGCGGCAACGCACTCAAGATCCTCGTACTACGTTCGTATTGCGACGCGGCGAATTCCTTGAGCCGATCAAAGACGCGATCATTGAGCCAGCGGGATTGGCAACGTTGCCGCCGCTGCAGCCGCGTGACGAGAATGTCCAAGCGGATCGACTCGATCTAGCCCGATGGCTTGTTTCCAGCGAAAACGCATTGACTTCTCGAGTGACGGCAAATCATGTTTGGAGACATTTGTTCGGTGTGGGAATCGTCAAGACAGCCAACGATTTTGGTGTTCGCGGGGAGCCGCCGACGCACCCGGAGTTACTCGATTGGTTGGCGCTGAAATTGATAGGCCAGCATCCCGGGGGCGAGGTAAATGCTTGGTCACGCAAGTCCCTGATCAAGCTTATCGTCATGTCCGCGACTTATCGCCAGTCATCGCAACTTTGCCAAGCGTTGCTCGATCACGACCCGCAGAATCAATGGTTGGCTCGACAGAGCCGAATGCGTGTCGAAGGCGAAGTGGTCCGTGACATCAGCTTGGACGTCGCAGGCATCTTGTCACGAAAAGTGGGTGGTCCCAGCGTTTTTCCGGCACTTCCTCCAGGAATCGCGGAACTGAGTTATGCGGGCAATTTTAAGTGGACTGTGTCGGATGGAGACGACCGTTATCGTCGTGGCGTATACACTTTTTTTAAACGGACGTCGCCACACCCGAACTTGATTACATTTGACTGTCCCGATGCCAACGTCACTTGCATGGACCGTAACCGCTCTAACACTCCGCTGCAATCGCTTGTTACGCTAAACAACGAAACGTTTTCGCATGCTGCTCGCCTACTTGCATCGAGAATACTCTCACGACAGGAACTGACATCCGACATGGATCGTGTCAACTATGCGTTTCGATTGTGTTTGTCACGTTCGCCGACGAGTTTTGAGACGAGCGAGTTATTGCAGTTGATCAGCGATTCGCGACAGATATTTTCTGGTCAACCAGATGAAGCGAATCGACTGGTTGAGGGGAGTCAGGCCCTAAGCCATGCATCGTTGTCTGATCATGCCGCCTGGATCGTAACGTCGCGAATCATGATCAATTTGGATGAATTCATTACTCGCCAGTAAGCAAGAACATGCGCTCGAACGAACACAAAATAGAACTCGCACGCCGCAATTTCTTGACGACATCCGCCAGTGGCCTGGGGCTGGCCGCAGTCTCAGCGATGCTGCAATTGGACGGACGCCTCGCGTCACCCGCAAACGCCAACGACCCCGTATCGTCCACAACGAATCCACGGGCCGTCAAATCGCCGCATTTCGCTCCGAAGGCCAAGAATTGCATCTTCCTGCTGCAAGCCGGCGCACCCTCACAGTTGGACCTGTTTGATCCCAAGCCGAGATTGAACGAGCTTCATGGGCAGCCGCTCCCGGATGAGCTACTCGACAAGGTCCGTTTCGCGTTCATCAAGAAAGAGTCGGCTGTATTGATGGGTTCGCCTCGGAAATGGTCCAAACACGGTAAATCGGGTATGGACTTCTCTGACTTCCTGCCGCATGTCGCGACCTGCGCCGATGATATACTGATGGTGCGTTCGCTGCATTCGGAACAATTCAATCATCATCCCGGCCAACTGTTGTTGAGCTGCGGTCGAGCGTCGTTCGGATTGCCAACGATGGGCAGTTGGTTGACGTACGGGCTTGGTTCGGAATCACAGAACTTGCCTGGCTATGTTGTTCTTACCAGCGGTCGTGGATCGAGCGGAGGCGCGTCATTGTGGTCAAGCGGCTTCCTGCCGTCGCACTACGCTGGCGTGCTGTTTCGCAACGAAGGAGATCCCGTCTTGAACCTCAGTAATCCGCTGGGGATTTCAGCGCAGATGCAGCGGCGAAGTCTGGATACGCTAAAGTCGCTTAACGAGAGTCGCTATTGGCAAATGTGCGACCCAGAGATCGCCAGTCGGATCGCTTCTTATGAACTAGCTTTTAGAATGCAGTCCGCAGCGCCAGAGCTGATTGATATAAAATCTGAATCGGCAACAACTTTGAGTGATTACGGTGTCGAGCGAGCACAGCATCCCGAGGCGACAGGTCGTGGGAATGTTGCAAACGCTCATTTGTCATTTGCACGTAATTGCCTACTCGCGCGGCGGATGGTTGAACGCGGTGTGCGATTCGTGAATATCATCTACGAAGCTTGGGACCAGCACAGCGACCTTGAGAAGGACTTGCGGTACAATTCCTGGGTCGTTGATCAGCCGATTGCGGCGCTTCTCAAGGATCTAAAACAACGCGGCTTACTCGACAACACACTTGTCGTGTGGGGTGCCGAGTTTGGGCGAACGCCGCTTGGTGAAAACCGCAACGGCCGCACAGCCAACACGGGGCGCGACCATCATCCCTTTGCCTTCACGCTCTGGATGGCAGGCGGCGGAATCAAGGGTGGTCAGACGTACGGTGAAACCGACGATATTGGCTGGGGAGTGACCCGTGACCCCGTTCACATCAATGACTTTCATGCCACACTGTTGCACCTCTTTGGTCTAGACCACCTACAGCTTACGTATCGCAACCAAGGTCGTGATTTTCGCCTTACAGACGTTGCCGGAAAAGTGGTCACTCCTTGGCTGACTTGATCTAGAATTCGCCCAGTAGCTTCGTTCCTAGTACAAGTCAAGAACGAATACGCGTGCGGCACGAAGCGAGCAAACGTTACCTGTGCTACATTGTAGGTCCATGCTGTTGGTCGACCTTACAAATTTAAAAACTGATTGTCGAGGAAGTTCATTTGATATGAAGCACAAATTCTTATTTCCTTCAATGTTCATTACCTTGTGTGCCGTAGCTTCGGTAGCATTGGCGGCGGACAGAGTTAAACCCGTCTATACACCCGACACAATTGTTGCTTACAGAACTGTCCAGAAAGCCGATGGTAGTTCCGACGAACTTGAGTTGAGCGTCTTCAAGCCCGAGACGCATCAGGCTTCCGACCAAACTCCTTGCATCATATTTTTCTTTGGAGGCGGGTGGAATGGCGGCAGTGTGACACAGTTCTATCCCCATTGCGAGTATTTCGCAGAACGAGGGATGGTTGCGATATCGGCTGAGTACCGAACCAAGTCATCCCATAACGTTGATCCAAAAACCTGTGTGTTTGATGGCAAGTCGGCCGTTCGCTGGGCGCGTGAGCATGCTAGTGAATTGGGCATCGACCCTGAGCGTATTGCCGTGGGTGGCGGGTCGGCTGGCGGACATGTTGCAGCAGCTGTTGCCGCTTGCCAGGAACTCGAAGAAACTCCCGATGCATCCCGCGTTATTTGTCTTCCCAATGCGTTAGTGCTGTTCAACCCTGTATACGACAATGGCCCTTCGGGATATGGCAATGACCGAGTAAAAGATTACTGGGAAAGTTTCTCGCCAATGCATAACTTGCACCAAGCGATGCCGCCGACGATCGCGTTCTTTGGCACCGAAGATAATCTGATTCCTGTTTCGACGACAAAGGCATTCGAAAAAGCGATGAATGATGTTGGCGTTCGTTATGAGAATCATTTGTACGAAGGCCAGACGCACGGTTTTTTCAATGCTGGACGTAGCAAGAAGGGTGCGGATTACTTTGTCGAAACGGTACGCGAGGCCGATAGGTTTTTAGCGAGCCTTGGTTTTCTTATGGGTTCGCCAACGATTGATGAATTTAAAACCAATCGATCTATTAATTGAGCAGCCGCAAATCAAATTTTTCACCATGAGAATTGTTTCTTGTATTTTTGCCATTGCTGTTTCCGCTTTCGCGACTGCTGCGGAATCGACTCCGAACTTCATCGTTTTTCTCGTCGATGATTTGGGTTATATGGATATTGGAGCCAATAATCCGACGACGTTCTACGAGACCCCGAACATCAATGCATTGGCACAATCCGGTATGCGGTTCACGGATGGATATGCAGCCAATCCAGTGTGCTCACCGACGCGGTATAGCTTGATGACAGGAAAGTATCCGACGCGAGTCCAGGCAACCAATTTCTTTTCGGGCGTGCGTAGTGGCAAATACAATCCAGCTCCCTTGAATAATAAGATGCCGCTGGACGAGATCACCTTGGCTCAAGCTTTGAAGAAGAACGGATATGCCACCTTTTTTGCAGGCAAGTGGCACCTAGGGGAAACAGAGGAATACTTTCCACAAAATCGAGGCTTCGATTTCAATATTGGCGGACACAGTGCCGGTGGTCCATATACAGGCAACAAATACTTTGCACCGTTCAAGAATCCGCAAATGGAAATCGAGAGCCCTGAAAAGGACCATTTGCCGGATCGGCTTGCTCGAGATACGGCCAAGTTTATTGATGCCCACAAGGACGTTCCGTTCCTCGCTTACCTTTCGTTCTATTCCGTACACACTCCACTCATGGGTCGCCCGGACTTGGTAGAAAAGTACGCTTCAAAAGCTAAAGGTATCTCGGGAGAAGAGTTTGCTGACGAAGAGCAAGTGTTCGGCAATCAACCGCGACAGGTTCGAGTTCTGCAAAAGCATGCGGTTTATGCAGCGATGGTCGAAGCAATGGACTTAGCAGTGGGTAAAGTGCTCAAGCAGTTGGATGACTCGGGGATTGCTGATAAAACCGTCGTCGTGTTCACCGCGGACAATGGTGGTTTGTCGACGTCTGAGGGCTCGCCAACCAGCAATCTTCCCCTTCGTGGCGGCAAAGGATGGGTCTACGAAGGCGGTATCCGTGAGCCATGGATCATTCGGTATCCAGGCGTCACTCAGCCAGGATCTGTTAGCTCCGAGCCGATCTGTTCGATCGATTTGTTGCCCACCGTAACTGCGTCAGCTAATGTCAAGTTGACACATGAGGTCGATGGAATCGATATTCGTCCAGCGCTCCAGGGCAAATCACTCCAGCGGCAATCGTTGTACTGGCATTACCCGCACTACAGTAACCAGGGTGGATTTCCTGGAGGTGCCATCCTTGAAAGTGACTATAAGTTAATTGAACGATACGAGGATGGTAGCGTTCACTTGTATAATCTGCAGGAAGATATCGGGGAGGCAAACGATCTAGCCAGCGTGATGCCCGATCGAGTCAAAGCGATGCGAGAACGTTTGCATGCTTGGTATCGATCGGTTGATGCAAGGTTTTTAACTGAGAAAGAGGGCCGCATTCCGTGGAGCCCTTCACAAAATTGATGCGACAACTAAGCAGGTATCAAAGGCGTGGCTGAGAAAGCCTGGCGCGAACAAGTTGTGGCAAGAATTTGACTGGCACCGAGCCGTGGTCCAGAACCGCCTCGTGATATCGGCCGAGCTCAAACTTGTCACCTAGCTCGCGTTGGATCTCTTGTCGTAATCGATAATGGGCCATGCGTCCGGTAAAGTAAGTGCTCAACTGAACGGAACTCTGTTTTGCGCGGACGATCTTAAGTTTTGCTTCGCCCTCAGACTGATACGCGTCATCAACAAGAAATCGAAGCGCCTCTTCGTCGCTCATTTTAGTGCAGTGCATCTTGTGATCGAGAATCGTATTGGCCACGGCTCGAAGATAGAATTTTAGCTGATTCAATCGCAGTGCAAGCTCGCCATTGCCATAGCCCTGGTCGAGCATCATTTGTTCGGTGTAAACGGCCCAGCCTTCGATAAACACACCTGACTGAAGGACACGACGAATTAAAGAGGGCACGCGATTGGAATACTCCAGTTGGACATAATGTCCCGGGTAAGCTTCATGGATCGTCAGCACCTGAAGCATGTGTCGGTTGTATTCTTCCAGGAAGCTTCGTACCTGGGACTCACCCCAGATCGACGGCGGTGGACTCACCGCATAAAAGCTTGAACCGTTAGGGTCCAAGGGCAATGCGGATTCAAGATAGGCGATGGAATTACCGCGGCGAAACTCAGGCATTTCGATCACCTGACATTGGTCCGGTTCCGGTAGTCGAAGGATGTCTTTTTCGCGAATGAATGTCTTGATATTGGCCACAGTAGCTCGCGCATCCAGGATCAATGCTTCCGGTTGTCCATGTTCTTTGCTTACAGCAGATATAACCAAGGCGATCGTTTCTCTTCGTCCGGTCGCATCGTCAGGAGGCAGAGGTTTACCCGGAAAGTAGCGACTCCATAACTGCCTCGCGACAACATACATATCGCGTTGAACGCGAAGAAACTCTGTATCCGCTTCAGCAAGAACTTCGTCGGCGGTAAGTCCCACGTCCAATACCAATTCAAGTTTGCGAAAAAACTTTGATTTTCCAAGTCGCCAATCACCCTTTGCTTGCGGAAGCACTACGGTTTCGAGGAAAGTTTGGTACTCCCTCAATACTTGAACTGCGACAGCTGCGGCTTGCTTAAGCGAATCGATCTGAGGCGTTTGGCCGACAAGTTCAAAAATCCCCGTCTCGTAGAATGAAATGGCTCCGCGATTTTGCAATATCGCTGTGTCGAGTACAGAACGCGGCGGGTTGGCAATGGTCTCTTTTGCCGTCGCGATGATGCGAGGAATCTGCTTCATGCGAGAGATTGCATTTTCGATATTCTTCTCGCGCGGTAGCGTCGATTGTGTGAGCAACGAATAGACGCTGTCGTTGATATAGCTACCGTAAGTCCGTGGGTCCTCTTCGAATGGTTTCGCGTTTTCGGCAAGCCAAATCGCGCGGACTATTTCGTCTCGCAGAATTTCATAATCGACTCGAGCGTTTGCCGAGAGCTCGGACACTGGTATGTCTTTTGTTAGCTCGTCCAAACTTTTCTTTTGTTGAACCAACCAACCGTCGCGTGCGGTTTCCGAAACGTCGTCCAGCAAATGATCAAAACGGTGGTCACCAAGAATCGTCGCATCGAGCGGGCGTAGCTTGAAGGTTTCCTCCAAGTAAGTGCTAAAGAACGACTGCAACCGCTGGTCGGCAGTTTGGCCGAACAAATTGCCGAGCCCGCCGCCAGAAGCCAAGGCAAATATGCAACATGTAACAATGGGCCTGAATCGTACAAATGTATCTCGTATCATTGGTAGCTCGACTGTGGTAGTTGACAACGGCGCAACAAGTCACAGCTTGTCAATGTATCATAACCACATCGGCTTGTTCTGCACGTTAAGGCTGCATCCATTGTTCCAATTGTTTGCGCGGCGTAAGCCCCGTGACGCGCTGAGAAACCTTCCCGTCTTTCATCACAATTAATGTTGGCAGCGACGATACCTTCAGCTTCTTTGTAATCTCAGGATGGTCGTCGACGTTTACTTTGATGATCTGGGTCTTGTTCTTGGCGGCAAAATCCTCCATCTCATGCAAAATCTTGCCCTGGGTTCGACATGGACCGCACCAGTCGGCGTAGAAATCCAAGACGACGGGTCCAGACGCGGCTTTGATCTGTGCATTCAGATCGCTTCCCTTGGGCAATGTTATCAATGACGGTGGCGTGACGTCTGGTTCCGTCACCGCGCTGACCAGCGACATTGTTGGTTCATCCTGGCTCGATGTGGGAGCGTCTTCAATACTTGCTTGTTGGACGGTCGCAAGATGTTCTTCATCTGCGAGAGCAGTCACTGTGGGCTCGACAGTTAGTCGCTCGACAACTTCAGAATTTTTGAGATCACGTTTGGCAAAGAATGGAAAACTTCGTTGGCCGGCACAGCCAACCACAGTTACCAATAGGCCCATTGCTCCTACGAACTGAAACGATTTCACGTGAGATCCCTCTGTCAAAACGATGCGTGTTAATCTTGAAGGCTGGACGGATACTCTCCAGGAGTGAAAGCCATCTCATTGTCTTCCGCCGACTAAGATCGCACTTTCTACGAAATAACCAGAGTCTTACGCGAGTCGTATTCTTGTCTCCAGGATGTTTCACCCGTATCTGTTTCCCGAACGCTAGATTGTTCTGCGACTTACTCACTCGTGTTTCGTCGCCAAAAATTCAGGTAAACGGTCGCGATCTAAATCTGCACCACAGCCAGCTAGATCTGAGAGAACGATTTCACCTCGCACGACTGACACACCCGTGCAGGGTTCGTCTCGCAATAGCACCGCACCATCTAAATCGGCGTAATCTAACAGGGGCAACAATTGAGCCGCGCCGCTGATACCGACTGAGCTTTCAACCATACAGCCGACCATAGTCGCCAATCTTAATTCTCTCGCTGCAAGCAGCATTTCCAGTGCAGGCGACAGACCGCCGCATTTGCACAACTTGACGTTAACGCCGTGATACAACCCACAACATTTTTCGACGTCAGGAATCAGTTGACAATCTTCATCAGCGATAACTGGAAGCATTGATTCGCGAAATACTCGCAATTTTTCTGCGCGTGGCGCATGGATGGGAAGCGGTTGCTCGATGAACTCGACACCGAGATCAAACAATGCTTTGGAATTCGCGATGGTCTCATCCGCCGTCCAGCTACAATTCGCATCCACTCGTAGCACGGCATCAGTATGTCGCCGCAACTCGGAAACAATTTCCATATCGTGCGTTGTTCCTAATTTGACTTTATAGATGCTCCATCCCGGTTCTTCTTTTAGTTTCGCAACCATGGCGTCGATCGTATCGATTCCGATTGTGAAACTCGAGCTAGGAATATTTTTCCACTCTAAACCCCAATCTTGCCAAGTTGCAATTCCATTTCGTTTGCCTCGCAGATCATGTGCCGCCATGTCCAATGCCGACATTGCAAACATATCACCAGCCAATTCCATTCGCATATTTGCCCAGAGGTCTCGCGGCGATTCCGCGATGTAACGACTGAGCAATGACGGACCAATGCGATCTAAAGACGCAGTCATTGATTCGTACGTGTGACCGTAGAACGCATCCTCGGTGACTTCGCCATAGCCTCGAATACCGTCATGCTCCAACTCAACAAGTAGGCTGGACTGCATCGTGATCGTTTCGCGAGCAATCGTAAAGGCATGCTTTAACGGCAAGCTCAATCGTGTCACACTTAGTTTCATGTTGCCAACACTTCGGCTCGCAGGTTGATACAGGCGTCAACAAGTTTTTCCGCACCCGTCCGGTACACGTCGCAAGCGGGTAAATCGAAGATCGATTCGGCACGAGCGATCTCAGAAACCGCTTCCTCGGTGTTCATACTTCGAGTATTGATCGCAATCCCAATAAATTTGCACGGGTGACGAAGGTTAGAAAGTACTTGATAGGCGACCATTTGTTCTTTCATCGGAGGTATGTCAACATTATCGAGTCCCTTTACCTTCGTGCGGCCAGCTTCGTAACAGAAGATGAGCCCATCTGGCGCGCTGCCATGGAGCAAACCTAGCGTCACTGCAGAAAACGATGGATGCGAAATACTTCCTTGGCCTTCGATCAGCAAATAGTCATAATGCTCGTTCTCGACAGCCAACTGCTCGGCTGCCCCGTTGACGAAATCGGAAACGACGCAGTCAATCGGATACCCAGCACCGGAAATCATTATCCCGGTTTGTCCGGTGGCCAGAAAATTAGAACTCAACTCACGCGAGATCAGTCCGCGATGAACTTCCAACGAAGCAACCATCTTGCCGATGCTGCAATCATGTCCAACGGTGTGAATTCGCGTACAACCACGTCGGAAGCGATGCCCATTCGCCGTCGACTTGAATTTATTGCGTCTTACATCGACCAAGCGACTGCCGGACTGGGCCGCCAAAGCGATATACTCCGCATCATCGGTAAGGAAGTCGTGCAACCCCGAAACAATATCGACGCCTCGACCAATTGCTTCAATGATTAGAGGACGCCATTCGTCGGGCAGCTTGCCGCCGGGCGGCGCGATCCCAATATACAAAGCGTCCAAGTCGGGTATCTCGGACACGTTTTTCACAACAGGAATTTTGCCACCCGTGCCGAGGAGTTCCTGGGACGTTGAACCGGCTGCCGAGCTATCGATGACGGCAACCACATCGCTTGTCCGATATCGAAGCAGGCTAATCGCCGTTTTGGCAACGAACGGTGTTGAGTAACCATCGGTAAGTATCGCGATCCGACGGTGGCTGGGTGAGGAATTTGATGACACTTCAAGTGCGCTGGGCTGTAGGGTTGTCGATTCGTTAGATTTCAATGTGGAATTTGACGCTTTAGGATTCGTCAAGGCCAAGCAACTTCATGGCATTAGTGTAGTAGATCTTTTTCAGCACAGGATCAGGAAGAAAGATGCCGTAGATATTCCAGAAGCCCTGTCGGTGATGGGATTCGGCGGTGTCGAAATATTCGTCGTCAGTCTCCATGAACCGGTAGTAGAGGCGGTAGGCATCAGCCTTTGGATTTGTATCGGTTCCAAACATGATCCGATCTTGATACTTGATGAAGAATCTGCGGCAACTATACGGTTGGCGACCCAGTTCAGAGATTCTCGCATCGATATCAACGTGAAAATTGGGATACGCGTCGAGCCATTCGCCGACTGTCTGGAGGTCTTCGGGATTGTTGCCGAAGTGGGCTCCAATGAACGTGGTATTTGGATGTCTAGCGATAACACGATTGCGTTGATCCAACAATGTTTCTCGTGATGGATATTTGTCTCCATAGAACAGCCAATTGGGGTGCTCGTTCAGCTCATGCCATCGCTCGTTCTCGCCATCTAATGGTGTAAAGAAAGCAGCAGGATCGGAGGAGTGAATCATCACGGGCCGATTCAATTCACCACATAGTGCCCAGATGGGATCTAGCCGCTCGTCGTCAATCTCCAACAGATTTCCATTTTCGTCACGATACGAAAGTCCCAGCGACTTATGGAACTTTAAGCCTTTTGCTCCATTGTTAAAGCTCGTTCGCAGCCGTGCCGTTTCTCGCTTGGACCAACCTTCGTCACCAAAACCGTTCATGTTGATGAGCGCGAACGTCAAGAATCGTCCTGGATGAGCAGTATCTAACGCAGCAACGGTCTCTTGCAGCTTTGTGTCCCATCCACCGTCAAGATTCACAACTGTACGAACACCCGCGTCGTCCATTTCCTGTAGGTAGCGTTTAATTCGCTCAGCCGTTAAGGTCTCACTACCGCCGCCCAAATGATTGTGGACGTCAACAACCGGATACTTGGGCAAGTTGACACGCGTGACCTTTGTCTTCAGCATTGAACGAGGATGCCAGTCTCGTAACTTCAGGTCGCGTATGTCCTCTATTGCTTCGACCTTATTCTTGTCGGTTACGTCTTGTGAAAGGCCAGCCTGAGCAGCCAATAAAAGGCAAGCGAAGAATGGAATTGGCGAGATGAATCTGCGGAAAAATGTCATAGCGGTAGCCGGATCTGAAGAGGATCGCCGCAATCAAGTGAAGGTGGTTGCGTTGATAATTTATGGCGAATGTTATTGGAAAACCAGCGTGCCGAACTTGTTAAAATCATGAAAGCTCGCACCGACTCGTGCCCAGTCCCAGCCAGCTGATTTCTGGTTATCGTAGTCGACGCGATAAAAATTCGCCCTCCACTTTGTTCCCGCTTTCGGCGGAACGTTTTGGAGCGGCTTGAGCAGTTCGTAGGGGATAAACACCTCCGCTCGCCAACTTGAAACCTTTGCCAACGAGGTGTTGGCGCCTCCGGTTGCCGAGACCTTTTTATGCGTCTTACGATTACCTTCGTAGTGCCATGGTCGCCAACCGAGAAACCGGCCGTTCAAGTTTGGGACAAGGATTGGAAGCTCATAGCCGAGTGGCGAAATCTCGTACTCAAAGTAAACGAGGTGCGATTCATCGGTCCAGAAAAAACACTCGTAGACGTCTTCGTTCCACAGGTCGAGGAAGTCTTCTTGCATCGTTGCGGTCAGTATTTTGTCACTGCCATCGAAGAGAACGTAAACACCCGTATCGGAGTACAGCATTTTAAATCGAGCGCTGTAGTCGTGTTCAGCACCACTGCGTGGGTTCAAAGCAACCCACGTGGCCTTTTCCCACGCGTTGCTGCTGCCATCTCCCGTTACCGTGAAGTCGACACAGTGTGTCACATTTAGTTGCGGTCGATCCGGATCTGCATCCGCCGCCGCGGCGTTATACGAAAACAGAAGGCCAGCGGCTAACAAGACGGCAGTTGGACTGAATTGGATCGCACTCACTCTCATGGCATGATCACGGAGAAATCGACTACGGGTCAAAAAAGTTCGCAGGGAACTTGGATGACTGTAGTCTAACGTTGCGGATAGACCGGTGGTGGTGGGTAGTAATTGCTTTGATTGCTATCGGCCGGATTGGTATACGGTTGAGTCGGTCCATAGCCCGCAGGCGAATAGAATTGAGCCGGATTGTAGTTGTTTGGTTGTCCGTAACTGATAGGGGCAGTCCCCTGGGCACCCGTGCCATTGTAGCCGCGACTGTCGTACGGCGGATAATTCGGTTGCCAGGGGTTACCGGGTTGTAGCGGCCACTGGGGTTGAGATTCGGCAGATTGTTGTAGCTCGGCGCGTTCTTCGTCAACGCGTTGTTGACGCTCGTCGAGTATCTGACGTCCGCGGTCGATTGCTCTTCGGGTATCGTTGCGAATTTCACTGCGATTGATATCGATCGTCATGTGGTCCCCGTCCCGCTGGACACTGAACCAACCTGCCGTCGAAGCAGCCGCCAAAAGCATGCCGATAATGATGATATTTCGCAAGGGGAACCTCCTTGATTAAACACGAGTTATGTCGGGGCATAAGAATACAAGCCAATCGAGTCCGACAACGATTCGATCAAATCGCCGGCCGAATATGTGAACCTTAGTCGCAGGTCGTCACCAGCATCCACTGCGATCGACGAACCGGTTGGCAGCACGAGGCACTGGTTAGGCCAAGTGATCGCTCGTTCTCGCGACATGTCGATCGTCAGTACATTCTGTGTGACGAACCGAACTGCGTTGCAAAGTCCATCAGCGATTGTCTTAAAACGCAAGTCGATATCAAAGTACGAGTCAAAACTTTCGTCGTAGGCAATCGTTGCGTACGCCGACAGCTTGGCAAGCTCGCGAGTTCGAGGTTGTTCCAATAGAGGAGCTTGAAACATTGGAACTGGCGCAGTGTAGCCGGCAAAGTCGAAACTCTGCTGGATCGGCTGGACCATCAACATCGAGACTTCAGGAATGAAAACGGGGAGCACACCGCCGTGTTCCTGAAAATAGTTCCGTTTAAATGCCGCAATGACTTGTGCTTGTTTTTCTCGTAACAGTCCGACGTGCAGCATTTCACAGACCACAACATCGACCTTGGAATCGGGGATGAATCGGCTTGCATCAGCTCCGATGACCTCAATTGATGCGGTCAACTTATTTTCGAGAACGAAACGACGTGCCGTCGCGACCAGTTCTGGATTGCGTTCGACACAACTCACGCGTGCGCCACAACGAGCGGCGAAGGAGGACAAGATCCCTGTGCCGCCGCCAAGTTCAACGACGTGCATTCCGGGTTTCACGACCACTTGGATGGCGTCACGAAATGCTTGGACACGGTCCTCGTCCTGCAACATGTTGTAGTGGTACAGCAGCGGAATGTACTGACCGAGTAAATGTTCATCCTCGAATTCGCGAGTTGGCGAACTTGATCTGGTGGAGGGCATCGCGGCGACCATGGGTTGAAGCAGACCAAAAGGAGGCCTCCGTCGACCATCCGCAGTAGTGCCAGCGTAAGTAAAAGACTCTTGACGCCTCAAGAGTGATCGCTGATTTGGTCTGGTCCGAAACGAATCTTTGGTTTCACGCCAGCAAGCTAAAGCGAAACTCACAAGTAGTTACGCTATGCGCGTTCACTCACGAGTGCACCGGGCAACATTATGGCGGCACCGGCGATCGCGGCGATCAAGTAGGCAGGAACAGGACCGAATCCAGGGACGCCCAGTGAACTACCCCACAAGACAACGGCAGCAGCGGCGAATGCAAACGGCGTCATCCGCCAACCACTGATGAACGCCGAGCCGACCAGCAGCAGCCCGGCGACGGCCAGCGATGCGATATTCGCACCCAGAATCTTGGGTACTTCCGAGGTCGGAGCCTGGGCGACATTTGCTTTCAACGTTTGGCCGACGATGTCCAATGTCACTTCGCCTTGTTGCAGCGACGATGCAACCTGATTGAGTTTCTCGCCGTCAAACCAGCCTTCACGGTTTGCCCACACCGCTAGAAGAGCCAATAGAGAAACGCCAGCAACGAGTCGCAGTTGAGCACCAATGAGCAGTTTCAACGGACCAAGCCGATCACGTTTCTTGGCGTACTTGCCACTTCGTGCTTCAGCCAACATGGCCTTCATTCTTTGCCGCTTTGCTTCGGCGTCCTGCACCGCCCGGTCAGCTGTCGGTGGTGTTTGATTGGCGTCCATGACGGCAGCAGCCATCTGCCAAGCTCGTTCACGCGCCTCGGATTCGCTAAGTCCTTCGCTGACCAATGCTTTTTGTTCAACTCGCGAGAGTTTTGCCTGATCAAGCGATTGGCGATTGGACTTGGCACGGTCCTGAAGATTCGCAATGACCCTCTCGCTTAGCGACAACGAGCGTTTGGGAATGACTGAGTCCTGTAGTGCTTTCTCGCGTACTTTTAGCAGTGCGTCGACACCGAACACAGCGGCGAACAATTCACCCCAGTTTCGACCGGAATAGCGAGCCACAAACATTCGTAAACCGTCCTCGTCGGCGCCACTGACTCGAAACTGGCGAATCATTTTCTCAGCCACATCGACGGAGGCACGTTGAGCATTTTGAATCGGAGTACGTAGCCCGAAGTGATAAGCAGCTCCGGAAATCGCCCCCAAAATTACGCCAGCGACCAATCCAGGCCAACACCCGGCGAACAAGGCAACACAAAGCACAAGCACGATCAGTCCGGCGGCGTAGAGCCAGTCGACAAATCGTAGCGTCTCGCTCCAACCGCGAATGGCGGTGACGATCGAGCTTTCGCCACGCATCGACTCCAAGATCAGTGATACCGCAAAGGCGGCAATCAGACATGCGGGTCCGAGCAATACAAAACCGAAGCCGATCCAAGGTGTGAGGAAGAACAGCAGCATGCACAACGCGACGAACCCGACGATCGCCATGCCTCGAAACTTTGCCAACGGTGCGGAGCGATGGAATTGCTCAGCATTGGCCGCCCATTGATCAGCGTGGGCAACACTTGGCGAAAACGTACCGCCGGATTGCATGCCCAAGAAACCTTCCAAGTCCTCAATCATCAGAGCAAGCGAGGAATAACGATCTGCGGCATGTTTCGCCATCGATTTCTGGATGATCTCGTCCACAGCTTGCGGTACATGCGGATGAATCACATGCACATGCGGTACAGGGTCCTTGGCGTGTTGAGCAAGCAGTGCGGAAACTTCCGACGCTGAGAACGGCGGCACTCCAGTAAGTAAATAATACAGTGTACAGCCGAGCGAATAGATATCCGCACGATGATCAACACTCGTTGCATCTTGCGACTGTTCGGGCGCCATGTAAGCGGGCGTACCGACAGCTGTACCCATCATCGTCACTTGGGTTCCGCTTGATCGCGATGCCGACAGATCGCCATCGCTTGATTGAACGTCTTGTTGATCAGGGACTTTCACCAATCCCAAATCAGCAACTTTCACCACTCCCTCGTCGCTGAGCAGCAGGTTTGCTGGTTTAATATCGCGATGCACCATTCCACTTTGGTGTGCGTGTTGCAAACCTCGAGCGGCCTGCAATACATAGGTAGCTGCACGTCGAGCCTCGAGCGGACCTTGTTTGCGAACCACATCGTCGAGTGCGGCTCCCGAGACCCGTTCCATACTGAAATAGTGTTGTCCACCTTCTTCACCAAAGTCGTAGATCTGGACAATGTTATGATGATTCAGTTGTGCCGCTGCGTACGCTTCTCGCGTGAAACGAGCCAGCGCCGAAGGATTGTTCGCAAGTCGATCACGAATCGTTTTCAGCGCGACCAAGCGATCCAACGAGATCTGTTTGGCTTCATACACAGCCCCCATCGCTCCACGTCCGAGCGTGCGAATGAGCCGATAGCCACCGAGTTTTTTCGGCATCGAACTATCTTCAGCGACAGTTCCCGCGCTGCTGGCTGGCGTCGATCGAGACGAAACGGAAGCGGACTTTGAGGAAACCGAAACGACTGATTTTTTCGGCGTTGCGACAATGGAGTCCATTGTTTGCTGACCAACTGATGATGGCGCCATGGTTTCCTCCACAGCATCGCTACGTGTCTTATTCGACGACGTCGCGGTGTCCATGGTGGCATCCATCGTTGCCTCGACATCGTGAGTTGTCGCGGACGACGTTGGTGGCTTTGGCGCGGAGACGGCCGAATCCATTGTTGCATCCATGGCGATGGTTTTGGACGCAGCTGGTTTGTTCGCAACGGGTTGACTCACAACTAAGTTGCTGGAGGCCGACTTAGGTAGTTTACCGAGAGCGACCTTGGGCGGATTGTCCTCACTTACCTTCAGTTGAAAGCCATTGTTGCAGTGTTTACAGCGAGGTCGATAAAGGCCTGGTTTGGGAGTCCCAATGTCGAGTATCGCTTGGCACTCAGGGCACTTGATCCGCATGATTGAATCTCAATCATTGTTATGAGGAAAGGACGTAGAATTGTCGCTATTGCGACCAGAGAAAAATGATTTGATGAAACGCATTCCCGTTGACCTAATTTTGGTGGGCGCTGCGAGGTTTTCTTGCGAGTCGGCGGCATCTGCCTGACGAATGAGCCATTCTCCAATCACTGGCAGCGGTTCGCCTGCGTTTTTATTGAGCAACCGTTGGCCATGCTGCAGTAGGCCTGGAGACAGACCGCGATTTGGATCGAGTTGGAGGGTCGCCAATAGCTTCAATACAGAGAGTTCATCGTTGCGCACGCATTGCTCAGGGATTGCCGATAGCGAGGTTGAAATCACGGCGTCTGTCAGCCGCAATGAATGATTGTGATCGATGAACAAATTGCTCTCACTGACCTTGCCGTGATAACAGCCCACGCGATGAGCGGCATGCAAACAGAAGGCGATTTCCGATAACAGTCGTAGCGAGCGCTGGGTCGACAACGAGGTCACCACATTGGTCCATGAAGTAGCGTGACACCAAGGACGGACGACGCCCAGGTACTGGCCATCGCAAGTCGCGATAACCGGCCGCACCCAGGCGGGATGTTGCACCAAGACGCTGCGCTCACAGGCATTGAGCAGATCGGTTCTCTGCTGAGCGGTTAATCGCGGCACACCCAAAAGCACCGTCTCAATAACCTTAAACGCATAATGTCGGCGGTCACTGGTATCCCGGCAGCGAATAAGCCAACGGCCTGGACTGCTGGCAACCAAACCGTCCGCAATGAATCCGCTCGGAAGCGGAATCGGTGCTGGTACCTCGTCGATCATTCGCAGCGATTCTACGTATGCGATTGAGTCGTCGCTTTGCGACGACGAGACAACAACGGTGGGCGAGGTATCGTGCAACGAAGAATCGCACGACAACGCGGTCGATGGCGGTGGCTCGTCAAGTGCCAGAAGTTGTCCGATTGCTAGGCTGTACTGTGGAAATCGCTTGAGCCATTCGCCGTCGTCAAACGCTTTACCCAGTTCCTTTCGAATACAGATTTCGGCATCGATCAGGTCGAGCGTATATTGGTCAGCCAGCAAGTGTGGGTACTTGTCGAGGTACTCTTCGACTCGCACGGGTTCGCCGCGTCGATTTCGCTCGATCAAGTCAATGCACGCCCAATCGATGAGTTGGGACGACTCCATAACGCGGTCGGATTCATTCATCGGCAACACCACTCACCCCCAGTTCGTCTCGGACGCGAGCGATTGCGCGTCGTACTCGCATCCGTGCGGTATCCGGACGCATCCCGATCGCTTCACCGATCTCGTTCCAGTTTCGATTTTCAAGCATCATTTCCAAGGCTTGTCGGTCCTCGTCATCAAGCATCGACCGCACTTTGTCGAGGACTTCACGGCGTACTGCGATCTGACTTGGCGTGGCCTGAATCGCCATTCGTCGCGAGTCATCCAGCGGCGTGGTTTCGAGGCGGCGAAAATCACGACACTGGCGAGCCAGGGTACGGAACGTGTCGAGCACCTGATGGTCGATCGCTCGCAACACATAAGCCAAAACGTCATCACATCGCAGCGGTTGTTGCGCGTGTCGACGAGCCAAATCCGCCATCACATCGTTACATATATCCATCGATTCTGCCTGGCCGCTTAAGCCATATTGCCTCAACCGCGTTCGCGCACGCCGCCTCAGTTGGTCACCGAATTGGTTCCACAAAACCTCAATCGGCACGTCCGCCCCCGTCATTTCGATGGGCGAGAACGTGCCGTCGTCAGGTTCGGATGCGCTGTCAGCAGAGGATGTCATTAGGGGCTAGCCATTGGGGCGAAATGCATCGCGTGATTTCGAAATGGCAAGTCGCCTTCGAGAGATCCAGGCGACAACGGTTGCCCTTAGCGAACAACACGTTAGAAACGAAAAGCGACTCGCCGCAAACGAGCCAACATTATGCACTAAAAATGGAATAGAAACGTCAGTGCACAGTTTGTCGGGATCCCAACCGGCGGCTGCTCGGCAGAAATGATTGTCGAACGCAAAAGGGTAGTGTTTAAAGAACTCGCGAGAAAGTGATTAAATCCGCTCACCGTGCTAGGGTGCGACCCGCGAGGTTTGGGTGGCGAGAATGTGGGGCGTATCCAAGCCGTTAACGTATCCCCGAGGTCCCTCGACGCGGATATAGTTGTTCAAGTGCATCCTCAGGTTGGTTCCTGGAGAGGGTGTCACATAGGCGATTGTCCGACCGTTGTTGTCGGTAATCGCAAACGGAGGACTATTGGGACGGGCGGAGTATACTTGCACGAGATACCCGGTCTCTGTCATCGTTTCACCCGCAGTGGGAGGCGCGGACAATGGAGCGGTTGATTGTGGTTGACTCAGCGGCGACAGAAAACCCAGTGGAGGCTGAGCTGGCGATGTGACGGGTATCTGCGGCTTCACATTACTTTGAATCACCGAATCACCATCGCGACGCGCTGCGACACGTTGGTATTGGCGAGTTCGGTCGACAACGGCCTGGGCCCGACGTGCTTCCACTGAATCAGTTGTCATTCTCGCCAGCATTTCTCCAGCCTGGGCGATCGGCTCGGCTTCCTGTGCAGACCCACCTGCGGCCATCACTCGCGAGAGCAGCAACTGCAGCTTGTCGGCATTCGCATCCGTCACTTCGGCTTGAACTCGCGCGATGGACTGGGCGCTAACGACAGGGAACGACGATCGCGCTGGCGCGAACGAGTCTGAGATACCGCTTGCTTGTTGGACCTCACCAAATGCGTTCGTATTTGACGAAGTGCTAGCCGACGTTGGGCGACGCGCTGCGCCTCCGACCCAATTTGCATCACTGGCTAACTCCGAATCCGCGGGTGTCATGGATTCGAAAGAGTGACCAATCGTTTGCAGCTTGGGCGTACCAATGAACGCAACTTGGGCAACTGGACGAGACTCGTTACCGAGACTGTGGGTTGTGCTCACTTGATCGATCGCTGTTGCACCGGAGTTGGAGCCGCGGGTGTCGTTCGTCTGCCAATCTTGTTTCAGCTCATGGCGTGCCTGGAGTCCACTACCGAATGCGGAATCGGAACCCGTGGTTTTCGGCGAAGTGCGCCGCGACGATCGGCTGCTGCTCTTCAGTTCCTCGGTATCGTTGTTCGACGGCTGCTGGTCGTAGCGAGAAAAGCGAGGTTCAATCGCAACCGGGACCAGAAACTCATCGACTTTTTTGTCAATCTCTGTTCGTTCCTCAGCCACGACGTCGAGATCTTCCGGCGGTTCATCCAAAGAAACAACACGTTGAACCAGTTCCTCGGCTGACTCCACAATTTGTTCACGATGCACCCAGCGGAACTCTCCCGAGGGCGGCACGATACGGTACCACAACTGCGGCCCATCCGGTCCATCTCGCTCACTCTTGCCGAGCACGGTCACGGGCTCGCCCTTGGCCAGTTGGACTTGCCAGCGATATCGACGCGCGCGTCCCAAATGCGTGCCGATCCAGGCCACCGTGCGGTCTTCGAGAACAGTCGCTAGATCACTGTTGCCGCTCAAGTTAACGCTGCTTGCTGGTATCCAACAAAAGCTGTCCGCTGGCGGCCGAATTCCGAGCCAGCCATCGGCAGTTTCGACGTAAACTTCGAGCTCCTGGCCCCGGCGTAAGGCATCCGTACGATAATAATCACCTGCGGGTCCACAACGTGCGAACGCTTCGTCGACTGCGACATAGACAATGTAGGGATCTGCGGAAAGAGAACCATCTTCAGCAGGCCCGTCATCCGCAAAAAGTGGTGTCACGAGCATCGCCAAGCACAACGTTACCACTTGGTACCCGGATCGATTTCGGCTGGACGTCGGATTCATACCGCGTTCGTTTTCCATCAGACTTGACTCGCTGGAGTAATGTGTTGGAGTGTCCGATACCGCTTAACGACCGGCCAAGGCAAGTCGAATTATTTCGTCAGCGGGGAATGATAGGGCATTAACCGACATTTACCCCCCTCGGTGAGACCCTTTACGGTCCTTTTGGCCGTCCCAGGTCGCTGCGTCGCACTTTGCGAAACTTCAGTCAGCACGACAGTGCAGCCGCCTGGACAGTTGTTAGAATGTTCGCGATCACATGTTCCCACGACGGCACGTTCATCGTTGACGCGTCGACACGTTTTACTCTCAACATCGATTTGCTCTATGAAATCACTCAACATCGGAATGGTCGGCTACGGCTTCATGGGCCGCACGCACAGCAACGCGTACTGCCAGTCGAATCACTTTTTCCCCAGCGAATACAAACCGGTGTTGAAGGCTGTTTGTGCCCGCAACCGCGATAAGGCCCAATCCTTCGCCAACACTTGGGGCTATGAAAGCGTCGAAACCGATTGGCGTGAATTGCTCAAACGCGATGATATTGATGCCGTCGATATTTGCACGCCCAACAACTTGCATAAGGAAATTTCTCTTGCTGCGGCCGCAGCTGGTAAGATGGTTTTGTGTGAAAAACCGCTGGCGATGAATCAAGCCGAAGGCGAAGAAATGTGCCAAGCGGTAGAGAAAGCCGGTGTGCAAAACATGGTCTGGTACAACTACCGACGTGTGCCGGCGGTATCGCTCGCCAAGCAATTGATCGATGAAGGTCGACTGGGCAAGATTTTTCATTATCGAGCCAATTTTTTGCAAGATTGGACAATCAATGCGGATGTGCCCCAAGGCGGCACCGCAACATGGCGGCTCGATGCCGACGCCGCCGGAAGCGGAGTGACCGGCGACCTGTTGGCGCACTGCATTGATACTGCGATTTGGCTCAATGGCGGCATCACCGATGTTTCGGCTATGACAGAAACGTTTGTCAAAGAGCGAACTCATGCGGAAACAGGAAAAAAACAACCAGTGAAGATCGACGACGCCTGCAGTTTTTTCTGTCACTTCGACAACGGTTCATTGGGGCTGTTTGAGTCGACGCGTTATGCTCGGGGCCATAAAGCTTTGTACACATTGGAAATCAATGGCGAGCATGCCTCGATTCGTTGGGATTTGCATGATTTGCATCGCTTGCAATACTTCAGTCATAGCGACGACTCGATCGTTCGCGGATGGCGGAGTGTTCATGTAACCGATGGCGATCAACCTTACATGGGCAATTGGTGGGTTCCCGGCTTGCAAATTGGCTACGAACACACGTTCATTCACCAAGTCGCGGACTTTTTGAAGTCATTAGAAACCGGCGAGCCCTGTCATCCCAATTTTCGCGACGCACAAGAGACCCAAAAGGTTTGTGACGCCGTACTGGACAGCGCCGCCTCGCGAGCTTGGAAGAACGTTTAAATGTCACACGCAGATTTGCTCGATGCCCTGAGAACCATTCACGACGAACTCGAGGCAGGCGAGAACTTAGACGCCGAAGAAGTCGCGAAGCTTAAAGTAACGGTTCGAGAAATCGAAGCGGCCTTGGAGCGACAGCAACCCGAAGAGACCGATTTTAACGATCGGCTTGGGGCCTCAGCATCGTATTTTGAGGATACTCACCCAAGGTTGAAACTGACACTTGGTCGAATCGCGGATATGCTCCAACAGATGGGTTTTTAGGTTGAACCCGATACTACTTTCCCTGTCGCTCGTTTGAAAATCGAGTAAGAACTTATCCGAAAATCGAAGAAACACCCGCGGCTAGCGCCGTTGGCTCGGGGTTTTCGGATAGGTACTAAATCACTTTCAACCATTTAACAATAGAACGAGGAATACCATGCGTAATTTTGCTTATGTAATTGCTGCCCTGGCCGCCGTTGGCATTGTTGTCGGCGTGGCTTTGATGCCAGCATCGCCGACCAAAGACACGAACTCGCCTGCGTCGTCAACGCCCGCTGTCGCCACTGGTGAAAACGTAATGAATGAACCAGGTCAACTGGTGATGCGTGTGCCAGAGATGCACTGTCCGTTTGCTTGTTACCCAGCCGTAAAATCGACGCTCGAAGGCGATGCCAATGTGGCCTCGGTGGAGTTGATGCCACAAAAGGATGAGAACTTGATCGATAATCCAGAAATTGTGATCAACTACAAGGCTGGTTTTGATGTCAATGCGGCGATCGCATCGCTCGCCAGCAAGGGCTTCAAGGATTCTGCGATCGCCCAGTGACGCGAGGCTTATTGCTCATTGGTCACGGCACGCGTGATGACGAGGGAACACGTCAATTCTTGGAGTTGGCGAGAACTCTTGCTGAGCTTGCTGGGCCGACACCCGTTGAGCCGGCCTTGCTCGAATTTCAGAACCCGACAATCGACCAAGCTTGGATGAAGCTGGTCGATCGAGGTGTCACGCACATTGATGTTGCACCGCTGTTGCTGTTTGCTGCTGGGCATGCCAAGCAAGATATTCCTGAGATCATCGCTGGCTTGCAAACTCGATCGCCCCAAGTCCGATGGTCGCAATCACGTCCGCTTTCGCGCCAACGGACGCTCGTTGAATTGGCCCTGGAGCGGGCATCAGAAGCACTTCTCGGTTGCCAGTCACCGCCGAAACAGTGTGCGTTCGTGCTGGTGGGACGCGGCAGTTTCGATCCTTGTGCCCAAGCCGACACGCGTGTTTTGGCGGAGTTGATTGGGCATCGACTGCAGGTCGCAGCCACAGCAACAGCATTTTATGCCATGGCATCACCGGACGTGCCCAGCGTTTTGGACCAGGTCGCGTCGCTGGGCGTTCGCAATGTCGTCGTCCAGCCACACTTACTATTCGAGGGAAGTTTGCATCAGGCCGTACTCAGGCAGGCACGCGAAGCAGCCGATCGACATCGAAACATCCAGTTTCGTGTCAGCCGCTATCTCGGTCCCGACCCACGCGTTGCTGAAGCAATACTCGCCCGCGCGACTCAGGCTTCCGCAGCGTTTTCTTTCCATCCATGAGCATCTTGCACACTTAGCATGGCAGAGAGGATATCGCTCCAGGTTTGGCTTTCGTGCATCACAGAATTGGGGAACATGCAACCGTCCCAACAAATGTGACGACAGACCCTGAGCACGTCGCCGTGTTCGTCACGAAGCCAATGCCCCGCATCGTGCGCGATGTCCAGCTTGCCGTTGACATCGTACGGCAGACAGTGTCGACCGGTCTTGTCGTGCGTACCGGTCCCGTGAACAGTAGCATCGTTCTGAGCGACATGGAAATCAATCATCCAGGGGCGAAGGGCGTGCGTCAATTCCTTCAACGCAGCGTGCTTGCGCTCGGCATCCACCCAGTTGAAACCTGGAGGCAAGATTGCATCTTCGGGCGCGTTGTAACCGAGCAGGTACAACAAGGTGTGCGCCATGTCGGCCTGGAATCCGAGTCGTTCGGGGTGGCCGACCTTTTCCAGCAGGTCAACCATGGTTCGCCACGAGTGCATGCCGCCCCAACAGATCTCACCTTCAGCGGCGAGTCGCTCGTCGAATTCTTCGGCGATATCACAGGCTGCCTTGAAGGTATCGGCAATCTTGGATTGGTTGTGGGCAGGATCCTCAAACCATTGCGCCGTGGAGGTCGCGCTGTCGATTCGCACCACACCGTATGGACGAACGCCAAGTTCGCGCAAACTTTTCGCAATTTGGCAGCCTTTGCGAACTTGGGTCAGAAACGCTTCGACTTCTTCCGGTGACCCGGCCGCTGAACCGCCTCCGGTGGGCGGCCACACCGGCGCGACAACGCTACCGATCACCAATCCGCGGCTGCGAACTTTCTCCGCGAGTTGTTCGAGTTCCTTGTCCGACGCGTCGATCGAAACGTGAGGGTCAAACAAAAACAAGTCGACACCATCAAACTTACGCCCGTCGACTTCGGCTGCGGCGGTCAAGTCAAGCATCGTATCCAAATCAATCGTTGGATCGTTGCCTTCACCACCTTTGCCGACTACACCGGGCCAAGCGGCGTTGTGAAGTTTAGGAAAGTTATTGGGATGATTAGTCATATTGGTATCGCTGGTCTCGTGGAGAAAAAGTGGGAATTAGCTGCCGGCTTTAGGAAGGTTGCCGTGAGTGTCGGGGCCAAAGTATCTTAGCCCAACCAACGGTTCGGTACCGGCATTCTCGATCTCAACGCCACTGGTTGCTGCAACGTGTGAGATAAAGACTTCGTCGGTGGTGTTGGCACCAAAATGAATCATTGCTGGCGTTTGCAAATCAAGTGAGCCGATGCGGCCGCGGCCCTGGACCGTAATCCAACTGCTCGCACCAGGGTCTTGCAATTTGCACTTGGCTCCAGGAGCAATAGTAAGCTCCTTAGCGCTAAAGAGCTGAGCGCCATCGACAGTCCCGTAGACAATCCACTTGTCTTCGTATCCGTCGCCACTTTTTTCCGAATCAACGATGGGTTCCAAATAGTTGCTTGCTTTAAAGTGCGTATCAACGTTCTTATCCCAATCGAGCTGGCCGACAATGAAGTCCAGGTCGTTGTGCTTTTCCTGCGGCATATCCTTGACCAAAAGTGACCAGGGAACGTACCGGCCTTCAACGATGGATTGGTACATTCCGAACACATCGCTTCCCCACTGTGGTTCGTAGGTACACAGCGAACCGGGAGCGTGCAACACTCCGGGAGGAATCAACCAGCCCGTGCCTCGTTTGAGCCGATAAGCGCGGCTGAGGTCCAAGATTCCATTGTCACCTTCGTTCCAATTTTCCAAACAACGACGAACATCCGACTTCTCCGTACCAGGCTCCAAGCCCATGAATGTGTAGGCAAAGTTGTTATCGACGTTATTCAGTTGAGGAGGAAAATAGTAGCTTTCCGGCTTTCCCTCTTGCCCAACGAGTTTCGCGTCCTCGAACGACTGGTGCATGTGATGGGGAATCGGTCCCATATTGTCAAAAAACTTCGAATACACTGGCCATCGACTGTACTTGCCGAAGATCTTTTCGCCGACAAGGTCTTTGCCCCGTTCAGCAACAGCATCGCGAAGAATGAATTTTTTTCCCTCAAAAAGACAAAAACTCAGACCTTCGTGCCAAACGCGGCCCTCATTGGCGGCCTCGGTGGTGCTGCCGAACCAACGCTCGTCGATACCTCCCCGATCTGCCCCAAATCGGTAATAGTCGTTAGGGTGAAGCTTGATGCGGCGGCCCGGGTGCAAGAACGAACGCGGCACCCAGGTCGGAGTCAACCTCAACAGGCCGCCGCCGGCGTCCATCGCACTGTCGAGCAATTTCGCTACATTGTCACCTTGCACAAGACCGTCGTCTAACTTGATGCTGACCATATCGATTACATAAATGAGGATTCGGATGTTGACGCGCAAGCTATCTTGCAACTTCGCGTGCGGACCCGATGTTTTATTTGGTCGGCCATCTACATACAAGAACGGCAAATCAAGTTCGTCATCACATATTGTTCCATTTAGTCTCTCAAGACTCACTCAATTAGCGAGCACATGAGCACACAAACAAGAATTGGCCGCTCAATCCTTCATCGCGAACGCACCATCGAGTGGCTGGCGGACTCCCCAATTACCGCAGAAATCGCGGTTCGCTCTGGAAGTTTGCGTGTACGCCACGGGCGATTCGTGGGTGGCACCAGCGACGGAGTCGAGGTGGTTGAAGTCAACACGGGCGCCGTGCGAGCGATGCTTTTGCCAACCCGCGGCATGGCGATTTGGTACCTGGAGGTCGATCGCGTCCGCATTGGCTGGGAATCGCCGATCCACGGCCCGGTCCATCCGTCGTTGGTCCCGGTCTGGGACCCCAGCGGTCTGGGTTGGCTGGAAGGGTTTGATGAATTGTTTGTGCGCTGTGGATTGGAGAGCAACGGTGCTCCAGAACATGATGAGCAAGGAAGATTGAAGTATCCGCTGCACGGTCGCATCGGCAACCTGCCAGCCGCGTCACTGTGGTTGGAATACGACGAAGCTTCCGGTCGACTGGAGGTGGTCGGTGAGATGTTTGAGTCGCGATTGTTCTTCAAGCGACTGAAATTGCGTAGCCGAATCCGGTTTACTGCCGGGCGGGCCGACGTGGAAATTTTAGACGACGTCACCAATTTGTCGTCAACACCAGCGACGATGCAAATGTTGTATCACATCAACGTGGGGGCGCCTGTGCTTTCCGCCGATAGTGTTGTTGAAGCATCAATCGCTCAACTGGCTCCGAAGGATGAGCGATCGGCGGCCGAGATCGACCAATGGAACCAAATGGGCGAACCGCAAACTGGATACTGTGAGCGAGTTTACTTCGGACGCATGCATGATAGCGAAGCGGGAGAGGCGGCAGCCATGTTGCGTTCCGCCAAACGAGATATCGGTTTCGGAGTTTCCTATCGAACGTCGACGCTCCCCTACTTTGTGCTGTGGAAAAACACGGCTGCAAAAGAGGACGGTTACGTCGTGGGTCTGGAACCGGCAACCAATTTTCCTAACCCGCGATCGTTTGAACAGCAGCACGATCGAGTGGTGACGATTGCGCCTGGTGAAACCGTTCCTTTTCGAGTGGGCTTGCATCCACTTGTTGACCGTGAAGCTGTTGATAACTATTCCGAGCGAATCGCGAGCTTGTGCAACGATGCTACGTCAGAGACGTTGACACAGCCGAAACCAGGATGGACTCCACCAAGCTAAGGAAAAGTCAGGCAGCGAGTGATCGATTCTCGCCCGCGACTATCGCACAGCTTCGCCATCGATGCGAAAAACGGCAAAGTGTCCCGAGCCATCGGGATACGCATACTCTTGGACTTTGAATTTGCCTTCGACCGTAACTGGACGCGTGACAAAGTCCGTTGTTTTGCCGGGAACCATCTCGATGATCACGCAATCGTAAAGCGCTGCGCCGGGGCCGAAGCAGCACTCTTGGTTATCACGCACCAGCACGAACTGTTCGATGTTTGTTTCCTTAAACAGTGTCGTCGGCAGTATGTAGCCTCGCAACTTTACTTTGCGGCCGCCAAGCTTGTCGATTGATTCAGGAATTAATTTACGTTCGAATTTATCGCCTTTCTCGATGTTAAACTTCAAATCATCAAATGTGATTTCACCTTTAGCGAGGTTGGCTTCGCTGCTGCGTTTTGTTTCGACCTCGGTTTTGTCTGCGGTTGCATCCGCAGCGTTACCACGAGGTGTTTGGGCACACAACACTGATCCGCTTAAGAGGAAGAAAGCCAGCGTGATGTTGAGTGTTTGATGCACGGCAGGTTTTAGGTTGCTAGTAGGGTAAAGTGCTGGTCAACGGATTTCGTCGACTCGCATGCGATAAAACAGCGCGTTCTCAAAGTCCGCGACCGTCTGAGGTGCTCGATTGACTGTGAATGTGCCAGCCAACTTGATCTTGGTCATGCCGGCTTTAATCGTTTCGCCGTTTGTCAGAGTGACTTCGATCATGTCCGAACTGCGAGGTTGACCGCCAAAGCAGCAAGTTCCCAAGTCAGGTACGAGGATAAATTGACGCAACAGTCCACTGCCGGACGACGGATGGATGTAACCTTTCAAGAATACGGACTGTCCGTCAATATCGATTGATTTTTGCGTCGGCATATCCGGCAGCGCCGCGTCTTGCTGCAGTTCATAGAACTGGACTCTCTGGTAGCCTTCGGGGACCTCGGTCATGTAGATATAAATGTGACTGGCCATACCACCCACCAACAGCAACGAATTGATGGCCAGTCCCGCGATGGCGATAGACTTGCCACTGAACTCGTTCGCATAGCGAGTCGTCGCTGCGAGTCCCAGGATCGCGGTAAGAATTCCAACAAGGGTCAGCAACAACATCGGGGCAAACGTCTGCAACATGCCCGGCAGCGCCAGCACAGCAAAAAACAATGAAGCGATTGCCGGGCGACTGACCGCCCGATAGGGAAAGTCGACCGCGTCGTCGGTCGTCGACATGTGCAGGCTGGCGCTCATCGTGTCAAAACTCGCTCGTTCTTACTTGAAAGCAACCGCGTTAGTTGCGAGAGACTGTTGGCCGCCGCTGAGCAGTAGGTACTGGAAAATCATCAGCGAAGCCACGGACATCGCCAATACGCTGGTTAACCGCCAAGGGTTCACCCCCGCGGTCGCTGCTAACGGTGCAACCGACAACGCTACCGGCGTGTTGCTGGCGGTCGGGGAGTCAGGCTTGAACAAAACGAAACCACCGAACAATGTATTTGTCGGGCGAGCAATGGAATTGGGAGAATCGCTGGCTTCCGCGGAAGCACTGGCTAGTCGGGTCGACCTCTGGCGGTTGATCGATGAGCTGGAGGGTTGTGCTTCCTTAGCGGGTACTGGGATGGCGAAAAAAGTATTCGCTCGGCGGACACTTTCTGGATCGACTTCTTCCAACTTCTTCAGAGCCTCCTTGGCATCCGCATTCGGGCAAGCACGAAGGTAGTTCACGACCGGTACACGGACCCAGTTGTTGTCCGCGTCGGCTTTGATGAACAATTCCTTCAATCGCTCGACTTGAGTCCAGTCGTTCCAGCGAGCCAAGTCGGGGATCACCAGATCGGCTAGGTCTGATCGCTCCAATACGTGGTGCAGCGATTCAACGAGCGCGCTGCGAGGGATCACGTCGCCTTCGGTTCCATGGAAACGCACAGCCATGATTGCGGCATAGGTGTCGGCATAAGGTGCTTGCCGATTGTTTAGGAACAGTTCGTCCACCAGCGCAAGCCCCTGCTCACCAGCGAGTGTCAGGTAACAGGCAATCAGCGCATCGAGTCCGCCACGTGTACTCTTTTCGGTACCTCGCAGCATCTGTTCGAGCATCGGCAAGTCTTTCTCTGACCCACAAACGCCCAGCAATGTCAGGTACAACCGTTTGCGATCAGTGGACATCTCTGGGTCGCTGATCCAATCAACGATCTGGCCATGTTTCATATCTGGTTCAAGCTTCCGCACGACTTCATACGGCGTGATTGCGAATTCATCATAGGCATCGCGAGAAAGCATTGTTTCTTCGTCCTGCAGGTAATCGTAATAGAATCGAAGTCGGGCCAGTGGGTCGTCGGGCATCTCCGTGATGCGGATCACGTAGGCCTCGGCACGTTCAGATAACGGCAAGCACGACCACTGCATTTGGGGTGGATCGACTCCAGAAAGCATGAACCGTCGCCCCGGGTCAACATCACCGTAATAAATCGCTTTCACAGTCTGGCCAACTTTCACCAACGTGTCGCCTTTGAGGATCTTTTCGATCTTCATTTCGACTTCGCCTGTTTCCAAGTTGCGAGTTGCACCACTGTGCAGTGCAGAGGCGACAACCACGGCATCCATCGCGGACATTTCTTGCCGCAACGTTTGCGATACGGCGCTACAGAACGGACACGCCCAGGCCGTTGGAGCATATGAGCCAAGCAGAGCGGCGGTTGCCAGAACCAAAACGAAAGGTCGCTGAAACAGCATGCCAATGATCTTTGTTGGAGGAAACGAATTCGCCACTGGCGGCGGGGACTTCGGTAATCATAGGTGCTTTGCACCTGGGGTGAGAAGTCATTCCTACGCTGCAACGCGGGTTGGAGTGCGGTTTTCTCAAGAATTTCCGGTCAGGATCGACTCAACCGGCCCTAACGATTCTGCCGATAGTGACAGTCATCGGGCTACCGAACCAATCATCGGGCTCGCGAAAACTCTGTACCCATAGCCAGTTCACACCGACGATCAATCACGCCACACATTGCAAAAAGTGGTCAATTTTTCGTTTCTGACAGGAGGAAGCACGCATGCTCCGTCAACTTTTTATTGCCGCCTTGCTCATCATCAGCATGGCCGCGGTCGCTGAAACCGCCTCAGCCGACCAACGGGCGTTCGGACGCACGTGGGGCGGAGAGTCCGATTTCCGTGACTGGAATCGTTTTTACCACTACCCTTATGTTTACTATCCGCAGAATTTCTACGGTCAAGAGTATTACAAGAGCAGTGACAGCTTGTACCACCGTTATCCGGCCGAAATGCGGATTCCGGTGTACAACAAGCAATGGCACAACATGTACCCCAGCAACCGGCGCTACCATTCCGGCCATCATTTCATGTTGGACGTGTTTTAGGCGAATTAGCATAGGTGCATGCCTTCTGCCCCCAACGTACGGTCGCTGTCTCGTCTACTCGCCGCCTCCAACGCGGCGTTCTGGGTGATCACATCGGGTGGCAAGATTGCCTTCGTCTCCAGCGAAGCGGCGAAATGGCTCGGCATCGAGCCGGACATCTTGCTCGACCGCCAGAGCATCGCTGGCTCGCCCAAGTCCGAAGATCCTGCTGACGTTCTCGCGGCATCGTTGTCGCCGCCACCGGGGCTAAGCGGAAGTGGATTTTCACTGCTTCTTGTCCAGCCACCGGAAGTTCTTGGAAAATCGATTGCTCCGCAACACGTTCGCTTCATGCAATTCGGAACGGACGCGGAGGCGTTAACGATTGCTGTCGCGGGAGCTTTTCCCAACTCGGTGATTGATCCTCAGCTCTCCGACTCGATTACCATTCGCCAAACGCTCGATGGTTGGCGAAAACGACACGCCAGCATCGCGGTGATCGCCACCGCAGGTACCTCGGCAGCCGCCAAGCGATTGCGTGGACGGTTACAAATTGCGGCCAAGCTGCGAACGCACCTCGGTTTTTTTGGACCCTACGGATCTGGCGCAGAATCGATCGCGTCACGAATCCACTTGCTTTCAGCACCAGGTGAACCGCTTGTTATCGTCGACGGTCCGCTGATGGACGCAGAACTGCTTGAGGCGACCATTTCTCCGGCAATCAACCAGATCGCTGAATCAAGCAAGTCGACCGCCAGTATCCTCGTCCGCGGATTGGACGAGATGCCCATTGAAGCACAGTCACGGTTAGCTGAAGTCGTGATCGGAGCTGCCTCACGTATTCGATTGATGGGCTTGTGCTCGCCTCAGCCCAAGTTGTATTGCGAACCGATCGCTAGCGACAAGACGCTTGCTCCAGACATCGCATCCACGCGTGTTTTGGTGCCTAGGCTCGCCGAATTGTTGACGGTCTTGCATATCTCGATCGAACCACTGTCGCGGCGTGTTGAGGATCTGCCATTGGTTGCCGCAGCGCTGCTTGATGCTCGTCACGCAGCTCGCGAGGGCACCGCCGAGCGATTCACTCGCGCTGCGATCGACGCGATGGTGAAGTATCCTTGGCCTGGTGATTTTGCGGAACTGGATGCCGCGATTCGGCATGCCGTTCGCACGTCGACCGCCGACACCATCGCGGCCGAGCATTTGCCATTGGTTGTTCGGTCGTACCGAGCGGGAGCTGGCAGTAAACGAGAAGCCAAACCGATCGAACTGGATGTTGCGGTTCGTCAGTTCGAATTGCGATTGATCCAAGACGCCGTCGCCGCCGCTGATGGAAACCGCGCCGAAGCGGCTCGTCGGCTGGGGATCAGCCGAACACGATTGCTGCGGCGGTTGGACGAATCACAGCAATGATGAGTTTCGGGCAACGCAGCGAACGACACTGGATCGTTTGCGAATCGGGGCAACGATTCAGCCAAATGGTTTGGCGGTTGGCAGCGGATTGGATTGGCAGCGACGAATCGCTCGTCGTCGTTAACTCGGATGCGAAAGAGGTGGTGCCGCTGACGCGACGACTAAACGGTGGCATCGTGCTTTGGGAACTTAGTTCCAGCCGAGAGGTAGAAGTCGTCCAATCGTTAACGAATTTCGATCCTGATGGAAGGTCTTGGCTAAAGATTGTGGCCTCTGGTTCATTGACGCTTCACGATCAATCGGCGCTGTCCGAGCTTGGAGTGGCGGCGATCATCCGGCATCCCGAGGAATTGTCTCGACTGCAACGTTTGGTGGTCTCTTTCGGCGGCTATCGCGGTTAACACGAAAAACTGTTATCAACGCGGTGTCAAAATAGGAACCTTTTTCTCTACCGCATCAAAGCATCATGTCCAATATCACTGCCGAATCGATCGAGCAAGCGATCACTAAACATCCTGATCCAGAAACCGGACGACCGATCGGTTCGATGGGCCAGATCAAAGGAATTAGCGTCGATGGGGTTCGCGTTCGCGTGAAGCTCGCGCTGACATCGCATTCTCTTGCTATTGCCGATGAAGTCGTCGACGCGTTGACCGCCAAAATTCACGCGGCGGCGGCAGGCAGCCAAGTCGAGATCGAAGTCGTCGATCATCCGCGACCACCGGCGCGTTTGGGTCAAAGCGGACTGCGTATCAAAAGTGTGATCGTCGTCGGCAGCGGTAAAGGCGGAGTGGGCAAGAGCACGGTGGCAGCATCGCTTGCGTTAACGCTTCGCCGCTTCGGCAGCAAGGTCGGATTGATGGATGCGGATGTCTACGGGCCGAGCATTCCACAATTGCTGGGGTTGTCGGGACGGCCGGCGATCACCGAAGCAAAAAAAATTGAACCAATCCGTCTGGATAATGATCTACCAGTTATCTCAATGGGCTTTCTTGTTGAGCGAGATCAAGCGGTGATTTGGCGAGGCCCGATGTTGCACGGCAGCATTACCCAGTTTCTCAATGACACGGATTGGGGCGAACTGGATTATCTGGTCATTGATATGCCACCAGGCACCGGTGACGTGGCGCTGACGCTTTCTCAAGCGGTACCGATCGCTGGCAGCGTTGTCGTTTGCACGCCGCAAGAAGTCGCATTGCTGGACGCAATCAAGGCCATCGCCATGTTCCGCAAGGTCAACATTCCCATCTTAGGAATGGTAGAGAACATGAGTGGATTTGCTTGCCCTGGCTGTGGCAAGACGTACGACATCTTTGGTCGCGGTGGCGCCAGAGATAAAGCAGAGGAACTCGACGTTCCGTTCTTGGGGGCAGTCCCCATTCATATCGAGCTTCGCGTTGCTGGAGACGAAGGTCGTTTGGCGAGCGAGTTGGAGGCAAACGCTGTCGCTCGAGCCCCGATGGATGCGGTAACGAAGGCGATTGTGAGAGCATTGGCTGCGAAAGCCGCAGCAAGCCCGCCGAAACCAAGTTTGCCAACTCTCTAAACAAAAAGCACGAAAAAAGCCACGTCAGACCGATGTCTGACGTGGCTTTTATTAAGCCAAACTGAGCAAAACGGATGTCTTGCTCGATGTTGGGGCTTGAGGACTCAAGTCGAACCGCTTTACTTAGCAGCTTTCTTCTTGGAAGCCTTCTTTTTCGTAGCCTTCTTGCTGGCAGCAGCGCCAGTTGCAGCCTTCTTCTTTGCAGCCTTCTTCGGCGCTGCCTTCTTGGTCACCTTTTTCTTGGCGGCCTTCTTGGGTGCTGCTGACTTGGCAGCCTTCTTCGTAGCTTTCTTCTTGGCCATGTTCTTCCTCCGCGAGAAAGGACTGTTAGCGAGTCATTGTGACTTGCAGGAGTAACACTCTTGAAGCCACCGGCCACGGCTCGCTAACTGTGGTTAGTAATTGAACCCGCAAGCGTTGACGTCCACGTCAAGATACGCGCGCAAATTCAATCGGTAAAACTGCGCGTAACTTTACGCACTTCTCTAAATTCCGCAACATGTTTTCCACAAAAAAGTGGGTGCAATTGAAAGTTTTTTTTAGTTTCATGTCATGAGTGTGATGCTTCACCGAGTTGATGAACCGCGATACAACATTCGCTGGCGACATCAACGACACACGAATGTGAGTGACAGACGCACTGCTAATATCGCATTCCGCCACCTTGCAGCATCTGGTAATTGCCCAACGCAAGTGACGCAAACAAGATGCCTAAAAACATATCGCGATGCATGAATCCATAAGCTGAGATGCCACCGGCTACGATCAAGCTGATCCACATCGCCTGCTCTGCATTGCCACCGTGGATCAACATCGTCGACCGAGTGATGCGACCTCCGTCCAACGGCCACACCGGTAGTAAATTGAGTAGCGCCCACATGACACTTGGCCAAATGTAGAACACGGCCAGCGCGAACAATGCGGCGTTGTCTAGTTCCAAACTTGCGCCGTCGAGCATGTTCCCAATGCGACTGAGCGCGTCCGGCATCATGACGAAAGCGAATACCTGATAGCCCTTCGCTTTCAGTGCCGCGATCGCCAGTACTGCGGAGACAAGTTGCGCCAGCGGACCGGCTGCGGCGATCCACAAATCTTGCTTTTCTGTCAGCCGTCCAAAGCCTCGACCAGGTGAAAATGAACTCGTCGGCACGGCAAGTCCACCGAAGTGATACAGCACGATGCGGCTGTTGATTCCGAACTGGCGAAAGGCCAACGCATGTCCCAGTTCATGAATGAGAATGCTTACCAGGACACAACCCGCCCACATTACAAAAAGCAGCAATCTGCCGGGTGATTCGATATTCAGGTAGCGGTCGATGCCATCGACTAGGCTGAACCCCAGAACGGCTGTACCGACCCAAAACGTCCAAGTCACCCGGACGGCAAAGCCGAGAAAATTGAATCGAATGTCGTAGTTGGATTCTGGCGGTTCTTGTAGCAGCATCTTCGATTCTTACTTCGTGTTCTCAATCACGAACGCCCACAAGTCGGCATACTCCTCGATCCGTTTGCTGATCGGCGTTCCTGCACCGTGGCCAGCCCGCGTCTCGATTCGAATCAGCGTCGAATGATCACAAACCTGAGCCGCCTGCAATGCCGCGGCAAACTTAAAGCTGTGTCCAGGCACCACGCGATCGTCACGGTCAGCAGTCGTAATCAAGGTAGCCGGATAGCAAACGCCCGATTCGATATTGTGCAGCGGTGAGTAGGAAAGCAAGTTGTCGATTTGATCCTCTTCGTCACTGCTACCAAACTCGGTTGTCCAGGCCCAGCCAATCGTGAACTTGTGGTAGCGCAGCATGTCCATCACACCGACCGCAGGCAAACAAACCGCGAACAAGTCGGGGCGTTGTGTCATCACCGCTCCGACCAACAGCCCGCCGTTGCTGCCACCTCGGATCGCCAACCGCTCTTTGCTCGTATAGTTCTTGGCGATCAAGTACTCAGCCGCGGCGATGAAGTCGTCGAAGACGTTTTGTTTCTTCAGCCTCATGCCATCCTCATGCCACTGCCGTCCGTACTCACCGCCACCACGCAAGTTGGCAACAGCGTAGACATTGCCAGCATCGATCCAGGCTGCGATTGCCGGTGAGTACGATGGCGTGAGCGAAATGTTGAACCCGCCGTAAGCGTACAGAACCGTTCGATTCGTGCTGTCCAACTTGGATTCTCGTCGCCGCGTAATGATGATCGGTATTCGCGTACCGTCTTTACTCTCACAAAAAACTTGCTCGGTCACAAACTCATCGACCTTAAGCAGCGATTTTGGCTCGCGCCACATGTTCGTCTTGCCCGTCTTCAAGTCGTAGCGATAGATCGAACCAGCAGTGACATAGTTCTCAAACAAAAAAAACGTTTCCAGCGAATCTCGTTCGCCGTCAAAACCGGTGACCGAACCCAACCCCGGCAATTTGACATCGCCAAGGGAATCGCCCTGAAGTGAATAGCGAACGACTTTCGAAAGTGCATCGTGTAAATACGTGACGAAAAATTCGTCGCCGAACAGCGTGACGCTCTGCAGCACGTCGTCGGTCTCAGGGATTACTTCACGCCACAAATCACGGTTTGGATTCGTCGCGTCAACGGCGATCACTCGTCGTCGCGGTGCTTCGTGATCAGTTAGCAGAAAAATCGTCGCTGCGTCATTGCCGATGAACTCGTAATCGGCGTCAAAACCTGTTACCAGCGGTTGAACTGGGGCATTGGGCTGGCTTAAATCCTGCGCAAAAATTTGTGCCTTCGGCTCACTGCCCTTCCAGTTGTGAATGACTAAATAGCGACCATCATCAGTTAGTTCCGGCGAAAAACCCCACTTGGGCTCCTCTGCGTTTTCGAAAACCAACGTGTCGTCCGCCTGCGACGTCCCCAACTTATGAAAATACAGTTTCTGAAACTCATTGGTGCCGGTCAGCTCAGCTCCCTCAGTCGGCTCGTTGTAACGGGCGTAATAAAACCCAGACTCGTCCGGCAACCATGCCGCACCGCTGAACTTGCTCCAACGAACTTCGTCCTCGGTGTCCTTGCCGGTCACCACGTCGCGGACTTTCCAAGTGCGCCAATCACTGCCGCCGTCCGCGATTGAATAGGCCAAAAGAGAACCATCGTCACTGATTTGCCATTCGCCCAATGCGACGGTTCCGTCTTCACTGAGCGTGTTTGGATCGAGCAACAGCCGCTTATCCGCTTCCAGCGACTCGGCGACGTACAGCACATTCTGGTTCTGCAGTCCATCATTGTGGCTGTAAAAGTATCGCTCGCCCTTTTTTTCCGGCAACCCGAATCGCTCGTAGTTCCAAAGCTGTTCCAACCGATTTCGCATCGGCTGGCGCGACGGCAGCGAATCAAGGTACTGCCGCGTCACTTTGTTTTGTGCAGCGACCCACGCGTCGGCATCTTCGCTTTCGACGTCCTCGAGCCAACGATACGGATCAGCGACTTGGCGACCATGATACGAATCGGTCACATTGTCCTTGCGGGTCGTCGGATATTGCATCACCGTCGTCTTCACTGCGGGTGTCGGTTCGTCGGCGCACAGGGGAGCCGTTACCAACAGAGTAACAACGACAAATGCAAAACGGGTACAGCGGCGTGTCATGATGGTTCTCAGGCTACGAAAATGGCGGCACATCGAACCCGATATCTTAACGCCAAACCTCAGCCGTGTGCGGCGTGACCCCAGCGACGCGGCAAGGTGATCGCATACAGGATCACGATGGCACCGATCGCCAACAGCATCCACGGAAACGCTTCACCGGGTGTCCACACGCGGGTCGTTCCCCCAGGGGCCGAATTCGGATTCATGAACGACGAAGGCTCGGTCTCGGCGGAAGAATACAGATTCGCACTGTCAATGAGCAGCGACTCGGCACCGACGATCGCCGCCATAATGCCCAGTGCCATAAAGAATGAACGCCACATGGCCTGCGTATCCCGAGCTTGATGGACTGATTGGGGGGAGAGACTCAGAGTCTTGCGATTTGGAGGAAACAACACCCTGCAAATGCTAGAGTCGACCGCACAGGCGGGTTTCACACAAGGAAAATCAAATCAGCCCTACGATCGTTACCAGCGGGTAGGGTTGGCTGAACCTATCGCGTTGGTTCAGAAACGAATGTTGCCAGAAAATCCGCGTGTTGCCAATAAATCATCGAGAAAAAATGACGCTTTGGTTGTTTTCTCGCAACAGTACAATGAGCTTCAGCGTTCGCGCTGTCCAATGTTTTTGTATCTCCATCGCCCAGCCTGGTCCGGCGACCCATTGATTTGAAGGTTATTGCTTTGGAAGATTCCCCTAGCATCAATTCGCCCATGGATAGGCTGCTCGCGGCCGCGCGACAGGGAGACAAAGACGCTTTGGGCGAGTTGTTGTCAAGTTATCGCAAGTACTTGGTGTTTCTCGCTCGGACGCAGTTGCATCATCACATGCGAGGCAAAGCGGAGCCTTCGGATATCGCTCAAGAAGTTTGCCTCGCAGCCCAGGGAACGATTGAGGACTTTCGCGGTACGACTGCCGAGGAATTTGCCGCATGGTTGCGCGGTATCTTGTCCAACATCTTGGCAATGCAAGTACGAAAGTATCTGGGAACGCAAAAGCGTGATCTTCGTTTGGAACAATCGCTTGACCAAGGTTTGACGAGTGCATCGGGGTTCTTGCATCACGGTATCGCGGGTGATGCCACTTCACCCAGCGAGCACTTTGCTCGCAACGAAGCATTTTTGCGACTTGCTGAGGCACTGGAATCGCTGCCGGACGACTATCGACAAGTGATCGTGCTCAGGCACGTCGATGGATTACCGTTTGCTGACGTTGCACGAATGATGAGTCGTAGCGTCGATAGTGTCGAGAAGTTGTGGGTGCGAGGGCTAGCCAAACTGAAAAAGTCGATAGGGGATGCGTGATGCAGAGCGATGACATGACCGAAGACTTGCAGCCATCCGGCACGGGCGACCACGACGATGATCTTGTGGTAGACGCAGTGAAGAAATACATGTCGTTGCTCGATGCAGGCGCGGCCCCGCCACAGGAAGAGTTTCTCAGACAATATCCGTCCATTGCGGATGACCTGCGACCGTCGCTCGAAGGTTTGGCTCTGGTCCATCGAGCTCAGATGCCGAAACCTTCGTTTTATGCGGAATCTTCCGATGCCGAGTTCACGACCAAACCAATCGGCGACTTCAAAATCGTCGGCGAACTGGGTCGAGGTGGGATGGGCGTCGTTTACGAAGCGATTCAACTATCGCTCGGACGCCGCGTCGCGCTGAAAGTCTTGCCGTTTGCCAGCGGACTGGATGAAGTGCGACTGCAACGCTTTCGCAACGAAGCGCATGCCGCCGCGGCGCTGCATCACACCAACATCGTTCCCGTGTACGCCGTCGGCAGCGATCGTGGCGTGCACTACTATGCGATGCAGTTGATCGATGGGCACACCTTAGCGGAAATGATCGCGAATCTCCGCCAGGAATCGATGTTCGACCATCGTGATCACGATGAAGATCCTCACTCATCGACACTCCCACAGGCTTCAGCGACTTACGTGTCAAAGCCCAGCCAAGCCGATCGCTTGCGTCACTACCGGTCCGTCGTTCGAATGATTACGCAAGCGGCGACGGCGATCGAACACGCGCACCAATATGGTGTGGTGCATCGCGATATCAAACCAGCAAATTTGTTGCTTGACGCTGCCGGTAAAATTTGGGTTGCCGACTTTGGGCTGGCCCAGGTGCAAAGTGATTCGGAACTCACGCGGACCGGAGATCCCATGGGGACGCTCCGCTACATGAGTCCCGAACAAGCTTCAGGTAATCGATCACTGTTGGATCATCGCACCGACATCTATTCACTCGGCGTCACTCTTTACGAATTGCTTACTCTCCAGCCAGCGATTCGTGGTGAAGGTTATCGCGAGTTACTCAATCAAGTCGCCGAATGCGAACCGATTTCTCCTAAGTCGATCGATCCGTTGTTGCCCACTGAGCTGGATACCATCGTGCGGAAAGCGATTGCGAAGTCGCCAAGCGAACGATTCACGAGCGCTGGAGAACTTGCTGACGACCTCCAAAGTTGGCTCGATGACAAGCCAATCAAATCCAAACCGCCGACGACTTGGGAGCGAATGGCGAAGTGGCGGCGTCGCAATAGCGGTCTGGTGGCAGTTGCTGGCGGCTTGCTATTGGTTTCGACGTTGGCCCTTTCAGCGAGCACCTTCATGGTCTGGCAACAGCAACAAGCAACGCGTGCTGCGCTTGTACGAGAAACTGAACAACGACGACTGGCTGAACTGAGCTTTCAACAAGCTCGGTCAGCAGTGGATACGTTTAGCAGTCTGAGTGAAAGCGAATTAGCCTATCGACCTGATCTGCAGGACCTTCGGCGCAGTTTCCTAGAAACATCTCTGGAATTTTACCGAGATTTTCTCGAAGTCCGTTCGGACGATCCGGCGTTGACCACGGAACTTGCGGTGACATCGGCGCGCGTCGAAACCATGGTGGATGAATTGCGAATCCTGGACAATATCTCGCCGCTGATGCAATTGTCCGATCCAGCCGTGCAACAAGAACTTGCAATCGATGATGCAACAGCGGAAAGCATCGACCTAGCGATAATGCAATTGCAGAACAAACGGCGTTCGTTAGCGAACCAAAACCCAGGCGAACTGGGGATGGAGAATGCTGAGATGACGACTTTACTGCGTGATTTTGAAGCATTCGTTTCCCAGTATTTTTCGGCGTCACAATTGAATCGGCTACGCCAAATCGCGAGGCAGCGAAATTTGCCATTTACTTTTAAGACATCGGAAGTGGTCGCGGCATTGAATTTGACTCGCCAACAGCGAATGGAAATTAATCGCATCATTGAACAGACACGACCTGGCCGTGGCGGACCTGCGAACCGTCCCCCAATGGATCATCGAACGGGGCCGATGGATCGAACGGGCTCGAGAGATCGCACTGGCCCGATGGACCGCGATCCGTCACGGATATTCGATTTTCGACCGGAAGGACCACCACCGCAGCGCTTCGGTGATGGGCCCTTCGGCGGTGACGGACCACCGAGAAACCCTTTCGGTGAAGATCGTCTGCCGAAACGCGGGCACGATCAACAACGATTCGAGGCAACTCAAGAGACAGTAAGACGTATTCTTGAGATTCTGACTCCCAGTCAACTCGCAACCTGGAACAGCCTGTTGGGTGAGCTAGCTCACGACGGGTAAATCGCGTTCATGGTCCGTTGCCACATCCACCACAGGATGCAGGCAACAATGACTAACAGCAATAGCGTGTAAATCGTGACCACGACGCTCCAGAAAACTCTCTCGGCAGCCGTGAACTGTTTGTTTATCCATAACAAAGGGATTCCGAATACTCCTGTGACCAGGAACATCATTGCGAGTACCGCACCGCGACTTTGCAACCAGCGATTGTGTTCGCGTTTGTCGTCGCCAGAAACGACGACCGCTTCGATTGGCGTTTCGTGCGCTGTGTCGTCGTCCATCGTTTATTGATTGTTGGAATTGGAAGTCTTGCTGTCTGCTATCCGCTCCTGTGCCCGTGCGACAAGTGGTGCGACGTTAGCATTGTTGCCATAGAGTTCCACAACGCTATACCAAATTTGTCTCGCGGCGACCACATTACCGTCAGCAAACTCGCGTTCAGCTTCTTGCAGTTTTGTTTGCACGATTCGCGTTGCTTCGTCGGAATCAACGCCTTCGTTTTCGATGCGTGCAATCTGGCGTCGCGCCAGGTTAACAAACGGTCGATAGTTCTCTTGATCACCAAGCAGTGTCACCATGCTTCGATATTGATCAAGCGCCGTTGCGACATCACCAAACCGTTCATAACGCTGGGCTTCGGCATACAGTCGTTCGGCTTCGTTTTTTAGCGGTAAGTTGCGCATCACCTTCACGCCCAATGCGTGCTCCGCTTCGATCATTTCGACGCGATCCAGTTGCTCTTGTGCCCATTGTGTGTGTTCGCCATGGGGATACTTGGCAATCATTGGCTCCAGG
This sequence comes from Pirellulaceae bacterium, assembly GCA_041751935.1. Lineage (GTDB taxonomy): Bacteria > Planctomycetota > Planctomycetia > Pirellulales > Pirellulaceae > JBBSJZ01. The sequence continues at coordinate 29,748 of JBGSIA010000036.1, read as the reverse complement.
TAACTGATTCTGGCTTGACTCAGCGACGAGCGTGTTTCTTGCGCTAACAACGCCGCGGCCCGAACTCGCATTTGATCTTCGCTCAATGGCCATGTCACGTAGGCAACGCCACCGGCGATGAACAGCAACAGTGCTAACAAAAACGCCGCTTTGTCGTACCAAACGCTAGCTTCGAGATCCTTTGTACCATCGACATCGATCAGTTGCCGTCCCAACAGCGCGCGAGCTTCATCACGCTGTTTTTGATCCGTCATGTTCAACGGACTGAAGCCGGCCGACACATGTTCGGCGACTCCACTCTTGGACATCGATCGCTTACGAACTTCCGTGAGAGCCAACCGAACCGCCGCAGCTGTAGGCGGACGTGATGTCGGATTCTTGTGCAACAGTTGCGAGATCAACTTGTCGAACCAAACCGGAACGTCCATGGCGATCGACGCAGCCGGAGCTGGCATTTCGCTTTTACTTCGCTGTAAGACATCTTCGACCGAATCTCCGGTGATGGGCGGGCGTCCGGTTAGTGCTAGGTAGAGTATGGCTCCGAACGAATACAGATCGGCCGAGCGAGAAATTCGATTCGGATCGGCAACGACTTCCGGTGGCTGCAACGACAATTCGGCAGCCGTGGGTGGACGGCTAGTGCGAAAGGGCGTGTCCAGTCTTTCGGTTCGTACATCGATCAGCACTGGTGCTAGGCCAGCGATCACAATTTTGTCGCTTTGAAATCGCCCGTAGATAATGCCGCATTCGTGCAAGTACACCAAAGCATCAGCGAGTGGCTCGGCTAAATCCAAAACTGTTTCCCAGGGCAAGCGCCCACGCTGTTCCAGTTGGCAAGCCAGCGTCTCGCCTTCGATCAACTCGTAGGCCAAGTAAGCATCGGACTGCTCGAACCCGCCACCGAAACAACGCGCTATCGCCGGGTGCGAGAGCTTCTTGAGTTTCTCCCATTCCTCTGTGAAAGCGGCCCGGGCCTCCGGCGTTCCACCAAAGGGCAGAGAAAACAACTTTACCGCGACTGCACGCTTTAACTCGACATGAACCGCTCGCCAAACACTACTTTGGGATGGAAAATCCCCCAATTTGGATTCAACGGCGAGGGGACCAAGGCGGCTGCGAGCCATAGCTAACGAGACTGAAGGTAAAGAGATTCGATTTCGGTAATGCGCCGTCAGTATAGCGTCAGATCGCCAAGTTATCGCACATTATCGACCAGGTCGATCACATCAATCGGGTCGATCACTTGGAAGTTGGTCAATCAAATGGGAAAAGAAAATGGCCTTGTCGCGCGAGTATCGCTCAGGGTCTCCTTCGCCGCTGCGCCAACGATCCACTTTCGCATGCTCGAACCGAATCGCAAGCTCTGGATTGGCGATCAAATTTTCGCGAATGGAAATCGCCGTTTGCCAGAGGCTGGATTCGGCCTGTGTCAGCACCACACAGTGCGTCGCGGCATAACGAGGCTTTTCCATCACGATGCCACTACCAGCCCATGCCGGCGGTTCGACGCGACGATAGTTCAGACCCTCAATCGAGAGCACAGCTGGTGGGAAACCGGAATCATCGGCGACGCAGGCGATGCAATCGATTATCGGCCGGGCGATCAGTCCTGGAATCGCGGTGCTGCCGATATGCTCAACTGCGGTCACCCATCCAGAGCAAGAAAACAAGATGCTACTGCGAGTTTGCTGGAACTCTTGCCGCCAACGCGGATCGTAGTGCATCAAGCGGATAACCGAGTTGGACATGCGAGACTTACATTAATGAAAAAACGAGCCGGTCATGTTAACACGACCGACTCGTTTCGTTCTTTAGTAATTGTCAAGTCGCAAGCGAATATCTCTAAGCTAACTTAGCGAGATGAAAGCATCGCCAAACGAGACTTTTCAATCTCGGCTCGTACGGACTTAACGTATGCCAAGTCAGCGCCGCACATCCGATCAAACGGCACCGTGCAAGTCTTGCCGTTGCTCTTGAGCAATCTTGCAAAGCCGTCACCCACCAACACAAGTCGGCCTTGAGTTTCGTACGTTCCCGTATTGTCGATCCAAGTTCGCACGCGAGTATTCGCCAGCGGATCAGCGGAAATGATGGGTGACGAAACCACAATATCGAAACCGTCAACGGGAGCCGGTAAGACGCCATCGGTTACGTTGTGCTCGATCGCTTCAGCGGGAACGTTTTTGCCGAACAGGTCGTCGATTGTCGAATTCGCAGCCGGTGCGGGTTCTGCTGGTGCATCGCCACCGAACAAATCCTTCAAGTCGGAATCGGTGCCAGGATTCGCAGGCGCATCGCCTGCTGGTGGAGTATTAAACAAATCGTCGCCCGCAGGTGCGGCATCGCCGGCTGGGGGCATGCCAAATGGATCAGCACCCGCTGGCGCAGGGTCTGGGGTCGCGGGAGCATCACCACCGAACAAATCATCTGCTGGAGCAGATTCTGCAGGTGCAGGAGTTGCTGGAGCATCGCCACCAAACACTTCGTTCGCTGGAGCAGGAGTCGCTTGGGCATCGCCACCAAACACATCGTTCGCTGCTGGTACTGGCTCCGATGCTGCTGGTGCTGGCTCCGACGCCGCTGGTGTTGAACTGCCGCCACCAAACAGGTCGTCTGCTGGTGTGGGTTCAGGCATTGGCTCGGGAGTGGGTGCTTTGTTGCTCTTGGACGAATCCGTCGCAGGCTCTGAAGCAGGTTTCGAGTCACTTGGTGAGGATTGGAAAGGCTGTTCAATAGGAGTTGCACTGTCAATCGGCGTTCCGCTATCGATTGGCATTCCACTGTCCATGGGAATGCTGCTGTCCATGGGAATGCCGCTGTCCATGGGAATGCCTTCGTCGACAATGGCTCCATCGTGGTACATGGGGACCGAATCGCTCATGATTTCGCCACCGATGATTTCACCACTCATGGGCAGCGAGTCCATCATGACTTCACCGCCCATCAAGGGCATCGAATCGCCGCAGCATGCGTCACCGACTGAATAGGAAGCCATTGCTGGCTCAGAATGCCAAACCGGCTCGGGCGAGGGACAGCAAACCGGCGGCGGGCAAACCGGAGCCGCGACGCAACAAACCGGTGCTGGTGATGGACAACAACTGACATGTGTTTGGCAGCCGAAGTGTTTTTTCAGCCAACCGGCCGACGCGGGGCTAACGCCCAGCAAGACTACGAGACAGACGACTAGCGTCCAGTGAAGAGCCCGGCGGACGAAACGATTCATTGTGCTTTTTACTCCTCCGCAAACGCCGTCAAGGACATCGCGGAAAGAATGGGAGAGATGGTTAAGGTGAGGACCAAACAGCGATCCACCTGAAGGGAGGGTAAAGTTGGGTTCAACCCCCAACCAACGGTCTCCATGCTAGTTGGGCCAAAAACTAAGGGCAAGCAGCTGCGAATAGTTAATTTGAAGATAATGGGTTGCGATGCCGGGTTGTAGCGAAAATGCCCGAAACTTGGGAGCTGCCGAAACTCGGGTCCAAAATTTCTGGGATATACGCCACAATGGGCACTTCTGCGACACAAGCCCGTGTGACATTTATCACTTCTATTTGAGCCTTAACACAATGTTCCGCCTGGTTCAGGGCATGTTCGCATCGATGAGTTTGGAACGGAAAAGCTTGCTTTTTTTCGGTTCAGCTCTGCTCGTTTTGATGGGAATCGCCTTCTGGATCGTACAGTTGCTCGCCAATAGCATTGTCAAGGAAGGAACTCGTCAACGGGCACGCGACTTCAGCGACGCCGAACTGATGCGGATACACAGCGAGGTGGTGTGGAGCGAAAGTGTGCCGCCGGAGTTGCTGGAAACGAAAGTCGAGCTGCTCCAGGGTTTGAGGTCGGATTTGCTCAGCGAGGATTTGGAGTTCGAGATTCTTGGGCTTCCCGACCCCGTTCCTTACGATCATTTGCCGCCAGCGAAATTACCGGCGACGGCTTGGGAAGCCGATTTGCTGACGAATTTAGAGCAACAGTTTCGTCAGCAGTTGGCGCAAGCATTTGCCGAGAGTCGTCCCGATGTCGCTAACCCGTTGGATTTGGGAGACAACGCGGCGATGAGCCGGTTCGGTCCCAGCAGCCGACCGCTGCACGCTGAGCGAGGACCAATCGATGATCGTTACATCCACTATCGGCCGATCTTCCCCACACCGAATTGCGTTACCTGTCACGTGCCCGTTGGCGGCGTTGTCTCGATGACAGCGGACGAGGATCCGATTGCTCGCGCGACGGAGTATCCGTTTCGCGTCTTCAAAGTCAGCATGCCGTATCACTATACTCAGGAGAAAACGACCGGCATTCGCGCGATTGTGATTTCAATGGCGATGTTGATCGTCGCGGTCACGTTGTTTGTGCTCCATGCAATCGTTCGCTATCTGGTGCTTTATCCGCTATATCATCTACGGGATGTCAGCGACGCGATCACACATGGTGACACGAACCAGCGTGCGAACATTGACACCGAAGACGAGTTCCGTGAACTCGCTGATGCCTTCAATCGAATGCTTCGGCACTTGACCGAGACACAGGATCAGATCCAAGAAGTAAACCGAGAGCTTGATGCTCGCGTGGACCAGCTCGCGCAACTGAACCTGCAACTGTACGAAGCGAATCGACTCAAGAGCGATTTCTTGGCCAACATGAGCCACGAGCTGAGAACGCCGCTGAACAGCATCATTGGCTTCTCGGAAGTGCTCAGTGGTATCGATTCGCTCAATGACAAACAACGTCGCTATGCAACCAATATTCAAAAGAGTGGTCGTTTACTCTTGGACATGATCAACGACATCCTCGACTTAGCGAAAGTCGAAGCCGGAAAAATGGAAGTACGGCGCAGTGAGTTTGATCTCGGTCGGCTGGTATCGGCTCAGTGCGATATGATTCACAGTCTCTCCGAAGACAAGAACATCTCGCTCTCGGTACAGAAGCCAGATCGTTTGCCCACGGCTTATCAAGATGCCAACAAGCTGGGCCAGATCATCAACAACCTGCTCAGCAATGCCATCAAATTTACGCCCGAAGGGGGCATGATTACGGTACGCATCAGCGATCAACTGGATGGAAACTTTCGGCTCAGTGTCAGTGACACGGGAGTGGGAATTGCCAAAGAGGATCAACCCATTATCTTCCAGAAGTTCCGCCAAAGTCGCAAAGTGCTCGATGGCGAGGGCCTAACTCGCGAGTTTGCGGGCACGGGGCTGGGCCTGTCGATCGTCAAAGAATTGACGCGATTGTTGGGTGGCGAAGTCGCTTTTGAGAGTGAACTTGGGCGCGGCAGCACGTTTTGGGTCGAGCTACCTTGGCGACTTAGCGGCGAACGAACACTTCTTGCGTCCCCAGACGCCGTCGCTGCCAGTGTTGACGGATAAAACCTGTTTAATTCGTTCCAATGTGAGTTGTCCTGATAAAACAGGAAGAATTTGGCCGCCCCCTCTGCTGCGTTAACACCACCTGCGAAGAATCGAAAAAAACGCTAGAATTGATGCTTTGATACGGCCTCCTCCCGAGTCCTAGTTTTACGATACCGACACAGGTTTACATGAGCGACGATCCTACTCCGGAAACCCCCTCGACCGACGCTCCCGTCGAATCAACAGTCCCGTCCGTTGAACCGGTTTCTGCTGAACCACCGGTGATGGCGCGAATCGAAGCGAACGCAGAGTACACCGACAAAGACTTGCAGCACCTTTCGGATCTGGAGCACGTCCGTGAGCGGCCCAGTATGTATATCGGAGATACATTCGCCCGCGGTTTGCACCACCTCGTTTACGAGGTTGTCGACAATTCGATCGATGAAGTCATGGCGGGGTTTGCCAAAAGTGTGTCGGTGACCGTTCACACCGACGGCAGCGTCACGGTCGATGACGATGGACGCGGAATTCCCGTCACTCGCCACGAACAACTTTCCGAAGAACTCGACCGCGACGTGACAACCCTCGAAGGCGTCATGACCGTTTTGAAATTTGGTGGCAAGTTCCAAAAAGGTGCCTACCAAACTTCCGGTGGATTGCATGGTGTCGGTGTCACCGTTGTTAATTTTCTGTCCCAATGGTGCGAGGTAGAAGTTAGCCGAGATGGGTTCACCTGGACCCAAGAATACGAACGCGGTGTCCCGACCGGCCCTGTGCAAAAAGGCCGCGCGACTAAAAAGAACGGTACGAAGACAACCTTCAAGGCTGACGCCCAGATCTTCACCACGACGACCAAGTATTCGTTCGACACGCTGCACAAACGATTGCAGGAACTCGCTTTCCTAAATAGTGGTGCCCACATCAAGTTTTTGGATGAACGGAACGGCGAAGGTGGCGACTTTAAGTACGAGCGAGGCATCATCGAGTTTGTCGAACACCTCAATCGCGCCAGCGATCCGCTGCATACGGAAGTGATTCACATCACCGGCGGACGCGATGGGGTGGAATATGAACTCGCTCTGCAGTACAGCACCGAGTACACCGAGAATGTTCAATCGTATGTCAACAATATTCATACCATCGAAGGCGGCACACACGTTTCCGGATTCCGCGCCGCACTCACACGAACGCTCAACAACTACGGCAAGAAGGAAGGGCTCTTCAAAAGCATTACGCCCGGCGGTGACGACTTTCGCGAAGGTCTTACCGCTGTCATCAGTGTGCGCGTGCCGCATCCTCAATTCGAAGGCCAAACGAAAACCAAGCTTGGTAACGGTGAAGTCGAAGGTATCATCAACAATGGTGTCGGTGAGTTCCTCGCCAAGCACCTCGAAGAAAATCCCAAGACTGCTAAAGCGATTGTCCGCAAAGGACTACTCGCTGCGGAAGCTCGCGAAGCTGCCCGCAAGGCGAAAGACTTGCTGCGAAAGCGAAAAGATGCACTCGGTGGCGGCGGTTTGCCCGGTAAACTACGCGATTGCATTAGCAAAAAAATGGAAGAGTGCGAAGTCTACCTCGTCGAAGGTGATTCCGCAGGCGGTAGCGCCGAGGGCGGCCGCATGCGTGAGTTTCAAGCGATTCTGCCGCTTCGAGGTAAAATCATCAATGCTTACAAGAGCCGCGAAGATAAAGTGCTCGCCAACGAAGAAGTGCAGTCGATGATCCAGGCGATTGGTACCGGAATCGGTATCGATCAAGACATCAGCAAACGACGGTACAACAAAATCGTCATCATGACGGACGCCGACGTCGACGGTAGCCACATTCGAACGCTGCTGCTGTGTTTCTTTTATCGGCAAATGTATCAACTGGTTGCCGCCGGTCACGTCTACGTAGCACAACCGCCGCTGTTCCGAGTGCAACACGGCAAGACGCGGTACTACATTCAAACCGAAGAGGAGATGAAAGGCCAACTTCTCGAACGAGGATTGAATGACACAGTGTTCGAGGCCGAAGACGGACGCCGAGTCGAAGGCGAAAAAATGCGTCAATTGGCAACCACGCTAGCGAGCATGGAAGACGCCATCTTAGCGCTCGAGCGTCGTGGAATCAGCCTGCGGATTCATGCCGTGCGGTTGGAGCCCGTGTCGGGACGTTTGCCATCGCTGTTGCTCACGGTCGGCAACGAAGAGAATTGGTTTCTATCGCAAGAGGAAGTCGAAACCTATTTGAATCAGAATAACTTGCGGCTGGATAACGAAGAGGAGGCAGATGAGGAGCTGCCAGAAGGATCGACCGACGACCCGCAAGCAGATGCTGAACCCAAAGAATCCAAACCTAGTGACTCGCGAATCATTGCTCACTTGGCTGAACTGCACGAAGTTCGCACGATCAACAGTGGAATCAAGGATTTGTTACCGCTGGGATTCTCACTCGATGATTTGATTCCTCAAGAACGTACCGGGTCGACCAATGCACGATTCGAGTTATTGCGTGGCGAAGATAGTCGTCGTTCGCTAGAGGACTTACGAGCGTTGCTGCCTGAAATCCGTGCTGCGGGCGAAAAAGGGTTGCAAGTCACACGCTTTAAAGGTCTTGGTGAAATGAACGCCGAAGAACTTCGCGAAACGACGCTCGATCCAGCCAACCGAACGCTGATTCAAGTCAACCTGACCGATGCCGGCGCAGCAGACGAAATGTTTCGCTTACTGATGGGCGACAAGGTTGAACCGCGCCGCGAATTCATTGAAAAACACGCGCTGGACGTCCGCAATCTTGATGTGTAAATCGAGCCACAGCTATTTCATATCGTGCTGCGCGAATGCTTTGGTTTGATGAGGACATTTCAATCGGTAACTTGTGGCAAATCGTTTTCGGCCTTGTTGGAATGCCGGTCGCCTGAGTTTTCTGATTAGGAAAGCTGCTCTGGCGGTGGTTTGTGAAACCTTGCGGGAGCTGACGGTTGGTTAGCAGGCAATGAAACTCGTTGCCCGAGATTCTTTGGTTTTCAGTTGCACGGTCGTTGGGGCGCTGGCATGTTTGCTCAGTTTTGGCCTGAAACAACCAACTCCCTCCGAATACCCCCGCGATAACCAACTCGCGGTGAACGTGGTTCATGACCATGAAAATATCGGACACCTTTCGGTGGGGTTGGTGTTTTAGGGATTTCGGTCGCCGCCCCAATCACTTGGGGCGGCGGCCTGGTCGGGGACCATCGGATCGATGGCTATCCCTTTCCATTTCCCACCTCCAACAAGGAAGTTTGTTGATGTTCAGAATAACTCTGGTGATGTTCGCGCTGCTCGCGTGTTCCTTCGGTGATTTCGCCAACGCGGACGAAGATCTGGATGCGCTGCTCGGTGAGTTGGCTTTCGGTGAGTCGAAATTAGTCAGCGAAGCCGATAGCCTCTTACTGCCCAATGTACCCCAACCTGAGGAGCTGCAACCTTTACCCGCAAAGCAACCGATACGTATGCCAAAATCGCTTGATGACAAAGCGGTCGAAAATCATTTCCCAGCACCAGTGTCGACGGGCACTCAGCCGTCAGCACAGGCGATTCCTCAGCCCGAAATGCAAGGAACGATAAACTTTAATCCTTACTTAGCTGCTGAGGGCTATGGTGACGAGTGTGCTCGTGGAGGTGCCGCCACCGCATGCGATAGTCCTGCCATGTGCGTTCCACATCAGGCACCGAACTTGCCCCCTCCGTCAACGTTTATGCAGTATTTCCAGTCCGATAATTGCAACAGCAATTTGTGGGCTGGGTACGAAGCAGAACGTCAGAAGCGTTGCGAGCATCTGCACAAACACGTGCATGGTACATGCGATTGCTTCAAGCAAGGCCAGCACCAGTGCAATTGTGGGACTCAGGTTCAGCGAACGGCGTCTACCTGCGACGGGTCCGCCCATTATCATTAGAGGCGGAATCACCGCTAAGCACCGACTTATTTAGCTATTTCCTTCCAGACGAATTCACATGCTTATTTTTGCTAACGAGTCGCGGTGAGACTGCCGATGATATTTGTACCATGGATTGGGAGGGTGGAACGATCGGTGCCATCGTTCCGGCTGAAAGATGGGCCATGGTGAGGCAGGGAGGGCTTCACCATGGCCCTTCTCTTCCTAATGCAAAAAAGCAGGGTGTGACCTAGTCGCACTCTGCTTTTTTTACGGATGCATCGAACTAAGTGAAGAGTTTTTGAACCAAAAACCAACTTCGTTGGACTAATTCAGATTCGCTTTCCGCAGTCATGTCGTGGCGGCCATGCGGTATCCTATTCCGCATACCCCAATCGTGCCCGAACCGCGCCGAGGATCTCTTGGGCGATACTCGTAACCGATGCGGTGAAATTCTCTGATTCTCGCCATCCACCTGCTTTTCCTCTGCGGCGAAATTCCAGTTGGCCGGTAGTTGGGTGACGACCAAATCGATGTGCATCGACGACCGTTTGTAGCTGGTCCGGCGTAACGTCAACGGACACAAGCTCTACGCAAGCTCTCAAACAGTCTGCCGAATCCTCAAGCAATTCTTCGTATCGCAACGACAGCCGTTGTTGCAGCGGGAAGGCGTCAAACGTTTTCTGTGCAACGAGCATGTTGGAGCGGATGTGCTCACAGGTACGTCGAACATTGGCCTCGGCAGTAGGATCTGCTGATTCCGCGAATTGCTCGTTCCACGCGCCCGGTTTCTGCATATCCAAGTATGAATCAAGAACGTCAAACGGATCTCGCAGCAACAAGATAAGCCGCGTTGAGGGAAACACCGCATGCAGCCACGGGTACAATTCTGGCGTATTGACTTCCTTGACCACCAAGGCGTGACGTCCAAATTGAGGATAGCGTTCGCGGACCATGCGAAAAAACAAATCACGCATTCCGTCGATCCAAATTTGCTGATGCCGATGAAAGAAGAAAGATCCACGTCGCTTGGCATCCTGGGGCTGTTCGCTGATGTGGCGAAAGAATCGCCCAAAATACGGCTCGTGCCACCGACGCACTCCTGGCAAGTCGCCGATCATTTCAGCAAGCCAAGTGGAACCGGTTCGACCGCATCCGATGATCCAGGCTATTTGTTCAGCACTACCAGCAACGGTCGCATTTTCGCGTTCGCCCCTGCGGACATGATCAACGAGCGCCGCGGCGCGGTGATCGTACAGATGTCGTTGAACGGTAACCTGTTGAGCGCGATCAACTTTTTCCAGTCGTGACGCCGTGTCCTGCAACGCTTGGCGAATCGCTTGCTTGGCGCTTGCCGCATCCTCGAAGTAAAACAGCGAATCGCCAAACTCACGAGCCACTTCACGGCGAGGCGGACCGGTTAACAGCGCAGCATGACCAAACGCCGTTACTTCAAAGACACGCGGACTGGGTGAATCAGCCGGACTCTCGGACTGGCGAAACAGATTGATGGTCACACGGGACTGAGAATATATCTCCCACTTCTCGACGTCGGTAATCGTTCGTTGTCGGACTTCCGTGCACTGCAATTCGTCAAAGTGTTTGGTACCATCGATCAACTTACCTGCGATTAAAAAGCGAAGTCCCTCCGATTCGCAGAACTTGGCAATCTCCAGCAGCAACGGCAATCGATCTGGGAACACTGTACCCAGAAATGAAACATCAAAGTCAGGCGAATCGCTGCGTTGGATCTGAGGTTGAGGAAGCGTCGCCGTTGGTAGATAAATCGCACCTTCGGTCGCGCAGTTTACTTCGTTGGTGAATCGATACGTGTACAGCGATTCAAGGTTGGGAATCGTTTCGTAAGGATCGTCGGTCGCGATCAGGACGGTAGGAATCCCAACGCGTCGAAGTGATTGCGGGACCCGCGCCCGTTCGCCCCGAAAGTAAAGACCATCGACGAACACGACACAGTCAATGTTGTTCGCGGTGTAGAGTGCGGTTCCAAGGATATCGTTACAGACTGCATCGACGCTGAGAAGCTTGAGAAACGAGAAGGTCGGATACGGAATGACTCGGATTCCTTGACCCAAGAGCGCGATTCGGTAACCTTCCCAGACATCGCGCGTGGAGAAATTTGCGGATCCAGAAACCAGCAAGACGTTGGAAAACGACACTGCCGACTCTGGTTACTGGTACGGATACGAATGAGACATGTCGGAGTCCAACCGCAGGTGCGGCGTTCCCTGGGCCATCGCATCGGTCTTGAGCGTGATCGCGTAAACACCAGCGGCCGCACTTGTTGCCGCAGCCGAGTATTGAAGAAACACTCGTCGCGATAGTTTTCGCTGTTCGTCAGCTTCTCGTTGTGACATGAGTCTTTACACTGCTTTAGGCAGCGCCCAATAGGTCAAAAATTCCCTCGGGGCTGTCTCCGGTAACTTGTACCAAACCCGTTAAAACGATATCCAACGACGACTCAGGTGTTATGGTTTCTCCAGCGACCACGATGTTACTCTCGCTGGAATTGATGATTCGATATAACCTTGACTCTGATCCCAAGTCTGCAATGGTCGTGGCTCCTGCGAATGCTCCACTGCGAACGACTTCGTGATCGGTCAATAGATCGTATACTCCCCGGCCAGGTCCAACGGTAACCTCCTCGCCTCTCGCCACTAAAAGATCAACTGAACCACCTGGCGGTATACTGGCACTTCGCGACCGTGAGGTAACTTGAAGGTTGGCAGCATCCTTTCGATCAGTGTTGTGAAATCGATACAAGCGATCCGAAAAGCTCAGTGTAATAATTTTGACAGTGCCAGCGTTCTCCTCTTTGTTTACGAAACGTCCACTTCGTCGGGAATTCGAACTGTTGCGTGGCATGGTAGGAACCTCTTGCAGTTTGATTGATAGATAAGCACTGATGCAGAAGTTTATTGGCATAACTCGTTTAACGACGAGCCGAAGGCGTCGGTGTATTACAGCCCCACGGACGCCTTCGGCTTGCCGTTAAACGAAAAAACTTCTGCGTGAGTGCTTAGGCGAAAACGAAACCCAGGCTAGCATTTAGGTCATCCCAAATCAACGGCCAGGGGGTAGAAAAGTGTAAACCAGGGGGCGTTTCACTCGCTTCGCCAAACTCGTATATCGCCGCCCAATCCGCCGGAAACAATCGTCTTGCCGTCTTCAGACGCCGCAATCGTGAAGACTTGGCGAAAATGCCCGATCAATTGAGTTACTAAGTCGCCTGAACGCAAATCCCACAGATTGAGATGTCGGTCGCGGCCAGCGGAAACGATCATTTGGCTTCCTGGAAGTACGGCCAAGGCATTGATTCGACCCGTGTGCCACTTTCGCTGGGCTTTCACAGTACGTGTGGGTAAATCGTAGAACAGAATTGCTCCGCCGTTGGTTCCGATTGCCAAAGTATCGCCATCCTGGCAGAACTCGACCACCGATGGTTCATCCAACTCCAGCGAAATCGTGTTCAAAGTCTGGCCACTTGAGGAATCCAATAGCTCCACGGTTCCACTACTATGCGCAACCGCGATGAACCGATTGTCGAGCGACACTGCGACAGATGGAATCAACTGCTCGTGCGTTGTCTCAAAACGTGGTTGCTGCCAGTTGTCGCTTGCATACAGGCGAAGTGGGCCTTTGCGAATTGCAACTACCAATAGCTCGCCGGATGGAGAAAATCGCATCGCAGAAACACCAGCGTCGGGTGTGGAAAGCTCAGCGACAGGATTTAATCCCGGCAGTTCGCGAATCTCGATACCCGATCTGCTGCCGGCGGTTGCGATAAGTCGGCGAGCGGAATCGACGGCGACGAGCATTGTAGGAAGCGAGGTCGTTGAATCGAATCCTTCGTGTTGACCGGTCGCCAAATTCCAGAGTGCAACTTCGCCTTGTTCATTCGTGGCGATTAATTCTTGTGGTCCAACAAAGGCGAGGCTCCTCACAGGTGCTTGGTTCCATAGAACGGTGGGTCTGAGTAGGTTATGGGACTCAAGTTTCGATACGTTCCCGTCACCGCTTCCCAGCAACAACACTTTTCCGTTACCCGATCGCGATAGCTGGCCCGTCGCTGCGTGCGACTTGACCAAACGCACTTCCCGTTGAAACTTGGTGTCAAATAAATACAGACTGCCAGTTGAAGTGGTTATCGCAACGCTCCATGTTCCTGCAACATGTTCAACATCTTGGATCAAACCCAAATTGACATTGTGAGTCACGGACACTAACGAAGATCCTGCATCATCGGTCAAGTCGTGGATCAAGATGCCTCCGTTATAGAACGCGACCACCAGTTGCTCCCCGTTGTCCGATACGCTCATCGCGACCGGAGCGGGACCAACGTCAAACTCCGATTTGGGAATCGGAATTTTGTTTGGTCCTGTCGCTAACAGGTCCGAAATCGACCATTCGCGAATGCGACCATCATCTCGCGCCACGTACAAACGCTTACTGTCAGGCGAAAATCTCACCGCCCGCGTTTCCCCTTTTCCCGTTGGAACCTCAACAATCAACTCCCCAGTGTCAGAATCCCATATCCGTAATGCTCCAGTTTTTCCGGCGGCAATTAAGAATTGTCCGTCTGGCGAGAACGACGCAAACAGCACGGGTGGACCATGTTTGACTTGGCGAATCATCCGGTCGCTGATCAACGGCTCGTAAACACGCAGGTGTCCATCGACCGACCCCGCGACTAAACAACTGTTTGCACTGGAGAAATCGATTTCCGTAAACCCATCTTGGTTAGCATGCAGGGTCCTCAATAATTTGCCGTTGGATGTGTTCCAAACATGAATCGTTTGGCCACCGTTGGTGGCAGCTCCAGTATTTCCGTCGTGGGTAATCGCCACATCGACGACTGAATCGCCGACACTACCAACCGGCTCAATCGGACTGACCATGTTGGTAAAGTAGCCGAACTCGAAGCCTCGCGACGCAGCGAGTACTGGGTCCGTGGAAACGCGACCAAGAAGTTCGCGCACACCTGCCGGGCTGCCACTCTCCAAATGGTGTGCTGCAAGGTTCATCCACGAGCGATACAGCATCCGTTTGGCCTCGCTCGCATTCCGTGCCGACTGCCGCCCAAAGTACGAGACTCCAAACAAGCCGGACACGAGTGACAAGAACAAGGCAAGCCCCAGACTGGAGACTGCCGGTCGTTTCTTGCACCAACGCCATCCTCGTTCCATCCGTCCGATCGGCCGTGAGTGGATAGGTTCTCCATCAGCAAATCGCTTCAGTTCGTCCCTAAGAAGTTTAGCACTCTCAAATCGTCGACTTGGTTCGCGTTCTAAACATTTCAGACAGATCGTTTCGATATCGCGCGGGATGGTTGGGTCCAATAATCGCAGCGAAGGAGCGTCATCCTTGACCTTTTGTTGCAGGACGGCTCTCACGTTGCCGCGATACGGCGGTTCACCTGTGAGCATTTCAAACATCATTACGCCAATGGAATAGATGTCTGAGCGAGCGTCCGTTTCAACCGTATTGCCGCTGGCCTGTTCCGGGGACATGTAGCGCACGGTTCCCACGACTTGACCCGAAGAAGAAATCGTCTCCTCCACTGTCAATCGTTTCGCCAACCCAAAATCGGTCACATAAGGAACACCGGCTTGGTCCACCAAGATATTGGCTGGCTTTACATCTCGGTGAACGACGCCATGTGCGTGGGCAAACTGCAGTGCCTCGCTGATCGGAATCAATAGCTCGATCACTCGCTGCAGCGGCGGGCGGCCAGTGGATAAATAGTCGCGAAGCGTCACACCATCGATAAATTCGGTGGCGATATAGGGTTGGCCATTGTCTTCGCCGACCTCGTAGACAGCGACGATATGTGTATGCCGTAGACTAGCGGCCGTCTTTGCTTCGTAAAACAAAGCTGCCGCACCGGGACGGTTGCCGCCGGGAATCTTGAGCGCGACCAAGCGATCTAAACGAGCGTCTTCTGCGAGCCACACGTCGCCAAAAGATCCGCTGCCCAGAGTCCGAACCAATAAGTAATGTGCAATTCGATTGCCCATCCCGCGAGACAGTGGCAGTGTCGCGGTTTCTGCATGCTCGCAGTTAATTGAAGTAGTGTTGCGTGTAAGGTCCAGACAGGCCTCACAAATCAAAGCGGACTGTTCGAATGTCTCACTGTCATCGTCCGCTTTGGTTCCCGGAAGCGATCGACCGCACTTTGTGCAACGGCTGCTACTCATCAAGCGTCCTGGGGCCAAGCATGATTCAACGAAGTCGCCATTCTAGTCTAGCGATTTCGACGGCCCCTGGTAAACGAAAACAGCCAAGTCAATTAGTACCGCTCGGCAAACAAACACGGCCCAGCAAACTGATGCTCCACGTGGACTCGTCCGTCCACGTGAAGCTTTCAAAATGCAGGGCCTCGGCAGATTTTTGTTTGTTCAGATTGTTAAGCGAACAATTTTTCGATGACGTGTCCGTCGCGAACTAACGTTATGGGACGACCGGTCTCGCTGTGGTACTCCATCGCCGGGTCGATGCCTAGGTTCCAGTAGAAGCTTGCCGCGACATCGTCCGGAGAAATGCCCTCATGCCGTGGTCCCGATGCCGTATCGTCACTCTCGCCGATCACTTGGCCACCACGAACGCCGCCGCCAGCCATCAACATGAACATGCAACGAGGATAATGGTCTCGACCACCTTCGGCACTGCGATCGTTGATCTTTGGAGTGCGACCGAACTCACCAGTCACTAAGATGGCTGTCGAATCAAGCAACCCACGCAGTTCCAGACCGGCAAGCAAACCGCTTAATCCAGCATCCAACTTGGGTAGCAATCCAGTTGACAGCTTGGTCCAGTTATCTTGGTGCGTATCCCAGCCACCAAGTTGGACACTGGTTAACGTCACACCGGATTCAACCAGCCGCAGCGCCAACATACAGCTTTGGCCGAAGGGATCTTCGCCAAACAGCTTTGAAAAACTGTCGGACTCTTGACTGATATCAAATGCCTTGCGCGCCCGAGGCGAAGTGATCATCGAGTACGCTTGTTCGCCGAATCGGTCCAAGCCTTCGATGAGAGATCCAGCGCTCTCAAATTCGGCGAAGCGACGGTCCAACTTCCTGAGCAATTGTTGTCGCTGTTGCACTTCTTCGACACCGATACCTGCTGCGAGCGACAAACCGCGAACAGCGTAGGGTTGTCCAAACTGCGGCGTCGAATTTGTTTCCAGTGACGCGTAGCGAATACCAAGAAACCCTGGGCCGTGGCCAGCCTTGGGCACAGCGACCTGGCTGGGAATATCGTCGTCGGCAGGTCGTTCTTTGGACAACACCGAACCAAAACAGGGATATTCCAGCGAAGGAATCGGGCGACTGCCGGTGTTGACGTACTCTCTCCCAAGTTGATGCGCGGCCAATGTATGGCTAACGCCACGCAAGATCGCGAACTTATCGGTGACCGCAGCAAGTTTGGGCAGGTGCTCGGAAATTTGGATTCCAGCGACATTCGTAGCGATCGGCTTGAATTTGCCGCGAACGGTATCTGGGGCATCCGGCTTGAGGTCAAACGTATCCATGTGCGACGGACCGCCAGGCAGCTCAATAAAGATCGCCCGCTTCGCGCGTCCAAAGCCGGTTTTGCCAACGTTTTCCTGACCAGCTTCGGCCAGCTTGGCATATTGTGACATTGTCAATCCACCCAAGCCAAGGCAGCCGGCTTTGAGCATGTCACGACGACTGTGACCATCACATGTTTTATGGAATCTCATTGCAATGAACCTTTTAATGTAAATGATGTTGGATAATTTGAGGGTTGGAACTGGCGCTTGTTTAATGGCTAATGATGAACTCTTTTGTGTTCAACAGAGCCCACATCAGCGACTGGACTGCGTCGGATTTTTTCTCGGAATCATTCACAAAGGCGAGTGCCGTTTGCAGTTCGTCCTGTTGCGGCATCCGGCTGAGCGTCCTCACGTATGCATCTTCGATCATCGCTGTAAGCAATTTCGAATCGGCAACTGAAGCGTCCTTTTCAACGTCTTTGGAATTGTTATCCGATTCCAAAAGTGACGGATTCTTCACCAAAGCATCCAGGGGCGGCAGGGTGACGCCAGCTTCGGCAAGTCGCTTGGAATAGATCTTGATTTGATCCTTCAGCTTCGTACGCGCCTGGTCTTGCCGCTTCTGAGGCAACTTGTTGAACTCAACGATTCGGGATTTCACCATTTGTTTGAACCGCTCCACCTTCGCTTGGTCAGCAGACGGTTTTTCGTCGATTGCTTGGTTTGAAACGGCAAACCCTAAATCTCGACACGTTTGATTGACCCAGCCACTGCGGTCGGCCAGTCGGCGATGGATGTCCACGTCGTTTCTGAGATACACCGACTGCAGTAAGCTTGGTGAATCACTGCGATCACAATCGCAATTCGACTCGCGACCGGAGCGTCCAAAAACCTGCAGCGCAAACGCACTGCTCTTGGTATCACCGTACAGGGACAACGCATCCGTGATCGCCATTCCTTCAAGTGTTTTCGTTGTTTCATTCGCAGTTGCGTCGGTCATCGTCGCCAGGAGAACCGCGTCGTGAACCATTTCCGCTGGGTAGCGCCGCGGGATATGGCGAGAGAAGTTTCTGCGATCCAATCGATTGGTGTCGTTCGCTTCGGCGCTACGTTGATAGGTATCGCTCGATGTAATTTCGCGATGCAACCACTTTAAGTCGAAATCGTGTGCAATGAACTCAGTTGCTAAATAATCAAGCACAGCCTCATTGGAGGGCGGGTTTGCCAGATTCATATCATCGGTTGGATCAACTAAACCTCTACCGAAATAGTTCGCCCACACACGATTGACAAGCGCTTTAGCAAAGTAGGGATTGTCGGCTGAACGCAGCCAAGCCATCAGCTCAATGCGTGGGTCACGATCCAACTCGATCCCGATTTCTTGACCAAGGATCTTGCCCGTAGGGATATTCAATTCAACCTTCTTGCCTTTCTTTTTCATTTGGGCGGCTTGCGATTTCGCTCGCTGGACCGCGTTTGCCGAGTCAACGTACAGCTCACCAAACGGAACCGTTTTGCCTTTCTCCAAAGATTGCGTCAACGTTTTTCGCAGCACATTGCCTTTCGTTTTTTCGTTCAGGCCCAAGCTCGCAAGCATCTTTTCGCGATCCTCTTTGCTGTCTTTGCCAACAGCGCCCGCGTTCGCTCGAATTGGTACGAATAACTTCGAGAAGGCGTCGAAATCATCCTTGGACCATTGATCAAAGGGGTGTTTGTGGCACTGGGCACACTCAATTCGTACGCCCAAGAAGGTGTAAGCAAAACCGATCGCTCTTTCTTCAGGCAGCCGAAAGTTACGTCGAGACCAATACAGCGGCATGCCCTCACGCTGAGCGAATTGTGTTTCGCCCCCGGGTCGGCAAGCATCGCTCATGTTCTCGCAGTACGTTCCGTAATCCTCGCCTTCTTCGCGACTCTTGGCGATCACGATGCCCTCGATAATGTCATCGTAGGCAACATTTTGTAGCAATCGCTGACGCAGCCACTCGTACCACAATTTGGAAGCAACATTGCGTACAGGCAGCACGTTGTTCAATTCCTCTTCGTTGTTTCCCGTCCAATCCGAAAGCCGAGTTGCCCACCATGCCGCATAGGCGGGTTGGTCAAGCAATTGATCGACAAGTCGCTCGCGTTTGTCAGTTGACGTATCCGCCAAAAACGATCGCACCAATTCTGTCCGGGGCAATGTGCCGGTGATATCCAGGCTGGCACGGCGCAGAAAATCGGAATCGTTGCATACCGGCGAAGGCGTGATTCCAAGCTTGTCCAGCTTTTGTTGAATATGAGCGTCGATCCGATGCGCAGATGAATCGAGCTGCGTTATTTTGGGAGTTGATACCGGTCGAATGACAGCAACTGGAACGACAGCATTGTCGTACGATACAACCACATGAGTATCACCAATTTCACCAGAGGTCACTTGGCCAGACTCAGTGATAGCCGCAATCGCATCGTCATTACTGGTGTAGCGGCACAACTCAGTGACGTTTTCCGCAGTTCCATCGGACCAACGAGCGATTACTTTCAGCTCGATCTTGCTGTCGGCGGCATCAAACAATATTTCACTCGGAGTGACCTCTAATTCTTCCAGCACTAGCACGTCCGAACCAGTCGCTTTGGCACCGCCAGCGATCCACGCTCGGAGTACGTTGTACTGCCACGAGCCCTGGTCCATTCGCTTGCCGCCCTCGTGTAGCTCAGCGTCAATCGGCTTAGCAAGAACCAAGCTCTCCTCGATGTCTTCGGTGTCAACTCGCCCAGTATTCTCAGCCATCATCGCCTCGTGGTCGGCCTTGAAGTCATAGCCGAACAACGACAGGCGGAAGTCACCCCGTCCCTGGAACGAACCGTGACAGGCGCGACCGTTGCATCCCAATCGTCCCAGCAACGGTGTCACGTGTTTCTGAAAATTCGGGATTTCGCTAGTTGCTCCGTCCGCAAATCGCTCGCTTGCCGGCGCACCAATTTCGCTAATGGCAGCAGTGCTATTGTTGGTGCGCGACGACGCATCGGCGGCATACCCGCTTGTCGGAGACAAGCAAGTTGCGGCGACGAACGCCGCACCGCAAACACTCCGAACACAAAAACGCTTCATCGGTTGACTCCTGGTCAGATCACTAAAAAAATGATTCATTATTTCGATTCCACACTACCACTGGACCGTTTGCGGCTTGCCGCTGCTGTGGGTGAGCGTCCAGCTTTACGTAGATACTCTGCATAAACGGTTTCCGACCGCTCATTCAGTTCATTGCTTTTTCGATTTAGCCGATCACGCGCGGAGTTAAGTTGCTCCGTCGTTCGGGCTAACCTTTTTTCCAGAGTCTCGACCTCATATCGAGCTCGGCCCAGTTCCACTGCGCGAAGCTTCTCGATCGACTCTCGCAACGACTTTCTGTCCGTGTTGCTGTCCCGGATCTTCAATCTCGCAACCAGCAAGCTTGTTGTCGTGCGTGCTTTCAGCAGTTCCAGTTCGATCAGATACAATTTTTCATCGCGGTGACGAGTCACTTCGAGTCGCTTTGCCGACTTGGCGATATCACGCACAGCCTTCTCGTACTGCTGCGGCGCACTGAAACGCAGCCGATCCAACACTTCATTCAGCGCAGGCAATTGTTCTCGCACCAACTCCAAGGCCGCCGACTCTGTACTTGGTTCCACCGAGGAACGATTTTGCGAGACTGAGGGAGCTTGTACCGCAGGGGCTTGTGTCGACTGTGGCGATTCGGCAACAACGTCGCCCAATGTCATGGTGGGCAAACTCAAACTTGCAAAAACGACAATCAGTACTTGAAGCGCGTGCACGCAACGTGGCTCGCGAAAACGGTTCATAGACTCTCGCTCTCACTCGATTCATTGATCGAATTTCGTGTCCCGACATTATTCTCCAAAGATTCGGGCATTGGCTCCAAAGCCGCGAGCATCCATGAAGGAACCATTTCTTCTCCGAACGGACCTGCCATCTCTGGCAACTCGTCATGCAGGAACTCGTCAACGTTACTGTCGATGTCCAGCAACGCAAGCTCGCCACCATGCTCCGACTCGATTGCCCAGTTAACGTCCGCATCGGCCCAAACTTCTGCAATGCGAAAGGCTTCACCGGACTTATCAGATTCACTCTTTGACACCTGTGGCGCGACAACTATCCGTGGCGTTACCACCAAAACCAATCCCACTGCAGCGATTGAAATTGCAATCGCCACGTAACGTAAAACTCGAGTATGTGAAGTTCTCGCCAGGGCCGCTGTTCCATCCAGAGCCGCAGGGACGATCTCAGGTCGACGTTCGGCGTTCTGTTGATGAGCAACTCGCACGTCAGCAACTCGCTCATCAACAAACTTGTCAATAGCTGGCGAATGGTGCGACGGCAAACTGGGCCAGTTTGAATACAAGTGCGTGAACAATTCGGACTGTCGGGTCAATTCCGCACTGAGTGCAGGCGAACGCTCTAGCTCCCGTTCGAATGATCGCTTGTCAGTCGCGGATAGCTCGTCGTACAGGTACAACAAACAACGATCGGTTGACTCGACAGGATTTGAAGACGGTGTCACTGGTAATCTGTTACTACTTAGTGTGTTCTATTGTAGGGAATCGAGTTCGCTTTCGAGTCGGGCCAGCGCACGATGCATGCGGGAAAGGGCCGTGCCTAGCGGTATCTGTAACTGCTTGGAAATCTGTTCAAATGTCAAATTTGTTTCCATTCTCAATTCAACGATCGATCGCAACTCATCGGGCAACTTGGCGATGGCGCAGCGCACGACCGCTTTCGTTTCCTCGTCATCCACCGGATCGTAGGTTCCCTCCGTGTCAACGGACTTTCCAGCGATCGACTCTTTCAGCCGATCGCTACGAGCAGCCCTTCGCCAAATAAGTGCGGCTTCGTTCCCGGCAACGGTGAACAACCACGCCCGCAATCGGGGGCCATGGAACAACTGTCCATGCTTTATCCATTTCAGCGAAACTGTTTGTAAGCAATCTTCGACGTCACTTTCCTGCCTCAGTTTTCCTCGCAGGAAGCTCCGCAAACTCTCGCGATGAAGCTCGAATTCGTTGCTGCTGGGAGTTTTAGGTGGCGGGTCTTGTGCCATCGGGATCATTCACAGAGGATTAAATGCCGTAGGCGGGGCGATTATTCCCAGAATTTCGGAATATTCGTTCTTTGGACATTGAGATTTCGTCCGGTGGGTTTTTTGCAGCCTCTACCTTAAACTCTGCCGACACGACAATGTGTGCTGACCAAAGGTGCTAACAGGTAGTTTATGGCTGCGGATGAAACGAATGTCTGGATCGGGTTCGATCTGGGTGGGACCAAGATGCTTTCGGTCGCGTATGATGACGATTACCTGGAGCTTGGTCGACGGCGTCGAAAAACGAGGGGCCGCGATAGTTCTGATTCTGGCGTGGAACGGATCGCATCGACGATCGAGCGAATGCTCAGCGAGAGTCAAATTGACTTGGCACGAGTTCGCGGTATCGGTATTGGCTGCCCCGGCCCCATCGATTTGAAAAAAGGTCGGATTCTCGTTACTCCCAATCTGGGCTGGGATAACGTCGACTTGACGGACTTTCTTCAAAGCCGCTTCAAATGTCCAGCGATCGTGCTCAATGACGTCGATGCTGGGCTGTACGGCGAGTACCTTTTTGGTGCCGCCAAGGACTCGCGATGTGCTGTCGGTATTTTTCCAGGAACGGGTATCGGCGGTGGCTGTATTTACGAAGGCAGCATCCTCCAAGGTGCGGGCATCAGCTGCATGGAAATCGGACACACCCGCATCAGTAGCGGTGCTCGCAGCAGCGCCCGCGGCATGTCGGGGACTCTTGAAGCCGAGGCCAGTCGGCTGGCGATAGCGGCTGAGGCAGCCAAGGCAGCCCAACGTGGTGAAGCACCGGCACTGATGAAAGACTGCGGTACCGACTTAGCCGAAATCCGCAGTGGCGCAATCGCAGCAGCAATCGAAAACGGAGACACCGTGATCCGTAGACTCGTGCAAGATGCCGCTGAGTCAGTGGGTATCGCGGTCGTGAATATTGTGCACCTACTAGCGCCCGATCGCATTGTGCTCGGCGGCGGTCTCGTCGAAGCGATGCCGGAATTGATCGTGGAAACGGTCCGGAAGACTGCTCGCCAGAATGTGATGCCAGTCTACCGCGACCGCTTTGAAGTGGTGGCCGCAAAGCTCGGCGATGATGCAGGTGCCATCGGAGCCGCCGCCTGGGCTCGACGCATGATCGCCCAGCTTCTGGTGCCAGTGACGTAACTGTGAAACGGTCGAAAAACACGTGTCAAGTTTGCATCGTGGCGTCAACTTTTAGCTGACGTTGTCCGCACCGTCAGCTAAACATTGATACGTCCTACCGTTTTGCGGATGCTTGACTACCGTTCTTCACCATCACGCTGGCCTCGGTGTTCATTCGCCCGGCGACCCAGGTTGCCGTAACGGTGGTAATCGTGAGACAAGGATTGTTCGTCCAGATACCGCAGGCATTCGATGCGCCCCTGACGTAGCACTGGATCAGTCACGATAGTTACAAACATCGTGCAGCAGGCCAGCAACAGGTCCGATGACAAGCCGTTGTTGCTCATTACCCGTAAGCGGCTGACGTAGCCATCGCGTATTCGAGCGATCAATTCGCCTTCCGTTTCTTCGATGGGATCTATCGAACCTGGTAGCTCATCGGCCAGCGATTCAAGGAGTTGTCGCAGTTGGGTGCCGAGGTTCGGGGCCAGCGACAATGTCACTTGTGTCCCCACCGCGACCGCCGCGGATATCGCAACGAGCACATCCGCTGTGGAATTCTGCGATACAATCCGCAGCGTTAAAGCACGCACGCTTTTGTAGCGGCGAAAGTTATCCTGGCCAAGCAACTTGACCGAATCGTGCTGGCCGTCAAATTCATTTCGACATGCGTCATACTGTGTCGTTATCGCCCGCGAAACGTCTTCGTACTCCGGTTCGGAAACCGTAGCTTGTTGATATTGTTGTACTAACCACTGAGTAAATCGAACCGTAGTGTTTTCATGTAGCATTCCCTCGACATTGGGTTCGCAATCGCTAACGGATTTTGTATCGTTGATATGCGACAACGCCAGCACATAGTGCGGGCCGCCCGCCTTCACGCCTGGACCGTGCGCGCTGAGCCCTACGCCGCCGAAGGGTTGCCGCAATACGATCGCGCCTGTCGTTGAGCGGTTAACATAGAGGTTTCCTGCGTGAATCGTTCGTTGCCATAGATCAATCTCTCGATCGTCCAAACTCTCCAGTCCGCAAGTTAGTCCATATCCCGTGCCGCGCACGATCTCGATTGCTTCCTGCAGACGCGAAAACCGCATCACGCTGAGCACTGGACCGAATAACTCTGTGGTGTGACTGTAACTTCCTGGACGCACATTCCATTTCACCCCAGGTCGGTAAAGATTTGGGTTGCCGACGATGTGTTCAGGCTCCACCAACCAAGATTCTTCGTCTTCAAGTAACTGCATTCCGTGCGCGAGTTGCTCACTCGGCTCTCCAATCAACGGCCCAATGCGCGTGCTTAGCTCCCACGCCGAGCCGACGTGCAAGCTTCGTACTGCATCTGCTAGCGTCTCACGAAATCGGTTATCGTTAAAGACTTCATCTTCCAGTAGCAGCAGCGACGTGGCACTGCATTTCTGGCCGCTGTGTCCAAACGCGGATTGCACGACGTGTCTGATGGCTAAATCACGGTCAGCCATTGCGGTCACAATCGTTGCGTTCTTGCCGCCAGTCTCTGCAAGCAGATACAAACCGGGACGCGCCGCAAGCATCTTCTTGGCAGTTGACGTCGCTCCCGTGAGTATCACCACATTGACTGACTCGTTGCGAATCAGTCCCGCTTCGGCAACCGCATCCTCGCAGGGCAGCATTTGCAAGGAGTCTCGCGGTACACCAGCGTCCCAAAATGCTTGGCACAATAGATACGCTGACAATACGGTTTCGCTCGCCGGTTTTAGTATGACGGTATTGCCAGCCGCAAGTGCTGCGGCTACACCGCCACAGGGAATCGCCAGCGGAAAATTCCACGGCGTAATCACGGCCACAACGCCACGAGGTGCTGCTCGGATGGATTCATTCGCAGTCCAGTAACTCATCGTCAGCGGATAAAATTCACAGAAATCGATCGCTTCGCTGACCTCGGGGTCGGCTTCGCTGACGATTTTTCCTGCATCGGCCACCATTGACGCAATCAGGTCCCCGCGTCGCTCTCGCAGCACATGAGCAACATCGCGAAGTACCATATGACGTTGTTGTGCCGACTTTGATCGCCAACCACTCGCGTCCCGTTGAGCTACGCTCACTGCCTGGCGCACTTCGTCCAGTGTTGCCGCGGTATAACGGCACGACACGACTCTTGGTCGCGATGGATCGTACGAAGCCTTGAGCTGATTTGCATGCATGCCGCTCCGCATCGTATGAATCTGTGGTGCATTCTCATCGCAACGCAGCTTCCAGTGATTGAGAATCGTCTTAATCCATTCACCGTTGTGTCTCAACGACCAATCTGTATCCGGTTCATTGACATACTCTTGCCAACACGAGGCAACCAAGGGGCGGGTCGGAGGTTGACGTCGATCCTGGGTCCGTCGCGGCAGCTCGCTCACTGTATCCATCTGCGTTAAGGACTTCGAGAAACCGTCCGCTAACTTGTTAAATTCTGGGCTGCCCTCAATCAATCGATACGCATACCTCAAGTAATTGTCCGGGCCGGTGTTCTCATCGAGACGTCGGACAAGGTATCCGATCGCGTTAAGGAATTCGTCTCGTCGGCATGCAGGTGCGTACAACAGCATCGGTTCACCGTGCTCGGTAATCGCGCGTCGTTGATGATTCGCCATGCCTTCGAGCATCTCGATTTGAACTCGCTCTGCAGCGGTGGAATCGCGTGTCCACAAAATCGCTAATGCAACATCGAAAAGATTATGCGAGGCGACACCCACTTGAACGTCTCCAGAAGCTGCCGCATCGATCAGCGCCCGCAGCATCCGCTTGTAATTTGCATCCGTATCCAGCTTGGTGGGGTAAGGAGCCTGGGGCCAGCCAGCGATTGAGGCTTCGACGCGTTCCATTTCCATGTTCGCTCCCTTGACTAAGCGAACCGTCAACGGCTCGGCACCCGCGGCAACTCGATGACGCGACCAATCAAGTAAGTCCAAAAGAACTTGGTAGGAGTCAGGAATATACGCTTGGAGGGCAATTCCAGCACGAGCCCGATCCAGCCCACGACGCGACAACGCGGCTTTGAGCACGTCCGCAGTCAAATGCAAATCGCGGTACTCTTCCATGTCCAAGTACACAAACTTTCCATGATCTAAACCCGCTATCTTTTCACTCATCGCCGTGCGATACAGTTTCTCCAATCGATCGGCAATCGTGTCGATTGTGTGCTTACGCGCGACCGTCGAGATTTGGCTGTACAGGGTCGAAATTTTGACCGACAAACATCGGACATCCGGCATCCGCAGCGCCGACATGAAACGTTCAATTCGAACACGCGTCTCGTCTTCACCAAGCAACGCTTCACCGAGCAGGTTGACGTTCATCACAACGCCTTGGCGCTGTCTCGCAGCGAGGTGCTCGCTGAGCAATTCTCTCTCTGCAGGCAAAATGACATTGGCTGTCTCTCGCCGCATCTTCTCCTTCACCAGCGGAACCGATACGCCGGGCAAGTATTCACCAAACGACTGGAATCCCTTCAGCATCGCCTGTTCCAGTGGCGAGAAAAATCGCGGCACGCCCTGCAAGTCAAGCAAATGCGTTAGCTGGTCCGCTACACGCGCGGTGGACGAGGTGCGAAACGCTTGATCGGTCATCTCCACCAGCGTCGCCTTGTCTTCATCGTGACCAATCATCCGATCGAGTTCCGCCTGTTGACGTCGTTCGGCAGGCGTTTGTAACTCGTTGGCGCGACGCAGGAGCTGTCGGGCCAGTTCTATCGCAGCGTGTGCTGTCTTTACGGAGTTTGCATTGCTCATGGTCAACTCATCGTATCGCCGCCAGACTGTTGCGGACATTCCTCAAGTAAAGCCAAAGGAATTGTCTGCAGTTTCATTTGCTGGAGTTGCCGAAGGTTCTCGCTCCAGAGGATAATCGCAGCTATACCGACCATGGGCAATTGGCTTCACTGGCCTTCAACAGCACGACGATCGATACCCGCACCTATGACGATGGCGGCCGGATGACTGGCAGCAGCTATAATAACGCACATGAGTGAAACGCGAACCTACAACAACGACAACACGCTGGCCTCGATCAGTTTTTCGGGGGCGGCGATTGGTAATCTCACCTATGGTTGGGATGACAACAAGAACAAGACCAGTGAGGCGATAAGCGGCACGATGAGCGGCTATGGGTTCGACGTTGGTACCAGTGGCTACGATGACGAAGATCGGCTGGTGAACTGGGAGCGTGCCGACTCGGCGCTGGACCAGTCATGGGACTTGAGCCTGGTCGGTGACTGGGACAGTATCGCCGAGAACTCCGCTACCCAGAACCGCACCCACGGCCCGACTCACGAACTGCTCACGGTTGCCAGCCAAAGTGTCACCCACGACCTCAAAGGCAACATCACCAGCATCCCGGCGGTCCTGCGTCCAGGAACCGATCCGCCGGCAATGGCATGGGATTTCGACAATCGGCTTGTCAGTGCCGACGTGGACAACGACAGCACGGCGGATGTGTTCTACAAGTGGGATGCACTTGGCCGCCGAGTATACCGTGACGACGGCACGACTGCTCAAGTCTTCGTGCAATCTGGACAGCAAACGATTGCCGATTACACAGCCACAACCGCGGCCAACAGCCCGACCTACACTTACGTCTATGCCAGCTACATCGATGAACCGGTGATGCGCGGCGGCAGCGGTGGCCTGCGTTATTATCACCGCAACCAACAATACAGCATCACCGCCCTCACCGATGGCAGCGGTACAATCACCGAACGTTACGCCTACAGCGCCTACGGCACACCCACAATCACCGACGCTGCAGGTACGACCCGCACATCAAGCGCCGACCACAACCGCTACGCTTACACCGGACGCGAGAATGATGAGGCACTGGGCCTCTATCACTATCGCGCCCGCATGTATGACTCGGTTGCTGGTCGATTCTGCTCCAGAGACCCGATTGGGTATGAGGGGAGTCCGTGGAATCTTTTTGAGTATGTCGGCGGACAACCTACGGTTGGACTCGATCCTTCTGGTTTGGGGGGAATTTACGACAACTGCTTTCTGAAGTGCACTGATGCATTTCGAGGCGTAAACGGCGAACTCACGGCGGCAAATATGGCGGCATGTCAACTTTTTTGTGGTCTCGTATCGAAATGCAAAATCAAGCAGGACAACTGCTACACGGTGATGGTGCGCGCATGTGGTGCTGGGAGGCGTTGTGCCCAAGTGGCGGTTGCTCTTTGCAACGCATTGTTTCCAAAATACGCCACTGCTTTTCAAGATCGAAGAACCATCATGGCTAGACTGACTTTCAGTTCACCGAAGCATTTTCTTGAGCAATTTTGTACGGAAACTTTTGAGTCTTGGCCTCAATCGAGCGATGTGAAATTACTTTCTGCCCGTGAGGACGATACCGTCAGGAATGGAAATCCAAATCTCATTGTAATTTGCCCATTGAATCCGGAAGATCAAGATGTCACTCAACTTGGGCCGTTCATACAAAAATATGAGTGGGGCCTGCAAATTGACCTGTGGGGATCAAGTGAAGAGAAGCTTGTCTATTGTGTATCGAGCTTTCCGGAAAGTGAGTATGCGTTTGATTTTGGCGACTTGAAACTTAGATACCGAATCCGTCGTCTGTCCAATGTGACAGAAATGGTGCATCTTGCGACCGTTGACGTTTGGCAACAAGGAGAGCTGTCCTATTAAAGAAATAGGTAGTGATGGTAGTTCGGAGGATGAGACGGAGCGGTAGCTTATCTGGATTACTAAAACTATTGAGACCGGGGCAGATTGCCTGAAGTCATTTATGGAAGTGATGAGGTTTCGAATTCCGCGATGCTACTCATCGAGCCTGCGGAGTTCGGTCGAACGGCAAACGTCGGCTGTGTGGCGTCTGATTTAAGTAGATTTAGGGTCCGATTGTGAGCTCCGCGCGTGCGGGAGCTTGAACCATTGTTCTATTAAAGAAATAGGTAGTGATGAGAGCTTGGAGGACGAGACGGAGCGGTAGCTTATCTGGATTGCTAAGACTATTGAGACGGTGGCATATTGCCTGAAGTCACTTATGGAAGTGATGTGGTTTTGAATTCCGCGATGCTTTTCTTCAAGCTCGCAGCACTCGGTCGAACGGCAATCGTCGGTAGTGCGACGCCAGAAATGAGTAGATTTAGGGTCCGATTGTGAGCTCCGCGCGTGCGGAAGCTTGAACCATTGTTCGCTGATTTTGTTTCTGTGACTTGCAGCGGCGTCGATTTCATCCGACTTGCTCACTGAGAATGCCTGGTGGTGGGCGACTGGACGGTGCGTCGTTGAACGCAGCGTGCAACTTCTGCTGCAGCGCATATTCGATCGACACAGTGCGAGTGGTCGTTACCGCTTCACCCGCTTCATTCACTGCCGTTTCAGCGATCTCAGCGAACCGCGCCAGTTGATACGGCAACCCCGCTAAACGCTCTTCTGGCATCGACGGCACGAGCCCCTTCAAGAACCGGATCACCGCATATCCGTGCTTGTTTATGTGGGTTAGGATGTGGGGCAACTTTTGGTTGTTCCGTCACGGGTGGCGCTGTTCATGATAGGCATCAATCCCACTGTCGATTTCGCTTGCAAGACGCTACTGGGGAGCCCTGAGCATCCGGCAGTGACGTTACATTTCATCAACTCGATCCTGAGCGGTGATCCCGTCATCACCGAGGTGACAATCCTCAATCCGATCGTCGAGAGAGAGTTTGACGAAGACAAACTGTCGATTTTGGATGTACTGGCCAGTGACGCGCAAGGC
>JBGSIA010000035.1:0-62298 GCA_041751935.1 Pirellulaceae bacterium | reverse complement strand
GGATGTCGCATTTTCGACAGCGATCGCGATCGTCGCGGTTTGATCACCATTTTCGACGTTGTCGTTGGTTCCAGTCACTGTAACTGTTTGCGGCGTAGCAAAGTTCCCTGGAGTGAACGTCAAGGTTGCCACGTCAAGCGACGCGTGAGCCGTGCTGCTGAGTGATACATTGACCACGACATTGGTCAGCGGTTGTGACGAAAGTGCGACCGATACCGCGTCCGTCGTACCAAGATTGAGTACCGAAGTGGAACCGTTACTCTCTACGACTAACAGCATCGAAGTATCGTCGTCGGTGATGGATACTGAGACCAGTTGATCCATGGCTGGATCGTAGTTGTCGTCGGAAATTGCATCGTCGACAGTCACAGTGATGTTCGTGCTCTGATCACCATCGCGGACGGTATCATTGGCACCAGTGACCGTAATCGTTTGAGGCGTGTCAAAGTCTGTAGGCGTGAACGTCAAAGTCGCGACATCGACAGTCGCCTCACCGGTGTCGCCGCTGACAACGTTCAACACGACGTTCGTGGTGGGTGCGTCGGAGAGAACAACCGTGAACGTCGCCGTCGACCCAGATTCAGATACAGACAATGCGGTCGTGGGAGAAATCACGATGTTGAACCTAGGTGCCGATTCAAACGCACCAATGTCGACGATATCGTTGATCAATCGGTCAAATCCCGAGCCGCGTTGATCTGTGGTTAGCCCCAGGATTTGTGCGTTGTCGCCCGCGTCGATCGCGGGGCTTCCGGTTAGCAACTCGTGCGTTGCGGTTGGACCTCCATTGGATTGCAGCGGCCCCAGAATCGGAGCATCGCTGGTTACGATCACGCTCGTTGGGAAATTGCCATTTTCACTGATGAGATTATTGTTACCAATGACCGTGCCATCGGTATTGATCGCGTCCGAGTTTTGGCTGATGCTGCTGGCTAGAATGGTGTTGAAAATGTTCAACGTTGCGGTTTGCCCGGACTCTTGCAGGTTGTAAACCGCCGTTGCACCAGAGTCTGAATTAGCACCGGAACCAGCACTGGTGCGATTTTCCGCAAGCGTCGACTGTCGTACGGTGATCGTGCCGTTGCGATTGAAGATCGCGCCGCCGAATCCCATACCGCCTTGACCAGGTATCGTTATTCCGCGCGTCCTGTCGCCATCGCCACCATCGCCACCGAGTGCGGAATTTCCCGATAACGTACTGTTGATTACGGTAACTGTCCCACCATCATTGAACACGCCGCCGCCAAGACCTGCACCTCCACCGCCGCCCAGCCCAAATCCAAATCCACCGCCGAATCCGCCCGCAGCCTGTTGCTGGCTAATTGCGTCCGATCCACCGGACGAATCACCTTCGCCGCCGCCGCCGCCACCAAATCCGCCCGTGCCACCTTGTCCGCCCCCGGACAACGTCATCGGTCCACTAACCGTCATTTCACCAAAACCGCCGCCGCCACCGCCGGCTCCGAATGCGGTTGTTCCGTCTCCGTCCTCACCTGAAAGAACGGTAAAATTGGGTGGCGCGGGACTGCCGGCACCAATAACAAGGTCGCCACCACCACCTGCTCCGTTCAGGCCGGTCGCACCATTATCGGCAGTCGAATCCGTTGCATCGCCGAGCACCGATCCGCCACTGGCACCGCCCTTGCCCAAGGTATCAATTCCGCTGCGTCCGCCGGCCCCACCCGCAGCGCGATTGTTAGTAAGCGTCGAGCCAACAATATTGACTGTCCCGCGATTGAAGATAGCACCACCGAATCCCCCTCCACCACCGCCTCCGCCACCGTTGGCATCGCCCCCTTTTCCGCCGATGGCTTCGCCTCCGGAAAGCGTCAGGGTATCCAGTGTTAAGGTGCCCGCAACGTCAACGTAGAACAATCGCGCATCGCCGTTTGCGGTATCACGAGAAATGGTCACGGGACCACGAATCGTAACCTCGGAACTGATCGCCAGCATCGAATTGCCCAAGGTCGTGTCGCCAACGCTCGACAGCGACAGTGACGTACCTTGCAAGGCGCTGTCAAACGTAATCACGCTGACGTTTGGATTGGCATTGGCCAGGAGAATGGCTTCCCGCAAACTGATATCCGCCAAGTTGTTTTCGGGATTCGCGTCCAGCTCGTCATCCGCGGTCGTGACGGTAATCGACGTCGAATCGAACGTCGCTACAAACTCCACGGCGCCGATATCCGCCGCAGCGCCTTGAGGCCGCACTGTGCCGCGTTGATCCACTGTGATTGCGGGTGTTAGTGTTGCGGCGTTGTCCAGCGCAGGGCTGCCGTTAGCCAGCAGATGCGTTCGCGTCGTACCGCCGTTGAGTGCCAGCGAAGAATCGAGGATGCTGGAAACAAGCAGCACACCCAGGCCCGCGTTGCCGACGATGTTACCGTCCACACCGTTAACCAACGAACCACTGGTTCCCGCATCACCGATGACGTTGTTCATGGAACCAGAAGCCATCGTCGCGGTTGTGGCGGCAAGGTCACTGGGGGTCGTGTCTGCTGATCCAATGAAGTTGCCGGCAACAATGGAATTGAGCAATTGCAGGCTACCGTCGGCAGACGAAGCGATACCGCCGCCGCCTTCGGTGTTCGTGTCATCATTATTTGAGTGATTTCCAGTAACCGTTACGTGACGCAACACCGTGTTGCTGCTGAATTGCAACACGCCACCGCCGAATTCGTCGGCGCGGTTATTGGAGATCGTGCTATTTTCCACAATCAGGTTTGCGGTAGCACCACTGAAGCCTTGCGAGTAGATGCCTCCACCGCCACCGCCAACGGAAGTGTTACTGGCAATCGTCGTTCCACGAACGGTCAGTCGAGTATTGTCTCCGTTGGTGGTACCGTTGTTGGATGCGATAAAGTAAATTGCACCACCATCATCGGGCGACGCGTTCCCTACCAATTCACTGTCGATGATCGACACATCTGCATTGCGAATAAAAAATGCACCTCCAACCGTAGGCGCCTGCCCATTCGTGATCGTCAACCCCGTGATCGTCGCGGTGATGAAGTCTGTCGTGGCGTCGCCCGACGATATCGTGAAGATACGATCCAATTGGTTGGCATTGATCGTCAACAGATCCGCACCGGGGCCAGTGATCGTCAGAGATTCTTCGATTCGCAATACAGCTTCGCCGCTGTCGGCATTAAGCGTGATGGTCCTCGATCCGCTATTAAATAACGATGGATCAAATGTGATCGTATCAGAACCTGGAGTGGCATTGGCATTGGCAATCGCTTCCCGCAAGCTGGTCAATCCATCGGCGGCCACCACATCGTCAAGCGTAGTGACGTTCAGCGAATCGAGAATCGTAAAGCTAGGACCAAAGACACCGAACGAGACTGTGGGGTCACTGGTGTTGGGGAAAGTGTTTCCCGCGATCGCCACGTCCTGAATAAACGAAACGCCGTTGGCGAACGACACGTTTGACGTATCAGGATTGCGAACGAATGCGTCACGCATACCAGTGCCTGGATAATGCGCTGCGATAACATAACTGCCAGGTGCCAGCTCAATCGGCACGATGGACTCAAATCGCCATGATCCGCCAGTGCGAGCTGGGCCAAACGTGGTGTCACTGCTGTCTAAATTGACCGAAGCCAATTCCGTGCCAGTCGCAGTCCAAAGTCGGGTTTGGTGCGCATTGGTCAATCCATTGTCATCGAAAATTGCTAGTCCATCGACCATGATTGGCCGATTCACCGAGAATGCATAGCCCAATGTATTGGAGGACGACGTGAATATCTGGTTTCCAGCGGTTGCTTCAAAATTAAAATCGAGTCCAAGATTTGACGCCAGAACGCGGCGATCTTCCAGCGACTCCAGTAACAACTGACGACCTCTACTCTTTGCAGTTGACTTGCTCAATGAGCGTTTAGCAGGACGTCGACGATGAGAGAGATTAAACATGGAAAACATGTGACTAAAAACTACGTGAGTGGGGACGTTGGACTCGTCTTTGACAAGCAAAGTGTTCAGGATGCCACTGAACATGACGCCCCCCACTATAGCAGATTCCTCGTCGTATCGCCGAGAGACGGCGAGTTTTGTTCCTTTACACCGCGTTTCGCCAATGCTGCGTCGCTAAGGATCGATATCGCTAAGTTCCGATGGCCGTGCGGTCTTGTATACCGTGTTCGCTCTTGGCATCGATGATCGCAAGAGTTTGGGCACCTTTGTTTAAATAGGTAGTTTCTCTACTTCAGCTCAAAGGAATCACCTGTCGATGGCTTCCAGTTGATCCTGAAAAATATAAAGAAAGTCTATGTCATCGCGGACAGTAATTCGCTGATTTCGACGGTAGCGAAAGTTGTTGCGTAATCGGACATCGCGTACGGAATGACAAGATGATTCTCGTGAACGATTGCGCCACAGGTATAGACAACATTGGGAACGTAGCCTTCTCGTTCAATTTCATTCGGGGTGATCAAGGGCTCTTGTAACCTTGAGATGATTCTCGACGGATCTTCCAAGTCCAGCAGCATCGCGCCGATGCAGTACTTTCGCATCGGCCCGACCCCATGAGTCAGAACCAACCATCCGGCTTTCGTCTCGATCGGTGAGCCACAATTCCCCATTTGAACGAATTCCCAGGGGTAGGTTGGTTTGACAATCATTGCTTTGGTGTACCAGAAGTAGAGCAAGTCCGAGTACATCAGGAACAAGTGCTCTCCGTCCTGTCGACCGAGCATCACGTATTTGCCTTTGATCTTTCGAGGAAACAGGGCCATTCCTTTGTTGGAAATGGCGGGCCCGTTGAGTGTGTGCAATTTGAATCGCAAAAAATCCGGCGTCTCCAGTAATTGTGGCAACACCATTCTTCCATCGTAGGCACTATAGGTCGCATAATAAGTGCGTCGACCATCGTCCTCGCGAAAGTGGACGAACCTTGCATCCTCGATGCCGTTTGTCTCCGTAGGGCTGAAAGGAAATATCACGCGTTCAGACAATTGATGATCGGGGCTATATCGAATTTCATAGTTCGACTTTGCCAACATCAGCACCTGTTCCACCAGAGGCGCCAGCTCAGCGTGTCTCGCGCGATTCTCTTGTAGCGACGTTTTCAATCGATTTTCGAGCTGCTCGAGCGTGAAATCGTGATCGAGCGATGACAGAACTTCGTAGATGAACGGGGTTCCCAAACCGAGTTCAATCAACTTGCGTCGAATGAGATCATTTTCGTAGCGAGAATCAGGGACAAAGTGTGGCGTGGTCACGAACCGAACCGGTTCATCCACGTTGATCTTCATGTCTTTGGAAATGGTTCCCGATCGAAAGACGATCGATGAGATGTGACCTTCGCCGACCGCCCTTAGACTCATCGCAAAACGGCGCGATCCCTTGGCGAGATTGGTTTGGTCGGGATGCCACACAAGCGATGGGTTGAATAGCGCCGCAGACTCCAGCGCATATTCCTGGGTGAAATAAGCTCCCAACAAAAGGCGGCGATTTTTGCTCAAGGGAGCATCGGTGAGCAAGTGATGACGAATCTTAAGGAAACGTCGTTCAAAGAATTCCGTTGGCTTTTGATGCCGTCCCTGAAACTCGCTGAACACTTGATCCAGTAGTGAGTCGACCTCGGTTTCGGCCAGCGTTGATACACGAGCGATGACTCGTAAAATTCGTTCGTCGGTGGGCGGCTGGAACGGTCGCAATACCACTCGCTGTTTGTTCGGTGAAAGAACGATACCGGTTCGCTTGATGAGCATGTAGGGTGCTATGAAGAAGGAATTGAGCCGAGGGCGCTCATGGGGTTAGTCACTAACTCAGTGACGCAAGTTGCTGCATTTCCGCGAGCGAGAGTAAAAACGCCAAAGTCGATTCGGCGCCTTGGTTCTCATTGACTTGGTTCGCCATCAAGCCGTCGTAACAGCCGCCGGTGGATGCGTCGTACAGCGGCGTGCCCAGGTCATTGCGTCCAAGGAACCAATCGAAAGCAAGATGAGCTTGTTCGCACCAAGCAGCATCGTGCGTGGCCACATAGGCTTCGATCGACGCTGAGATCATCGAATGAGCCTCTATCGCCTGTTGGTCAAAAATCGCCGTGACTCCGTTCTCGCGGCTGAATCCATTGGAACCGATCGGTCGGAAGCGACCTTCGGGCGAGAGTTGTTTCTCGCATAACCAACGCAATGATTTCAGACCAATTTCCGTCGCCTGAGGATCGTCGGCCCAGCGACCGCGTGCAACGAGCGCCTGGGACAATTTGGCGTTGTTGTACGATGCGATGTTCTCGAACCAAGGCCAATCGGCGGTGGCCGTGGACTCGTACATGTCAACCAGTTTCTTGGCCAATCGTTCGCTCATCAGACTGGCAGCGCGATCACCGTTATAACGACGCAGGTACTCGTGGATTCCGAGTATTCCCAACGCCCAAGTTCGCGGCGATGTTGTATTTTCGCAGGCTGGTAACGCGCGGTGGAACAGTTCTCGAGCCCACGAGGCGAGCCCTGCGCGACGCGAGCGGCCGACGCATGTGCCCAACGCCCACAAGGCTCGGCCTTGAGAATCATCGCTACCGTCCACTTCGAGCCAGCGACGATCAAAACTCATGAAGTTTCGAAAGCGTCCGGTGTCGCGGTTGAATGCCACATTCAAAAACGCCGCGTAACGAGAGGCGAGACTATAAACCTCGGGTGAGTCTTTCCCGAGTTCTTCGACCAAGACCGTGAGGATGAGCGCACGCGCGTTGTCATCAGTGCAATAGCCATGTCCGTGATCGGGAATCGAGTAAATCGCGTGTTGAACGATGCCCGTGGAGTCGCTCATATGTTGGAGATGTTCCAGGTGCATCTGCGGTAGCGCAAGCGGTTGCTCATCAAGCGTTCGCACGGCGAGCGGTTTTCGCTTGGAACTTTGTTCTTCGCGAGCCCGCTGGAACGATCGTACGTAGAGCTGCGATACATGATCCCAGGTCATATTGCGCCCGAGTAAATACGCTTGCTCGCGCATCGCCAAACGTCGTGGACTGTCCTCGAGCAAACCGACTACCTCATCGGCAATCGCTTTTGAATTCGCAAACGGAACCAGCACTCCGCGACCATCGGCCAACAACTCTTCGGCGTGCCAGTACGGCGTCGAGATCACGGCTTGACCGCAACCGAATGCGTACGCCAAAGTTCCCGAGACTGCCTGCTGCACGTTCAAGTACGGCGTGATGTACAGGTCCGCAGCTCCAATGAACTCAGTCAATTCATCGATTTCAACGAATCGGTTGTAGAAGCTCACGTGCTTGGTGATTCGCAGGTCTTTGGCCATACGCTCTAAACTGATTCGATATCTCTCGCCTTGTTCGCGCATCAAGCTCGGATGCGTCGCACCGAGTACCAGATAAATGAAATCTGGAAAGTGTTGAATGATTTCCGGAATCGCTTGCAACACGTGCTCAATGCCTTTGCCGGGTGAAAGCAGACCGAAGGTGAGTGCGACCGGTCGTCCTTCGACATCGAATTGCTCTTTCAAACTCGCTTGATCAACGTCCGGCCGATCGGGAATCCCGTGGTGGATCAAGTCAACTTGTTCGCTAGACACCGAGTAGGTGTTCAGCAGAGTTTGGCGGCAGCGCTCGGTCATCACGACCAACCGACTCGAAAGCCGAATCAGTTGCATCATCACGGCACGTTGAGTCTGGCTCGGGTCCGATAAAACCGTATGCAGCGTCGTGACGACGGGCATCCTTAGATCGCGTAGCAAAGCCAACACGTGACTGCCGCAGGGGCCTCCGAAAATCCCAAACTCGTGTTGCAGTGAAACGACTCCGACATTGCTGAAATTTAGAAAGTCGGCAGCTGCGCGGTAGTTGTCGAGCTCTTGTTCGACCACTTGAAATTGAACTTCGTTTTCGTAGTCGTATCCTCCAACGATATCATCCATTGGCACGACGATGCACACCGCACCAGACGCTTTGGCGACCGCGGCACGCAAGTCATGCGTAAACGTTGCGATGCCGCACTTGCGAGGCAGATAGTTGCCGACAAAGGCGATCTTGTGGTGATCTTTGTGGGTCATCGTGGTGATCCGTTCGTGGGTATCATGGATTCGAGAATCTCTCGCTTGGAGAACTCGGCGGTCGCGATGCAGGTATCGGCAGCTCCATAGAACACCTCCAAGGTGTCGCCGTGATCGAGCATCGCTGTCGGGAAGACAACATTGGGTACAAACCCGCTCGTTTCAAAACTTGCGGTTGGTTTCATGATGGGTACGGTCGATCGCGCGATCACGCGAGAGGGATCATGCGGGTCGAGCAGCAAGGCGCCAGCCGTATACTGGCCGACGTCCCCGAAAACTCGCGTACGTTCACTGCCGTGATACAGCAACAACCATCCTTGATCGACGCGAATCGGTGGGGGACCGCTACCGATGCGATCACCTTCCCAGGGTTCGCGTCCGCTCACGAGTGGCTGATGTCGTCCCCAATGAATCATGTCACGTGAGCGAGCGAGCCAGATGCTCGGCGGGCTGAAATGTGAATTCGGATTGGGGCGATGGAGTGCCACGTAGTCACCATCGATTTGCTGCGGAAACAGGACGACGTCTTTGTTTTCACTAGCAAAGATGATGCCGTGACGTTGGAACGTTTTCATGTCCAGTGTCGACATCAGTCCCGTACAAGCGCCAAGTTTCGATACCGCGACGTACGTGATCCAGTAGGTGTCGTCGATGAGGGTGATCCGCGGGTCTTCGATGCCATATTCTTCGAACTCACCCGCGGGGAGAACGAACGCTTCGGCTTTCCAGGGGCCGTCGGAACCAGCAGAGCGGCTCAGCACTTGAAAGTGCGAAACCGACGTCAACCGCAGATCCCCAGAGTCCTTGACCACAGCAACGCGAGAGTCATTCATTTGCACGTCGTCGTCGTTGAACCAGTCGACAGTTTCCATGCCATCGCCTTGCCAGCGAGGGAGTGAAGTTTGTCCTGGGCGTTTTTCTGCCGATCGCTCGGCGACTCGCGCCAACATCACCACATCGTCGCCCACTCGGATTACTGCAGGATTCAATACACCGACCACCTCCCATCCGACTTGCGCGGGAGCGACGTCCGCCGGCTGTAGTATCAACGACTTCCGCTGGCCTCTGATCATTCGCTGTTCGTTTCTAGAACAGGCAATGGAATTCGGTATGAGCCCAACTTCTCGTCAATAATCAGCTCGTGGGATGTCAAAACGGATGTTTGATTTAGCTCGAAGGCATTAAGAACAGCTTGAACCGTCGCAGCATGGAGAATGGTTTGATGAGGGGAGTTCGCATCGATCACCACCAAACGTAATACTTTGCCGTCAAGATCGCTCTGGTTTTGCAAAAAGCCCTTAACCAATGGATAGGGCGTAAGTTTTTTTTCGCTTTGTCGTAAGAATGCATCGAAATGCGGTTTCGAGGAAAAAGCGAAAACAACGGTTACATCAGCCTGAGCTACTGTTGGTAAAACCAACGGTCCAAGCGGAAGAAGCCCCTGTCTCAGGACGTAACGGGGTGTCGCAGCAACACAATCAATCATCATCGCCTCCTTGGCAATAGAGAAAACCACTGCGAACGATTCGAAGGAGTGCGGCGTCGACATGCCTGACAAGACATTGAATTGCGTGTGCGCAATTGTCAGGGTTTAGGGGCAACTTACATTCTGCTTCTTGCTAACAAAACTTATTTAGCAAGGTGCTGTTGCTTGACGCATCAGTTCGCGTAGGCCAATACTGTATCATACGGTAGTTGCCACTTTGCACAAGGCCAAACCAAGTGTGGAAACACAGCGGCCACCCGTAAGGTCAAAAGCGTCCCTCGTTACGCGAGCAAA
This sequence comes from Pirellulaceae bacterium, assembly GCA_041751935.1. Taxonomy (GTDB): domain Bacteria; phylum Planctomycetota; class Planctomycetia; order Pirellulales; family Pirellulaceae; genus JBBSJZ01. The sequence continues at coordinate 52,508 of JBGSIA010000035.1, read as the reverse complement.
TCACACTCATCGACGCGAACGATACCAGCGATTGAGCGTCTCCGGTGATACGCCAACACAGTATCCAGCAATACAAAATTGATTTAAGAGAGTGGTTCGCCAAAGACCCAGCGTCAACCATCGCCGAGCGGACGTTGTCATTGCTGCATTGGCAATCGATATTTTTCCATGCTTTCGCAAGCGGTGGCACAGCTCAACGTCTTCTAAAATCGGCCAGTTGGGAAAACCGCCTATTCTGAAAAAGCTCTCTGCGGTAAGAAACAAGCCTTGATCGCCGTAGGGACGACTGAGAAATCGAGACCTAAACTCCACGCCTCGCTCGATCCACCTCAAGCCAGCACGATCGTTATCGATTTTCAGTGTGAAGGCTCCGCAAACGACACGAACCGACAGCGTCGATCGAATCAGCTCGTGAAAACCTTCGGGCAACATGCAATCAGCGTGAAGAAACAACAACACATCACCGCTGGCAATCGCCGCGCCAGCATTCATCTGGCGCCCACGTCCGGGACTCGCTGAAACAACCTTAGCGCCCATTCGTTCGGCGATCGGCTTGGTTGCATCAACACTGCCTCCATCGGCTACGATGACTTCGATATCTGGCCGACCAATAATGGCGTGTAAAGTCTGCTCGATGCGCTGTGCCTCGTTCAGAGTAGGCACAATGATCGACAAAACTCCACTGCGAGCCAACGGCAATACATTGGCGAATGCATTTGGGTACCGGCGACAGGCAACCAAGTCTTCAGGAAAATCAACGTCCGAAAGAGGTCGCAAACGATAGATACTGCAACGCGATCGCTTCGCCTTGTCGACCGTTTGCCTCAAGACACCTTCGTTGCCCCAATCGATACCTTGAAACAATTCCGGCCGATTTTCCTTCAGACCGATCAAGTAGTATCCGCCGTCGATTGCTGGTCCAAGTACGACGTCCTCTTGAGATAGCGCCTTCATCGCAGCGTCAAGAACTGATGACTCGAGCCCCGGACAATCCGACCCGATCACTACCACTCGCTCTGCGCCTGCGCTGAATGCACTGGCAAAGGCGTCGATCAAACGTTCACCCAAGTCGCTTCCCTGTTGAGGTAGATAACGTCTATCGGCTCCGAACAAGTTGGCCATCCGCTGGGCATCGCCGCCTGCAAAACGCACTTCCAGGTCGGTGGATCGGTCCGAGCAATATTCGCGGGCTGCATACAACGTTCTCTCGGTGAGTACTTTTTGCAGTCGAGCCGCTCCTTCGGCACCCAAGGCTGGAATCATTCGCGTCTTGGTGATCCCCGGTTCGGGAAACCGTGAAAAGACGATCACGCGATCCGTTTTCGTCGACGAAAGTATCTGACGGGGAACGTCATTGGCCGGCGCGGTTGATCCTGTCTGCACCTAACTATCCCGCCTTTCCATTAACATAGGCGATCGTCAATGGTTTTTGCGGCGCATCAAAAATTTGCTGTCCGGTGCCGTGTTCGATCAAATTTCCCGTTCCGTTTGTCGTCCAGAAAAACGCGGCGTAGTCGGCGATACGACGAGCTTGTTGCAGGTTATGCGTCACCACGATCACCGTGTAGCGTCCTCGAAAACTGAGTAACAATTCTTCGACCACTTGGCTAGCCAGTGGATCGAGCGCACTGCATGGTTCATCGAGCAGCAGGATCTCTGGACGCAGAGCCAAAGCCCGCGCGATGCAAAGACGTTGCTGTTGCCCGCCGGAGAGAGACATCGCGGGCGAGTCGAGTCGATCCTTGACTTCATTCCACAAGCCGACGTCCTCCAGCACCGCTTCGACGATCTCTGCACGATCGGTACGCATTCGCACACCGTGTTCCCTCAGCGGCATCTCGATGTTCTTGCGAATTGAAAGCGGAAACGGATTCGGTTTTTGGAAAATCATACCGACTCGCCGACGTAGTGAAATCAAATCTTTGGTTGCCCGAACATCGAGCGAGCCGATCATGATCGTTCCATTAACACGACACCCAGGAATCATGTCCGTCATTCGATTCAAACTACTAAGAAAACTTGTCTTGCCGCACCCCGATGGCCCGATCAACGCGGTCATGCAACCGCGGTTGAACGTCAGCGAAATACCGCTCAACACGCATTTGTCACCATAATGCACAGCGAGATCAACGACATGAATTAAGGCTTCAGGGATACAGCAAGGCGGACCAGCAGCGAGCGGTCCGATCGAATAAGCGTCGCCTTGATCGCCACTGAGTTTCCGGCACTCGACATCATGGCCGATTGCTATGTGCTTGTCATTTGAGTTCATACAATCGTGATTCTCTTTCGCCACTGTGTACATCGATTCGCACTCCTCGATTCCAGAGCTTCCAACCGTTTCGCAATCTCGCTCACAAGCGGCGCAACGGTACTGGAACCGGTCAATACAAGTCACTTTTGGTGATCACTACTGCCGCTGTATGAACAACCGCTAAACAGAGCGAGCAGGGCCCGAGCAATACCGTACTTAGACGTTCTGCATATTTGGGCGAGCAATTCACGATGCCTCCTTCGAACCGAATTTCACCACAGCCCCTTGGCAACTGGAACCACACCCAGCCGTACAACCGAAGCAGTGCCGGCCGGTTTGGATCATACGGTCGCCCAATTTTACTGCATCAAATTCCGAAATGTGTTGAGGTACGTTGGCGGCAAGCCCCAAGTGCAACATCTGATTGAAGTCGCAATCAAAAAGGTTCCCCTGCCAATCGACCGACAGCATCGTGCGACACATGACCCCGTTGACCGTGAGTGGATTGAATCCGTCAACCAACTTTTGCATGTACTCATCGAACTGATTCTTACGAAGCAAATCATCGAGAAACCGGCTTATCGGCAAGTTCGTGATCGTATGTAGCTCGGTGAACACGATTTCGTACCGAGATTTCAGTTCGTCACGATAGACAGCCTCAAGAGTCCCTTGCGCCGGTGGTAGGGACGGTCCCGTCGGATTGTACACCAGCGTTAGCCTGCGTCCCAACCCAGGTTGACCATAGCCAAGTGAATTGAGCCGCCGCAATGCATCAATCGACCGTTTGAACACTCCATTTCCACGTTGACTGTCGCAATTTTCTTCTAGGTAGCACGGTAAAGAAGCCACGATCTCCACATCATGCTCGGCGAGAAACTCGGGTAAGTCTTTGAACTCGCCAGCCATTAAAATCGTCAAGTTACAACGATCAATCACACGTCGGTCGAACTCACGCGCTTGTTCAACGAGCCAGCGAAAATTCGGATTCATCTCTGGCGCCCCGCCGGTGATGTCCAAAGTCGGAATGTCGTGGTTTGCCAACACTGCGATCACGGCCTCCGCCGTTTTTCGTGTCATGCTTTCGCGACGGTCTGGACCCGCATCAACGTGACAGTGGGTGCAAGTTTGATTGCACACCTTGCCGACGTTGACCTGCAGCACTTCGATTCCCGCCGCACGGAGCGGCGCTAGCTTGGCCGCAAGTAACCGTTGATTAAAGTGCGGTTGCTGAGAAGCCAACTCACCTTCGAGAAGCTCACGCTGTATTGCCGCACTTACCAGCTTGCTGTTTTGACGAAGTAGTGATCGTTGCATGGAGTGCTTTTAATTGGAGTGGTACACAGCGTACGCAGTCCCGATTGTATCAATTCAACTGGGGAGGGTGGCAACGAGTCTCAACTCAAGAAACTCGTTCCCGTCACTGAGTCTGAAAACGCATTGATATCAACGCCAGCTTTTTGGATCACGGACAACCACAGGTTCGACAATGGCGGATGATTATTCTCATCGAACGCGATGTGCCCAGCATGCTGAACGCCAAGTGATCGGCCGCCAGCAACCAACAGCGGCAAATTCTTGGGTGAATGTTCGCCGCCCAAACCACTGTTCATCCCCGAACCGTAGACGACGATTGTGTGATCCAGCATCACACCGTTGCCTTCTTTAGTCAGCGAAAGAAAATCGAGGAATCGTTTTAGACGCGACAGATGAAATTGGTCGATCGTTGCGAGCCGAGCAAGCATTCCTGAGTCGCCGCCGTGATGCGACAGTTCGTGGTGATTCTCGCCGCCGCCACCGAAGCCACTCGCTTCTCGTGACCATTCAAATGTAATCACGCGAGTCGTATCGGTTGCCATTGCCAAGTAACTGATTTCCATCATCACGTCCAACCACATCATTCGATCGTGCGCGTTGGACGGTTGGCTATTTAATTGCAGGTCTTTACCGTCAATGACCGGCTTGGGAACGTCGATCCATTGAGTCAAACGTTCAATTCGCAATTCAGTCTCGCGAACCGATTGATAGTATTGCCCCAGTTTCTCACGGTCCGCCTTTCCAACACGCGAGCCCAGTTGTTTGGCTTCATCTTGCACCGAATCCATGATCGATTTTTGTAGGGCATAGCGTTGTAGCGTCGCTGCGCGATCGGCCGCGGTATCGGGCACAAACAACCGCTCGAATACCCTCTGTGGCGAGTCCTCAGCGGGCACCGGTGTACCACGGCGGTCAAAGGACAACGTGTGTGAATGGCCCGCAGAACCCGTGCCGGACTTGTCCGACAACTGCAACGATGGCAATCGCGTTTGCTCTCCATGCATCGAAGCAATCACTTGATCTGCCGACATCGAATTGCTGTACTGCTTGCCTGGAGTTGCGGTCAGGTCCGCGCCGGTCAACCAAGTATCAGCACCGCTGTGTCCGCCTGTCGCTGCGGGATGTCCCAGCCCTGAAAATACTGAAAATTTCGCACGATGCTCAGCAAGAACCTGCAGCGTCGGTGACAGCGTGTAGTCCGTTCCCGTGTCAGTCGGCACCCATTGGCTGATGTTGACACCATTGGGTACATAACAAAACACCACCCGTGGATGCGCCGCTGGAGACGAGGCAATTGGACGAAACTTAGACGGTGCGGCGAACGCATGTTCGGTCATCGCATCCAGCAGCGGCAACGCCAACGACGCACCCATTCCGCGTAAAACGTGTCGCCGAGATAATCGCAACGGTCGGCTGTACTTCATCTCAATGTTCTCAGAGTTCTTGGTCGCAAAGGAGAATGCGAAGGCATTCTATCGTTTTACAAACGTTTCGCTGGTGACAATCGCTTTCAACAATGTTCGCAAGTTGTCTCCCTGCGAAGACAACTGCCCGACGACTTCTTCGATTTGAGGTTGATCGGTCAACGTCATTTCGCGACCGAGGCCGTACGTGAACATCTTCGATGCCAACGACCGATGCAGCTCCTCACGCCGTTGCAACAATGCTTTTTGCAAGTCGTCGATGCCATTAATGAGCGTACCGTCAGGCAATCTGCCTGAGGCATCGATCTGAGGGTCGTGTTTTCCAATTCGTCCCTTGTAGCCGAAGCCTTCCTGGGTCCGCCATTGTCCAGCCGCATCAAAATTCTCCAAGGCAAACCCCAGCGGATCGATCTTGTCGTGACAACGGGCACACTGGGGCAACTCGCGGTGAATTTCCAACCGTTGACGTACCGTTGCTTTGTCGATGCCCGGCACCTTGGGCGCGATCTCGCCAGCATTGGCGACGGGTAAACCGGGATCAGCATCGAGTATCGTTTTCAGAATCCATGTCCCGCGTTTCACGGGCGTTGTCCGCGTCCCGTTACTGGTCGTCGTCAGAACCGAGCCCTGGGTTAGCACACCACCGCGCGGCACACTCGCGTCAATTTCCACACGCCGAAACTGGTCACCACGAATGGATTCGCCGCTGGGCAATTTGATCTGGTAGAACCGCGCCAGGCGTTCGTTGATCATCACAAAATCCGAATCAACAAAGCAATCCAAACTCAAGTCATTTCGTAGCACTTCGTCAAAGAAGGCAAGCGACTCTTGTACCAGAGACGATTCGAGATGATCGTCATAACGAGGAAACAAATCGCGAGCCGGCGGGTTGCTGCCGACCTCGCGCAGTCCCAGCCACTGCGACGCAAAATTAACAACCATCGCCTCACTTCGCCGATCATCCAACATCGAATCCACTAGTTCGGCACGCGTACTCGAACTGCTGAGTTTTCCTTCGCGAGCAAGTTTTTGTAGCGACTGGTCTGGCATCGAGGACCAGAGAAAGTATGACAATCGTGATGCCAGCTCATACTGTGTCAGCGGCGAATTGGGGTCCGCCGACGGTTCAACCAAGTACAGGAAATGCGGAGAAATCAAAACTGAACACATTGCCGTCCGCAACCCAGTTTCGAACGAGCCGGACGTCTTACGTGCAGCATCAAAGAGCTGCAACTTCACTGTAATTTCCTCCGACGTTACCGGACGGCGGTAAGCAAGCGGCATCAGTTTCTCCAGCACCGACTTCGCCAGTTGCACCTGCTCGGATTCAAGTAAAGGCATTTCCGCTGGCAGCCAACGTGAATACGACTCCGGCGGCCACTGTTGGTAAACCGGGCCTTCCAGTTCGAACCAATCCACCAATAATTCAGGACGCGGAAAGCCGTCGTTTTTCTGCATCCAAAAGTTTTCGAGCACGGCAGGGATACTGTACGCGTACTCAAGCGTGATTCCGGCTTTCTCGGTCGTCATCGTAACGGGGAACTCCAACGTCACCATTCCTGATTCCGAGACACCACCAGTCACGTCCGCTTCGCCGATCACGGCTGGCTGACCGCCCAAGTCGACGATCACTCGAACTCTCGCTGGGCCGTAGTCATAAATCGATGACTCGCGAAAGTGAATCAGATCTTCCTCAAGTTCCTCTTCGACATATTTCTTGGCGTCTGGTCGCTCTTTGAGTTTCTTCTGCATCCGTTCTTTGAGAAATCTCTCTGCAGCCGCAATCACATCATCGCGTGAGGGAGTGCTTGAACCAACGCGAAGGCGAATCAAAAAGGGACCCGCAGTCGGAACGCGAAAATCACGAGCGTTGATCTTGGTATTCCACTCGGCGATACGTATCCGTCGGCCAGGTCCCGAAACAACATTCTGTCCGCCATTAACGATTACATTGTTGTCATCGTATCGGACACGGTTACTGTCGCTGTCGCCGCTTTCGGGTTCAAAACGCCAGCGAATCGGTTTCGGTTGTGGGCCTCGCACAAACGCCTTATCAAGAACTTGTTCGGCTGCTTGCAAAAACAATTCCGTATGCAGTGGTGAAAACGACAACGCTGCACCATTGTTGTCGAACCCGCCAGCGGATGCATCCTCTGGAAACGCGCTGACATCAAAGTCAACACCCATCAGGTCGCGAATCGTATTTCGATACTCCGCACGATTGAGCCTGCGGATGATGACTTTACTAGAGCGATTGACTCGCTCAGCAAACATCAACTGTTCTGTCACCCAGTCGACCAGGTCCGCCACATCATTCACGGCGGGTTGTGGTGAATCCTCTGGCGGCATTTGATGGCTGTTGAGCACATCCACTACTTCACCCCACTTTGCCGCCACACTGGGGTCGTTCATCGCCGCAGAGAGCTGGGCCGAAATATCAAAATCGCCTTCATGTTTGTCTTTACCGTGACAATCAATACAGAACCGTGAAAGAAGCGGAACCGCGATACGGCGAAAGCCCGCATTATCGGCAGTAAACGTTGCATCCTCGGCCATGCACCAAGTCCACGGAAGGACCAAAAGCAAGACGCAAATTGGACCAAAACTCAAACGCATGAATTCCTCGTCTTGGCTGCTACTTGGTATCCGAAATAACCGACAACTAAGCGATTATCTCGCGAATCGGATTGACGTGTTCGACACCGACAAGTTTCTGATCCAATCCACCGTAGAAGTACGCGAGGTGGTTAGGATCGAGGCCCATTTGATGCAGAATGGTCGCATGCAAGTTGCGAACGTGCAGTGGATTCTCTACCGCCTGGGAGCCCAATTCATCGGTCGTTCCGTAACTGACTCCGCCCTTGATTCCGCCTCCGGCCATCCACATCGTGAACCCATACGAGTTATGGTCACGCCCGCTGCCCTCGGCGTATTCCGCGGTAGGTTGACGCCCAAACTCGCCGCCCCAAACAACGAGTGTTTCTTCGAGCATTCCCCGTCGTTTGAGATCCTCCAACAGTGCCGCGATCGGCAGGTCCGTGTTTCCGGCATGGTGATTGTGGTTTTTTTCCAGATCGCCGTGAGCATCCCAATTGTCGTCGTTGTGCGCTCCACCGCTGTAAAGCTGCACAAACCGCACGCCTCGCTCGACCAGGCGGCGAGCCAACAAACAACGGCGGCCAAAATCATCTGTTCGAGGCTGGTTGATACCGTACAGATCCAGCGTCTCTTGATCTTCTTGTGCCAGTTCGACGGCCTCCGGTGCAGTCGCTTGCATATTGAAGGCGAGTTCGTAGCTAGCGATTCGCGACGCCAAGTCTTCGTGTCCCGCGCGATCAGCAAGATGTCGTTTGTTGGCGTCCTGAATTGAATCAATCAATCGTCGTTGGACGCCTGGCGCGAGATCTTTGGGCGGCGTGAGATCGAGGATGGGCGCACCAGCGGCGCGAAACACCGTGCCTTGATATGTCGCTGGCATGAATCCGCTGCTCCAGTTTTTGGCGCCGCTGATAGGTCCGCCCGTAGGGTCAAGCATCACTACGAATCCAGGCAGATTCTCGTTGACGGTTCCTAGACCATAAGTCAGCCAGGAACCCAACGCCGGATTGCCTGAGAGTATTTTGCCGCTATTCATCATCAGCATCGCTGAGCCGTGGATTGGTGAATCCGCCGTCATGGAATGCAGAAACGCGATGTCATCAACGTGCTTGGCCACATTGGGAAACAGCGTGCTGACCCATTTTCCGCACTGGCCATGCTGTGAAAACTGCCAACGAGGCTCAACGATACGACCTTGATTGCGGTGACCGCCGCGTCCAAACGTCTTGACCTCGACCGTTTTGCCATCCATGCCGACCATGTTCGGCTTGTAGTCGAACGTATCGATGTGGCTTGGGCCGCCGTACATGAACAAAAAAATGACGCTCTTGGCCTTAGGAGCAAAATGGGGCGCTTTGGCGGCCAAAGGACTGCGGTAGGTTTCAGCCTCACTGGCGCTGGCATTGCCAAAGAAACCGTCGCCGGAAAGCAAACCAGACAGTGCCGCAGCACCGAAACCACCGCCGGTTTGCCAAAGGAACTCGCGCCGAGTACGGCCGCAAAAACTGTTTCGTGAGTGTTGTTTCATTATTAGTCTACAAACAGAAATTCGTTCCAATTCAAAATCGTCAAGCAATACAACTGTACTGCTCGCGACCGGTCCATGCCGTATTTGTGCTGCAGTTCAGCGATCAACGCTCCGGCGTCACTGATTTCCGTGTCCGTTGCCTCGCGAGCGAGTACTGCAGGTATCGCACGTGTTGCCACTTCTGTGTCAGTGATTTCATTAGCACCGATTGAGTCCGCAAGCCGCTTTGCTTGCTGGTGAATGAAGTCACTATTGAGTAATGACAATGCTTGGCCAGGCTGCAACGTGGCAAACCTCGCTTCGCACGATCGATCCGGTTCGGGGAAGTCAAAGGCTTCCAGTAGCGGTGTGATCAACGATCGTTTGACGTGGATGTAAACACTGCGGCGATTGGCTTCCGTTTCAGACGAGTCGCCCCAACCGGCACCGGGGCGTGACTGTCCAGCAAGCACTTCAGCAGAAAGCTTCGGATAGAAACTGGGGCCATACACGGCTTTGTTGATCGATCCATTCGTAGCCAGTACCGAGTCACGCACTTCTTCAGCACTCAATCGACGTGGATCGAATCGCCACAACAAATCATTACCTGGATCGCTTGCCAGTCCATCGGGAGTATTTGTGGATGACATCTGGTACGTGCGACTGGACATGATCAAGCGATGTAGCTGCTTCAAATCCCAGCCACTGCTCACAAAATGCTCGGCCAACCAGTCTAGAAGTTGCGGGTGCGTTGGTGGCGTTCCAAGTTGGCCAAAGTTATTACTGCTGCGAACGAGGCCACGTCCGAAGTGGTACTGCCAAACACGATTTACCATCACACGAGCGGCCAGCCGATTGTCGGCTTCGGTCATCCACTGGGCGAGAACACGGCGGCGACCAGCCGACCCACGTGACGTTTCCGCGTGATCCAACACTGGCGCTTCTTCGCCGAATAGCGTCGGAAATGCTGGACCGACTTCATCCGTGGGCGAATGAGGATTCCCGCGGTACATGACATGTGTCGGCTCTACTTTCTGGTAACGAGCAAGTCCCAGTACTGATTCACGCACCGGCAGTGCGCCACGCTGTTTCTCGACTTGCGCAAGCTCTGCCTTGACTTGGACATAACGTGCCCATTGCTCAGCGTCCAAGTGCTTTTCAAGGTTTCGTTTGAGAACTTTTTCCCGTTCGTTTCGGCGTCCCTCCGTCGCTCGTTGGTCTTCCGCTGACATCTTCACGATCCCAGCGTTCTCAATCTCGTCGCGTTCGAATTCCAGCGACTTTTGTTGTGCATCCAAACGTTCGTATTGCTGATTCAACTCCGCCGGCGAGATATCGATTTGATTGGCGGTGGTTTGATCGCCACGGTCAGCGTAGGGCGTCAGGTCAGCCATGAACGCCACCAGACTGTAGTAATCTTTTTGTGGAATGGGATCGATCTTGTGGTCATGACATCGGGCACAATTGATCGTCAGCCCCAAGAATACCTGACCCGTTGTAGCGATGACGTCGTCGAGTTCGTCGTAGCGTGCTTGCAGCGGATCGGCTGGCTCGTCGTCCCAAATTCCCAACCGATAGTAACCCGTAGCTGTTAACGTATCCGTCGTAACGTCATCCAGTTCGTCACCAGCAAGCTGTTCTCTCACAAACTGGTCGTAAGGCTTGTTTTCATTGAACGAACGAATCACGTAGTCGCGGTACTTCCAAACATTTGGCTTGGGGTTGTCTCGCTCGAATGAGTTACTCTCGGCGTAACGAACCAAGTCCAGCCAATGTCGTCCCCAGCGCTCTCCGTATTGTGGCATCTCTAACAGTCGATTGACCAGTCTCGCAAAGGCATCTGGTGACGCGTCGGCAAGAATTTGCTCGACCTCGTCGGCTGATGGAGGTAATCCGATAAGGTCGTAGTACGCGCGTCGAATGAGCGTGCGGCGATCGGCAGCAGCGTTCGGCGCGAGCCCTGCTTCGTCGAGTCGATGGCGAACAAAAGCGTCGATAGGATTCTTATTCCAAACAGCATCCGCAACGGCTGGGGGTTGAGGATGGGTCATGGGTTCGAACGCCCAGTGCTTTTTCCAACTTGCGCCTTCGGCGATCCATCGCCGCAGTACATCAACCTCGCGTGGCGTGACGGCGTCGCCTTCGGGCGGCATCCGTTCGTTTGCGTCTTCGGACGTAATTCTCGCGATGAGTACGCTCGACTGGACCTCACCGGGAACAATCGCATGTTCGCCAGAATCCGTTTCTGCAAGTGCCAACTCGCGGTCGACAAAACTCAGACCACCCTCCACGACATCGGGACCATGACAGGCGTAACATCGTTTGGCCAAGATCGGCTGCACTTCTCGCGTGAAGTCGACCGGCTTGATCGGCACAGCAGTTGAAGCAGCACGTGGCGTGGAGCCTGGTGGTGTTCCTGTCAGCTCCTTAGCAACCGCAGTATGTCCACCAAGCATCAATGCCAAGGAGAGTAACGCGGCGAAACAAGCAATGGTATTGGAGTTCAATCGCATCATGGGTGTATTGTCGGGTAGCCAACACCGAGGTGCCCTTGGGTGGCGCCGGCTGGCGGTGGGGGACGATGAGCATCAACATCAATGGATCGAACACGCCGCGAAATTTCTTCGCGCGAGCGACCGAGGCGGGAGTCCCTATTGTGACAGATTGGGGCAAATGTTCCAATGAGTTTCTGCGTATTAGCAGTAAGTTTTATTTCGACCCGGAAATCCTTCTTGTGTTTTGCTCTACTTGGCAATTTTTGCCGTGTATTTTTGTGTTCAAGAAGACATTTTCACCCTCGCGAGTTTCTACGCTCTAAGCTCGCCTGCTGAGAATGGTTGTCCTGAAAAAACATTCCCAATCGACTCTTCCGCAAAGAACTTCGATGACTGCGACCGATCGCCCCACAACCGAGACCTCGGTCGCACCGCTAACCGCGCGCCCTACTTTGCAAAGTGCAGCTAGTAGCTCAACAGTATACCGCCCACGAGTGTTGTTGATTATTGAAACATCGATGTCTTTCGGACGCGGGGTTTTGGAGGGGATCAGCCGCTATCTCGTGGCCAATCCCCCCTGGTCGGTACATCTGGACCTGCGAGAACTGATTGTTCCGCCGCCGGCTTGGTTGCGTCGTTGGGATGGTGATGGGATCATCACTCGCTCGACGACACCCGAGATGGAGCAAACGCTGCTGGAACTAAACATTCCGACCGTGAACCTGACGGATATGTTTGCCGACCAAACGTTGCCCAGTGTGATCAACAATCACCGGCGAATTGGCGAGATGGCCGCAGAGCATTTAATCGAGCGAGGTTTTCGGCATTTCGGTTTTTGCGGCTTCAGCGATCACCATTGGTCAAAGTTGCGATTGGACGGCTTTGCTGCAGCAATCAAGAATCGTGCGGCTAGCTTTTCGTCGCTGCACAGCGAATGGGCCCAGGCGACCATGCAGGGCTGGGAAATGCAGCAGCCGGAAATCGTCCAGTGGCTGAGCCAGTTACCAAGGCCTGTCGGAGTAATGGCTTGCAATGATTTGCATGGCCAGCACGTCCTTGAAGCGTGTCGCACCGCCAACCTCGCTGTGCCTGAAGAGGTCGCCGTCATCGGCGTTGATAACGATCATGTGATCTGCGAATTCGGTGAACCGCCACTCACCAGCGTGATACCGGCGGCTGAGCGAATCGGTTACGAAGCCGCGTCGATGCTCGATAAGCTGATGCGTGGAGAGAGTGTCGATCAATTGCATATGGAGTTTGACCCACTGGGAGTTGCGACACGACAATCGACCGACATCCTGGCAATCGCCGACGCGGACGTGGTCAAAGCTTTGCGAGTGATTCGCGAGCGAGCATGCAACGGGCTGACAGTCACCGAACTGCTGGACGAAGTCCCGGTCGCACGAAGTGTGATGGAACGTCGTTTCAGAAGCTTTCTAGGACGATCACCGCAAGCAGAGATCCGTAACGTGCAACTCAAGCGAGCCTGTCAATTATTGCGTGATACGGAATTGCCACTGGCTCAAATCGCCGCTTTAACCGGATTCAAGCATTCCGAGTATTTCAGCGTGGTGTTTAAGCGGTGTCTCAACATGACGCCAGGAACTTATCGCGAGAACAATACTTAGCCGACGCCCAGCGTGAAAGTGCGGGCGTCGGCTTTCGGTAAATCGAACGCGCTATTTCGCTGACGCCGGAGAATCGTTCACTTTGACTTCGCCGTCACGTGTACAACACAGGAACAGAGTTTTTTGCAGACTCAATCCATCTCGAGAAACAATGATGGGGATCGTTTGTCCGATTTGACACTTGCTGAGTTGCTCTTTCAACTGCGCCGTGGTTTCAATCGCGACCGAATTAAATGACACGATTCGATCACCGACCTTGAGTTCCGACTTTTCGGCGGTGCCTCCAGGATAAATTGCGTTCAGTGTCGGAACGACGGCGTTCACGTTCATGCCCAGCCATGGGCGAGCATCACTTGCGTTTTCGCCATTTTTTTCTTCCTGCTGCGGGGCCGACGCCTTCATTTCAGCCTCTTTCTTCGCTGCTGCGACCTTGGTTTCCTCAGCCGCCGCATTCTTTGCTACTTCTTCGGCCGCCTTCGCGGAAGCGACCATCTCCGCTTGCTTGGCCGCTTCAGCAGCTTGAGCTGCCGCCTTCATCTCGGCTTCTTTCTTTGCTGCCGCGACTTTGGCCTCCTCAGCCGCCTTCTTTGCTGCTTCTTCGGCTGCCTTCGCTTCCGCAGCTTGAGCCGCTGCTTTCATCTCGGCTTCTTTCTTTGCTGCTGCGACTTTGGCTTCCTCAGCCGCCGCCTTCTTGGCCGCTTCTTCGGCTGCCTTCGCGGCAGATTTCTTCGAATCCATTAATGCCTGCTTGGCTGCCGCAGCCTTCTCAGCCGCGATCTTCTCCGCTTGCTTGGCATCTGCAACGACTTTCGTTTCCGCTGCCTGAGCCGTTGCTTTCATCTCGCCAGCTTTCTTCTCTGCTGCAGCTTTGACTTCCTTTGCCACTTCGGCAGTCTTCGTTGCTGCTTCGTCGACCGTCTTCACGACGGAGTCTTTCTTTTCCATCAATGCCCGCTTGGCTGCAGTCGCTTTCTCATCGACGACCTTCTCTACTTGCTTCACTGCTTCAGCCACTTTGTCTGCCGCTGCCTGAGCAGATTCCTTCATCTCGCCAGTCTTCTTCGCTGCTGCTGCTTTGACTTCCTCGGCCGCTTCGGCAGTCTTCGTTGCTGCTTCATCGACTGTTTTCGCGACGGAGTCTTTCGTCTCCATCAACGCCTGTTTGGCTGCAGTCGCTTTCTCATCGACGACCTTATCTGCTTGCTTCGCTGCTTCAGCCACTTTGTCTGCCGCTGCCTGAGCAGATTCCTTCAACTCGCCAGCCTTCTCAGCAGCTGCCGCTTTCACTTCCTTGGCTGCTTCGGCAGTCTTCGTTGCTGCTTCATCGGATGCTGCGACGACCGTCGATCCTACTTGCCTCACTTTCTCGCTAACTTGAGTTATTCGCGGCTTCTCAATAATTCTTGCCTTAGCTTGCCGGGGACGCTCCTCACACCCTAGCACCGCTAGAGGAAGAATCAGAATAAGAGTCAGTCGAGCAACAATTGATTGAGACATGGATATCGATTGAGACATGGTGCAGGTTCCTAGAGAGCGTTTTGGAAGAACAATTTCTTATAGTAACGCGTTCCATCCAATTCTGGCGTACACAGTAAGTTTTTATCGTTGCTTGAAACAGGACTACTCATGTTACTCTCCACGGTTTGAAAAACTACAGCGGTTCAATCGTGAATCGGTGAAAACGATATTGGCAATCATAACAGCCGACCATCAATCGTTTCGCATCGGGGGTAGACCAGTATTCACTCTGCGACAATTCGCTACGCTGACCCTTCCAATTGACCACGGTCCTTCCGTCAACCTCGACATGGATACCCGACTTGCGAACCGTAACAATCACTTGCGAAGGGCGATTAATCTTAAATAACTTTCCCTTAAAGGTGGTTTCGTTTCCAACGTTTCGTCCGCCAATGTTTTCTAATGCACTGAGCGCATTACTGGATTGCTGATAATTCAATAGCGTGACAAAGCGACTGTCACCAGAAATCTGGCCCAGTATCAAGCCATTGGGATCGTCGAGCGGTTCCGCAATTACCGTCATCCGATACTCCTCTGGAGGCGTCTGCGGCAGTTCGATCCGAGCGCCGTACGCTTTGGGACTACACAGCACGTTGTCTTTTTTTGTCCATGATCCAGTCTGCCAACATTTCGCAGGATCAACGAGCGCCAACACATCAAGCTCGTTTGCTGGCAGTGTGGAGGCGAGGGAGCCGTCTGTCGACTGACCCTGGCGAACAAATAGATCTTGCGATAATGCCTCTGGCAACGGCGACGAATTTACATCGTCACGCACTTGAAAGTATCCCCACAATTCAGCCGTTTCGCCGTCAACCAACTGAGCGTCTACGCGATAACTAATTGGCGTCGGACGATCGATGCGACCCAGCGTCGCTGATGTCGGCGCATCTTCGCTCCATTGCTGGGGAATCTCGATCCATGCACCATCAATCGATGTTTGCAGGCGAACCCGCAGCGACTTCACCTTTGCACCGACGGGCCAATTCAGCTTCAAAGTAATCGGCTGCCCTGGGACTGGAACCACAGGTTCGGGCAATGCCTTAAAATGCGTAAACAGTTGCAACTGACCGTCGGCTACAGACGATTCTGGTTGCCAACCCATTCGTGACTTCTGTTCTTTATCGAGCCACGATTCGCTGATCCAGCCCTCGTATTGTCCCATGCTCATGACAGATCCATTGCCCGGTTCGGGGTGCGGCAGACCGACGGTGTGGCCACAGCCTTCGTGATATACAACGCAATCGCTGCCGCGATAGGGAACGCGCCATCCATCGCCGCTAACCAACCCCCAACCAATTCGCCGATTGGCTAAATACGTTGCACGAGCCCCGCCGGAAGCGGCTCCAGGGAAATGCTGACCTCGATTGACGTTGCCTTCAAACGATAACTGCCCGTCATCACTACGATGCAAACGGTAGAAATCGTCGAGCGGTCGCCAGTTGATATCGCTCAAGACAAGCAAGATTCGGAATGCGGGGTCCTCGCTCTGACCGAATGCCAGTCGCCGATCAGTTTCGCTGAGTGTGCGAAAGAAAATTCCGTTGGCGTCACCGACACGCAAGGTATCCGTCGTGTGCTCGGAGATAAACGGTTCCGGCAGTACGTCCGTATGCAGCGTTGATTGCGTACCGAACTCGCGACGGTGAAACTGCTCAATTCGGCGGCAATAATAATCGACTCGCTCACGCCAGTCAGGCAGTGGCTGTCGATCGGAGGGCACAAAGTAGACAGCCGTTACTTTGATCGATTCCGTCGAATGCTTACCATCCCAGGTCGTCGTGGCCGCAAACGCCTGATCTAATCCTGATGTCAGTACAAAGCAGACCAAAAGACGCAACATGCAAATAGTACTCGGTAGGCGATCGGGAACAGGAAGGTACGAAATCACACTATACCTCGAAATAGACAAGCGCTGGCTATCGATTGCCTTTTTCGAACATTCCTGGGATGCTGGATCCTTGTTTTGCTCCGATAACATCGGATACCGTTTGATCGCTAACTAAACATCCGAAAAGGTGACTGACCCTTTGATGGCGAGAGGGTCAGGCCCCTTTTCGGAAAGACTCCAACGAACGAACTCCGATGTATTTCTATCAAATAGATAAGCTGTCAGTGGTCGATGTCATCGGCAGCGAATCCGACAAAATCTTGCATAATCTGACGACGAACCATGTCCGTGCCCTGGAAGTCTCGACCGGCTTGGAGACGTTCATCACGGACGTTCGCGGTAAAACGATCGGGCACGTTTTGGCGTTTCGCAATGCATTGGGGTTCCGCCTGATTGGTGCCCCAGGTCAGTCTCAAAGGATCGTCGAGCATTGTGACCGGTACACGATCCGCGAGGACTCGTCACCTAGCGTCCAAGACGACACTTGGTGTGGATTTGTCGTTCCCCAGTGCGAACGGTTTCAGGGAGCCGATCGCGAAGCGAGCCAATTGCATCACTGGTCCATTGAACTGGCTGGCCAAGCAGAATCAGTCTACGACACTCCCTGGTTGGACGAACCCAGCTCATTGATCTTGGTACGACGACAGCGTGCAAACGAAGTCGCGAGGGCATTGCAAGAACTCGGATTGCATTCTAGTGATGAAGCGGCCTTTCATGTGCAGCGAACACTCGCTGCGGTTCCTTGGTTCGGGACCGATATGGACGAGTCGAACTTGCCGCAAGAGGCCGACCGTGATCGCCAGACAATCTGCTTTACCAAAGGTTGTTACCTGGGGCAGGAAACCGTCGCCAGATTGGACGCATTGGGCCAAGTTCAGAAAAAACTTGTTCTTTGGGAAATCACGGGTCGAGTTCCAAAGCCTGGTGAAACATTGACTTTTGGTGACAAAGCTGTCGCCCGCTTAACTAGCATTGCGGTAGACGATCGCGGTCTTTGTCGTGCGATCGCGATGACGCGCCGTAGTCACTTTAGTAGTTCCAGCCAAGCCCAGGGCGACGGTTTTGTCGGCAGCGTGGTCAAGTCGGGACGATCCGAGTAAAATCGTGGTCGCCAGATCGTTATCTTCGCAAGCCACCCGCTCCAACTTGGATTCTCACACGATGTTACCAGTCGCTCGTCGCCAATTTTTACAATCACTCGCCATCGGTGCCACTGCCGCTGCGATTGCTCCATGTCACCTGTTTGCTGCCGAGGCCCAGAACGTCGCGCCATTCAAAATTTCGCTCGCTGAATGGTCGCTGCATAAAACGCTTCGCGACGAATCAAAGAAGCTGACCAACCTGGACTTTCCGCGTGTTAGTAAAGAAGAGTTCGGTATCGATGCGATCGAGTATGTCAACCAGTTCTTCAAGGACAAGGCACGCGATGATGCCTATCTCTCGGATTTGAAGAAGCGTTGCGAGGATCACGGCGTCAAGAGCGTGCTGATCATGGTCGACGGCGAAGGCGCGCTGGGTGATGCTGACACCGCGAAACGCAACAAGGCGGTGCAGCAACATCACCAATGGGTCGACGCTGCGAAATTTTTGGGCTGTCATTCGATCCGTGTCAACGCAGCAAGCAGTGGCTCGTACACCGAGCAAATAAAACTTGCCGCTGACGGACTGCGTCAATTGTCCGAGTATGCAGCACCACACGGAATCGGAGTGATCGTGGAGAACCACGGCGGCTTGAGCAGCAACGGCGCTTGGTTGGCAGTGGTGATCGAGCGGGTCGGCATGGTGAATTGCGGCACATTGCCCGACTTTGGAAATTTTCGAATTTCCGATGGCAATATGTTTGATCGCTACCACGGCGTGCAAGCATTGATGCCCTATGCCAAGGCCGTTAGTGCCAAGACCTATGACTTCGACAATGACGGAAACGAAACGACGATTGACTATCGCCAAATGATGAAGATTGTTACAGCCGCTGGATACAACGGCTATGTCGGAATCGAATACGAAGGTAATCGCCTGGACGAGTACGCTGGCATCAAAGCAAGCAAGAAATTGTTAGAAACCGTTGCCGCAGAAATGGCTTAACAATCACACATGGATAACCCCTACGAACCGCCGCCGGAAGTTGAATCCGATGGCGGTGTCGTAGATTCGCAACGTGTTCTTCTGCAGTCCATTGATTTTGTCAGTGATTGGTCGCAAGCAGGGCAACGCCAACGGCGCCGACGTTCATGTTACTTGTGGATCGATATCGCTTTCCTTGCGCTGAGCCTCGTTAGTGCTGCGGCAGTACTTCTGCTCATGCTTGATGTGCTTTTCGGCGTTTCGTTTGAATTCGCAAGAACAGAATCCATTTGCTGCGTGTTACCGCTGTGGATTGGTATTGCGGTGCTGATGTTGATGTTATGGGCGCATCGCAGCGCGACGACGCTAACCAGTACAGCAAATGGCTTTGCGGGACAGGTCATCGGTCGCATCGAGGGGCCATGGATATCACTGTTCGGACCTCAGGTCCTTGTTTTTGCACATAGCAAATCGTGCAATCTTCTAACGATCGAGCTGCAGCGAATCATCTTGCAAGTGACCGGTTGCGCAGAGTCCTTTTATGTCAGCTTGACGGACATTCGCAGAAGAGAACAAAGGCCAGTAGAGTGGCGCGACTTGCTATCGCCAATTCAGGCACTGACACGTCAGCGGATTCCACAGGTATCTCTTGCCGCCGCCCAGCACTGGATCGAAATTGCGAAACAAACTATCCAACAAGATGCTTCCCTTGAACGGACTCGCGGCACCATGATCGATTGTGCGGGCACTCTCTGTGGTCGACATCTGCGAGGAACATGGCACCAGCGTCTTTCGCATCTTTCAGGAGCGTCATTTACTTTGGCGGGGTTGGCGATCGGCGGATGGGCGTACCAGACGTATCGATCGCTTCCCTCGTGGGTGCTTACGCGACCGTCACATTACGTGCTCGCTCAGAGCGAAACAGAAACTCTAACCATGATGTACTTCGCAATCATTGTGTCAGTCCTGTTATTTCTGATCGGGCTGTGGCAGTGGTGGCAAGTCGGACGCGTGGTCGGTTCCTATGCGGCATCGGTCTCACAAGACTTAGTGTTAATCGCGACGGACAAAGTTTGTTACGGATACCGCGGCGAAGCATTGGCACATTTTCAATGGACGCCACAAGGACTTGCGGCAGTAGCCCAGCGTGGAACCAATCCAGTTTTCTTGCTACCAAGCGATTGGTTCGATCCGGCAGAGCAATTGCAAGTTTCGCAGTGGTTCCCCCAAGCTGTTAAGGGAGTCGGGCGAAAGAAGCCAAGCTCCTACATTTATCCCCGAATTTAGGGGCTGTCCGAAATGGGGTCTAGCGATCTCTGACGCCACAGAATAACCGATGACATATGACTTGCCTCCAAACGGTCGGACACAGCCACCGCTAGCCTTCGCTGGACCGCCCAAGCGAGTGAACTGGAGAGGCTTCAGAAAAAACTGATCTGCCACAAAAC
The DNA here is from genome assembly GCA_041751935.1 of Pirellulaceae bacterium. Lineage (GTDB taxonomy): Bacteria > Planctomycetota > Planctomycetia > Pirellulales > Pirellulaceae > JBBSJZ01. The sequence continues at coordinate 32,370 of JBGSIA010000035.1, read as the reverse complement.
TCACTGGCGTCGCTCAGTGAAGGGGTGCTTCGGATTGCCACGAACCTACAGAATGTTCCGGCTTAGATTATCGCGTTGGTCTATTTCCATCGCTGGTGAATTGAAATATTCTCTAGGTTCTTCAAGCTATTTCTGGGCTGCTTACGCTTAATCAGACACAATAAAAATGGGATTGAGATCCAAGTTCACGTCGCGTTCAGAGCTTGGCTGCTGAGCCCCCCGCGATCCGGTGGCTATCGAATGAATCAAGGAACGTCCGCTGCGTGGCCAAAGTTTCTAAAGACAGCAACACGTGAAAAGTGAACTGGGAGTCGAGAGAGAAGCGAACCAGCATCTTGGCATGCAACATGAAAGAACTCTGTAAGCTAAAGAAATCCGAACTGCATACCCGAGTTCTCGAGATCGCGGCGAGGTGGGATGAATGCACGTTCCTCTGCAAAAAATGTGGACGCGTTGCTCCAGAAAAGAAATGGCTCTGTAAGCCGATCGATGTGGGGCCACTTCATGAGTCGCAGTCGGAGAATGCTTCGCGCGAAAACGAGTCTCAATAGCGACGTGATTCTCGCTTGACGACTTCTTGAAGAATCGATTCGCAACAAGCGGATTCTCGGTTGTCACGGTTCGGTGTCACCGATAAAGTCCCAATAGAAAAGAGCAACACACTCATCACACCAGGACATCGACCATGAACAAAGACACCGTCATTACGCAACTGAACGAAATCCTCAAGCACGAATGGACGGGAGTTGCCCAGTATTCACAGGCATCTTTCATCATCGAAGGGACTTGGCGCGAGGTCTATTCGGCCAAGTTCGAGGAGGACGCCGAGGAATCGTTCAATCACGCGAAGCTGATTGGCAACAAGATAGTGGCCCTGGGGGGCGTTCCCATCGCCACTCGCAATGAGATCAAGCAGACGCGTGACTTGAAAGAAATGCTGGAAAACGCATTGGCATTCGAATCCAAAGCAGTCGAGATGTACACCAAGGCACTTGAACTGGCTGAAGGCAACCGCGCCCTGGTGGTCTTCCTGGAAGACATCCTGCTGCAAGAGCAAGAAGGAGTTGACGAATATTCCAAACTGCTTCGTGAAACACCCGCCGCCCAAGCTGAATTGAGCACTCGCAAATCCGGCTAAGGAATCGTCCGAAAACAGAATCCTGTTATAGCGGAGCGGCACAAGCAGTCAGGTGCCAAAAAACCAGAGGGCTCGCTGCCGCTGGACTTAAGCACGCTTCGCTGCGGCCGCAAACGACAGAATTTCCGGACCGCCTTCACGACGGTCTTTCGGCTGAATCTCATCGAGCGTGTGACTACAAACTCGCGGCAACTGCAGCCCCAAAACACTCTTCAGTCCGCTGAGTTCAGCCCGAGTTAACTCCAACGATTGTTGCGTATACCAGCCAACGTCTGCCGCAAACGTCTCCGTCCTCAGCTCAAACGGCTTGGGATGACGCTCACGTAAAACCAGCAATACACGGTGACCGTCGAAAGAATTGACGACTCCGAGAATCTGTTCGTTCAAGGCACTCTTGCTCGGTTGAATGGGCCTGCAGACACGACAACTTGCATGACACAGCCATTTTGAGCAATGTCGCCGCCGTGTCAAGCCTCTATTGAGAATCATTTGCAATAGACATTTGACGTGACGAACACCGCAAGCTATCTTGATGCGAATCGTTCTCAACAGGGCAGCGAGCCGTGCACGCGGCATACCGACGCGGTTGACATGTCAGCACCCGTGATCGTTGTCGCGTGAGGAGCGATTGGCTGAGAGAAGCAAACCATGGAATCCGCAGTACCGCGAAGCGAGATTGCTCGATGAATCAGCGAGAAGAACAATCGCCCTCGAATGATATGCCGAGTGAATCCGACGATTTCTCGCGGATCTATGCTGACGGACCGATGCTGAACTTTGACGTCATCGCGTCAGGGAAGAAAGTGGTTTACATCCGCTTTGGCGAAACCATCTACACGCTCAAACGCACCCGCAACGACCGTCTGATTTTGCAGAAGTAGCAATGGTTTTGGTGTCTGCTTCGTTGTAGCAACACCAGCTAAAGCCTCCCAAGATCGAGAACTCATTTCCAGGCCAATCTCTGGTGGGATCGAAATCCATTTCCTCGTCTTTCAAGTGTCTCTGCCCTGCCTAATATTATTGTTCGATGTAACCGTATTCACGGTCAAAAAGTTGTTGGTCGCCGTGGAGTTTGTATGTTTGAAGTGTGTACGGAGTGCTTTTTAATTCGCGTTGGCCGGCGCTGGTGTCCTGCCATCCGTTGAAGCGGACAATGTAGTCAATGTCGGCGACGATCGGCGTCTTCTCGTCGTGGATCTCCTCGAACAATTCCGTGAGTGCAGCGCTGCCTTAGTCTTGGACTTCTTCGAGTGGCGTTGCCTTTACAGCTTAGACAAAGTCTTGCGCCTGACGCAGAATCTCGTTGAGGAAATTGCGACTGTCGTCGAGGCCTTGGTCGTGGCGTTCCTTTAGCTTCTCAAGTCGCTCGCTTAGTTCAACGAATTTGGGATCGCCGGCATGCGTAGGCGGGTGACCAATAGCAAAGCGATCTTTCGGGCGCGGCCTTTCGCCTCCTCGACGGCTTCGTTTATTAGGTCGGCGTCTATGACCAACGCGTCGAGGTTGTCGGTGACACTTTCCAAACGCGTCTTGTCGTAGATCAGTTCGATTGTCTTGGCACCAAGGGCGTGCTAGATCTGGCGGCCGTTTCCGCTGGCCGGTGTCGCCGATTCATAAACTTGACCCAGCCAACGGTAGTCGGTTTTAGGCGGCGTCAAACAAGAGTCTGGCGCGAGGGCATTCCAAAGGCGGGCCAAAACCGAAAACTCCAAGCGAATTTTTTCCAAAGTTTCATCGTCGGGCAAACCGTCCTGGGCCAGCAGCAATCCTTTGACCAGGATCGTGATGATCAATTGAACCGCTTTCTCGTCAAACGCTGGTGCTTTGGCGACGTCGTCGAAGATGCCAATATAGTCGACCATCAAACCGTGGGACTTGCCTGCGGCGACACGGTTCGTGCGGAAGATCGTTTGCAGCAAGTTGTGACCCTTCAGCAGCTTGCCGAGGTACTGGGCATGCAAAATTGGGTAACAGTTTAGTCCCCGTGATTATCAAATGGGTCCGGACGGCCTGATCCATTTGCTCGCACCCTGGACACACAGGTCAAGCATCTGCTTACGCCCGTTGGAGTCGAAGGGATTACTCGAAAACTCGTGGATTGCCTTTCTCTCTGCTTACGGTTTGATGGAAGCGGCACATGAACTGATTCATAAGCATACGCTGTTCCAACAAAACACTCAGCCATCCCTAATTGTTTGCGTTACCAAGGGTGCTGGCGGAGGCAAGCGAATTTCTCACCTCATGGATTTGATGGACCTGATATCGCCGATCATTCGTCTGACATCAAGGCCACGCTCGAAGCGATCACGTCTGGCTTTGGCCAGTCTTTTGAGGGTCTTCGTGTTGCGTTTGTCGATTCGACGTGGTGACACTCTATTTCACTTGAGAACTTACATGCGCGCGAATATAAGTGTTGAAGTTACACTCGCTTAAACGCCACAAAATACGGAAGATCTCAAGTTGTCATTGCGATTGCACAAAAGATCCCAATAAGCGTCACTTGTTCGAGGACTAGTTGGCGCTTTCTAACAAAATCGTGTATTTGTTGCTGAACGGACGAAACAGGAACGTCAAATCGAAAATCAGGGGACTTGATTCAGACCATTCTTCCCGCGAACACGCATTTTTCGGAATCCCAAGCAGATCACGCCAGATACCAGAACGACAAACGACGACGGTTCCGGGACGGCGGAGGCGGAAATTGTGATGCTTCCGATGTTGGAACTGAAGTCCCGGTTATTCTCCTCTATGTCCTGGAAAACAGTCGATTCTTCAAGGATGATGTAATAAACGCTCCCTGGAGTGGCACTCAACGGCACAATGAAGTTAAGGCGGGCCAGCAGGAAGTTTCCATCAGAATTATTGATCGTGCGATCCAGACCCGAATTTGTCAAATCCAACACATTGATCAAGTCATTTGCCACCGGGTTCCCCGACTGATCAAACACGGCATCAAGGCCAATCGGATCTATTGATTCGGCACTGTCGCCAAGGAAGATGTAGTTGGGGTTGGTCGCGAACAACTGCGGTGCGGGAAGAATTGAGGCGACAAAATTGATGGGGTCTGCTGCTTGAGCTGCCCCCGAAATCGTGAAATTGAGAAAGTAATTCTGAAACGAATCGCCCAAAACAGAGTCGCTAGAAATCAGCACATCCAGACTGCCGCTTCCTCCCGGTGCGACGAAAACATGCGGGATCGAGACGATGAGATCTGCGGTCGCATAATTATCGCCTTGAAATACCGCTAATATGCAAAAAAATATGATCGCCAGTTGAGGCTGAAACCTAGATTTCTTGAATTGCATGGATGCTCAAACTTAGAAAGTTACAATGGAATTGTTAAGCAATCCGTTAATAAATCAGGCCCTGCATTTCGCCCCCCCACAACATGCGACGCGGGAACAACAAATCAGTCATCCAACTGACTCCGGAGGATCGTAAGCTTCTTGTCACCCGTGGTGCTGCGAAGGAACTTTGTGAAGAAGCTGATATCGCTATTATCCACATCACCATCGCCGTCCACATCGCCAAGGGGCCCCAATCCCGGGCTAAGATACGCTCCACGAGTCCTTTCGAAATCGGCGACATCAACCTTCCCATCACCGTCGGTGTCGCCTTTCAACCGATGGAACTTTCGAGAGTTTTCAAAGCCATTGGTGAGGTTGCCATCCATGTCGATGCGAACGGCATACACTCCGTTCTGCTGCAGACCCATCGCACCGAAATTCAGAACCATCTTCTGACCATCGCGAATCGCCGTGAAAGGAACAAACTGGCCACCGCCGATCGGATTTCCGGCAAGATCCAATCGTTCCAGCACAACACGGTCATTGGAACTGTTTCCATCGTTCAGCGACGAAAGCAGGTCATCAATAAAGCTCGGATCATTGAACAACAGATCCGCCGTTTTAACGGAAGATCGGTTAGCCATTTCGCCATTGACATCAAACCCTGTCACCTGAGGCGACATTGGAGCCGCGACTGTGATGTTGTTCAGCAGCACATCACCGCCAGCTCCGGGATCGCCGCTCAACAGTCCGCTCCCTCCTTCACGGTTGCCAAGGTGGTCGGTGCCGATGCTGAAGAATCGATACGAATGACTGACACCGTCACGCGGCAATGCATAACGAAGACTGCCGCTGACGGAAATCGCTCCGCCGCTGAGCGTACCGATTCGGCTGATGCTGCTTCCACCTGTCCCCGGATCTTTTTCGACGTAGATATCGATGCTCGCAACATTGCCACCACCGACATCCGCGCCTGAGTACGTCAAGTCCACAAAGCCATCGCCGTCGAAGACGGCTGAATTCACCTGAGTCACGGGTCCGACGGTGTCAGCAATTACCATGGAATAATCGGTCCGAGGCGTCGCTTCCGATTCCAGATTACCAACCGCATCGATCGCCACGCTCCAGAACTGCAGGATTTCACCAGGCTGAACAACCAAGGCGGCTGAGATAATCCTCGTCCCAGAAGCCGACACGGGATTTACGTTGATCCGTCCGAGTAACTGCGTAACAGAGCCTGAACCCTGCGGATTGACACGGTAATACACATCAACAAACTGCACTCCGGCAATGGGAGGTCCTGCAGGCCCAGTCGGATCTGCGAACGACACTTGCACATCGTACATTCCCGATCCGACATTCAATGTCGCCCCGGTCACCGAGCTGGCGGGAGGTGTCACATCGCCATCGTTTACCGTGATGTCGAAACTATCGAACACCGGTGGTGCTTCGCCGTCTCTGACCATCACTCGGATCGAGAGCATTCCAACATCGTTGGCCGTCGGAGTACCCGAAAACGTTCGCGTGGCGGCGTTGAAACTCAACCAGGCCGGAAGCAGAAGATCGTTGCCGTTGAGCAGCTCTGCGGAGTAACTCAGAGTATCGTTGACATCCACATCGACAAAGGTGTTTGGCGAAATCATGAATGTAAATAACGACCCAGCAGACGCTTCTTGATCCGCGATGGGATTCACAAGCATTGGTGCGTCGTTGATGTTGGCGACTGTGATGTCGAAGGTGTCGGAAACCGATCCGCCGTCACGGTCGGTGGCCCTGATAACGATAGGAATCGTCCCGACGTCGTTGTTGTCTGGTGTACCGGACAATTCCCTGGTTGTCGAATCGATGGTCAGCCACACCGGTCCGCTGGTGATTGAGTAAATCAGCACGTCACCCACAACCGCGTCGGGGTCAGTGAACGTGTTAGTCGGCATCACGAATTCAAAAGGCAGATCCTCCGTCGCGTTCTGATCGGCGATAGGGTTAGTAACCATCGGAACTTGATTCGGGATGGCGTCGATGACCAACGTTGTCACTGGACTCGTCCCTAAATTTCCAGCGATGTCGGACACGCGGGCTCGAATCTTGATGGTCCTATCGTCGAGCATTGGGAGTGTGATAGTCACGGAGTTGTCGGTGATGACGCCGCTGACAAAGTTCAGTTCTCCAACATCCGCGAAGTCGCCGTCGTTATTCAGGTCCACGTCGATCGTAACCGTAGCCCCGTCAGCAACGCCGACGCCGGTGCCGTCCGCAGTGGTTACGGTCACGTCGGGAGTTGGATCATCTGTTGGTGTGATCAATGCCAGGCCGATTGTCGGAGTGACAGAATCAAACGTTCTCGAAACCGGTATTACCGCCGCAGAGTTGCCGTTATTCTCGTCATCCACTGCCACGCCTTCCGCAATGTTCACTGTCACCTCGCCCTGATTGACCGGAGTGACATTGAATGTGTACGTAGTCCCGTTGCCTGCGAAGTTGCTGATGTTCCCGTTGGTGAGCGACACGTCGTCGGCGAGAAAGCCAGTCACCGGTTCGCTGAACGTGACAGTTACAGGGATCACCGTATTGGTCGGATTGGGCGCGGCGGACGTGATGGCAACTGCCGGGTCCGCATGGACTTCGCCCGGCAGACATTTGCCGGCTCCGCGAGCGTTGACGATTGTCGATAACTCTGTCGCAGTGAGCGCTCGGCTGTAGAGCGAAACTTCGTCCACCAGGCCCCGGAACGAATAACCAGGACTGAAATAGCTGCCGATGATCAGTGGGGCGTTGTTGGTCGCTACGGCGGCAGTATAAGCCTGCGATGCATCCAGTACGCCGTTGACGTAGATCCGCATACTCATCTGGTCGTAAACGGCCGCGACGTGATACCACTGCCCGTCGGTCAAAGAAGTGGTTCCAGTAACCTGCCCGGCCCCTCCGTTCAACCGAAATTTCATCCGGTTATTGTTTTCGAAATGCAGCGAGTAAACTCCCTGGCTCCCCAGGTGATCGCCTTTGTAAATAAGTCCGTTATTGGAGTTGTTTGTCGAAGGTTTCACCCAGCCTTCGATCGTGAGGGCATTTGTGAAATTGAGATTGGTCGCCGATGGGACACTTACATAGCTGGTGCCAGTGCTGAAATTGAAAGCATCACCAACTTTACCAGCGTCAAACGTTGTATTGACGAGCGTACCACCATCATTGTCGCCGTGTTCATCGAGCGAATTTCCCTCGGCCCGGAACCAGGTGACCAGGTCATCAGGGGCTTCCACACAGGGGCCCTGCAGTAAGTGCGTGGCGGTGTTATTGGAGAGATCAGAATCCAGAACATCCGACGAGACGGTGAATGAGTTGGCGATGTCGGTCGTCAGGAATACGGCTGCGTCCACAGATGCGATCAGTTGAAAAACTTGTTCGCCGTCCGCCTGTGTCAGTGACCTGCGAGTTGCCGTGACCGTGCCGCTGGTGCCAATATCGGGTACCGCAACAACCCAGTCTGTTGATTGCGGGCTGAACGAGACAAACGTCAGGCCCGCGGGCAGCACCGTTTGAAGTGAGGGGAAAACGGCCGCATCGCCGGTGTTTCCTACGCGGATCGTGTAGGTGACCTGATCACCGCCATCGACGCTATGCGGCGCGTCTACCGTCACCGCAAGATCATTCCGCTGCGCATTTTGTTTGACGGTGGCAAAGTGGACCTGTCCGAAATTGATGCGACTCAATCCGGCAATGACCACGTTACCGTCGGGAGTGAGCACAGATTCGACTCCCTGGTCAATATCTGCATCCGGGAAATTGAAGGGTAAGAATCCATCACGAGTCGCCGCAGGTTCCGTACTGTCAAAGCTCGTGTCAGGTGTCCCGTTGGGATTGAACCTCTGAATGCCAAACTGGGCTCCGTTGATGCCAGGACCCGCCTGCACCAAAATCCTCCCATCGTCGGCCACGACGACGCTCTGTGTGATCCTGGAGCTGGAATAGACGCCGGTAGCATTGAAGCCCGCATCGACTGTCCCGTCAGCATTGATACGAGAAACATAGCCATTTGGACCGCTGGCGGGACTAATGACACCCACCGCGACGATCTTCCCGTCCGGTTGCAATGCAAAGTCATGAAGTGTGGCCGGCCGTTTCATGTTTCCAGCCACGTTGCCATAAGGAGCGGCCGGAGCAAATACAACCCCCGGCATTCCGAATGTGTCTTGAAAAGTGTCGTCGAGGCTGCCGTTGTCATTCAGCCTCATCAGGATGCCGGCTGATTCGCGTGTCACGGGTAATCCAGCGCCGCCAGCAATTAGAATTTTTCCCTCGCTGTTGTTCGAGTAATCGATCCACACTCGCTTGGCATCGACGTAGCCATACGCTCCAACGGAGTCGATTCCCGCGTACGATAGACTGAGATGCAACTTGCCATCGTTTGCGAGATCGCCATCAAATAAATCATCGTCTTCGTTTTCGCCATCGAACGAAGTATCCAGCGAGCCGTTGGCGTTGTGTCGCGAGGCCACCAGCGATACTCCGGCCGTACCTATGTTAAAGCCGCCGACCACAATGAATTTACCGGCGTTTGGGCCACTCTCGTAGATCGCGATGCTCGCAGGACGATTGTAAGGGGGGCCGTTGATATTCGACATTATGTTTAACGTGCGGAACCCGTTGGTGCCGAAGGACAAGTCCAGTGATCCATCCACATTGAGTCGGGCAATCACAAAGCCGCGCCCATCCTGTGTCGTTCCCGTTCCTGCAATGAGCACTTTCCCGCGGTCGGGACCAGTTTTGTAAACCGCACCGGTCAGGCCAACGATCGAGGACACGGAAGCAGGGTTCAATGTCGAGTCCGCAGCGATCAGATCCAATCGGGTCAGATTGACCGATCCATCGCCGCCGAAGGTGGAATCCAGCGTGCCGTTGGGGTTATACCGAATCGCCGAAAAGACATCCCCGGTGGCTCCATCTCCGAAAACCAGCACACGCCCGTCGGAATCCACATCGGCCGCCGTTGCTCCGCCGGTCGCGGCTGCAACCGGCCGTAGCCGATCCGTGCCATCGTGATTCCATGTGGTGTCCAGAGGCTGAGTCGGCATCGGCGTCATAACCGCCTGCACGTCATTATCGATGATCATTCCCAGCCCGAAGTTGTCGTACACCTTTGCGTTCAACGGATTGACGAGATTCACGACAAACGTCTCGTCGCGCTCCATCACCGTGTCGCCGAAAACTGAGACCGCGATCGTCTTTCGAATTTCATCTGGATTAAATGTCAGTGTCCCAGACTGGATATTCAAATCATCGCTGGAGGCTGTGCCGCCGAGTGCCACTTGCCATTCAACCGACGCAGTCGAGTGCAACGGGCGATCCAGACTGATGACAAACGTGGCCGTTGCCGATAAAAAGTTACCTTCGTGCAGAGTTGCATCGCTGATAGAAAACGTTGAGGGATCCGCCGCTTCGAAAGCCAGTATGTCCTCGATGGTCAAATCACGGTAATCTTTGGTCCAATTTTCAAACGGCTGGGAAAAAGAAGAGAAAAATTCTTCGGCGACGCTGCCAAACCCGATACGCAGATTGCTCCAGTCGTCGTGGTCATTCAGGATGTCAATACTTGCTGGATCTGTACTTCGAAAACGGGTGACGTCACGTTGAACATGGTCGCTCGTATCACCGTCACGATTGAGATCGATTGGCCCATTCAGGTTTGACCGCGTCAAAATTCTGTCAGAAGTCGAAAATGGGCCGATCGCAACGCGTTCTTGAGCCAATCCGCCCATTCCGTTGGTCTCGCTGAGTACCTCCTCATCAAGCGGATCACGCGTTCCTTGAGAATAGTCCAGCCGCCAGGTTGCTTCATCGACCAGGCGACTCGTTGGCAACATCCAAAGCGAATTCATGACGCTGGCGTAGTTCGGCTTGAAGTCGATTTCGTCACCACCACCATTATCGAGGCCGAGCGATTGCCCAAGGAAATGCATGAATACGGCCGCTTGCTCGTCGACTTGACCACCATTCAGGCCACCTAGCGCCAAGGCGAACCCAGCCGATCCATACGAAGCTCCCAGTGTCCCCACGACCGTACCACTTGCCGCCGCGTTTGGCCCCGTTGCGCGTCGGTCCGCCATAGTATCGGCAAATACGACGTATCGCGAAATCGATTTGAGATACTGCGGATCTGATTGCTTTTGATCAAGCAGAGCCCGGTAATACCCAATCCCGTTCTGTTCAAATGGATCACCGCTGCGTAGTCCATTGCCATCCGGATCCTCGCCTGGATCAGTTACACCATCTGCGTCGCGATCCTCTCCCAGGGCATCAATCCCGTTGTTATTCAAATCGCTCAGCCAGGTGTTTCGTGGTAGAATCTCATCGCGCACGATATGAAGGTCAATCCCTGTAGAACCATCAGGATTTATATTCGGCGCGCGGGCAAATGCATCGACCACCAAATCCAGAGAAGTGCCAGTAGGATTGGGAACGGGCAAGCTCCAGGTTCCTCCACTGGTGTAGACGCCATTTCCCAGAGAACCGTTGAGGCTGAATGTGTCATTGGAAAGTCGCGTAATCGTGTAGGTACCATTGGCCGCCGTGTTTCCCTGCACACCGCTAATCGTGACAGAGGCACCGGTCGTCAAACCATGATGTCGTGATGTGATCACAATGTTCGGAGAGTTCGACGCTCCGATCACGGGGGGCAATGGCAACGGCCCTAGTCCAACCATCTCATCGACGGTGATGAAGATATCCGGACGGTTGGGGTTCGTACCGGCCACCGGACCACAAGGCAACGTATTGGCGGTTTCTTGAAAATCGAAGAGTCCATCTCCATCCGAATCTACCGCAGGAAATCCCGCAACCGTTTCAAAGAATTGCGAATTGCCCTGGACATAAATCTCGGCACCCGTGACTTGACTCAGACTATTGGAATCGTGAGCGAATTCGTTCCCCCTGCCTTTCACCCACAGAGTGTAATCGACACTCGTGCCGACGCGGTTCTCATAATTTTTTGGCGGCCCATTTCCAATTCTGTAGAATTCATCCGAGGGCGGCCCATTGTAGTAATCTCCGTATGGACCCTCCAATTCGCCTGTCCGCAAATTTAGATGTAAAGCAAAGGAGTCCGGTCCCAAAGGGTCAATATCGACGATGTCATCATCAACACTGTCACTCCCATCTTTGTCAAACACGCTGAAGATGAGAACGTCGCGATAATTTTCGCCCGTATCACAAAACACATCTTCATTCAGGAGATACGCGCCGGTCGAAAACTGCCAAGGTGAGTTATCGGGACCAAAGCTCATTTTTATCCCAGGCTCTGCTCCAATTTCATTGTCGCGAGAGTTGAAGATTTCCCTACTCTGCTTGATCGACCTGACGGTAAAATAATATTCGCCGTCTCCGTTGAGCGGGTCCGGCGCATAATTTGGAGTAAATTGAGTGATTGAAAAATCAAAACTCACTGCAAGGACGTCTGCGAGAACCAACCGATTTTCGAGCCTCTCGAAATACGGTCGTTTCGCGGTACCGTATGGTTTCACGTTACTTCGGCTGAGGTATCGCTTTGACGATCGTCTGTTTTTGCGACGCATGTTGTGCACAACCGTGAGTAAAGTGATCGCGTTTAATCTCGGAAATTCTAAATAATCAATTACTCATTTCCATCGCCTTGATATTGCGACCATGATTAGTTGAGTTGAGTGGAGTCCACGAGCTTGAGTGCGACGGCGTGCTGTTGTCGCGGTCAAAAGTCGCTGCCAGATTCTCGCCATGGTGGAGTAGCCTGTAGTTGCGGATTGTGGTCGGTGCGGTTGCACCGCTGACGCCTATCTATCATTCCGCTCGCGATATTCGCTGGTACACAGACAACGTGAAAGAATTTTGAATCGGGTGGAAGGGTGCGGGATGGTACGTCCGCGATCCACATCAAGCGGCACGCCACGATTCTGTTTTGTGCGCAGGAATACGGCCCGACTTTGCCAAGATTATCTCGTCAAGGAAGAACTAGACCGGCGCTGACTAGGTGATTCCGCTCGCATGTGAAGCGCGTACACCAGCAATGTTGCAAAAATGTGAAGATTGTGCGGATACGAGAAATCTTGTATCCACATTGCCCTAACGACTTCCAATTTGCGATTGCCGTTGTTTTAATCTGTTCGGGGGCAACGAAGGTCGAACATGATGAACTCCAGTACCCAAGCGGCTGTTGAAATCGATAGCGAACGCCTCGCACAAGCCTGCGGAGGTGACCGGCAGGCGTTAGCGGAGGTGTTCGAACATTATCGCCAGCGACTCGGACAAACCGTGCGTTTGCGAATGGATCGGCGGTTGCTTGGCCGCATCGATGTGTCGGATGTGCTACAAGACGCGTACTTGGACGCGGCTAGGCGTTTGCCGGAATATGTCGCGGCTCCGGACGTTTCGTTGTTTCTTTGGCTGCGATCACTAACGACACAACGATTGATCGATCTGCATCGCCATCATCTTGGCGCCAAGATGCGAACGGTAAGTTTGGAGTTGTCGCTACCTACCGGCGACAGCGTTCACGCTTCGGCACATTCGCTGGCGGAACTACTTGTCGATTCTTCGCGGACCCCTGGCGCCAAGTTGCTGTTTTTAGAAACCCAACAGCGAGTCCGAGACGCTCTCAACTCAATGGAGTTAATGGATCGCGAGGTATTAGCAATGCGTCAGTTCGAGATGCTGACCAACAGTGAAGTCGCAACCCTATTGAGTCTGAGCAAGGCTGCCGCCAGCAATCGTTACATCCGTGCACTCGCTCGATTGCACAAGGTGCTCAATGAACCAATCGACGATTGATCAACATCAAGAGGAGTCGCCGCTTGATGCAGTGGTGCAGGAGTTTCTTGCCGAACTTCGTCAGGGATCGCAGCCTGAGATTGATGCCTACTGCGAAAAACACAAGGAATTCGGTGAAGAGTTACGTGAGATTCTTTCTGCCGTCATGTTGCTTGAGATCGCAAAGCCGGCTGCGCCCGAAACTAACACTTCGACCGAGTCTGGACGACCATTGCCTTGGGAACGGTTGGGCGACTTTCGACTGGTGCGAGAAGCTGGGCGCGGGGGTATGGGTATCGTTTATGAAGCTTTCCAAGAATCATTGTCTCGTCGCGTCGCTCTGAAAACGCTGCCCCACGAGATCGCCTGGAACACGACTCAGCTTGAGCGATTCCAACGAGAGGCGCGTGCGGTCGCCTCACTGCACCATACAAACATCGTACCGGTGTTTGCGGTCGGTGAAGCCTGCGGTGTCCACTTCTATGTCATGCCGTTTATCAACGGAAGCGGCCTGGAGCAAGTCATCAAAGAACTACGCTCGTTGTCTAGGCCAAATTCAAACAACGATCAACCGCCAGAACGTGACGTAGCGACGCAGCAGTTGACAACAGACGTTGAATGTGAGCGTTCGTTTCAGACCAGTGGCAGTCTCAGTTACGCAGCCAAGGACCTTTCGAGTGTTTGGGAACGCTTGGGCCAAAACTCATCTAGTTCGACTCCGCAAGTGGATAGCTCAACGGTCTCAGGCGAGCGGCGTGGATATTGGTACCGTGTCGCGAGAATCGGTTTGCAGGTTGCCGATGCACTTGAATATGCATTGGGCCAAGGTGTGCTGCATCGTGACATCAAGCCATCGAATCTGTTGTTGGATACCGATGGAATCATATGGGTTACCGATTTCGGGTTGGCCAAGGTCACTGAGAGCGAGGACCTCACGCGTACGGGCGAGATGGTGGGCACGCTACGATACCTTGCACCGGAGCGAATGCGTGGGGTACACGACATTCGCGGAGACATCTACGGGCTCGGCTTGACACTTTATGAACTGCTCACCTTGCGAGTTCCCTTTGAAGCCACACACAAGGCGGAGTTGACTCGCCAGATTCTTGAAGTGGATCCGCTGCGGCCGCGAAGTATTGATCCCAGAATCCCAGTTGATTTGGAAACCATTGTTCGAAAGGCGATCGCAAAGGATCCCCGAGATCGTTATCAGACGCCGGGCGCGATGGCTGAGGACTTGCGGCTTTTTCTTGGCGACCGACCCATCAAGTCGCGACGAACGAGCTATGTCGAGCATTCGTGGCGATGGTGCCGTCGCAACCCGATGGTGGCCGGACTGCTCGTCTGCGTACTGCTGTTGATGGCAACGACGATTGGAGTTCTGCTGAGCTCGAACCATCGCATTCGTAACGAAACGTCGGAGAAGATTGCTGCGCTGCAGTCGAAGAACATTGCCATGAGCGAACGACAAGCAGCGTTTGACGCTCGCAAGCAAAGCGAGACGCTTGCCAAGAGTCGCTATTACGCCGCAAACGTGAACCTAGCTGGTCAGGCATACCATCGCGGTGAAGTCACGCGAGCCGAGGATCTCTTGGAGAGTGTTATTCCCGGGGCAGGGGAACCAGATTTTCGTGGGTTCGAATGGAACTTTTTGCGAGATTCGCTTCACAGTGGACTTCGACTGACGCTGCACCATCCAAAAAATGAAGTGAGGAGTAGTCACTTCTCGACCGATGGGAGACGATTGCTCATCGTAGGTGGCAGCACTCACTCCGGTTTTTGGCGTATCGTCGACATTGTCTCGGGTGAAATCATTTTTGATCAGCCAGATCTGGGTACGACGATTAGTGGTTGCGCATTTGCACCGGATGGATCAAAGTTTGTACTTGGACGTGGTGACGGCCAACTCATTATATATGACGTTGACAAGCGAGAGAAACTGCACGTCGAGGATACCGACGTTATGTTGAAAAGTCTCGCTTGGTCGCCCGACGGAAAGCAAATCATCATCGGAGGCGAGCAAGGTGAACTCCTTTTCTTGAGCGTTCCTGCTTTTGAGCAGATTCGTTTACCAAAGTCACATCGCGGCCCCGTCCTAACAGTGTTTTTCTCGCATGATGGCCATCGACTTTATTCATCCGCCGATTGGGGTAAAGAAGGAACCGTTTGTCGGCAATGGGATATGACAGTGTGGCCGCCAGTGGAGTCACGCAAGTTCCCTGGAAAGTATTTAACAGACGAATCACCCGACGGAAAATCGCTCGTGGGCGTCTCGCTAGGGACAGTTCATATTCTGGACGCTGTTTCGGGAGACGAGAAAATGAGAGCCAGTATTGCAGTCGGCCCCATGGTGACAGCAAAGTATTCGGCAGATGGGCAGAGCATATTTATTGCCGCGAGAACCGATCGAACCGTACGTCGACTCAGTGCAACGACGTTGGAAGTAGTCTCCAGTCATGCGCAAAACCATACGCTATCAGACTTGGCATTGGACTCGACGGGGCAATACTGGGCCGCTGGCGACTCTCGTGGTGACGTGCGTATTTGGGAAGTGGAACCTCCACCAACCGAACTGGAGATCCAAGATGATAGTATCTATGACGTCTTTTATATTTCTGGGTCAAATGATCCCATTGTGGCAGGGCCTCTCAACTCGCGGCGTTGGTCGATGGGGGACAACAAACTCAAGTCGTGGCACACCGCGACTGGTTTACGCGCCGTTTCCGCCGATGGCAAGACACTCGCGTGTTTTAGCGACACTCATCGTGAGCAGTTGGATGTGTGGCGAAACGACTATCTTGAGCCGACGAGAATTGAACTTCCTGTACCAATCTACGAGCGCTGTGTGGCAGTTTCCGGATCTGGCAGGTACTTAGCGGTACGCGGAGGGTCGACGCGGATAATGATTTATGACTTGAACTCACTTACCCCGCAACTGTTGCATTCACTTGAAGGCTGGTGCCATCAGATCGTATTTTCGCCAAATGAAAAATACTTGGTCGGGGGCGAGCAATATGGAACTGTTTGTGGTTTTGATTTGACGACCGGTAGCGAACTTCCCAACTATGCTGAGTTCGACTCGTGGTGGTCGTGGGGAATGGGGATCGCGTTTAGTCGTGATAGCTTCTACGTCGCCGCAGGAAACGAGTCAGGCACCATCCGCGTTTGGGAGACAAAATCTCAAAAGCTCGTTGCCACAATGACGGGACAACCGGGCGAGATCCGATCACTTGCCTTCTTCCCCGATGGTCATCGGCTGGCAAGCGGCGGCGCGTCAGACGTGCGAATTTGGGACTACCAGTCTGGTCAGGAGCTATTGAGTCTGCCAACAGGCGACAGCGTCGAATCGCTCGCCATCAACGATATCGGCGATACTATCGCCGCTACCATCCGTGGCGGACGCTTGAAAGCATGGTCGACCACCGAGAATAATAATCGATAATTCAGGGACTATACTCTTGTGGGCATTTGCAGGATGAATGCGTGAATTCGACTGAGTGAGCCATCTTTCGATAAGGTATCCGATGAACCTACGACACCGACTGAGTTTCGTCTGCGAGTTTCTGCTGATGCTGCTGAGTCCGATGACATTTTTTGAAATCGAAGTCACGGATGGTGCCGAACAACCACCGAACATCGTCTTCATTTTGGCCGATGATCTCGGATGGAACGGTGTCGGCTGTTATGGCAGCGAACTCGTTGCCACGCCAAATATTGATTCTTTGGCGGACGGTGGGATGAGGTTCACTGATGCGTACGTTCTTTCACAGTGCCTGCCGACACGTGCGGCTTTGTTTTCGGGCCAGTATGGTGCGCGAACACGGTTGACTTCGGTCGAGACAGCGTCGCCTGAGTACACACCGCTAATCTCGCCAGGGCGTGCTAGTGGGTTGCCGCCGGAGACCTATACGATTTTCGAAATGCTTCGCGATGCTGGATATGCGACGGGCATGAGCGGGAAATGGCATGTGGGTGAAGCTTACGGATCGGACCAGTTACTGAAGCGACACGGCATCGAGTTTTTTCATGACTTTGGGTTGCAATTCGTGGGTGATTGTCGTGCGACAACCGCCGATAAGTCGGTCGCGGCGATTACCGATGATATGCTGAAATTCATCGAGCAGAATCAGGACCGACCGTTCATTGCCTATCTTGCTCATCACTCGGTCCACACGCCATTTGAAGTGCCAAGTTCGGTTGTCGACAAGTACGCGGCAAAGGGCTTTCGGCGAAGCAGTGATCGCGACGGCGTTTTTGCAGAGCGTGTGGCCGCAGAGTATCTGGCGATGATCGATCACTTGGATCAATCGGTGGGGCGAGTTACCGCTAAGCTTGATAAGTTGGGCATCGCCGACAATACCCTCGTCGTTTTTCTATCCGACAACGGCGGTCTGACGCGCGTTTGGAACAACGATCCCCTACGCGGTGGCAAGGGGCAACTTTACGAAGGTGGCGTGCGCGTACCCTTGATCGTGCGTTGGCCAAAGCGAGTCGAGGCGGGAAGCGTCTGTCACACACCTGTTCATGTCGTGGATTTTTTTCCGACGTTCATGCAGCTCGCTGGAATCGAGAAGCAAGCCGATCAGGTGCTCGATGGCGTGAGCCTGGTGCCACTCTTGCAACAAACCGGCCAGCCGCAGCGTGAAGCGATTTTCTCTCATCATCCGGAATACGTGGTCGCATTTGCCAAGACGCCCTGCTCGATGATCCGCAAGGGAGACTACAAACTGATTCACTACTTCGGCGACTACCTTGATCCAACCGGTTGTGAGCCGAAGCTGGGAGAGCTTTCTGGGCGTTTTGTTCTGGGCGCGCGAACTGAACTTTTCAATTTGGCGGATGACCTTGGCGAGAAAGACGACTTGTCTACCCAGATGCCCGAGAAAGTCGACGAACTCATGGCGGATCTAAAAACATGGTGGCAAGAAACCGGCGCCCAGTTCCCTCGACCCAATTCGAACATGGACGGCAGTCAGTGGATTTGGAACAACGAGTGAGATCGGATGCTATAATGGCTTCCCCGCCATAAGCTCCTTCATACGATTCTCGCCTGCCATGAGCCGACCAATCAATCGTTTTGCCGTGTCGATATGCGTGCTCTGGATGTCCGCCCCGCTGTCTGTGTCGGCATTTGAGACCGATCGCCTGGCATCACAATTGCGCGAAAGTTGTCTGGATTGTCACAGTGGAGCTGAACCTGAAGGCGATTTTGATCTGGCACCGATCACCGCGAGACTTGAAAGTCAAGGTGAGCCAGACGCGAGTGACTTGACGATTTGGATCAAGGTTCACGATCGTGTCGATGCGGGCGAGATGCCGCCAGAAGGTGGATTGCCGGACAAGGCGAGAGACCAGTTCTTGAAGCCCCTTCGCAATCGCTTGATCGAGCTCGACCGACAGCAGATTGAAAACGAAGGGCGCGCGATCTGGAGGCGAATGAATCGCCATGAGTACGAGAACAGCATGCGTGACCTGCTTCATGCACCGTGGTTGCAGTTAGCAACGATGTTGCCCGAGGACGGTGAACTGCACCGCTTCAACAAGCTTGGCGAAGCATTGGACGTTTCTCATGTCAATTTCGCACGCTACATGCAAGCGGCCGACTATGCCCTGCGCGAAGTCATGACGAAAAAGACGGTTCGTCCCGAGCAGCAAATCGTCCGTTACTACGCCCGCGAGCAAAACAGTTTTAACCGCCGCGTCCACTACACGGTCTTCAATCGCAGTCCGGAACGCGCGACGTTTCCGCTGCTCGGCTACGATGCCGACTTGGATGTTCTGAGAAATTCGGAAACACCGTTCACGGTTGGCGACAATGACCCGGGCAAACGAGAGTTAGAAGCGTTCGGCGTGGTTGCCAGTAGTTACGAACCAATCGAGATTCGTTTTAGCTCCTTCGAGGCACCGCGTTCAGGCCGGTACAAGTTGCGTTTCAAGGGCTATACGTTCTGGGCGGAGGGTGAAGACAAGAAGTGGTGGCGTCCCGACCGAGAGAAGACATCTCGCGGCCGACGTTCCGAACCGGTCGCGATCTATTCACGAGCGGAGCCGCGACAATTGCGACGGCTGGGAGAATTTGATCTGCAAGTTGAACCGAGTGTTCAAGAGCTGGAGGTGTGGTTGCTCGAAGGAGAAACGATCCAGCCGGATGCGGTGCGGCTGTTTCGCTCACGACCGTCCAACTGGCACAATCCGTTGGCAGAGAAAGATGGTATGCCGGGCGTCGCATTCAATTGGATGGAAGTCGAAGGCCCGATCATCGAACAGTGGCCATCGCCAGGACACAAACTATTGTTCGACGATTTGCCTGTGTTTGACGATGCAGCGGCGAGCGGCGACGAGAACGCGATCTTGATCGAGTCGCAACATCCGGAACAAGACGCGCAGCGATTGATGCAGCGGTTCCTTCGTCGGGCGTACACTCGACCTCCCGATCCACACGATGTTGATCGCTTTGTCGCTGTCGTTGAAATGGCGATGGAGGAAGGCATGCCGTTCGCCGATGCGATGATCGCTGGCTATACCGCTGCGTTGTGTTCACCGCGATTTCTTTGTTTGCAGGAGCAACCGGGAAAGCTCGATGATCTTGCCGTGGCGAATCGTTTGAGCTTGTATCTGTGGAACACGTTGCCAGATGCTAAGTTGCGAAAGCTTGCCCGATCAGGCCAACTGAGTACTGCAGACGAACTCAATCAGCAAGTTGACCGGTTATTGACCGACCCCAAGTCGCGTCGATTCGTCAGCGCGTTCCTGGCGTACTGGTTGGACTTGAGAAAGATCAATGATACTTCGCCGGATGAGCTACTGTATCCAGACTACTACTTGGATGATTCGCTGGTCGATGCCGCGCTGGAAGAAACACAATTGTTCTTTGCCGAGTTGATACGCGAGAATTTGCCGGTGCGGTATCTGATCGATTCGGACTTTACATTTGCCAACGAGCGTTTGGCGAATCACTACGGTTTGCCATCGTTCGAAGGCGCGAGGCTGCGCCGCGTATCGTTGCCAGAAGATAGCGTCCGTGGCGGCTTGTTGACCCAAGCGAGCGTGTTGAAAGTCACTGCCAATGGTACGACGACTTCGCCCGTTGTTCGCGGCGCGTGGATTGGTGAACGGATTCTTGGCGTCGACATTCCCCCGCCTCCGCCGAGCGTCCCGGCGATCGAACCCGATACTCGCGGTGCGACGACGATTCGGCAGCAGCTTCTCTTGCACCGAGCCGATGAGAGTTGCAACGTGTGCCACAAGGTCATCGATCCGGCAGGCTTTGCACTGGAAAGTTTTGACGTCGCCGGCGGATTCCGCGATACTTATCGCAGCTTTCAAGACGGGGAACCGATCCCGGGTTTCGGCAAGAACGGCCAGCCATTCACATTCGCTGAGGGACCACCGGTGGATGCGTCGGGCGAATTGCCCGATGGTCGATCGTTTGCCGACGTGAAAGAGTTGAAGCGACTGCTGTTGGCCGACGAACGTGGAATCGCGAGAAACTTGGTGGAGAAATTAGTCACTTATGCCACAGGCGCGGCGCCACGACTGAGCGACCGTGAAGAGGTAGAATTAATCTTGGATCGACACGCCGAAAACAGTTATCCCGTTCGCTCGCTGATTACTGAAATTGCCAACAGCCGTTTATTCTTGAGCAAGTAGACCATCATGCCAACATTGTTAAAGAACCAACCTCTACCTCGTCGTACATTCTTGCGTGGCATGGGCGTCGCAGTCTCCTTGCCGCTGCTCGATGCGATGCGACCAGCCGTTGTCTCCGCGGAAGAACGAGCCGCGGAAGAACGAGTGCCGCGACGCATGCTCGGTATCTGCAACAACCTAGGGCTGCTTCCGGAGAAGTTTTTCCCGACTGATTCCGGTGCCGACTACACGCTGTCACCTTATTTGCAAACATTGCAGCAGCATCGGGACGACTTTACGGTCTTCAGCGGAGTGTGGCATCCGGATGTGGACGGTGGTCACCCGGCGGATATCTGCTTTTTGACAGCGGCTCCGCATCCAGGCAGCGGCGGTTTTCGCAATACGATTTCGCTGGACCAACACATCGCCGAATATCTCGGACATCTGACGCGTTTTCCCTCGATGACGCTTGGAGTCAACATCAATCAAGGACAGCGCAGTTTGTCATGGACCGGCGCCGGAGTGCTGATCCCCTGTGAAGAGAATCCGGTCACCGTTTACGAGCAGTTGTTTCTGCAAGGGTCGCCTGATCAAGTGCAGGCGCAAGTGAAACGGCTGAGTCTTGGTCAAAGCATCATGGATGCGGTCGCTGATCAAACACTGTCTTTGCAGCGCAAGCTGGGTTCCAAGGACCGCGATCGAGTTGATCAATACCTCACCGGCGTTCGGGAGTTGGAGCAACGGTTGGAAGCGGCGAAGGCCTGGGAGCGCGTGCCCAAACCGCTACCGCGCGGAGTGGTGCCCACGAATCCGGAAGACCCCAAGGCGTACATGGACAAAGTGCGGTTGATGTATGACATGGCCCGACTGGCGTTTGAAACCGATTCGACGCGGGCGATCACGTTGATGCTCGACAGCGTCAATTCGCCTGCCATCGACGTGGACGGAATTGCGATCACCGACGGTTATCACAATCTGTCGCACCATGGAAAGAACGAGGCGAAAATTCAACAGCTCGAAGCGATCGATATTTGGCATATGCGATTGCTCGATGAGCTATTAGCGAACTTGAAGGAGTCTAAGGAAGATTCAGACTCGCTACTTGATCGCACGATGGTCGTGTACGGCAGCAACCTCGGCAACGCCAACACGCACGTCACCACCAACTTGCCTGTTTTGTTTGCTGGCGGCGGTTTCCGACATGGCCAGCATCTCGCTTTTGACACCAAGAACAACTACCCGCTACCGAACTTGTTCGTTTCGATGTTGCAGCGTCTGGGCATCGAAACCGATCGGTTTGCCACCAGTACCGGCACCTTCCGAGGCTTGGAGCTCGTTTAAAGAGTGGCGATTTTCTTTCGGTTTTTCGCGGACGAATTTATGCCGAGAGAATCAGTTTTTAACGACAATTGCCATGAACCACGCGATAGGGAACAAACTCAACAGCAACCAGCGTTTGGATCACTCGAAAACCATCAGTGATCGGAACGTTCTTAGGCTCGCACTGTTGATGTTGTTCGTTTTGTGTTGCCTAAGTCTATTCAGTTTGCTTGCTCGAATGCATTGGGTGGCCGACTTGTTGGCAAACCTACGTATCCAGCAAAATTTGGGACTGGCGGCCGTATTTCCGGTGCTCGTTTGGTATCGCCAGCGACTTGCTTGTGCGATCGCGGTGGTCGTTTTCGCGGTTCATCTGCCATGGTTTCTGACTGCCTTGCCCGAAACCACGAAAACGGCCATAGTTCACGAGTCTTTTTCGATTACTTGTGCGAACGTGTTAACAACGAACAGGCAACACGAAGCGGTGCTTGCTGACCTGATTGATCGCGACCCCGACGTAATTGTGATTGTCGAATTGAGTTCTTCGCTGAGCCAGAAACTGAGGGCTGAACTAGGCACTGAGTACCCCGATCAAATCATGCGACCGCAAGACCGGCATAATTTTGGTATCGGTCTGATATCGAAATATCCTGTGTCGGATGTCGAAGTGTTCGAGGCAGGGGCGAATTCAGGCGAATCGATTGCAGTAACGATCACGACAAAAAAACAAGCGTACCGTGTTTACGCGGTCCATCCTGTGCCTCCCATGGGCACGCAGGGATTTGAATACCGCAATCGGCAATTACAGGGGATTGCAGCCCACGTGAAACGTTACCTGGACGACCACGCTGCGTTTCCGATCGTTTTGGTTGGCGACTTAAATCTAACACCCTGGTCGCCACTTTTTGCGTCCTTTCAAACATCCAGTGGTCTGCTTCGCGCAATTGATCGTTTCGATTTAAATCCCACTTGGTACCGATATCCTTGGTTTCCCTTTGGATTGCAGTTGGATCATGGATTGATCAGCCAAAACGTTACTTGCATAGGATATCAAGTAGGCCCCTTTACCGGCTCAGATCATCGCTCAATTACACTACGAGTTACATCCCAGTTCGATTGATCGAATTGCCAAGGCGACCAGCGTGCTAACGAGCAACAGCCGACGAGCCACACCAGGGAGAACACCGCAATTGTTGTGCTCTGCGATATTTCTACAACGCACAATATTTTTGTATGGCACAACGGTGTGGAATGGAAACCTCGCCGGCTCATCGGTTTGTTGGCTCATTCTATGCTTGCGTCAGCCGGGCGATCACTTCGACCAGTTTACGTTGGTCCAAAGGTTTTGTGGTGTAGTCCGTACACCCAGCGGCAAGGCACTCGTCGCGATCGCTTTTCATGGCGTTGGCCGTTAAGGCAATGATAGGAAGTTGGCAACCGCGTCGGCGTAGTTCTGTGACTGCTTGGTAGCCATCCATGACCGGCATTTGCATATCCATTACGATCAGGTCGACACCAACAGATTTCTCGGATGAAATGTATTCCACAGCTTCTAGTCCATTAGTAGCGGTGACAACGTTGCCTCCGGCTTTCTCAATAAAATGCTGAGCTAGGTAGCGAATATCGCGGCGGTCATCGACCACCAACACATTTGCCGACAATCGAATGTCTTCAGCGGGCGCGTCTGCGGACGGAAAAACGTCGAGGTTCGGCAAAATCAGTGTACCGACGTCCGTAACGTTCAACGACAGCGTGAATCGGCTGCCCTTGCCAGGTTGACTTTCAACTTTGACCTCGCCACCTAGAGCGTGAGCCAAGCGTCGGCAAATGGCTAGTCCGAGTCCGGTACCGCCAAAGGTACGCGTCGACGTGTTGTCGACTTGCATGAAAGGGTCGAACAACAACTGCAGTTTATCGGGGGCGATGCCGTATCCAGTGTCAATGACGTCAAAGAGGAGCGTCCCCGCCGTATCGGTCGGATAAGAGTTTCCTGTGGCGCCGTTCTCTGACTGGTTGTCCTGAGGCGAGCTGCCGACATAGCGAACAACCAATTTAACTTCGCCGCGATCTGTGAACTTGATCGCATTGCCGACGAGGTTGAGCAGTATTTGCCGCAAACGTACAGGGTCGGTGGCAATGGTTTCAGGGATCGGTCCCGCAAACTCGATCTTTAGCGGCAGATCTTTCTCCACAGCTCGGACTTCCATCAACGATTGGATGTCACTCAGTATCGCATCGGGACGTACCTGCTTCTTTTCGATTGACATCTTGCCAGCGTCAATCTTCGACAAATCTAAAATATCGTTGATGATGCTGAGCAGATAATTTCCGTTACGACGGATGATTTCTACAAGCTGGACATTATCAGGATTCTTCAAATGATCCTTCAGAATGTCAGCGTGCCCCAGAATCGCCGCCATCGGCGTGCGTATCTCGTGCGACATGTTTGCTAAAAACTCGCCTCGCGATCGGTTGGCAAACTCTGCGGATTGTTTTGCTCGTTCGAGTGACTGCTCAAACGTTTTTCGATCATGAATATCGATGACACTGCCAACGTACCCTTGAAAATTTCCTTCTGAATCGAACTTAGGACGGCCTGAGTCAAGTGCCCAGCGATATTCGCCGCTCGCAGCGCGAAGCCGATAATCGTGAGCAAAAGACTCATGAGCATGTACAGCTGGCCAAATTGTGCTGGCTGTTTCCTCGCGGTCCTCTGGGTGAATCATGTCTAGCCAGCCAATCCCCAATCCATGTTCTTCTTCTTGACCAGTGAATTCTCGCCAACCACGCGATAGAAAAGTGCACTGGAAATTGGCATTGGTGACCCAGACCATCGCTGGCGCCGCATCGGCCATTTCTCGAAAATATTGTTCACGACTGCGCGTCGATTCCACTAGCAACTCGCGCTCAGTGGCATCATAAAAATAGCAAACCACGCCATGGCGGCCATCGGGAAGCACAAGCCGCTGAAGTTGCCATTCATACGACTCCCGCTGATGTGTATCGTTCCGATACTCGATAAACGTCGGCGCAATGTAGGGGCTCCCAGTTTCCAGCGCATGCCGAAATTTCTCCAAAATCTCTGTCGCGATATCAGTCGGCCAAATCGTATGCATGATCGCGTTAAAATCATGGCCGATAAGAGGATCAAACTGGGCGAAAACTTTTTCGGCACCCTTGCTGACCAAACGCAACTTCATATCTGCATCGACAATAAAAATGCCGAAGGGGTTGTTTTGCACGAGATGCAAAAAACTTTCGCGGGACCGACGTAGCTCCTCTTGTACGTTCCTTAGCCTCTGCTCGATGTCTGGATAATGATTCTTTCTATCGTTTGGTATCTGCATGTCCATCACATTGAAATCAAATGGCAGGTTTAAAACATAGGCCACTTGATCGCTTCGACGCGGACCTTGCACCTGAGGCTTACAATCGGTCATCTCAACTACTGCTCCTTCGTATTTGGAAAGCTTCCGTATTCTGCCGTCTCCAGTTTAACTGGAGCCTCCCATGGAATACACGTAGTGTTCCGATCCGTCCGCAGCAAACTGAAGAATTAAGGGAGTGACGCTCAATGCCCACGTTCGCTGCAGCAAATTTTGCGCCCTCAATCGCCACTTGCGAAACCTAACTCAATCCAATCGCCTTGAATCGCATGGGTAAACATCTTGCCTCGCGACGATACGCGTGCGACAAGTCTCTAAACGCCTAATCCCACGAATCGTCCGGCACCAGTAAGGCATAGCCCTTGCCAGGAAATGAGTGGCATTCATCATGTTTTTTCGCTTCAGAAACTTTTATTTCAGCAATTAATGAAGCTGTGGTGGCGTGGACGAATACCGACCAACATGGTATCGCAGAGAACAACTCCTAGCATCAGCTGGCCATACATGGCGCCAATCAAACACATCGGTTCGCTTGGGCAAACTGAATTCTCACCTCGTCGAGATTGAATTGGCCCACAACATGCTCGCCAGAATCGTCGATGCCTGGGGCTGGCCGAGATCTTCGGTTCTATCACCTGATGAACCCTCCAACTCTACCCGCACAGTTGACTTATCTACTTTGCAGAAATGCCGCTTGGCAAAAAAATTTCCAAACCCTCGCCTTTTATTGGAGAACACAGAATGAAACGCACATTGACGACATTTGCTTCCTTCATGGCAGCTTCTTGTTTGATGCTCACCAGCACCCAGGCTCAACAATCAAGCGGTCAAGATCGTACGCGAAGTGGGGTTGCCGATGCAAGTAAGCTCGACGCGAAAACAGGCGGGACGAGCGTTCGCGTTAGCAAGTTGATCGGTTACAACATCCAGAATTCGCAAGGCGAAAGCGTTGGTGAGATCAAGGACATCGTCGTTGATCCACAAAACGGCAAGATTAAATACGCCGCTGTCACTTATGGCGGCTTCCTGGGCGTAGGTAACAAGATGTTTGCAGTCCCCTTTGAAGCCTTTAAGGTTCAGATCGATCCTGATGAAGTGGGCGACGACGATATCGATGACGATGACTACGTTTTGATTTTAAACGTAACCCAGCAGCAGCTTGAAGGCGAGAAAGGATTTGACGAAGACCATTGGCCAAATATGGCGGATCGACAGTGGGCTGCCAATCTTGATAAACGTTATGGTATAAATCGAGACACCGACACGAATGTTCGTCGAAACCGAGCGAATCGAAGAAACGCTGTCGACGGTGTGGATGTCGAGGTCGGTAATGGCGGAGTAAAGGTGGATGTCGACAGAGAGTGAGCAGGCCCTCGAGCGTGAAGCTTGTCGTTTGCGACTGCGCGGGCAAGGCCGGACTTATCCAGTGGCGGAGACTTTTAGCCGCCGCTTGAGGCACCGTCGCGTAATAACGGACATTACTAGATACGTGGTGGCGACTTTCAGTCTCTTCCTCTGAAACGCAGACCAAAATTGTCACCCTCTGCATTTCGCTTTTTTAATCAATCATGTCACTTGCAGAAAGATTATATTAACTCAACTATGACTATTGATGCAGCCCAAAGTCAGACACATATGCAAACACTTGCCACTGAGTCAGCAAGATCGGTTGAAGGCATGGGGCCAATCGTCCTTGATAAAGGCGTTGCGTTTCGAGTTTGGGCTCCCCATGCTGACCGCGTCAGCGTCGTCGGCGATTTCAACGACTGGAAGCCCGATGCGCATCCGATGAATCGAGAGCCCAGCGGATGCTGGATAGCAATCGTCGAGCACGCAAAACCCGGTGATCAGTATAAATACGAACTTAGCAACGGCGCGAACACCCTGAAACGCATCGACCCCCGAGTTCGCGAGGTCACGAATTCGGTCGGAAATGGGGTTGTTCATGACCCTACCTTTGATTGGCAGGGAGATGATTTTGCAATGCCAGCCTGGAACGAACTGGTGATCTACGAAACACATATCGGCACCTTCTTTCGCAATGGAGACAACGATGTCGGAACATTCGATGATTCAGCGAAGAAGTTTGATTACTTGAGGAAACTCGGTGTCAACGCATTACAAATCATGCCAATCGCTGAATTTGCCGGTGATTTGTCGTGGGGCTATAATCCCGCACATCCTTACGCGATCGAAACAGCATATGGCGGTCCGGTAGGATTTAAGACGTTTGTTCGACAAGCCCACAAAGTTGGATTCGCCGTGCTCTTGGACGTTGTCTACAACCATTTTGGACCGAGCGATTTAGACATGTGGCGGTTTGATGGGTGGAGCGAAAACGAGAAAGGCGGAATCTATTTCTATAACGATCACCGCAGCAGCACGCCATGGGGTGACACAAGGCCCGATTATGGCCGTGGTGAAGTTCGATCGTATATTCGCGACAATGCGATGATGTGGTTACAAGATTATCACGTAGATGGACTGCGTTTTGACATGACTCTGTTTATTCGCAGCATTGACGCCAGTGGATTGCATGAGATCCCTGAAGGTTGGGGGCTAACCCAGTGGATCAATCGGGAGGTCCATGGCTACAAGGCATCGGCAATCACCATTGCTGAAGATTTGCAAAATAATCCTTACTTGACCAAATCCGATATCGAAGGTGGCGCGGGATTCTCATCACAATGGGACGCAAACTTCGTCCATCCGATTCGTGATGTAATTAAACAGTCTGACGATGCCGGACGCGACATGAACAAAGTGCGGGATGCACTTCAAATTGTTTATAACTGCGATGCATTTCAACGCGTCGTCTACACCGAGTCGCACGACGAAGTCGCCAATGGCAAGTCGCGTGTTCCCAGCGAGGTTAGTGAGGCTAACCCCGACAGCTGGTACGCTCAAAAGCGTGCCACTCTAGGAATCGGTTTGACGTTGACCGCTCCCGGTATCCCAATGTTGTTTCAAGGCCAAGAATTCCTCGAAGATGGCTGGTTTCAAGATGGAGACGAACTCGACTGGGAGAAGATGGAAGAGCATTCGGGAATCATTAAGCTCACCGCTAAACTAATCCGCTTGCGGCTAAACCGCGATGGTGTGACCAAGGGTCTCATCGGTCAGAACTGTGATGTATTTCACTTCAATAACTCCGATAAAGTCATTGCTTTCAAACGCAGTTCTACTGGTGGCCCGGGCGACGACACCATCGTGATTGTCAACTTCGCCAACCGACATTTTGAGCAATACGAATTTGGCTTGCCTGCAGCTGGCCTTTGGAAACGCCGCTTTAGTAGTGACAGCACCGCCTATAGCGACGAATTCGGCGGAAATTCCAGCGGTGACATCAATGCATTCGACGCCCCTTACGACGGACAGTCGCATCGAGGGTGTATTGAATTGCCTCCGTATACGATGTTGATTTACTCGCAAGATTAACACTAACTCGGAGTGTGCCCAGCAAAGAAAGGAAGTTTTCGATGCAAGTTGACCTGAGCGGCCGCGTAATTGCTGTGACTGGAGGCAGCGAAGGAATTGGCGCTGGCATTGCCGAATCAGTCGCCGAGTGTGGAGGCAAGGTAGCAATTATCAGCCGAAACGAAGATGAGATGCAAGCGGTGGTGGAGTCGATCCGTTCCAAGGGAGGCAACTCGTTCTATGCGACTGCCGACGTAACGGACAGCGACCAGATGCGTCGCGCGATGCAACAGATCGTCGATCACTTCGGTGGCATTGATGGTGTTGTCGCGAATGCTGGAACCAATGGAACCTGGGCGCCTGTCGATGAACTTTCGCCTGACGATTGGCGACGGACCATTGACGTGAACTTGACGGGGACATTTCTTGCGGTTCATCACAGCGTGCCATATCTTCGTCAACGAGGCGGCGGCAGCATCGTGATTATCTCCTCGATCAATGGAACGCGAACGTTTTCCAACGAAGGTGCTTCGGCCTACGCCAGCAGTAAAGCAGGGCAGCTAGCCTTGGGGAAAATGCTTGCCCTTGAGTTAGCGCGAGCCAAGATTCGAGTCAACGTGATCTGTCCCGGCGGTATCCACTCAAACATTCACGACAAAACCGAACGACGGCATCTGGACAAGATTGAAACGCCTGTGGAGTACCCTGACGGCAATATCCCGCTCACGCATGGCGAGATGGGTCAACCCAAAGACATCGCCGGGATGACTGTATTCCTTCTTTGCGATTTGGCTTCCCACATAACCGGAACGCCGATATGGATCGACGGTGGACAATCACTCTTACAGTAAGCTGGATGCCGACGAAGCGGTCAAGGCATTAAAACCTATTGCCTTCACAGAACATTGAGCTTGCTGGCCCTGTCTCCACAATGCTGATGCAAGCATTGGTGCTGAGGAAGTTAAGAGCGCAACTTCCAACCGACGATGACACCCAAGGCGAAACACCAGCAAACAGCGACGTCTGGCTTTTCCTTCGCGTACTGCTGCATTCGACTCAATATGTCTTTGGCTGGCGTCGTGACGAAATGCTCGGTGGCGGCTTGCCCGCGAGATCCAGCGACATCGACTGCCGGACGAGCGGTTTCGCCGCCGGATGATCCCGACTTGTTGCGGTCGGACTGAGCTTGACGCGGGGTTGCATAGGCCGCAGTGTGCTGAGGATTGGAGGCTGCGTTCGACATAGTTCAATACCTGTATGTTTCGTTGTTTGCTGGGATTCAGTTTTGGAGCGAGCATCTTCGCGGCTATCGCGTCCATCTATCTGGAAGATACGATTGGAAGCAAGACGGTTGGCGCTGTGACTTGAAATAGGCGGCCGTCGCCAGGACACCCAGAGCCAGCCCAGTGACGAAAATTAAGCCCGAAGCAGTTCCCCGATGTTCGTCTACTTCGTACCGTGCTCGCTCGAAGGCTGACTTCATTGGCGACGCGACTCGCTCTGAGACTTGTTCCGTAACCTGCTCACCGAAATGGCTTGCTCGTTGCATGATGCTTGGCGTCGGAGCAAACTCGCGAACGACGGATTGAATCTCATCCGGAGTTGATTTGGTGTACTCACTGAGAAATTCTTCGATGGCGTATAGATCACAAGCAACAGCCTCAACTTCGTTCTCTTGGATATGAGGCCAACGCTTGACAATTGCTATCTTGACTTTACTCCACCGTTCATCTGACCAAACGTCCGTGGATTGAGCTGAGGTGGAAGTTGTTTGTTGGGACATGACTGCATTCCTGTGCGAAAATTCTTGACAGACGCGTCCGTTGTTCGCAACGGACCACTTCGCATCGTCATACCCAAGAACGAACGCAATTGGCGTGCCAGCCACCATCCGTTAATCGCGACGAGAAGAAGCAAGTGCGTCTGCCTAGGAACTTGTTGCGAGTTGTCTTGACATTGAGGTTGTCCTGAGAATCCGCGGACGCTCGCAATTAAATCGGCCTGCTCTGCAAACGCTCACTAAGCTCCGTACTTGCCCTGGGACTGGTGCTGGGCTGTTCAATCTTTCGAATCGACCAAGGTTTTCCGTTACGCGACTTCTTGTCGCCCCTCACCCAAGCAACCCTTAACGCCGTGCTCGACCTCTCCCCCAGCAAAGCCATTGGTATCTACACAACTCGCCAAATAGTTTAGGCTGTTCTGGATGGACTTAAACTTCCGCCGATGGATCGGCGACTGCAAAAACGTTATGTGCAACTCGTATCGGAGCACATGAATTCTTCCAATCGCAATGCTGCGGGGCCCAATTTGCTGCCTGGCGGGAATCTGGCCGCCTCGGCCACTCAGGCGGCATGGCGATTTCTCAATAATCCCAATGTTCAGTTGGCTGATTTGGTTGAGCCACTACGGCAGGTCGGTCGCGAGTCTGCAAATCAGAGTGACTCAGATTATGGATTGATCGTTCACGACTGGTGCAAGATCGACTACAAACGTCATTCGAACAAGGCAGATTTGCGGCAAATCACTCACGAGCACGATATCGGCTACGACATGACGACCGCTTTGCTGGTCGATGCTGCCAACGGCAAGCCACTGGCACCGATGCAAATGCCTCTGAAGACAGCTGAGCAAGTCCATTCGACTGCCAAAGAGGTTCCCAATCCGGACGATCACCACCTCGATCAAGTTGAACCAGTGATGAGAGAATCTCAGCAGTGGGGGCTCAATCGAAAGATCGTTCATGTCATTGATCGTGAGGCAGATTCGCTCGGCAGGATGAGAACGTGGGATCAAGCGGGCCATTGTTTTCTAGTACGCAGCGACGATCGAAGGGTCTTGTGGAACGACGAATCCTGGTTGATCTCGGAAATCGTTAAGTATTTTGATGGCCAGCTGCTCTTTGAACATGGCGGTGACGCCCTTCACCACGGCAAGCCCGTCAAACAAGAGGTTGCTGAGGCCGAGATTGTCCTGCACCGACCTCATAAGATCTACGTCGACGGTGAACAGAAAGAGGTTTGCGGTCGCCCGCTTGCGATGCGGCTGGTGATGACTCGACTGGTCGACGAGAATGACTACATCGTCGCCGAGTGGACTTTGCTAACGAATGTTTTTGACGATGGTTTGTCGGCCTACCAAATCGCTCTTTGGTATTACTGGCGTTGGTTGATCGAAACGTATTTCAAATTGCTCAAGAGCCACGGCCAGGAAATGGAGCACTGGCAGCAGCAAACAGGCTTGGCGATCGCACGACGGATCTTGGTCGCATCGATGGCCTGCGTGATGGTGTGGACTTTACAGCGAGACGACTCACCTGAAGCCACCCAAACGAAGAAGATTCTCATTCGACTCAGTGGTCGTCAAATGAAGCATGGCCGACCGTCGACGGCCTCGGCACTGCTTGCTGGCTATATGACTCTAC
>JBGSIA010000034.1:0-2348 GCA_041751935.1 Pirellulaceae bacterium | reverse complement strand
GTTGAATTCTTTTTCAAAGGCGGGCAGGTTGGAAAAGACGACGTATGGGGAACAATTTTGGCAGGGACGATATCGAGAAACTAACCGACTACAACTCCATAAGGCGAGCGGCAGAAATGAATGAACCTGAGCGGCTTTGGCGCTAGCCACCGGTGTCTCGGTCAAGTCACTTGCCGAACCGGTGGCTAGCGGGCTGTTGATTTAATCGTTTAACCCGCAGCCGAAGGCGAGGTCTGCACCCTTAAGCCTCGCCTTCGGCTGCGGGTTAAACCCGGATTATTCATGAGCAAGGCCGAATTGTCAGGTTAGACATTTATTGGCAAGTAAGTCGATGGGGTGCGAGATTGAAGGGCACATCGCGCAGAACTCCCCCTTACCCCCAGTGCGTGTCATTTCGTTTCCTGCTTTTTCTAAGCTCACTTATGTGAGCTGCGGACGATAGGCTTCGATCGCTTCGGCCACCCGACGAAAGTAGTCCAAGTGCGGCCAACTCGCCGAAAGCTCGAGCACCACGCGCCGAGCACTCACCTTGATTCGCGCTGCTACCTTGATCACATGCGTCCGCCATGTGCATGGATGACCTTTTCCAAGTGGGTCACGTTTGCGACGATCGTTGTGTAACTTGCGATCCGCTTTCGTCTCTTTGAAAGGCCGATTTGCCGACGTTGTTGCAGTCGACGTTGGTGTTTCGGGGACCGGGACCGCAACCACTTGCCGCAGGGTCACTAGTAGGTTGTGAGCAACGCAGTGCATCATCACCCGAAATAGATTTGCCATATAGCGATGGTCACTCAGTCGATCACCCGATAGACCACATTTGAGTTCCTTGTTTCGGTTCTCGCTTTCGCCTCGTTGCGCATATTCTCGATATACGAACTCGGCGTCCGTCTCGATTTCGGGGCGATTGCTGATCAGTACTCGACGGGAACTGCTATGAGCCGTCACTTCGCATTTGATCACCAGTTTTCGCTCTTTATTTTCCCAGTACTTGCTGGTGTAGTTGGAAACGGACATGTAACGCAATGTGTCTTCACCGCTTTGAGCTTGAGCTGCAATTGCCTCTGCAAGCAATGTTTCGCTGGCTTTCTTGGACTTAGCGTTAATCTTCATGCCGATCGTGAATTCGACTCGTTCAAACGACTCCAACGTACAATAGACATCGTGCCCGCCGAATCCCGAGTCCGCTCTGACGAGAATAAGCACCTCGGGATGACGCACGCGAATCGCTTCAATCACTCTTTTCAAATCTTCTGCAGCCCCCAGCTTTACCGAAGCAGAACCAAACAAGAGGACCGGGAAAACAATCATGTCGTTTTCCGCACAAGTGATTAATCGTACTTGGTACTGATTCTGTCTGTAGTAGTCGTGCCAGAATGTCAGTTGTTGATCGCCATGCGCCGCGTCCGCGTACGTGTCGACGTCAAGCGTAATTTGCTCAGGATGGTCACCAAGTGACGCGATGAACTTCTGGATGAACCACTCCTCCATCTCTAACAGATCTGATGGCTTGACTGAATTCTCAAGGCGTGAGATCGTCGGTTGGCTGGCCAAGTCTCTCTCATCAGGGGTTCGCTCGGAAAGCAGTTTGAAAACCGGATCGCTTCGTAGCGTGTCGTGATCATTCTGATCTTCGTAGCCAGCCAAGATACCGAAGACTCGCTGACGAACCATACTCAGCACCGAGTGATCCGGATCGATACGCGCATCGGAAATCATTGAGGCAAACTGCTTTGTCCACCCAAGCTTCTGATCAAACTGGCCAAACAAAAGCAACCCCGTGTCCGTAGTCAAGTCGTAGTCAATTGCTTGAGCGACAACGCTGCGATTCTTCCAACTACCGCATGCAAAATCCAAAACAGACTGTATACTCATCACTGGCCTCCTTGACGTTTCGTAAGATGTTTTGCACTAACAACTTATACGCAAGTGAGGCCACTTTTGTTTGACCACTCATGAATAATCCGGGTGAAACCACCGGAATCGTATCCCCAGGGCGACCGCAGACCCGAAGGGTCGACAGAAATATGAGGTTCGTCGATGGCCGGTTTGTGTCGTCCCTCCGGGACTTTTGTTTTGATCTGATTCCGTTCCCGGCGGTTGAAACCGCCGGCTAGGGTTGTGCCTGCCCTTCGGGCATGAAGAGAGCCGCCGGTTTGGTTTATGCCTGCCCTCCGGGCGTGAAGAGAGCGACGCTTCGAGATGGCAGTGTGCGTTGGCGGATGAGACCCGAAGGGTCGGCATAACCCTAGCCGGTGGTGAAACCACCGGAATCGTATCCCCAGGGCACCACAGACCTGAAGGGTCGACAGAAATATGAGGTTCGTCGATGGCCGGTTTGTGTCGTCCCT
>JBGSIA010000033.1:0-3777 GCA_041751935.1 Pirellulaceae bacterium | reverse complement strand
ATCAATCGCCATTGCTCATCCGAAAGACTGCTGGGATAGTCTGTGCATCGCATCGCTGTAGCTCCGTCCGTGGAAAGTAGTGAGTCCACTGGAGCTATAGCGATTTTTTTATTCCATTACCATTTTGAAACACGTTCTTAGGCCTAGAATCAATTGAAGTTGCTGACCTCAACGGCGATAATTTCGATGACCTAGTCATCTCGAACTTAGGGGGCGTTAGCGGAAGTCAAGGAGGCGTGTCAGTGTTATTTAACACTACCGTTTCCACTGGTTCAATTTCATTTTCGCAACCCATCTTTCGTTCTATTGGTGCACCTGTTGTAGATGTGGCTGCTGGGATTTTTTTCGACGATACCGGCGACGGAATCGTTGATCGACTGGACTCTCATTCGGTTCTCGCGCTAACTTTAGATGCTCGTCTTTTAGTTCTCGATGAGAATCTCGAGATGATTTCGCAGTCATTTAATCTTTCAGACGCTCGTAATACATTGGGTCTCGTGGCGGGAACAACGAGTTCAGTCGCATTAGGTGACTATAACAATGATGGGAGTCTTGATGTTGCTGTATCGGAGAGCACTTTCAGAGACGTGATAATTCTTAGAAATCAGTCTCTTCGTCACTTCGCAAATCCGGCCGGAGACGCGTTTCCGATTTTGTCGCAGTTAGGGCAAGCTCAGTCTCGTGCTTCTCGCAATCCCATACACAACGTCAGGGCATCAAGCGGTTTTCCACATGCATCCATCGAAGGCGAGATACTCGAGCGTAATCGCGTCTCAATAACTATCTCACCGACAACGGTAGTCGAATGCGTGGGGGTGTTTTTTCTACGCCTGTTTCGAACGGGGGACTTAACAGCGGAGTTGGAGGTTAGCCTCAGTGTAGGTGGAACGGCGACCATGGGGGCTGATTATGCAGCGTTTCCTGCCACAGTTGTTATTCCTGCCGGCGAAAACCAAACCAATCTCGCGATTGCAGTACTAGATGATGACCTGCTTGAAGCGACCGAAACTCTAGTGGTACGGATACTTGACAGTAGTGCGTATGAAGTTGACGCCATGCGATCAGATGCAACGGGGAATATCTTTGAATGTGATAGTGCCATTGATACAACCTTTAGGTCCAATATTGTAACGTTGGATTTTGATCGGGACGGAGACTTGGACTTCCTGATTGCTTCGCAAACGGGTCAAACGTCTGGGGAGATTGTCGCGGTTAAAACAGTGCATGTTGGACATGGATACTTTGTCTCACTGCTGGCTATTGATGAGTCTTTTGCGGACGCTAATTTCGGTAGTAACCCACGCAAGATAGTTTTGACTGGGTCTGAGGAAACTGTTGTGCTATGCGATCTTAGTGACGATTTGATTTCCGCAATCGAATCGATCGATGTTCGTGGCACAGGAAACAACTCCGTCATTCTTGATGCTACTAAACTCGCAGAATTGCGACCGAATGAAAGCATTCAGATTGTTTCTAACAGTGGTGACCGAATCACGTTTGGCGAGGGCTGGACGTTTGCTGGCGTTGAATCGGTCAATGGCCAATTGCAGCGAGTGTTCCAAAATGGCGGAGCCATTGTGCGTGTCATCGGGCCACGCGACTTTACGAATCCATTCATCGCTGGCGATGTCAACGGCAGCGGCGATGTTACGGCGGGGGACGCGCTCGATATCATCTTCTCGCTTAGCCAACCGCAGCTCTTCGACTCCCAAGGCATGCTTGTTGATGCCACGACCGTTGCCCCCTCGAGCTTCCGCTTCTACGATCCAAACGAAGACGGAATGAGCACTGCAGCCGACGCTTTGTTTGTCATCAACGTCCTGTTCATCCAGTCGTTGGGAGTGTCTGGTGAAGGTGAGACGCTCGGTCAGCCAACGGACCTGATCCAGAACCCTGATAGCAAGGCCGAACATCATTCAATGCCAATCGACGAGAGTACCTTTAGCACTATAAAAGTTGGACGAATTCACCCAGCGCAGTCGTCGGCATCCCTCATCAATTCATCCGTGCTCATCGACTCCGTAACAGACAAGCGAGATAACGACATCGATCGTGAGAGCGATTTGGACGCGACATTAGCGACCGTCTGGAATTGGATTGACTTACGATAACAGGCGACTACAGACGAAGCAATTGGAAGACAAACAGTGCACTATTTATGTAAATAGTGCAGGCGAG
Source organism: Pirellulaceae bacterium (assembly GCA_041751935.1). Classification (GTDB taxonomy): domain Bacteria; phylum Planctomycetota; class Planctomycetia; order Pirellulales; family Pirellulaceae; genus JBBSJZ01. The sequence goes on along the minus strand of JBGSIA010000033.1, from coordinate 1,599 downwards.
GGGAGCGGACAGTATGTTGGCCTGGGGCTAAAAAAACGTCCATAGCGGCGGTAGCGCACTGCCTCGGATTAATTGGCATCGGCGAAATTGTACGGGCACGATACGAAGCCGGCATATCAACTTCCTTCAACCACACGGACAAGTTCATGAGACTTGGTTGATGGCGTCAGATCCAGAATTCAAGCATGCACCTGCCGATAGGGTATCTCGCATGACTGGCAAAACGAGTACACATGCGTGGAGAGGATGTGGCCGTCAACGAGTGCGTCTGGCAATTGCTTTGGCTACATGCATTGATGTAACCGAGCTTGCGGTTTGCGTTGAAGACACTTTGTGTATGCCTGCTAACTAACGGTCCACACGGGCCAAGCGAGTTCGGCTAGAATTACATCGTGATGAAGCGAGCATGCCACCAGCCGAACTACTCATCCGGAGGCAAACTTGCATGGTCACCGGAATGGCCGAAGGCACAGCTAGGGAGTGGCGCCGACATAATTCGCTTTCGCATGAACGTCTCGGTTGCCGGGGCCAAACGCACGCCCGATGCTCGGGTGAGAACCGATTGGTCACTTCTCACCCGTCAACCAATTCTAGAAATCGTGTACTGAGAGCCAAAGCTAACTATCGAGGCGAGGTTGGTTGGTTTACTAAGCGAGTTGGGGAACTCGCCTGGAAGGGCCACGGGAAACCACGACAATTGCATCACCACTGAAGGGAGTCGGCAGCGATAATAAGTCCCGCGGGTCAGTGGGAACAAGTCCTACCGACCGACTTGTTCTCACCACTAAACCATCCGTAACACCGCCGAAACACTTGTTTTCACCCTCACCAACCGGTGAGAAACGAGTTCGTCGAACAGGCAGTCTCAAGCATCAATGAACGAGACACATGTAATTCGAGCCGATCTCAACTGCGCGCAGCACCAGTCTGCGATACTCGCGATGATGGACGCGTATTCCAATGACCCGATGGGTGACGGGCGACCACTCTCGCAATTTGCGAAACAAAATCTGATTCCGGGTTTGATAAAACACCCGACGACGCTGATCTTCCTTGCCTTTCGCGGGAACGATCCATGTGGAATCGTGACGTGCTTTGGAGGCTTCTCTACATTCGCAGCGCAACCGCTTGTTAATATCAGTGACTTCTACGTCGATCCCGCATTCCGCGGTCACGGAATTGGTCGTATGCTGCTCGATGCTGTCGAGAGTGACGCACGAGCTGGCGGCTGCTGCAAGCTTACACTTGAAGTGCAGCAGAACAACTCACGCGCACGATCGGTGTACGCTGAATTCGGGTTTGCGCAGGCTGTTTACGCCGCAGACACTGATGGCGGCGGCTCACTTTACATGGTCAAATCTATCTAGAAAACGACTCGACGAACCATGGGTTGCAACGAAGCCGGGCTTGCGAGATTCTACGAAGTGGTGAGCCAACCGTCGCGGCTCGCTGAACCCCGACGTTGAACTAAACCGCTCGGCTTAAGAGTTTGGTTGGATGTTGCTAGAGTGGTTGGCGCTGACCGTCGGCGTTAGCGCTGACGATCGTTGTGAGGTGGTTGTGATCACTGCAGCGTGAACTCGGTGGGTCCCTTCTCGC
>JBGSIA010000032.1:0-11815 GCA_041751935.1 Pirellulaceae bacterium | reverse complement strand
GTGCTCGATTGCGTCGCCAGCTCGCTTGCCAACTCTTGTGTCCGCTGCTTCAGTGTCGCATCCATGCGTCAGTCTCCGTAGGTTAGAAAGAATGGGTAGTATCAGGTCCACGACCCCTGACACAATATTTCTTACAGGCCCCTTTTCTTTTCTCCCTATCCATTCCTTTAACTCACAAGGTGCAGTGCATGACACTCACGACTCGTATGAATGAGCTAATCCGGGCCGGGTTCTCCGGGATCTGGATTAGCTCCTGTGAACACCAAGACGCCATCGCGGAACTCGCAGCGATGGCTCGTGCTGAATCCTGGCATCTTGCCAGTTGGAACATTGACCGAGGGCTCCACGCGGTTGGCAATATCACGATCACCGCTGAAGCGAACGACCCTCTCGCAGCAGTACGTGTGGCAACGTCCACGGACGCAAACGTTGGCACTTCGATATTTATCCTGGAGAACTTTCATCGGTTCTTGGGATCGGCAGAGATCGTGCAAGCAGTTAGCCACGCGGTGATCTTGGGTAAACTCAATCGCTCGTTCATCGTGATCCTCAGCCCTTCGGTGCAGCTACCCGCTGAACTGGAAAAGCTGTTTGTCACGGTCGAGCACGAACTGCCCAGCCGCGATCAGTTGCTGGAAATCGCTAGTGGCATCGCTACGGAAACAGGCGAGTTGCCCGATGGCCGCGAACTGGATGATGTGCTGGATGCAGCTTCGGGCCTCACTCGTTTCGAGGCCGAAGGGGCGTACAGCCTGTCGCTGGTTCGTGATGGCAAGCTGACGCCCAAGGCGATCTGGGAACTCAAGACCCAGGCACTCAAAAAGTCGGGCGTGTTGACACTGCATCGCGGTGGCGACAACTTCGAATCGCTTGGTGGAATGTCGTCGTTGAAAGCATTTACGCGTCGAGCCCTGATTCATCGCGGCCGGTTGCGTGAACGCGTGAAGCCGCGAGGCATCATGTTGCTGTCGCCACCGGGTTGCGGTAAGTCGGCGTTTTGCAAAGCACTCGGGGACGAAGTCGGTCGCCCGGTGCTGATGCTTGACGTAGGCAGTTTGCTGGGGGCGCTGGTCGGTCAATCCGAGGAGCGTACTCGACAAGCGTTGCATACGATCGATGCGATGGCTCCCTGTGTGTTGATGATTGACGAAGTCGAAAAGGCATTTGCCGGTGCAACCGGCGGCGGCTCCGGCGACAGCGGCGTTTCGTCTCGCATGTTCGGAACGTTTCTCAGTTGGCTTAACGATCACGAGTCGGACGTGTTCGTGGTTTGTACGGCGAACGATGTGCAGAAACTGCCGCCAGAGTTTTCGCGTGCTGAGAGGTTTGACGCCGTGTTCTTTCTCGACCTGCCGGATCGCCAGCAGAAAGACGAGATCTGGACGCTGTACATCAATCAGTATGGTCTCGACGCCAACGAGGCTCGACCTAGTGATGAACAGTGGACGGGCGCCGAGATCAAGTCGTGTTGCCGTTTGGCAGCACTATTGGATACTCCACTTATCCAGGCAGCGGAGAACGTGGTACCCATTGCAATCACGTCTGCGGAGTCGGTCCAGCGACTACGTGAATGGGCGAACGGGCGTTGTTTGTCGTCCGAAACAGTCGGCGTCTATCGCACGACCGGATCTACTCAAAAGAGACGCCGGTCTGTTTCGATGAAGCCGTCGTCCAATTAAGCAGTGGCCTAAGTCCCAGCACCTGCGTCACCTGCAGTCAATGCAATAGCGATTCATTCGCGTTGCTTCGCAATAAACAACAACAAGGGCCCACCGATCACGATAGGTCGACGGGCCCTCATCCATTTAACACAGGGATCAAATGTGAACACAGCATTGATCGTTTGTCTCTTTCTTTCGATGACGCTGGTCGTAGTATCACTGATGGTGATGCACCTCCAACGTCAACGACGCGGCTTGCGGGAAATCCTGCGCCGTGTTCTCAACCCAGAGGTCTACCATGCGAAGAAGGACGAAAGTCTTGGCGCTAGCATCAATGATGACTCTCATCGGTAGCGATGTCGGTTGCGGGCCGAGTGGTCGTGATACCAAGGACGCACAGTGGCTGAACATTCAACAATCGCTGCAACGTGAGCGTCAGGAAATCGGACGCCAGCGTGACTTGCTGGAAGCCGATCGACGAGAATGGGACGAACGTGAACGCAAAGAGCCGGTGCTTGCCGCTGCGATCACCATGGCGGCGCTGCTCTTCTGTTGTTGCTTGCCACTGTTGCTGATTCCGCTTCTGGCTTGGGCCGGTAGTCAAGAGCCAACCAACGAGATCGTTGCTGAAATGTTGATCAACAACATTTCCACGCCGCGCGACCAGCCGTTGATTTTGCATCGGCATACGGAAGCAGTTTCTGACAGGAAACTGCTCGCTAAGAAATCGTAGCGACTCCCGATCCGTCGTGAGTCTTTAAACCAATTCCTTCACACATCGCCCCATTGGCCTTCTTGGCTGGCGGGGCGTTTTTCGTTTATTTCCACAAACCATTAACCAACGAGGCTCAAGCCATGAGCACTGTAATTGAATCGCCGGTCCCCAAGACCATCAACGCCACAGATACCGAAACTCATCCGAGTATCGGCCAGCGACTGCAGTCGGAAACCACGGCGGTGCGACTGAAGATTCGTTGGATGGGTGTCCGTAAAACACTCAGCCAGGATCAAACACGACAAGCAGCTGGCACATTCGACGCCGATTGCAAATCGGTGTCAGCATCGAAGAAACTGCTCGATACGGCCCATCCGGCTTTTCGGTCGGCGACGGCGGTGAAGACGCAAGCGGTTGAGTATTGGAAAGCAAACACACTGGCTTATGTAGAGCCCGGCATGCGGCTAATCCGTCGCAATGACGTGCCAGCATTTGACGTGCACATGACGAGCGTACGTGCTGAGCTGGCCGAAGCGGTGGAGCAACTGACGCGTCACTATGACGAACTGGTTGAACAAGCACGCGACCGTCTCGGTGATCTGTTCGATGTCGGTGACTATGCAACGAATCTCGATGACCTGTTCGCCATCGAGTGGGATTACCCGAGCTGCGATCCGCCAGAGTATTTGCTGCGGGTCAGTCCGCAACTTTACTACAGCGAATGCTCTCGAGTGCAAACTCGCTTTGACGAAGCGGTTCGTTTGGCTGAGCAAGCGTTTGCCGACGAGCTGGGTCAACTGGTCAGTCACCTGGCCGAGCGACTAAGCGGTGAGGACGACGGTTCACCCAAAGTGTTTCGCGATACTGCGGTGACGAACTTGCTGGAGTTCTTTGACAGGTTCCAGCATCTAAACATTCGTTCGAACGCGGATCTCGATCGTCTGGTCGCCGATGCACGTCGTGTGATCAGCAGCGTGCAACCGCAGGATCTGCGGGACCACGCTACGATGCGTCAGCACGTGGCTAACGAGCTGACTCGCGTCGAAGCGTCGCTGGACGGCTGGATGATGGATCGACCGCGTCGCAGCATCCTGCGTCGTTCACGGTGACAGTCATGGATGTTGTCATCGAAACCAATGGCAGCGTGCGGATGATCTACGACGAGTCGATCGACGTCCACGCCATTGGCAAACCGAACATCAGCCGTGGCTCACACGTCGAGCCCACGGCGGATGGTCAATGGACTGCTGATCTATCACCTGTCGGCGGCCCCTGTCTTGGACCCTACGACCAACGATCCGAGGCACTCAGCGCCGAGATCACTTGGTTGCGTCAACACTGGCTGATACCGCATCGCGGCTAATGCCACCACTTCCCTTTTCGACTTTCCCCAGAGCCCTCTGAGATTGGCCCAGCACCAATCGACGAGGGCTCTTTTCGTTTTACCCTTTCACTTTGGAGCTTTGTACCGATGCGTCAAGCAGATCTTTACCGCAGTATCTCTCACGCGACGGGTGAATCCGTCGCCACCATCAAACGGCTCGGCTTTCTGATTGCCAATCCTGCCCGCACGATCCGTGATCCAGACGCCGAATGCCTCGGACCCCATGTCATCGACTGGGATGAATTCGATGTTTCCCTCTCAACACCCCATGCGGAGCCGTCCCTTGACTTCGCACCGTCGTGATTCGCATCGTCGAATCCTGACACTTACCAGCGACCGGCGTCCTTTGCGGGATGCCGGTCGTTCCTTTCAGCGTCGTGGATGCCGCCGTCTTCGCATTATGCGAGTTCGGCGGCCAGCGGCAACTAGCCCTTTGCACACAAGGCAACTCAACAGATGATCGCATTCGCGACTGGGCATCGATCCCAGATTAGGCCGAACCGCCAGTGCCTTCGCTATACACCGTATGCGTGGGCGAAGCTGGTCTTTCTCCGCGACGTTGGCGATACCGAAGTCGGCGGATTAGGTATTACCGACGTCGATGATCCGCTGCTCGTGGTAGATGTTGTGCTACTAAACCAACGTTGCACCGCAGTATCGTGCGAGGTTGAGGATGAATCTCTTGTCGCACACAATCGGGCGATGATTGGTCGCGGACAGAGTGCTTATCCGTGCTCGCGAATTTGGATACACACGAACCCCAATGATTTCGCAATGCCAGGTCCCATGGACGATGCAAGATTCGACCGCTTGTTCGGACAGTACGACTGGGCGGTAATGTCCATCGTCGCTCGTAGCGGAGCGTCGTACTCTCGGTTGCAATTCAACGTCGGGCCGCGAGCAACAAAACGACTGCGAACATGTGTGGATTATGGCTCACAGTTTCGTGGAGCTGACCATGTTCGCTGGCTTAACGAGTACGTTCGCACTGTCCAGGTCCTGGATCTGTTCGTCAATTGCGGTGGTGACCCTCGTGATCGCCGTGAAGCAATGGGTGTGGCGCCTGGCTCGTTCGCTCAGTGAACTCGGCACATCAATTCGGCGAGAACCCAATGTTATCGCCGAGCAAGCTCGCATCCGTAGTACGGGTCGCGATCGCAGTTCAACTTTTTCACTTTCAACAACCATTTCTCAATCGAGGAAACACAATGTCCACCACACTCACCGTCTGTCTTGCCAGCCATGAAGCGGGCAAGGTTGAGAGTAGCTGCCAACTGCAAATCGGCATCGATGGTACCGACGCAGCTCAGCTCAAGACGAAGTTGCGTCAGATGCTGTCTGTCTGCGAAGACACGCTCGAAGCCCGATTGTCGGGTAACACGCGAACTGCATCTGCTAGACAAGAGTCGCCAACCCCTCGCCGGCTGGCGACTGAAAAGCAAGTGAAGGCCATCCAAGTGATGGCCAAGCGGCAAGGCATCGAGCTGAGCCAAATTCTCCACGACCGGTACGGTGCCTCCAGCATCGCCGCGTTATCCATCCGCGAAGCGTCGCAACTGATTGATGAACTCAAGCAGGAGCCCGCGATCGGCTAAACATACCGGTCCAATATCTACTCAACCCATCAAGGGAAACGTATGTCCTACACGAGTCGCCAAAAGCTAAACTCAATACATATCGTCGGCAGCCTCGGTGTTGCTGCGATCTTCGCTGCCCTGACCGGCAGCGGGATTGTGTTTATCGTGGTTGCGGGCGTGCTAATCGCTAGCTCGCTCAACAACGGCGATATTCGATCGCCACGCATCCATCGGCGTTAACCACGCAGAATCGACTGTTCATCGTCCCGCCCGCATCACTGTGACTTTGCAGGGTGTGGGCGGGACTGTCGTAACTCAGTTTGGACACGGAGTGAAACTTCATTACATGCCGTCCCCAGTGAGAAAGCGCCCGTCCAGTCCGACAGCATGTCGCGAGATTATCCCAGTCGCTCTTTTTCTTTAGCTACTGGCAGACGTGCGAACACAATTGAATGAACGCCGCTGAGTTCGGTTTCGTTGCGGAATGACACACTCGGTCATTATTGTTCCGACAGCCGAACGTGATCTCGATCAAATACTCACTCGGTTGTATCGACGTTCGCGTTTTGACGCAACGAAGTGGCTTGAACACAGGTGACTTTCATGGAGAACCCTGAACGGTGTATGCTCGCCCCGAGCGTAAACTACGTCCATTACCGATTCGGCAAATCATCTTCCGCACGACAAGGAGAAAATCCTAATTGAAGGTATTGGTTGCATTTTGCTCCAACAACAATCAAAAAAGCGAGATGCTCAATCCACTACCGAAATCTATTACCGCCTTGCCACAGTTTCGCGTTCTGCTCAGGGATACCGAATTCATATTGAACTGTTACGGAGAAGTCTTCGCCACAAATTCGATTGTTGCCTCAACCGCCGCCGGACGATCATGCCGATTCCCGCCAATCCAATCACGGCTACGCTTGAAGGTTCCGGAACCGCTGACGCAGTGACCGTGACCGTGCCAGATAGCGCCGTAAGCTGACCAAGCGTGTAATTGTTATCAGTCAACGGATCGAAATCCCTGTCAAACTCCGTAACCGGCGAGGATAAATTTAAAGTGACTGTAAAGTCATGGCTAGCCAATGAAAACTGTCCGTCATGCTGCAACTCAAGTCGCGCCAATAAGAATGTCCCATCGACGGATACGTAGTCTAAACTGAGCAGACTATCGCCCCCTTCTAAAACCAATGGGTCTGTTCCTAAGCTTCCGCGTGCTGAGTTCAGGTTACCGGGGTCGGTATCGCCAAAAAACACATACGGAGCCGGTTCGGCGAGCGTTGCAACAGGACCGACATCCTGCTCCGATTTTGATTGCGTGGCCTGAAACTGCAGGTCGCCCGACTGTGCGATGGCGCCGGTGATGTTAAATTGGTAGCCAAAACGCCCCAACAAATCTCCAGGCGCGCCGGTAAGATATACGTCGACAAACCCTGTTCCACCTGCCGACAATGTCGCATCTCGAACATCAAGAATTAAGTCGCCTTGTGCTCGATTCGACATCGCGCAAAGCAACCAGCATAAACCTATCATCATCAATCGCATTTGTGCGTTTCTCCACTCAGTTTGCATTAAAAACATAACTTATAATTCAAACCATCCTAGCTAACGAACATCCAATGGATATGTCCCTGTCGCGGCAAGTCAGAAGACCGCTCGGCGACGGTTTGTAACCGATCAATCATCCAATAAGGGCCTTAGCAGGCTCGCAATACTACGTCCCCGATAACTCCGTTGGGTCACCGCTTTGTCGGTTGTGTTCACCACACCGTCGCCATTGAGGTCCCCTTCCAGATTCGTTCCCATCTGGCCAAAGAACCCGTCGACAACCGTCGTATCCAGGGCGTCAACAACTTTGTCGCCGTTTGCATCGCCCAACAAGCGATGAAACTCGAACGACTCTCCGACATCATCGTAGTCACCATCACCGTTAGCATCGACGAGTACTCGGTAAAAACCGTCTCCAGCGGTTGAATTCCGAGCCCCACCAAGCCCTTGGCTGCCAAAATCAAGCCGCAATCGATTGCTGCTTCCCACTTGAGCGAGTGTGGCTGTAACATTCGTCCCCGCACCCGGCGTGACGTCCGTAGCGTTAATCGCAAATTTCTCGACCTTGACACGATTGGGATTTGTAAGGTCTGCAACACCCGAAGCGCTGCTAAGCAAGACTTCCAGATAGCGAATGTAGGAACGCTGCGTTGCACCTAATTGCACGTCGATGCCGGTTCCTTGCAGAGCAGGCGGTGCGGTGAAGGTGGCGTTCACAGTGACGTCGCCAGCGACAGGAGCATCTTCTAGATTCCCGCTGAGATCGCGTCCACGGCTGTAGAATCGATAGCTATGTGCCACACCATCGGCCGACCCCTGATACGTTCCACTGGCCGTATAAACCCCGGCAACCGCAGTCCCAGCATTCAACGTGCTGATCAATGTCGGCACACCGCCATCGACGGCAACATACAGGTCGAACTGCGTCAACGGAGTGCCGTTCGGCTTGGTGCCCGTGACGGTAACGGTGAACAGTCCGGCGGAATTCGCGTTGGCGCTGGTCACTTGCGTCACCGGGACCCCAAAGTCGCCAACGCGAATGAACGCATCAGCGCCGGTGCTCAATTCTTCGTTGGCAGGTGTGGCGTTATCTCGGGCAATGCTTCGGAAATAGTAAGTGTGATTACTCGAAGCGGTGAACACGGTATTGGGATTAGAAACCGGCACAGTGGAGAATTTGATGAAAGGACCTGAATCCTCGGCCACATACACGTCAAATTCTTTGACGCCCGACACGGGACTGCCATTGGGTCCGCTCGGATCACTACCACTGACAGCGATCGGGATCAAAAGCGAAGTCGCATTCAGCGGCAGTGATTGTACGGCACTTATTGGTCGCGTCACATCAACAAGTTGAAAATCTGCTGACGCACTATTGGCGACATCCATATTTAGGAACACCGTCGGGGTAGATCCAGTAACAGCTCCGCCCCAACCACTAAACACGGATCCGGGAGCAGACGTGGCTGTAAGCTGTACCAAAGTGCCTTCGTTAAAGGTGCCTATGCCGGTGTTGCCGGTAAAGCTGAGTCCCGCCGGGCTACTGGTGACAGTGCCGCTGCCATTACCAGAGACTGTGATGGTTAACGTATACGTTTCAACCACGTTTGTCACGCTAATAATAAACGGCTGCTCGACGAAAAGGCCGTGCTGATCCGTCGCGCGCACGAGAATGCTATAGGAAGACTTGGCTTCAAAGTTGAATGTCGTGTCGGAACGCAGCTCATTGCCAACAATGGTAAATGCGGCCTTGTCTGTAGCTCCCGTCCCGGTAACGAGGGTAAACAAATGCGTATCAAGCAGATCGGGGTCAGTTGCTGTAAGCTGACCTATGACATATTCGGTGGGTTGATTCTCGGGAACCGAGGAGTGCGAAAGCGTAATTGCGGTGGGTTGGTGATTTTCCACGACTGTTAAACTGGTTTGCACAGTGCTTGTAAGCCCTTGTGAGTCGGTCACTCGCAACCGAATAGTGTGACTACCAATAGGGCGGCCATGACTCACCGAGAGGATCGCGGAATTAGTGCTGACCTCATAGATACCATTGTTATCTAGGTCCCAAGCATAATTGACGATACTGTCACTGGCATCAGGATCGATGCTCAAAGAGCCATCCAGTTGAATCAATCCACCCAAATAGGCTTGATATGGACCGGCCGCGTTGGCACCTGGTGCTTCGTTGACATCGGTGATGGTGACTGTGAACGTCTGCTCGAAGAATGAACCAGCAACATCGTTCGTGCGGACGCGTATCGCGTAGCTGCTCTTGGCTTCGAAATCGAATCCAGCCGTGGCTCTCAGTGAGCTGCCGTCGATGCTGAACGCACCGTTGTCCGTATCGCCAGTTCCAGGGATCAGCGAATAGGTGTGTGTGTCAAGGACGTCTGGATCGGTACTGGTAAATGACCCAACAATCGTATTGTTCGCGGAGTTCTCTGGAATCAGTGCATTGGAGAGTGCCACCGCAGTCGGTGCTTGATTGAACTTGAAGTTCACGAAGGATTGAAGCTCTGTCGGAGTGAGGAACGTGCTGGCATTTCCACCAAAGCTAGCGTTACTCCCCAGCAGCGCATTCGCCGCCGCGGAGCCATCAGCCCTCGCTGTGGCAAGGACTGTGAAATGGGCGAGTCGTACGGATTGACCGGCGCCGACGGTTAACGAGTAATCCCAGGCGACGTTGTCACCGAAGACTTCGATGTTCGTCGGCTGAATTCCATTCGCATTGCGAAACAAATGAATAGTCGCCGGAGCGCCCGTGCCATCAGCATCATCGGTGCCGAACCAAGTATCGGTAGTTTCGACGATCGTATCGCCATCGCTGGTCATGACGACGGTGGTGGCTGCATCGGTACCGAGGTTACCGACAATGCGAACGGGGACCGTGATGGCAGCGCCGGTGGAGTTGGTCAGCACTTCAATCGTGCGGGCAAAATCTTGGCTGCCGGTACTGGGTACGGTGATTTCACGTGAGACGGTCAGACCTGACAACGTGACGGCTGGCGTGATGACGGTGCGTCCGCCGTCGTCCAAGTTACTCGACTGACTATAAGTCGGTACATAATCGACGCCGTTGACTTGCAAGCGGTTGAGCCCATCAAATGCGTTGTTCGTCCCTTGGATCAATTGCCCGGCTCCGTACGCCGCTTGGTCGATCTCAAACGTTAGCGAACCTGGACCGGACAAATTAATAGATGGATTGCTGCTGGGCACAAGTGGGTTGCTGGTCACGAATACGTCGTAACTGCCATTCGTGTCGCCAGTCACCAGGTTGTCGAGGCTGCGAAAGGCAATGTAGCGACCATCGCTGCTGATCGAGGCATCGACGGATGTTTGCCCCGATGGGACGCCGCTTTCATTTACCGATACGAGAGCGATTGCCCCTGTCACTCGGTCTTTGACAAAGATGTCATGTTTGTTATTGCTATCGGTGGGGACAAGCCCGTTTGCCAAGCTACTGAAGGCGACATAACGACCATCGCCGCTGACCGACGAACCAAACGAAGTATTGGCTACTTCTGTTCCGCTAGCCGTCGTCGATACACGAGTGACGACATCTGTTTGCAGGTCTTTGATGAACGTGTCAGACGTTCCATTGGTGTCGCCAGTAATTATATCGCTGGCAGCACTCCAGAACGCCACATAGCGTCCGTCGCTGCTCAGCGTCGGTTGGTAGGAATGACCATTACCAGATTGGCCGTCGCTGTGATGATTGGATACGAGCGTGGTGGTTCCCGTCACCGTGTCCTTGACAAACACGTCGTAGAAACCATTGCCATCACTGCCAACCAAATCGCTGGCAGCACTCCAGAAGGCCACATAGCGTCCATCGCCGCTTACCGTCGCGTCTTCGGAAAGTTCGTTGCCTTGTGCGCCGTTGGAAGCAGTAGAAATGCGCGTGAGGAGTCCCGTTTGCATGTCTTTTCGGAACACATCTTTACTGTTGTTGCTATCAGTACCATTCACTCCATTAATCAGATCCGGCGCTGAACTCCAGAACACCACGTAGCGACCATCGCTACTCAGCGATGGTTTTTGGGATTCCAGACTGCCTGCCTGTCCGCCAGGAGTATTAGAAACTCGAGTCACGATTCCCGTTTGCAGATCCTTGACGAACACGTCCCAGGTGTTGTTGGAATCCGTATCGCCGGGAACCAAGTTCGTGGCGGTGCTTTGAAAGGCGACGTACCGGCCATCGCTACTGATTGTCGGTTCTCGGGACTCGCCGGTGGCGGCGTTACCGATGCTATTACTAGAAATGCGGACTACAGTATTGTCGATCGTATCTTTGAGGAAGATATCCGAAGTCCCGTTGTTATCGTTGCCGACCAGAACGGCATCGCTTTGAAAAACCACATAGCGTCCATCGCTACTGAGTAATCGATTGTTATCTCCGGTCGTTCCGGTGAAACTGATCGATGCCGACTGAATTGGTCGGGTGACGGCACCTACCACCACGAAGTCACGCACCCAGTCACCTCCGGCATTGCCGTCCAGCGCATTGCCTGCGGCATCCACCAACGTCTGCTTGGCCGTCGAGCGATAGACACCTTCCGCTAGTCCCGCAAATACAAGCGTTGTCGTGGACGTCGTCGTGGTTTCAAAGTAACTGGGTGTCAATGCTACAAAGGAATCATCCGCCGTTCCCAACAGACCATCGGCACCTTGGTTCCGCAGTTCAAAATTGGCGGCAACGTCGCCGCCGATGACCGGTTCACTGAACGCTAGTTGGAGCAATGACGTTCCGGCGGTGAGCACGCCGCTATCCAACGATGGACTGACGCTCAGCACTGTCGGCGGTATTTCATCCACATCGATCAGATTCAGAATGAAAACGGTCGATGCGTCCGGTGTAGTACCAACCGTCGAATCGTCCACATTCACCGTCACCGTGTAAGTGGGCTTGGATTCAAAATCCAGTACAACTCCCGAC
>JBGSIA010000031.1:0-149048 GCA_041751935.1 Pirellulaceae bacterium | reverse complement strand
CTGCGCGAATGAGCCAATTTCTGGCGGGTGCGGGATCTGCTCCGTAGCGGCAACTACCGATTCGGGCATTTCCGAAACGATGGCATCGAAATCAACACCACTTCGCCATTCAAGCCCACTAATAGATTTAGGGTGGCCCCTCTGTCCCATGGCCCCTCTGTCCCCTGGCCCCTCTGTCCCCTGCCCCTCTGTCCCCTGTCTGTCCCCCCTCTGTCTTTCCCTTTCCTCTTTCCCTTTCTCCCCTCTTTCTTTGCCTCTTCTTTCATTTCCTTTCCTGCCCCTTTTCCTCTGGTTCGACCCTCCCACGGTGCGCCGCGGGTAGGGTTCGGCCTAATTAAACGTGGCGTTAGGTTTTTAGCCGACGATGCGCAGGAAGGTCGGTTGAAAGTCGACGCCACGTGTTGAGATTGCTAGTTTGATCATTTGCTGTTCGGCTACTGTGTGTCGACTTCGATAGAAGAGTAATACACCGCCAGTGAATGCCGTTGCGCATCACTGAGCTTGCTAGCGATCGGGTGCATCAAATGTGCGTTCTCGCTGCCACCGCGATCTCTCAGAGCAAACAATCTTAATTGCTGCTCAATGTACCACGCTGATTGGCCGGCAAGCAAAGGGTAGTCATCGTTAGGCAACAAATGATCAGGCGACGACTGTGGTGACGACGACTGCAGTGGCGTCGATTGAAAGGGGCCATGACAATCGACGCAGGAAGGGATCTTGTCGTCGCGGTCGCCATGATGAGCCAATCGCTTGCCAACGTCGTAATGTGTCTGGTCAAATGTCTCAGCAGTTTCCCTTTGCCGTCGTTTTTGTTCAGCGAAGTACACCGCAAGTTCCGCTATCTGGTCTTGGGTCAATCGATGAGCAATTGGCATCATGATGCCGCTACGACGTTCATCTTGGTGATAAGCGATTAACGATTTTTCCAGATAGCCCTTGCTTTGTGACGCTAAGACGGGAACGCGTTTTCCAGCGCGTCCGTTTCCGTCGACGCCATGACACGAGGCACAATTGCCTACGAGTGATGGGACCTGTTGGTGACGGATCAATTCCCGATAGGTCGCATTGTCGATCATCGGCATCTGTTGCAGGAACGCGACCACTGGCCAGACTTCCTCATCGCGGTTCAATGTCGGCCATGAGGGCATGCCGGCGAATTTGATTCCGTGTTGGATGACGTAAAATAGCTCACGAGAGTTTTTTTCCAATGTCATGTTTGTCAACAGCGGAGGCGTTGGGGTCATTCCCTTGGCCACGGGCGGTTGTGTTTCACCGGGCTGCCCGTGACAGAATCTGCAGTTCGATTCATAGATTGATGCGCCGAGAGTTACCAAATGTGGTTCGTCCAGGCTGGGGACTTGGATTCCTTGACTGTAAAACGTAACCGAGCGATCGCTTGCGAAGTCCAGGAACCACCGCGTTACCGCCCAATGCCGACTGCTAGCGTTGATCGGAACGACTCCTGTGACCAAGACGATCAGTCCGGTTGCTGCGAGTATCCCGCCAATTATTGCAAGTTTTAGTAGCATGCGTTTCATGATGCGTCTCGTTGCAGTTCGCCAATAGGCATTGCAGTTTCACTAAGCAAATCCTGGGTCAGCCACAAACCGCCAACTAAGAAGGCTGTGCCGCCGACGACCAGCATCACGGCGCCGCCGAGGTGTTGATCGGTAATCGGGTCTATGGTCGATCCCAAGTGTCGATGCGAATAAAGCAATCTTGGCGACATCGTCAGCAGTGCTCCCAGCAATGTCATGTGCATCGAGGTCAATAACAAACCGATAACGCCGGCGCCGCTACGTGATCGACTGCGAGGCATTTCGCCACCGAAGGCAGACAGCCAGACCCAAACTCCGGCAGCAAGAAACATTGACTGTTCGATCATGAATCCGCACAGAGAATGACGAGCAAAATGATGCAGTCCAGGCGCGTGCCATGCCCATACGATGACTAGCTCGGCAACCGATGCGGGTATCGGGGCGAACAATTCAGGGAATCGAAGTACTGGATCAAAACGCAATCCCGCAGCACCAATGGACAGCAGCGGCGCGGCAATCGCGACAACCGCCATGTGCAGTGTCATGTGTGCGGCAAAGGACGACTGAGCTAAGCTCGGTAGCGGTCCAAGCCAAGCCACTATCAGTACAAGCCAGCCGATATTCCAGGCGATCAGTTTCATTAGTCGCAGTTCTTTACGAATACAAAGACAAGTGCTGTGAACAGTGTTGCAATCCCACTGAGCAGTGCCAGCAGAAAACTGGTGAATCCCAGAAACGGCGAACGATCCGTTAGATCGTCAAACTCATCCGGCGGCGGCTGATCACTCTGGCCCGTGTTTTTGAAGCTCAACCACCCCACGATCGTGATGGCGACCATGGCCACGCACGTATAAATACACGCCAGCCAGCGCAGGATGTTTGCATCTGTTTCAGCGGAGGTTTTTTCACACCAGATCGCCACGGTCAAATAGCAGACCAAGAAGTGGACGGCCCACAACGATGGCGAGATCGCAAGCCACCACAATCGATCGCGGTACGGTTTGCGTGTGTATGCAGGGTGCTGTTGAGCGTTGGCCGTCATCATGCCACCAGTGGAAAAAGGGAAATGACTACTCCGGTGATCGTGATGGTCAACATCAAGAAGTGCCAATACAGTCGGACGTTCACAATGTCAGCGTCATGTCGTGCATCCATACGACCGGCGAATCGACGAGCGCCACAGTAAACTAGCATCACGGCGCCAACCAAGGTGTGAACGACGGCCCACAGCACCAGCACGCACACCGATGCGGAGTAAACATGATGCGTTGGGTCCATGCCTGTTGAGTAGACGCTACAAGATAATGCTAGTGCCGACGCCAGACTCAGTCCGATCGAAACAAATAGACTGAAGAAAAACAACAATGACTGATCGATCTTGTTCATTCGGTGAGCAACCAGCACGGCGCCCCAAGCGGCAAGACCACAACCGACCGAGACCATAGGCCACAAAATTCCTGGACCGATGATTGCCCGTCCATCAAATTCAATTGGCGGAAAGGATTCATGCACGGTCCAATAGAAAAAATAGCCAAATACCAACGACATGAACGCTGTCATGTCACCTAGCATCGTGATGAACATGGCCCACCAACCCACGGCGCTTGGTCCAGAAACGTAGGTAGGAAGAGTCAACCCCAAGCCGACATGTTTATTTTGCTTTTCAGGGATCAAGGCAGTGCCTGTCCACAACCAGAAGACGATTGTTGAAAATGAAAACAGGGCACTGACGCTTGCCGCGACCCACCAATGATAGGTAGAAAAGATGAACACGCCGCCAGTGAACATCGCCGCAAGGAGCGGTAGAAATGACGGTCCAGGAACACGTAAAACTTGCATCGGCTGTGCATCAACCGTGCTGGTAACCATCGTTTCGCGCAGCCCTTCTTCAGCATCGGGCAGGTAGAAACTGCCGTTGTCAATATCGTCCAAAAAGTTCTCTTGTTCCCAGAGGGGATAGCGAGTGGAGACGATGGGAATGCTGCGAATGCCCCATGGTTTGTCGGGAACCTGGGCACACCATTCGAGCGTTCCGGCGTTCCAGAGGTTGCGAGGTACCAGTGGTTGTTTTCGCTTTGGTCGGAGAATGTCCCAGAGCACAACGAGAAAGGAGATTCCTAACACAAACGAGCCGACGGAAGAAATCATATTGGGAATGTCGAAACCCAAGCCGCTGGGATAGGTGTAAACGCGGCGAGGCATTCCGATGAGCCCAGTGTAATGCATCGGAAAAAATGTCACATTGAAACCGACTAGCATCAACCAAAAGCTGATCGTCCCTGAACGTTCGGAGAGTTGCTTATTGGTTACAAACGGGTAGTAGTAATAGATCCCGGCGACTATTGGAAAGATCGTGCCGCCGATCAAAACATAATGCAGATGTCCGACGACAAAGAACGTGTCGTGGGCTTGGTAATCGAAAGGAGCGATGGCGACCATCACGCCCGTCAGCCCGCCGATGATGAACGTCGCCAGCCCACCCAAGACAAACAGGATGCATACGTTCTTGGTCACGCGGCCAATCAGTAGCGTGGCGATGAAGCAGAAGATTTGGACGCCTGTGGGAATGGCCACGGCTTGGGAGGCTGCTGAAAAGATGCCGATTGAGATTCCTGGCAATCCCGTTGTGAACATGTGATGCACCCACAGTCCGAAACTCAAAAAACCTGTTCCGACGGCTGCGAGTACGATCCAGCTATAGCCGGCCATTGGCGTCCGGGCAAACGTGGGCACAATCATGGCAACCAGAGCAACCGATGGCAGGAACACGATGTAAACTTCGGGATGACCAAAGATCCAAAATAAATGCTGCCATAACAGCGGGTCGCCACCGCGTTCAGCATCAAAGAACGGCCAATCAAATGCTCGCTCCAGCTCCATCAGCAAATCGCCGGCGATTAGGGGAGGGAACGCGAACAAAATCATCGCGGCAACGACGAGAATGTACCACGCATAAAGTGGAATAAGATTTAGCCGCATTCCAGGAGGACGACATTTTAGGGCGCCAACGATCAATTCCACCGCGGCTGCGATCGATGCGATTTCAATAAACGACAATCCCAACAACCAGATATCAGGACCGATGTCGGTCTGGTATTCCGTCGTCATCGGTGGATACATGAACCAACCGCCCCGCGGACCGACACCAAAAAACAACGAGCCGCAAACGAAGACGCCACCGATCAGGAAACACCAGAACCCATAGGCGGATAATCGTGGACACGGAAGATCGCGAGCGCCCATCATCTGGGGCAACAGCAAGATTGAGATGGCTTCAAGAATGGGAACGGCGAACAGAAACATCATCACGCTGCCGTGCATGGTGAAGACCTGGTTGTATTGTTCGGGCGTCAGCCAATCATTGTTGGGGATGGCTAGCTGGACCCGCATGATCAGAGCCAAAACACCACCGAACAAGAAAAAGGCGAACGCAGTCAGTGTGTACCACAACCCGACTTCGCTGTTGTTCACGGCGGACCAGTATCGCCAACCCTTGGGAGTCTGCCAGGCTTGAAGTAGCCGCTCGGCGCGATCATCCATGACAGGTCTCCACTTGACAGCTTTCCTGGAGTGAATTGATTGCGATCATCGCAGTTGCTCCAGCGCGACAATTAACTCGTCCAATTCTTCGGGTGCAAGCCTATCGAACGGTGGCATTTCAACACCTGGCTTTACGATGTGCGTCTGGGTAATCCAGCGGCTCAGGTTCTCAGGTGTATTGGGTAGCACTGCGGCACCGATGCTGTGCCGATTACCGAAGTGCGTCAGGTCCGGTCCCACAACTCCATCAACACCAGTCCCGCGAATTGCATGACAGGCACCGCAACCATGTTTGTGAAACACATTGAGTCCAGGCAGGGAGACGTCATTCGTGGGCGAACGTAGATTGTCGAGCCAACGCTCAAAGTTTGCTCGTGACTCGACAATCACATCAAACGACATCTGCGCGTGTGCCGTACCGCAGAACTCCGCACAGACTCCGCGATAAACTCCGATTCGTGTTGGAAATAATTTGAGTCGCGTTTCGCGGCCTGGGATCATGTCCATCTTTCCGCCGAGCGACGGAATCCAGAAGGAATGGATCACGTCTTCACTAGTTAGTTTAAATTCGACCGCTTCGTCGACTGGCAAAAGAATCTCGTTAGCCGTCTCGACGATCTCACCGTCGGGCAAGTGGTATGCAACTCGCCACCACCAGCGAACGCCAGCAACGTCGATCACCTGGTTTCCCTGAGGTGCGGGGCGCTGCAGGTCTGGCAGCATTGACAAGCCATAGGACAGTAGCGCGGTCAGAACGACGGTAGGAAATAGGGCGCCGCCACCGATTACAAAGACGCGGGTCTTTCTTGCATCGTGCTCGCCGGGGAATCGAATTGCATAGATCGATACGCCAACGACAATGATCCAGATCAGCGCCGCGCCTACCGCCATCGCATAAAACAAGTTTGCGATGTTCTCGGCGCCCACTCCGGCTGGATCAAGGGCCGATTGCGATGGCAAGTCACTCATACGTTAGCTACGGAAACTTTGGTGAGTGGACGACTGCCGCGAACGGTACCCCCCCTGACTTACCGCATACCCGGCCCAGGGCATGACGATTTCGGAAGGAATGGGTGAAAAGGCGTTCTCGATGAACATCAACCAACCACCACCCAATGCACCGAACTGCTCCAGAAAATGCTGGATTGTTTGGTCCATGACGAATCGAGGTGCAATCAACGTTCCAATGCACACTACTTAGCCAAGCGAAACGACCAAGATCATCATCAACGTTAAGCCCATCATCAGTAGTAGTGTGGCTAAGTCTTCGTTTCCTTGTTGCTGTGTTTCGGGGATCAATTCTTCGACGACAACGTAGACCATTGCCCCGGCGGCGAAACTGAGAGGTCGGTGGTCCTGGTGGGCGGGTTCCTTGTCGCAAAAACAGGCGCAGTGGTCGCTGGTCAATCAGGCGTTGGTCAGGGGATCGTCGGTGCGACATTGGTAGCATTCGCAACCAGTCTGCCGGAACTCAGCACGACATATTCCGCGGTTAGATTCGGCGCGTACAGCATGGCGGCGGCGAATATTCTGGGGACGAATAGGTTGGAGATCGCGTTGTTCTTACCCGCAGAACTCGCCTATCGAGAGGGTCCGATTTTCGATGTGATGCAACCGTCGGCGGTTTTCCTGGGGTCCCTGGAGATCGTTGTGACGTGTTTGTATTTGTAAGGAATCCTCGAACGTCGCGACCGAATGGTGTTGGGAAGGGAATCGATTCGTTTGCTGTACTGTTCGTCTATTTTGGTGGACTAGCAATCTATTGGACGTTGTGAGTTTTGCTGGATGCTATGAGTTCGCGTTCGCCGTACCGCGATAGGCTGCTGTGCGTCGGTTGCGGTTCATTGGCATCGCAGTTGCATCGGTTGATCGCAGTTGTGTCATGTGCCCGCTACTTACTCGATTCCAAGGAACGTCATGCCTACACCACGTCCCGCCGTCATTGTCACAGGCAGTTCCGGTTTGCTGGGGTTCGCGGTGTGCGGGCGTTTAGCCGATGCTGGATATCAAGTCTATGGGTTTGATCGTGTCGGTTGGCCGGAACCGCCTAAGGGCAACGATTATGTTCGTGACATTGAATGCGATGTGACGAATTCCGTATCTGTTCGCGCGGCGATGGGAAAGGTACATCGGTTGACCGAAGGTAGACTCGCCAGTGTTGTGCATATGGCGGCGTACTACGATTTCTCAGGCGAAGATAGCGAACTGTATGAAAAGGTAACCATCAACGGCACCGATCGGCTACTGAATGAACTGGAGGACTTTGACTGCGAACAGTTTGTCTTCACCAGCACGATGTTGGTTCATGCGCCCTGTGAAGTCAGCGAGCATATTCGCGAAGACGATCCACTGGATGCAAAGTGGCCGTATCCAGCAAGCAAAATTGAAACAGAGCGACTTGTACGTGAGGGACATCCCAAGGTGCGGTCGGTGTTTTTGCGCATCGCTGGAGTTTACACCGACTATGGCCAGCAACCAACGATCGTGCAACAAATTAAACGAATCTATGAGAAAGATTTCCAGGGCTACTTCTTTCCCGGTGACACTTCAGCAGGCCAATCGGCGGTGCACTTGGAAGACGCGGTTGATGCCGTGGTGCGAACAGTCGAATGTCGTGAGAAGATCGCGGCTAAAACAGCGATCCTGATCGGCGAAGCGGACCCAATGTCGTACGAAGCTTTACAAAATAGGATCGGAGAGCTCGTGCAAGGCGAGCAGTGGACCACGTGTTACATTCCTAAACCCATCGCGAAAGTGGGCGCTGCAGTGTCGGATGTGATTCAAGGTGGTGATGCATTCATTAAGCCGTATATGGTCAACATGGCTGACGACCACTACGCCCTGGATATCTCGCGAGCGAAAGAGCTACTCGATTGGACGCCGAAACACTCACTCGATGCCACTCTTCCTAAAATCATAGACGCGTTGAAGGAAAACCCGCAGCAGTGGTATCAACGCAACGGGCTAAATTGATTCAATGACTATTTCAACGGTGCCTACCGACGACTTGAATGCTCATGTCCCGCCTTATCAACACAATCCGTCGGCCTGGAGTCAACGAATTCCTATCTGTTTACTGGCATTCGTAGCAGCGGCTATTTCAGCGCACCTTTCTCTGTACCAATGGGGCTTCATCGAAAGCTCCTATGACCCCATCTTCGGCGATGGCAGCAATCGGGTGTTAAAGTCCGACACGGCGAAGAGGATGTACAGCATACTCGGAATTCACGACGCCGCTCTTGGTGTACTGGCTTATCTCGGTGACGCGATACTGGGGTTCGCCGGATCGACGCGTCGTTGGCAATATCGACCATGGTTGGTCATCTTATTCGGCATCGACGTGATTCCGTTGGGGATTGTCAGTGTTGTGTTGGTGATCTTGCAAGCGTTCGTTGTCGGCGATTGGTGCTTTTTGTGCTTAGTGACCGCCGCGATCTCACTGATCTTGGTGTACTGGGCGTGGGACGAGGTTCGCGTTTCGCTCACTTACTTGTCGATCGTGTGGAAGGAACACCACGACAAGAGACTGCTATGGGATGCAGTTTGGGGTAACCGTAGTGAGCGACTCGATCAAGCGGCCACGCTGTTGTTAGCGCGCGAGGTGAAATGATGTGGGGACGCGTTGTGGAAATCATGACGGCGGTTTGGTTAGCCGCCAGCCCGTTCATCTTCGGCGTACAGACGGATACCGTTCTGCTGTGGAGCGATCTTGGCATCGCATTCTTGATCTGTTGTCTGTCAGGCTTATCGTTTTGGAAACCAACAAGACATGCCCACGTGCTCATCCTTGTTGTGTCCGTTGGCTTGATCGTGTGGGGCCGCTTCGCAGTGATTCCACCGTCGCCACCACACGAAAATCATATTGTGGTAGGCCTGTTCCTGTTGATGATTGCTCTCATTCCAAATCATGCATCGCATCCACCGCGCGCTTGGAGATTGGTACCCGATCGCTGAATCGATTGGGCTTGGCGTGAGCGAACTGCACGACATGCGTAAGACGTGGGATGCTGACAAGATTCACCACAAGTTAATCATTCGACCCAACTACCGTCTTTCCATTTGCTCTTGGCGATTCGGCCGTCATCTTTGGAACTTCGGTCAAATTGGCTTGCTGCGGCTGGATGCGGAAGGTCAACGATTACCAGTTCTGCTGCTGTATACTTACGAAGCAGTGCGATGCGATTGCCGATCATGCTGACGTCGTCGCCGATGACTTCATAGCGCCAGACAACCCGATTGCGGCTGCGACTAAACAAAGTTCCGTTGCCTGTCATCACCAGATCTTCGTTGACCCAGACCGGGTCGCTTCCTCCCAGTCCCAATCGGTGTTCTGTGTCATTGGCGACCGAGCCACTGGCTAAATTCCAAATACGAAGCCGCTTCCCCGACACGATCGCAATGTGTTGGCCATCGCGAGAAAATGAAACTGTAGGAGTGACGCCCTTGTCGAGCTGAATGCCTCCCAACGGGTATCCGTTCTCGGCGTTGTACAGTAGCAACGAGCCAGGCTGGGGAAGTGCGAAATAGCGTCTTCCAGACGATTGAACGGGGGTGACTCGTGGGTCGATTTTGTCGATGCGGTACAAGCACTGTGCGGAAACGAGATTCCAGCAATACAACGATTGATCGACGATGGCAATGACATGTTCGTCGTCGACAAATCGAGCCCAACGCAGCTTCGGGGCGTTCCGGGCCTCTGCTTCGCTGGGGATGGAATGGCGAACTAGCGTTTGCATCGGAGCAGTCTTGGATAGCTTCACGAACGCTAATCCACCTCCCTCACCAATACTGGTGTGACCGTCAAGCACAAGAGTTTGGCTGGTGGGCAAGTGGTGGTCAAACAACGTGATCCGTCGATCGCCTTCCCAAATCATTGTTGACTGCGAAGACGCTGGATCAACTGACAGAATTTGATTCTGGCTCTTCAGACCCGGCAACGCCAGACCGCGCGTGATCGAAACGATGAGGGTCGGCTTCTCACCGTCCTTGACGACCACCGGACGAGAGCACTCCGTCCATCCGTCGAGACTGCCCAGCGAAACGACGCAGGGTGCCAAGCTCACCACCGTCGGCATGGGGTCCTCAGCGATCCGTCGCAGAACAGGCCAGCGGATATCGGATCGCATCGCCGCTGTCGTACCCAGTGGCACGTCGTCACTTGCAGCAAACGTTGCCGCAGGTAGATCCAAGACAGTATGCTCGGTCATTGCCGCTGTGTGCGTCGCTGACGGCGTAGACAACGATGGTGACGCGGCCGCGGGCAATTGCGGTGTGGACGGTGACACGCCTGCGAATCCGGTCGTCGGTGAATCACGAAGCGAGTTTGAGTTACCAGTAGCTGTTCCACGAAGCGAATCGATGAACGCGCGATCGGCATCGCTCAGCCGTCGGTATTCGACGGACACTTTTAGCCCACTAGGACGCTGTAAGCGAATGGTGTCACTGCTGTAATCCAGCAGCGCGGCCTCGGCTGAGAAACTTCCCGAACTGTCGCTCCAAACACGAAAGTTGATCGGCTCCTGAGCGTTCGCGGAAGTCAACGCGAGCAAAGCGGTGAGACCAGCGAGTTTCTTGAAACGAGACGACATAATCGATCAACTTTAACGGCGGTTGGGTTCGCTGGGGACTCGAGGAAAAAACTTCATTCGGCAAGAAACCGTGAAGGACATACCGAGTCATTGTAAGCGGTTTGGCAAGACATATCCTGATGATTGCCTGCAGTGGACGTACCTTTTTTGTACCCTCCAGGCTAAACGACGCTTCAACCTACCGCTCGTCTAAAACAAGTTGCGAACTCGCTCGGCGATTCTCGCTGTCGATGTTTCGGGTTTTGTCGCATCGAGTGTCGGTTTTCCTTCGAGTTTTGCCAGCCATACTTGCGGGTCGTTGCCGTAGTTGGCTCCCGTGCTCTTTTTCAACGACGTGACAGCCAATTGACGTGTTGCCGGATTGCGATCGGATAATGCGGAGCGAAGTGAGTCGATTGCTATGGGTGTGTTGTAGGAAGCCAACGCCGTCATCGCTGCATGACGCACGTCCATCTCCGTCTCACTGCCGACAGATTGGGCCAGCAGGAGTGCGGAGCTCTCGTCACCGCGGCGGCCCAGCGATCGACATGCTTCCATTCGCACCTTGACGCTGTCGTCCTTCAACCCTTGTTCGATGATTTCACTCGCCTTGGGAATCTTCGTAGCTCCTGCGGCGCTGACAGCTAAGCGTCGCATCTCTGCACTCTGGTCGTTTTTCATCACTTGCTCGAGATGATCTATCCAGAAAGCCTGTCGTTCGGGTGATAAAGAAGCGATTGAGTCGGCAAGGCCTTGCAGTTCAAGGCGACGTTTGTGATCCGTCACACCGATCGCCTCGTCAGCCTTCCATTCTTTCATGGAAAAGTACGGATTAGCCACCTTCAGTGCGTATAGGGGCCCGTCCTGGCAACCGACCGTCGACAGTGTCGTCACGAGAAGTAGCAGCAGGATCGTTTGGCGAAAGACAAAACGGATCCACTGGTTTCGTCGGCTCGGCATCGGGAATCCCATTGGGTCAGTAGTCAACTAAGGTCCGCAGTTGCTGGCGTGTACCATAAATTGAAAGCAAGTTGGAAGAGAGATCAAAGTGCAGAGTATCCGAAGCGGAGATCTGACCATTTCACTGAGGGTCGGCCCTTTTGTGAGACAGTTTTGTTGCCTAACCGATGCGAATTGCGGTCGTCCAACTCGGAAGATGTAAGGTCTCGTCGCACAGCCCCACGACCAAATCGCGTCTTGATCCACCGGGACGGGCAATCGAGGCTGTCAGCACGATTGCCGCATCAGCGAACTGACTCAACCGACGCGACATTCGCGCGAAACGCAATCGTGAAACACGGCTCGTCAGCGCCGATAGGACTCCCGTTCGTGGACGACAACAATCGAAGCGGATCGGTCGACCAGTAATCATTTTTAACTGGCCAGCCAGTTCGACAAAGAATGGTTCACGCAGTGACAAGTATGTTGGTAACACTAGAACGGGTGTCGAAGCCTGTTCGTCACTCAGTCTTACGATTCGGTCGGCCAGCTCACGCAGCGGACTGTCAACCGACTCGCACCGCACAGTCATTGTCTCAGCCATTGGACCGCATCCGTGTTAACATCGCTTGAAAGTCGAGGCTAATTGTTGATTCTTCGCGACGCATTGAAGGTGGTTCGACACGACTTTGCACGTCCATGTCATCTTCGATGATCAGAATATCACTGTCGTCCTCAGAAATTAATAAGTCGTCCGTAATCGGTTCGCCGTAGCGTCCTTCGTCAGCCGACATTCCGTTTTGGTCGCAGTCAGTATCGGGGAACTGAAACAACTGCATGTCGCTTGACAGTCCAACAATTTCCTCGTGAAGCATCGTCTCCAGATCGGAAACCATCATTGCGTCAGTGCTCTCGTTGGCACGAATTCCTAAGCCGACGGGCACTTGTTCTTCGTCGTCGAAATCACCAAATAGTGCCGAGGGCAACGGTGTCGACGATGCGATGTGCGATACGTTGGGCGGCGGCAGATAGCGGTCGTTGGACGTTCCGCCCGCTTCACAAATCCACTCGTCGGTTGCCTCGATGGATTCGATCGACGCTGCCATTTCATTGACTCGATCACAGGCGACTTGCTCACGCTCGCAGTCAGACATTCCGAAATCAGACATCTCGCAATCGGTGATGCAAACATCCGTCTCAGGCATCTCGTAGTCGTCGTCGGTAGCATAATCCTCGGACGATCTGTTGCGTCCCGGGAATTCGATCACCTGTTCGGAGTGCATGTCGTCCTCGAACGGCAGATTCTCGTTCGGTCGCATCTCTGCATCACAAGACTGTTCGCAGTTTTGCTGATCACACCCCGACTGCTCACCATTCTCGCTACGACGGGTCGATCGTGGCATGTCTTCCAGTTCGCCGAATTCCACCGATTCCCGAGAGAACGTTGGTTCCTCCAGCATTGGACTGGGCAACTGCTGTAGCTGACTCCATGCGTTGTTGATCTCCTGAATACCGATCAACGACTTGCCGTGCTCTTCAGCACAATCAACAGCCTGGGTCATCAACTGGTTGATCAATCGAGGTACGCCACAGCAAGCGTGATGCACCGCCGAAATTGCTTCGTCAGTAATCGTATCCCGTGGATCGGCACCGCATCGCTCGATTGCTTCGCGAATGTACTGGCGAGTCTCGACGTTGCTCAACGGGTGCAGATAGCAACGCGTGGCAATTCGCTGGGCAAATGATTGCATCGCCGGTGAGGCAAGCGTTTCGTCCAGGTGCGGACCACCGCAAACGACTGCGGACACGCGAGGCTCGCCACGGCGCATGATGTTGGTCGTCATGCGGATAGCTTCAAGCACTTCCGCGGGCAGCGATTGTGCTTCGTCGACGATGATCAACAATCCGCCTTCCGGCGAACTCTTGTCACACACACGATCAATGAGGGCTAGCTGCAAGTCACCATCGGGAACGCTCGACAGTTTCACGCCAAGAGCGTGCAACACTCGACGCAGCAGTGCCGGTCGGTTCTCGATCGGTGTCTCACCGAGTTGAATCACTTCGTGACTCTTGCGGAAGTGCTCCGCGAGGATATTGCACAACAGCGACTTGCCGATTCCAGGAGGACCGACAACGAGCGAGAGTGCTTCGCGAGCGTCAACGCTTCGCACAACTCGTTGTAATGCGTCGGCCATCGAGCCGAGATTAACGTACCGTCCGACTGCGGGAAACGCGGGAAACGGAGGCACACGGAACATTGATTGGGAAGGCTGCATCGTCGCACATGTCCACTGGGAGTAATGTCGAAGTGGCGCGGGTCTGCCGCATGAACAACCGCTTCAATCGTCACTATCGGCACAATCGTGCGCGAAGTTGAATCAAAATCGATTGAGGCCAATGCTCATTTGGCCTCTGGTTCACTTTTGCGATCATCAACAACTTGACCGATCGCGAACGCCAACCGACCTATCATGGCAAAGTAGATGAACGTTACGGCGATCGTGGCAACGATTCCCACCGCAGCCTGTACGGGCGGCGAGAGCGACGAGGCACCAAGGAAAAATAGGAACAAAGCGCCGAACAATATCGCCGAGGAGAAATAGAATCCGCCCCACGCCTCTTCGCACTTTGTCACACTACGGGCGACCTCCGGCGAAAACGGAGTGAAAATGGATTGCATGTCAAGAATCGACAACAGCAAGAAGGGAAACAGGGCAAAGATGCCGAACATGGCGATCGCTACCGACGGCAAAGTGTGCCCGAATGCCATGAAAGCGATTCCATAGGCCGGTGCCGCAACATAGACCACTGCGGCCGCCGCCGTAATCATTTGGCCAAACCATTCTGCGGGATCGAACACTGGCCATTCGCTAACTTGTTCTTCCTCGTTGGCAACTGACTGTAAAATCGCGAACGCACAACCGAGCACGAGGACTCCGAAAACAATGCCTGCGGGGAACAAACCCATCACTAGAATCCCTGACTCCAAGGACAGTGCCACCGCAGCCGGTATCGCACCGAACGCTGAAAGAATCAACCAGTGTGCGATGACACCTATGTCAAGGAAGATACCAAAGACGTTTTTCGCCCACTCGGCGATATCTGGCGTATCCAAATCCGGCTTGGCTTGAAACGTGTCGTCTTTCTCCGCGTTACGCAGCAATTCTTCGGCGCTCTTGAGAAATGGATCAGGAGGGCGCTCGCTCGATAATTGGCTCGTTTCAAATTGAAACGTTTCAGCATTCTCCAGGTCGATGACCGGCTTTGTGCGAACTCTAGGCGGCTGGGGAACAGTGATCGAAGAGTGACAATCGTGGCACTTGATTTGTCGTCCCGCTTGCGCGGCTTTCGCATAGGTCATGCTGCCACAAATAGGACACGACAGCCGGAATTCGGTGGCGAATTGCGGTGTATCCGGCGTCGGCGTTTTCGCTTTCACAGGAGCCGACGGTGGTGGCGTTGCAGTGGGTTTCGATAACTGCGGCGTAACCGCAGCAGCAACTGGGAAAGCAATCGATGCAGTTTTAGGTGATGCAGCTCCTGGCGACTTCACCGGCGGCAGCGGAGTGATTGGAGGTAGCCCCAAGTCATCCAGTGGTGACGGTTTCGTGTCGTCGATCTCTGCTGTGAACGCCGACAGCAAATCTTTAGCGTCGCCAAACCCCTTTTCGCCGATTGATGAAGCTCGCGACTTCAATGTCGGGACTTCATCGTCGAGCTTCAACCAATCATCATCGTCATTGCGAGCGGCGACGGCACCGGGAACTAGGAACGGTGCGTCACAGTGAGGGCACTGGACGCGCTGGCCCCCAGCGTTATCCGCGACGGAGACGGTACCTTTGCATCGCGGACATTGCAGGGAGTGTGGCATGATCGACGGATTACTCCATCACTTCGACTTCACGATTCTTGGCTAACTCGGACGCCTCAGCCTCATACTTCTTCGTCAACTCTTGGACTTCTTCCTTCATCTTATCCCGATCGTCTTCGGTGATCGACTTGTCTTTCTCGGCTTGATCAAGCGCCTTGTTGGCGTCTCGGCGAATGTTGCGGATGGAGATTTTGGCTTCCTCGGTCAACTCCTTGATTCGGTTGACCATCTTTTTTCGCACGTCCGTCGACAGTGGCGGTACGTTCAATCGAATGATGCGTCCGTCGTTTTGTGGATTCAGTCCCAAGGCGCCAGCGACAATCGCCTTTTCAATGTCCTTAATCGTGCTCGCGTCGTATGGTCGAATCACGATCTGCTGGGGCTCGGGAGTACCAATCGAAGCCAATTGCTTCAGCGGCGTCAGCGATCCGTAAACTTCAACTTTCAACGAATCGACGAGTCCAGGGTTCGCCCGTCCGGTACGAATCCCCGCAAGGGCGTTACCCAAGACCGCAATCGCTTTATCCATGCGTTCTTCGGCATCCATCATTACTTCTTCAGTGGCCATATCGTTTTCCTTCGTGGGTAGGGGGCGAAGATCGTGAGCAAGAAATTTAGATCGAAATTTATAATTCGGGAAGATAAGGGAGCAAGCATCGGTATCGCTTGAGCGATGTTGCCGCTGGCCAATTCCTGGCATTTCAGTTCCTTACAAACGGTAACCGTTTCTTCGTTAGGCTTTTGACGCGATACGCGTACCAATTCTTTCGCCGGTGACGGCGCGAACGATGTTGCCTTTCTGTTTGAAGTTGAACACGAGAATCGGCTTGTTGTGTTCGCGACACAGCGCAATCGCGGTGGCGTCCATCACCTTCAGCTTCTTTTCCATCACGTCATCATACGTTAATGATTCGTACAATACTGCGTGAGGGTTTTTTTCCGGATCGTCACTGTACACCCCATCGACCCGCGTTGCCTTAAGCACAACGTCGGC
Source organism: Pirellulaceae bacterium (assembly GCA_041751935.1). Lineage (GTDB taxonomy): Bacteria > Planctomycetota > Planctomycetia > Pirellulales > Pirellulaceae > JBBSJZ01. Next base: position 132,599 of record JBGSIA010000031.1, on the reverse strand, counting down.
ATCGAGTTCGAGTGCACGTTGCGCAGCAGCAGTATCCGTGGTCACAAAGGGGCTGCCGATTCCGCCAGCCAAAACAATCACGCGACCTTTTTCCAGGTGCCTTACCGCTCGTCGGCGAATGAACGCTTCAGCCACCGTGTCGACTCGGATCGCCGACATGACTCGCGTTTGGCAACCAGCCGCTTCGAGTGCATCTTGCATCGCCAGCGAATTGATGACGGTCGCCAACATTCCCATGTAGTGCGCTGTCGCGTCTTGGACCAACGCATTGGCGCCGCTGAATTGGGCTCCACGCAAAATGTTGCCGCCACCGATCACGACGGCGACTTGACATCCGGAGTCACTGGCGTCTTTGATTTGAGCAGCAATGGCTCCCGCCTCATCCCCATTGATTCCTCGCTCCCCCGAGCGACATAAACTCTCGCCGCTGAGTTTGAGGATCACACGGCGGTAACGAAGCGAAGGTTTGGCGGAACTTGGATCGTCGGGCATGGCGTTTAACGTCGATTCGGTGATACGGAAGTGAACGAGAGTTGAACGAGAGGTGACTGGGGGCCTATCTTAAACAAAAACCTCGTCAATCCCGATGGGGGAAGACGAGGTTTACTTTGTTTAAGTTAGCACCGGGCGTTATCAACCGACCGCTACACGGCGGAATTTGACGATTTCCGCTTCAGGACTAAATTCCTTGATCGCGGCTTCGACCGTCTTGGTATCGTCCAACGCGTAGAACTGGCTCAGCAAACAACGCTCTTGGTCCAGCAACGTGTTGTCCGCGATGAACCGCTCAAGCTTGCCGGGAAGAATCTTGTCCCAAATTTTTTCGGGTTTGCCTTCTGCTTTCAATTCTGCCTTGATCGCTTCCTCAGCCTGCTTCATCACCGCAGGCGTCAACTGCCGCTTGCTGGCATACTGGGGAACGTTCTTTTGCGGCTTGCCCAGATTTTCACGTTCGTTCAGTTCATTCTCGGCTTTGATTTGCGCTTGCAATGCCTCGGTCTCCTTGGCCACGAAGGCTTCGTCAAATTCCTCTGGACGAAGGATCGATGGGCTCATCGCGGCGATGTGCATCGCTACGCTACGGAAAAACTGGGGCGCATCGGCCTTGCCACCATCCTTGTAGGACACCAACACGCCGATTTTGCTGCCAGCATGAATGTACGAGGCAAGGTTCTCGCCCTCGACGACTTCATAGTCAGAGATCTCGATCTTCTCGCCAATGATGCCCGATTGACCTACCAACTTATCAGCAACGGTTGCTCCGTCGTACGGCAGTGCTAGAACATCTTCTTTCGTCTTAGCATCATTCTCAGCGGCAAGCTTGGCCATCCGGTTGGCCATGCTAATATAGTCATCGTTCTTGGCGACAAAATCTGTCTCACAAGCAATCGCCAACAGCAAACCTTTCTTGCCGGAATCATCCAACAAGGCGACCACGATTCCTTCGTTGGCATCACGATCGGCACGCTTCGCAGCGACCTTTTGGCCCTTTTTACGCAAGTAGTCCATCGCGCCTTCAAAGTCGCCGCCAGACTCCTGTAACGCGGCCTTGCAATCCATCATCCCAGCGCCGGAAGCTTTTCGCAGATCGCTTATGTCTTTTGCAGTTACAGACATTCTCTATCCTTCGTTAATTACAGAAACAGTGTTTATTAGGGTACGGACGCCGCGTTGTGACCGTGGGTTCACTCGCAGGTGGGCGAAGCCAATAACAGGACTCCACGATCATCACCCTACGGCGTCAGAAATGAAACGAGCCGGAAACGGAACGAGCCGGTGCGAACACCAGCTCGAGAATCCGCAACAATGCTTGACTCAGTAAGTGAATCAACCTTTGGAAGTTCAACCTGCGAAAGTTTAGCCTTCGGAAGCAGCGGATACTTCACTTGCTTGCGCGGCCATCTCGGCTTCGACGTCCGGTCCACTGGACGATGTCGGTGGTGCGTCAGCGGTTTGATCCTTGGCTGCGGCGATATGACCTTTGCCAGCAATAATCGAGTCAGCGAGTTGCTTCAAAATCAGCTCGATGCTGCGGATGCCATCGTCGTTACCGGGGATCGGCAAGTCGACTTGCGATGGATCGCTGTCGGTATCGATCAGCGCCAACGTCGTGATGCCCAACCGCTTGGCTTCACGAATCGCATTGCGTTCCTTGCCAGGATCAACCACGAACATACACTCCGGCAGGCGGTTCATCGTCCGCAAGCCGTTCAAGTTACGGTACATCTTGCGATATTCGCGGGTCAGCGAGGACTGCATTTTCTTGCTGTAGTTCTCGATCTTATCGCTGGCTCGAAGTGCTTCGAGTTCTTCCAAGCGGCCCAATCGATTGCGAATGGTGCGGAAGTTCGTCAACGTGCCGCCGAGCCAACGCTCGCTGACAAACGGCATACCGCATCGTAGCGACTGCTCTTCGACAGCTTCACCGGCTTGACGTTTGGTGCCCACGAACAGGATCAAACTGCCGCCCGCAGCCACTTGACTGAGGTACTTTTTCGCACGCAACATCCCGCGAAGCGTTTCACGGATATCGAGAATGTGAATTTGGTTCTTGCGACCGAAGATGTACGGAGCCATCTTCGGATTCCACAAACTGGTACGGTGCCCAAAGTGAACACCGGCTTCGATCATTTCTTGGACGATCGGATTGGCTTGTGCTGCCATAAAATTAACTGAACATGTCCTTTCTAGCCACTATAGCGGGTTCCGAGAAACAGCTCCGGTTCGCGACATGCGAACCGTGTATTTCCAGAGCATTGGGCCGTTTCGCCGCGATCAAGTCGCCACAAAAACAGCCGCTTCGCCCTTCGCCCCCAAATGCCGTGGCAAATGTTGAAAACGAACTCGCCTCGGCAACAGTTGCAAAGGCGGGATATTGAGCGAAGTAGGCTACCGCAATCGGCGACGATCCACAAGTCGAGTTGCGTACATTTAACCGTCGAAACGTACATCAATCGGCGAAACGAAGCGATTTACCTAGCTGGCGAAACAGTCACTGATCTGCGGCCCTATTCAGCACCAGAGGGGCAATACTCTTTGATCCAGGCGAAAATCTGTTCGTGCCAAAATCGGCTGTTGGCGGGCTTTTGGATCCAGTGTCCTTCATCGGGAAAGTTGATGAATTTGCTGGGAATTCCCTGACGCTGCAGTGCGGTGAAAAGCTGCTGACCCTCGCTGACCGGCACGCGGAAATCGAGGTCGTTGTGAATGATCAACATTGGCGTTTTGAAATTTGCTGCCAATCGATGAGGCGAATGCTGTTCATAGGAATGCCGGTTCTTGCCCCATGGCGGGCCACCGTGCTCGTATTCGTCAAACCACAACTCCTCGGTCGTCGCATACATGCTGTCAAAGTTGTAAACGCCACAGTGAGTGACCAACGTTCGAAACTTGGTCGTGTTTCCTTGAAACCAATTCATCATGTAACCGCCATACGAAGCACCCGCGGCAAACATGCGATCCCTGTCGATGTATGGCTGCTGTTTCAGGTGGTCGACCCCGGCCATCAGGTCAACATAGACGCGACCACCCCAATCGCCGCTGATCTGTCTCGTGTACTCCTGCCCAAAACCCGTGCTGCCTCGCGGATTCGGTAACGCGATCACGTAACCTTGAGCTGCCCAGACCTGTGGATTCCAACGAAAACTCCAACTATCCGACCAAGCACCTTGTGGGCCGCCGTGAACCAGATACCCCAACGGCCATTTTTTTGACTCGTCGAATCCAGGAGGTGGCAAGATCCACATTTGCATTGCGTCGCCATCCGCGCCCGAAACCGATACGCTGCTTGGAGCAATCATGTTGATTTCGGCTAGTTTCTCCTCGTTGGCTCGCGACAGATTGGCGCCCGGTGCTTTCGTCTTTGCGAAGGTCTCATGCAACAAAACATTGAACACCTCAGCCGGATACGTCAGCCGACTGTTGTTGCAAACCAAAGTTCCGCCGTCGGCTGAAATACTCAGGTTTGCCATCGTGCCGACAGACTCGGCCTGCTGGATTTCGTTCGGTTTGCTGATGGACAACAGAAACAGGGGCTTGGAGCCACCAAGTTCTGCGGTTGCCAATAGCTGATCATTATTTCGCCAGACGAATTCATCGAACGACATATCGATATCCGCCGTCAATGACCTGGGCTCATCCACAAGAGTTCCGTCACGCTTGCAGCTGACAACCATGATCTGCCACTTATCTGCTTCGTAGCCCGCTTCGGTTTGTCTTCGATAAGCAAGCTTGGTTCCATCGGGTGAAAAGATCGGCAGCCCATCCGCTGCCTCGTTATCGAGGGTGAGCGTTTCCCACTTCGATTTGCCGCCGGCGACTGATACGCGACACAGATCAAAGTTGGTACTCCAGGCTTCATTCTCTTGCGGCACAGCCGTAAACACCAAGTGACTGCTATCGGGCGTGAAGCAATAGTCCTGTGAAGCAGAGAACGTCATCGAGGTGGGATAAGCATCTCGGTCTCCCGGAGTGACGTCGCGGGGAACACTCGCTGTCAGGCCACCGTTCAGGTCTTTGCCAACATCGACGACGAACAGATGCTGGCGTTTATCCTCGACATAGCTATCCCAGTGCCGATAAAACAGCCGCTTGAACACGCGAGCCTTGACAGGTGATTCCGCAATCTCTTCGTTCCTTTTCTTATTCGCCGCATCGCTCTCCGTCGGCGGCAGCTCAGAAAACTCTGGATAGACGGCGGACACAAATGCAATCTTCCTGCCATCCGGCGACCATATCGCCGTTGATGCATCGGTGCTTAGCGTCGTGAGTTGTTTCGCTTCACCTCCATGGGGATTGATCACCCACAATTGACTGCTTCCCGAGCGAGTCGACTCAAACAAGATCCACTGGCCATCGGGCGACCATTTTGGATGGTTGTCCTTGGCTTTCGGATTGGTGAGCATTCGCGCCGGGGCGGATCGGTCTGTCGGAGCGATCCACAACCGTGAAACCGATTCATTTTTCGCAGAATCGGTGACCTCGGCGATCGCATAGACGGTCCATTTGCCATCGGGGCTGACGCTGGGCGCACCGACCTTGTGCAAGGCAAACAAGTCGTCCACGTTCATGGCTCGCTGAGATTCAGCCACAATGGTCTCCTTGGCCTGCTGTGCCACGACCATTGTCGATGTCAGCATCAGGTGCACAAAAAAAAAGAAAGCAACGCGTATGATCATAACCTTGAGCAACCTCGCTGATGGAAAATTCACGGCCTGAGCACGGTTATCTTGCCAGTGCAAACCGTGTTCGTTCAAGTCGGTGAGCTTATTGTAGCGGAATCGGGACCCTACAAGCGATTCGGTCGAGGACCTTCCGTTGCTGGTCTTGCCCTGAGCAGCGACTCTGGAGTATTTGGGTAGTGAAGCCGTTGAAGTCGAATTCATGGCATTGGCCCGAACGTGCTCCGCTGTTCCAGGTACAACGTTTTGATCTGTAAGTGGCGACTAATCGGAGGTCTTCTGCGTCCTGTGACGTTGGCACTGTGCGCCGCTTGTGCTGTGAAACTCGCGGCTGCGCCGCCACCGTCGATCGATAACCAAGCCTCGCCGGTAACGCTCGCGGTTGTCGACGGTCTGGTTGCAGAGAATCGTCTTAATGAGGCTAGTGAATTACTACGGTCCGTGGACGAGTCATCAAGTGCGACAGACTGGACGCGCACTTTCGCCGGGATTGCAGCTCGCTTCAATCAGCAGAAAAACGTCGCCGCAGCCGCGGAAAATTATGCACGTGCGGTTCTCGCGTCAGAGAACCCTGCGGCTCGTGCAATTCCGACGGATAAAAAATATGTGCTTCGGCTTGCTGCTGGAAAAGTAATCCTTGAGGCTGGGCGTGCAGATGCGGCGCTCCAGGCCGTGCGCAATGTCGTCGAGCAAGATACCGAGACCAGTCGTGTTCAAGCCGGTGCGAGAATGCTGCTGCAGATTGGCTCCATGGCTCTTTCGACTGCAGACCACTCGACAGCACAGCAAGCATACGCGTTAGCCGAGACAAAACTCACCGAAGCTGATTTGGTCTCCGCGCGGCTTGGGCATGCATGGTCGCTGGCAATGAGCGGTGACAAACCGCAGTTCGCTGCTGAGCGTCTGGTCGATTTCGCAAAACAGTATCCTCAACATGCTGATGCCCCGCGTGCGATGTATGCAGCGGCTCGGTGTCTGCAACAAACTGGGGACGAGCCGGCATCTCAGGCACTACTAACAGAGATGTTCGCATCGTGGCCAGATAGTCAACCGACGCTGGACGTTAGTAAGGACTACGCTGCACATGGACAGGTGCCTGAGTACGTGGGCCAGTGGATCGTGAATCGTGTGGAATCTGGAAACACCGAGTCGTTGACGGATCACCTGTTTGCGACAGCGATTTTGTCGCCATCGACGGCATCCGATGCACCCTTGTGGCGATCGTTGGTTCAAGGGTTGGCGCAAACAGACAGCAGTGGGCATGTCACAAGTGCAGCATTGCAGTCGCTGGTCGATAGCGGTCGTGCAAGCGATGCTGAGCACTTGGTTGCCTTGCTTCTATCACCGCCCAGTGAGTTGCAAGTTTCACAGCGAGCACAGGAGGCCGCCTGTCGCTGGGCCGGTCGCACACAGCGTTGGTCGCTGATCGCACTTGCCGCTGAACATGCGGCGCCGACCGAGCAGCAATTGTCCTTGGGTGTTGCCCGTCTGTTTGCCGAAAGCTTGATGCAGGTTGGCCGCCCCGCTGACGCGCGGGCATGGTGGGAGCACCTTGTTGACTCGCGGGGTGCAGACGATTTCTCGACGCTGATGCGTTGTGCGGAGACATCGGTGGCCTTTGCGGATGTTGCACAAGCGAAGCAGCGCATCGAGGCGGCGACCGATGCCGCGGATGATGACCCGTACCGTGAAACGCTGCTAATGATGCTGTCGGCGGACTTATCGATACGTCAACTTAACTTTGACGAGGCCAGGGCAACGCTGGAGAACGTCGTTCGCTCGCTTACCGAAATCGGATCGCTACGCCCGCGAGCTCAATGGTTGATCGGTGAAACGTACTACATGCAACATCGATTCGCTGAGGCTGTAAATGCATACCGTACTGTGGAGAGCATTGAGCCGGCAGGCGAATGGATTGCGGCGTCGTTGGTCCAAGCTGGGAAATCTTTTGAACAATTGGGGCGGACACGCGATGCCGCCGTATGCTATTCGACGCTGCTGAGCCGACACGCGGACAGCCCGCATGCGGAGGATGCTCGGCGACGATTGGCCGCGCTACCTGCCAGCGGCGATTCATCAATTCGTAGATAAAAGTCGACATGCTAAGAATAAACTCCAACAATCGACTTCGTCCTGATTGCGATGTACGCGACATACGTAGTTTACCGAAAGCATCGCTCAAGGTTGGGCTGATTTCGCATATCGTTCCCATGATCGTGCTTTGTGTTGTATCGTTGTGGTGGATGATGACCACGGCAGCGGCGCAAAACTTTGCACCAGGCCAATACTCCAACGCTCCGAGTTTTTCCGGCGGTTCGATCCCGTCGATACCCGCTGCTGCGATGCAAGACCCCGAGCCGCCTGTGGCTGAGGCGACAACTGAGACCGAGGCCATCGGTGGTTGGAAGCTACCCGGCTTCGTACGTCGTATCGCCGAAGGTGGCTGGTTGATGGTGCCGCTTGGCGTATGCTCGTTGATCGTGATTGCTTTATCGCTCGAACGAATGGTGACACTTCGACGAGGGCGTGTGATTCCACGACCGTTCGTTCGCCGCTTCACCGAGTGTGTTGAAGACGGTCAGTTGAGTTTTGAAGAGGCCAGTGAGATTTGCGAAGAGTTTGACTGTCCGGTTGCTGAGGTCTTTCAAGCTGCCGTACGTCGCTGGGGACGGCCGATGTTGGAGATTGAGCAAGCGGTGATCGACGCTGGCGATCGAGTGGCCGATAAATTGAAGCGATTTCTGAGGGTGTTTCACGCAATCAGTAATGTGGCTCCGTTGCTCGGGCTACTGGGAACGGTCCTGGGGATGATCGAGGCGTTCGATACGATGAGTAGCCAAGAATCGATGGGCCGACCGGAGATGTTGGCATCCGGCATCAGTGTCGCGCTGCTGACGACCGCCGGTGGTTTATCGGTAGCGATTCCCGCGTATTTGGCTTATATGTACTTCAGCAGCAAGAGTGATAAGTACTTGAACGAGATCGATAAACTTTGCCAAAAGGTCATCGATTGCATCAGTGCCGAAGGGCTTGAGAACAGTGGTAACTCTCGAGCAAGCCGTAAACGAAAGGCTGCGTAGACGATGCCGATTCGCCGCCAAACTTCCGAAGAAATCACAATCAACTTGACGCCGATGATCGACGTTGTGTTTCTGCTGGTGATTTTCTTCATGGTGGGAAGCAAATTCAGCGAGTCAGAAAGTCGCATCCAGGTCAACGTTCCCAGTGTTGCTGAGATGCGGTCGATCGCACGAATTCCCGACGAACGGATTGTTGACATCGCCGCCGACGGATCGTTGACGCTTGATGGCGGGGCTGTCACGGCGTCGCAGTTGACGATGACGCTCAGAGACCAACATGCTTCGTATCCGGCACTGAAGGTTGCAGTTCGTGGCGACAGCGATGTGCCGTTCCAGCGGATCGCAGAAGTTTTACAGGCAGTCCGCAGTAGTGGAGTGGAGCAAATGGGCATCGCGGCCCGGAGGAATCTGCGTTGATCGAATCGAGCCCGCTGTGGGCTGACCCGCGGCTCGTTTACGGCGTTGCGGTTACGGCCATCGCTTTGTTGTTTGCTACGATTTGGTTGTTTCGTCGCCGCAAACGTTCGGGACGACAAGCCGCAATCGTTTGCTTGATCGCATCAATCGCCCTGCATGTTGCTCTCGTGTTGTTGGTTCCCTTGCTGCCAAGCTTTGGTGGCGGTGACACGTCAGCGATCGAAGCGACAGAGACAGTTGGCGTGGACCGAATCGCGTTCTCAACGTTCGATCCAGAAATGCAGTTCGAGAACGTTTCCGGCGAGAACTCGTCTGCGATGATGTCACCGCTTCCAGTATCCGAGTTGCACGAACTCGTCGAGGATTCATTTGTCGAGCCTGAAAAGCCCGTCGAAGCGTCTCTGGATGAGCTACCGCCGGTGGAGGTGGTGACGCCGGATTCGCTCGCAAGTATCGTGACTGAGCCTGGACCTGTTGAAACACCAAACTTTGAATCAGAGTTGAGCGATTGGTTGAGTGAGACGTCGTCGGATGTACCACCGGACCATGCACTCGCGTCGGTGAAGTTGGCGGCACAACCGACGGCCTTGGCTCCGGTGCAACAAGATGTCTTTAATCACGTCAGCGATGACAATACAGCGCCAACGGCGGCTGTCGTTGGTGATTTGCAGGCCGACTTTGCGAACCGTGTAGGTTCGGCAAAGCAGCAAGCATTGCTCATGACTGGAGGCAGTCCAGATACCGAAGCAGCCGTTGAGCTAGCGCTGCGCTTTCTTGCCTCGGGACAACGCGCCGACGGAGCCTGGGACCCACAAGCAAGTGGCGCTGGCCAGGAACGTGCACCGCTGGGGATGAGTCGCGGGGGCGCAGGCAGTCGAGCAGAAACAGCAATCACGGGACTGGCAATTTTGTCACTCGTCGGCGCTGGGAACACTCACCAACAGGGTGAATACGCGGAAAACGTTTACCGTGGACTGGCGTATCTGATTCGCAACCAGAAACCGGACGGATCGCTGGCGGGCAATGCATCGGTATACGAGTCAACGTACAGCCACGGAATGGCGGCATTGGCGATTTGTGAAGCCGCCGCAATAACCAAGGACTCCTCAGCACTTGAGGCCGCGGCGCGGGCGGTAGCTTACACGACGAGAATGCAGCATCCGTCGACCGGAGGCTGGCGGTACACAGCCGGTGACCCAGGGGATTTGAGCCAACTTGGCTGGCAAGCGATGGTCATCGATGGCGGTCGTCGCGCGGGATTACCAATCGAGGCCAAGACGGTGAGTGGAATTGAACGGTTCGTGGCTTCGGTTCGCGCCGGCACAGAAGGCGGATTGGCGTGCTATCGCGCCGGAGAAGCCCCCAGTCGCACGATGACTGCCGAGGCACTCGCGACACGGTTACTGATCGGGATGCCAACTTCAACCGGGCAAATCGCAGAGGCCGAGCGCTCACTGTTGCAACAGTTGCCGGGAACTGGACAAGACAACTACTACTATTGGTACTACGCCACGCTGGCTCTTCATCAATTGCAAGACGACGCTTGGCGGACATGGAACGAGGCGCTCAAGCAGCGACTATTAGCGACCCAGCGGAGCGATGGCAGTTGGCCGACGGACAGCGTTTGGGGCGGATACGGCGGCGCGATTTATACGACTTCCATGGCAACGTTGTGTCTGGAGTCTTACTATCGACATGCGGTTCGCGATTCATCGCGTTAGGCAAGCGTTGCTTACTAGCGAGTTTTCGCTTGACGATGAATGCGGGGGCGAATGATGTTCGTGGCTAACCCCAACGCACCAAACAATCGAATGACGTAGTAGTTGATGTCGATCTCCCACCAGCGATGCTGGACCGATGCACTCGCTGGGTCCGCGTGGTGGTTGTTGTGCCAGCCTTCGCCAGCCGTCAACAAGGTGACAAACCAATTATTGCGGCTGTCGTCGGAGGTTGCGTAGCTTCGGTATCCAAAAAGATGTGTCAGCGAATTCACGCTCCAGGTGATATGCCACACCCAGACTGTTCGCACCACAACACCCCACAGCACGATGCTTGCGGCGAACTGGTATGCGACCGGATTGTTTCCATACATCAGCATCGAAACAACTGTTGCAATGATCGCATACAAGGCAGCGTGAACGAGGAAAAAAATCCCCGCCGCAATCGGCAGTCGTTCGATCCAGCGGTAATACGGATCCGACAGAATGTCTCTCGCATATTTCTCGTACATCGAAAAAGTTGCCAATCGCGTCCTGCTTTCGTGCAGTAACCAATTCACGTGAGACCAAAAAACTCCCAATCGTGGAGAATGCGGATCATCACGATGGTCAGAGTTCGCGTGGTGCATGCGATGCCATGCAACCCAGTGCGCCGGTGTCTCCTGGGCACTGCACATGGCGAGCGTGACGAGCGTTCGTTCGAACCATTTCGGCGTGCGAAAACTGCGATGAGACAGCAACCGGTGATAACCAATCGGGATCGCCATCTGGCCGAAAACGATCGTTCCCAGCACGAACGCTACAATGCCGGTCCAGGAAAAGAAAAACGGAAGCAAGGCGAAAAGTGCTAGCAAATGCAACGTGCCGAAAAAAATCGCATAGTCCCAACGAATCGACAGCGGCGACCGCACAGGCTGATTACCAGAATCTTGGTCTTGCGCCACTTCGTCAATCTGCACCAATTCCGCATTCACTGAGTGAGTATTGACCACTTTGGGAAAATGCGGACTTTTTAAGGGAGAATGCACGGGATCGACGCGAATCTCTGGGCTGCGCGCATCCTCAGGCGTTATTTCGCCATCGGGTAGATTTGCAGCAAACGAACTTCTCGCGTGTCTATCTACCCCAGATAGTGACTGCGACTCTGTTTCCAAATGTAAATGGGCCAGCGAAGTGGTTTCGGCCGTCATCTCGACTCCTCGGTGCACAATCAGCTAATCGGCAAGCACACCGAGTCAACCTAGGGGGCAACATACCCGATTCGTCCCCAGTTCTTGCAGTGCTAAAAATGGAAATCCCATCCAACAGACGCAAGTTTTCCGCAGAGTAATCGACACGGTTAATCGAATCCGCAAAGTTTGACACAAGAAATCAGCGATACTGTCGTCTCATCGAACACGATCGCTGCGCCGATTCATTCGCCTGTTTCCACCAAGAACTCGTAACCATTACTGACTTATGGCCATGGACCTATGGACATGTGGGAAAAGTAAAGCCGCATTACTTCGGGTGGGTCGCTTGCATGGCCTCGTCGACGATTCGCAGGATTTCTTGCAGCACGTCGTCTGGCGACATACCGTCGGTCGAGATGATTTCAGCGTCAGGGGCAGCGCGAAGGGCGCCCACAGGTCGAGATGCATCTTCCGCATCACGTTGATTCTGGGCCCGCAGAATTTCTTGCAGCGAAACGTCGCGGCCCATTTCAGCGAGTTGTTGGTGTCGACGGCGAGCTCGCTCCTCGCTCGACGCTGTGAGAAAAATCTTGACTTGCGCGTCGGGAAAGACTTCGCTGCCCTGATCGCGGCCCTCAGTCACGATGTTTCGCCCTTCGGCAATCGATCGCTGCAAAGCAGACAACTGCCGCCGAATTGCCGGCGAATCAGCAACGTAGCGAATGGCTGCCGTGACGTCCGGAGATCGAATCTCATCAGTGACGTCAGCACCGTCAAGGAACACTCGGTAGTCGTTCCAACGTACCATCGATGTGCGAGCTACCTCGACGATCGCTTCTGTGTCGTCCATCGCAAGTCCTTGGCGTATCACCGCCAAGGTGACAGCCCGATAGAGCGCCCCGGTATCGAGGAACTCAAATCCCATTCGTTCGGCAACCTGTCTCGCGATGCTACTTTTTCCCGCGCCCGCCGGACCATCGATCGCTACAATCATGATAGTTTTCCTTCCGTCAATCGGTCGACGCTGGTACGAATATCCGTCAGTGCTTGTCGAATCTCTGGTTCCAATACCAGCTCGTTGTCTTCGATCGCCGCAAGCTTTTCAACTTCTGACAAGCCAAATCGATAACGGTAAAAAGCTTGTGTAAGCAATGCCAGAGGTCGAGCGAGCGAAGCGTCGAGTATTTGCCCGGCATCGCCAATTGTCAAATTTCGCTTTCCGGCTCCGGTCGCTTGGGCAGTAAACTCCAGTGGCGTTTGGCCAGCGCGACGATGCAGTCCCAAGCGACCGACTTGTTGCAGTGCCTCGGCAAAGAACGGAATACTTGGTTCCGCCACGTGTGCGGAGCTAGTACTAACAGCCGATCGACGCAGCCAGGTCGGAAAGCGATACCGTATCGCAACGGTTGTGAACATGACCAATGTAATTCCTAACAGAACTCCCGGGAGTGAAAAGAACTTATTGTCGGCCAACGACCCACCACCAAGTTCACCGTTACGAATGCGATCAATCTGTAACTGCATCCATTTGATCAACGAACTGTACGATTCGCTCATTGGTGTCATCCCACGCGCGCCCAGTAATGCCTTGTCTTGGCGATTCGCATCCATGTCGACGACATACTCGTCCCACATGTTCTTCGCGAGATCCATGACTTGGCCGACACGTTCGGATGATCGCAAATTCTCACGACCGGCTGTCGGCGTTGGGTCCAACCGCAACCAGTAGTGGTCATCCGCAAGTTGCCCACCAGTATTCAGTTCGCCTGGCACACTGGCCTCGGGCAGCGAGTCCGCTGGTACCAAAGCCTCGACCCATACATGTGCGTGCAATTGGCGAGCCACGAAGTAGCCGCCGTACTCATTGAACTCGTCGGTGTGGTAGCCAGCGACGATTCGTGTCGGCAGCCCTTGGCTACGCAACATCATCGCTAGTCCCGAGGCAAAGTATTGACAGTGTCCCTTGCGATCAACCGCCAAAAACTGTTCCGTTTGCTCCATTCCAGGTATCCGTTTCGCATCCAGATTCAACGTGTAGGAAAATTCGGGAGAGTCTCGAAGATACCGCTCCATGGCCGCAGCAATTTCATATGGATTTCGCTTGTTGTGAGGTATTTGCGAGACGACTTGCTCCGCCAAATCTGTCGCAGTGGGTTGTTCGTTCGCATCAAATCGCCGTGTTGCATCTAAGTACGCTTCTCGCCGCTTCTCCAAATCCGCGATCGCGTTTCGACGCTGGATCTCTACATCCATGCCTCGATCTTCCGAGTACTGCGCCAGTTCCTGAAGTTCATGCGAGTACATCGAAAGCAATCGATTTTGATGTCCACGATAAAAAGCTGTGGTTCCCAGTGAGTACGAAATTTTCGGGTGCGACCATTGCCTGGCATTACGACGCTGAATCGTCCACGCATCCAAAACGTGAACCAAACCCGCGGAATTGCCTTCGTGAAAGTACGGTGGAATTGCGAATAGAGATCCGGATTGCATTGGTTCACACACAACGTCAACTTCGACGTCGTCGTACCCGCTTTGGCGTGAGGGATCGTTTTCTCGGTACGGCGAGGGCACCGTTTTTATCCCCAGAAACATTTGATAAGGAAGCGAATCCCAAGTTGAATAGCGATCGTACGCTCCGCCCGATGAGTTGTACTGTTCGAATACTCGGCCTCGCAAATAGATGCCCTCGTTGACCATATACGGCCGAATTGTTCCACGACGAGTCAAAGTTACTCGCAACGCCGGCGTCGGATTCTGCAGCACTTGCCCCAGCTGACTCAGGTGCATGTGATCGGAGAATCCAACCAAGGCTTGACCAGCCGAATCCATCCGCCTTGCCTCGCCAATCCGTGGCAACGCGTAAAAGAATATCAGCCCCACGAGAATGATCGACGGACACAACATCAACAGTGCCAATCGCGGATACCGCAACGCGTTTGCTGCATACGCTTGTGCCGTGGTGGGCGACCAAGTCAGCATGGAACCAGAGACTGCTTGCGTGGATGACAGCTTTTTCTTCAGTGGCGAATCGACAACCGGTCGCACTGCTCGCACGCCTTCCCACGATTGCAACGCGGACATCAAACACAAAGAATAAACTGCTAACAAGGACATCGGTACAAGCAACAATCCATAGTAGATCGCGTTGTTGAACACGGCTGCGACAACCAGCTCCAACAGCGAAAACACAACCAGTTGCTCGAAGATTCGGTGCGACTTTTCCTGGAGCATCAATACCGACTGCACGAACACTAGCAACTCGCCGACGGCAATCATCTGTGGCTGGCCATGCGATTCAGTATCCCAGAACTGACCAAAACTGTAGATGCCCGCCAGCGTCATCACCGTGTACGCGGCGAGCGGAGGCAGCGCAAACAGCTTCATCAGATCGACGAACAGGTATCCGAAGACAGCGAAGAAAATCGCCACCACTGGAATCAACTCTGTTCCCTGTCCGCTAGCAAGAACCAGGCCGCCCAGACAGCACTGAATCGCCATCACAAGTTTCAGCCGGTTCTCAACATCGCGACGCGCCGGCAGAATACTCGAATTCGCTTCGCCACTGATGGACATCGACCCCGATGCTGCCGCATCGGACATGCCGTGCACGTCGGCTTGCCCCAGTGAATCGGAATGCTTTTGTACGATCGACATACTTATTCCCTGCTCGTGGCAGTCGCCGTTTTGCTGGCATCCGAGCCAAATCTGGTGACGTTTAAGTCGACAACTCGATCAATCGCTGGATCACTTGTGTTGATCCAGTGCATGCGTGCCCGGCGACTCCATGGCTGTATCGTTTTTACAATCTCAGGTTGTTGCAGCATGGCGTCATTGAGCGAACGAGAACTGATCACCAACAAGTCCTGACTATAACCGACAATTCGCATCGCTTTGACCGCCGCTGCGGCGCACACCGGTTGACTTGCCGGCGCCAGTTCAGCGAGCATCCGTAACATGCGATGTTGTCCCTCGCCGCCACCTCGACCAAGTACCGCATCGGACGCGGTGCCAGCAACTGCGAGCACGATGCGGTTGGTGCCACCTACAAGCTGGGTCACAATCGTTGCCGCCAAACGAATCGCCAGCTCAACGGCTTCGGACTCTGCACTCGACGCCTCGCTGAGCTGAGACCCGGACGACGCCGTGGCGGAAGGTTGATATGCGTCAACGAGGATACAGGTATCGAACCTCCGCTGTTGTTCAAACTGCCTAACCACCGGATGTTCAGTCCGCGCGGTGGTTCGCCAATGTATCCAGCGGCGATTGTCGCCCATTTGCCAATCTCGCAAACCGAAAAAATCACCTTCGCTGGAACCACTACGACGCGCCGTTGCGGCTGAACCACCATGTCGATGTATCAATTCTCGCTGCCACGAGCGATTCAGTTGCACTAGCGCCGGATAAACGTACAGCACTTCTTTATCCGCCACCTCCAATTGTGATTGGATCAATCCGAACGGAAACGATGTCGACAGACTCATCGGCCCAAATACATATCGGCCCCGCCTAGAAAAAACACATTCGTAGTGCGGCGAAACCGTAGTGCCCGGCGAGACCACTGCAGTCCCGCATACGGCATCACAGGTTTGTCCTGTGTTGTGTTCCATCAATCGGTCCTCGATCCGCAGCATCGCCAACGGCACGTATTGGCTCAGGTTCCGCATTTGAAATCGCACTCGCACCGGCGTACCAGCAAACGCCCAGTTGGGTAACCGCCGCGACAGCGACACCGCTTCGATCCCGCGACGCACGAACCGCCATTGCAGAATCATCGTCGCTACAACGATCGCTGCGATTACTAACAACAGATTAAAACCGCGAAGCGAACCGCCAAGGATCGCGAACGTGCCCACGAAGATAACGTGTGATCCCAAACGCGTGAGCCGCTGCTTTCGACGTTCACGTTGCACACCGCTATGAGTTGCCGTAGTGTGAGCAGCCGTCATGGGATCGGCTTTTCGTTGAGCTGTGGCAGTGTCTGGAGTCACAATCAATTCTTGGGTCACCTGGTTTCTCACACGGGAACCGGTATCTGTTCCACCAGATCCGCAACCTGCTGCTCAACCGTTTGTCGACTGGCACCTTGAAAGACGCCTTCAGGTAGAACGCGATGCGAAAGAATCGGAACGGCTAACCGCTTGATATCGTCTGGCGTTACGAAGTCGCGATTCTCAGTGATCGCTCGTGCCTGGCAACCACGGTAATAACTGAGTGCTCCCCGCGTGCTGACGCCAACTTGAAATGCGTCGTGCGAGCGAGTCGCCTCGACAATATCGATCATGTAATCAACAAGCGACTCATCGACCTTGACGTCACGCGTCGCCGCTTGGGCATACCGAATCGCTTCCGTCGTGACGACAGGCTTCAAGTGATCAACCGGTTCGCCCTGACGATGCGTTGACAGAACCTGTCGCTCGATCTCGCGACTTGGATAGCCGATCGATGTTCGCAACAAGAATCGGTCGAGCTGGCTCTCAGGCAATGCGTAAGTGCCTTCGAACTCAAACGGATTCTGTGTCGCCACCACAATGAACGGCTCGGGTAAAGCCAGCGTCCGACCATCGCTTGTGACTTGTCCCTCACTCATCGCTTCTAACAGCGCCGACTGGGTCCTCGGCGGGGCTCGGTTGATCTCGTCGGCCAGCACCACGTTGGCGAAAATCGGTCCCGCACTGAACTCGAACTCTCGCGTGTCGCTGCGATAAATATTGCTGCCGGTAATGTCGCTCGGGAGCAAATCTGGCGTGAATTGTAGTCGCGAGAAACGGCCCTCAATGCTCAACGCCAAGGCCTTTGCAGCCAGCGTCTTTCCGACACCGGGCACGTCCTCCATCAAGACGTGCTCTTCAGCCAGCAGCGAAACGACCAACAATTGCACCAACTCGGGCTTGCCCAACATGACTCGCCCGACGTTCTCTTGCAGCAAACGTGAGGTTTCAAACGCTTCCTGCGTGGACATAGACGGTACGCCGTGATGTGGGGATCGAAAAGCTGTTGGATTCCAGATGAACCTCCATGTTAGCGGTCATCTCGCAGGCTTTCCATCCCCATCACGTCGCCAAGTCTGTGTGCTATTTCGTTCCCGCTCGGGGCAGCGAAAGGAAGTCATTGACGGTCGTTACCTGCTGCGGCGCCTGTGGCTTGGGCTGAAACATTGACGAAAAGAACCCTGGCGATTTCTTCTCTGACGCCGCCGTTTTGGGTTTTGAAGGAAACAGATTGCTGGGATTGAGCGCGTTCTTGGTTCGATTCCAACCGCTCGCCGTTTTCTTGGAAACCGTCGAAAAGACACTCGACTCCTTCTTGGTAATTCTTGGTGGCTCGGGCTTACTCAAGAAATTGACCTTGGGCATGCTCCAATTCATGGGATTCATTGCATGACCAGCTTTAGCCAACGCACTTTGCGGCGCCGCCGATTGTGCTTGGGCCGACGAAACTGCCGTCGTTATCGATATCATTAAGGCGAGAACCATCGTCACCGCCACGGTGGCAGGAGCAAGACGCATCAGACGAATCTCCATGTGAAACTGAACGCGAAGTATCAAATACAACTTGACATGGCGTATCGCATTTCCCATTCGCATAACGCAAGTCCAATTGCCACTTTCCATTAAGGGACGAAGTTGTTTTTTTCCAGCAGCATGGCACGGCGGGTGGAGCGTCGTTCGCGGTGGGCCGAATGCTTAATGGCACCATCCATGGGAGATTCTTTCCACCGACGTAAGTCCATGTTGGCACATTGCGTAAGTCGCTCAATATTTATTCGAAAGGGCGCAATGAGAGAGCAGGAACAGGCTCTCGAAAAAGTATGAACCTTTCCAAGCTATCATCGCGAATTCCACTCTTCCCGTTATTCATCGCGGTGAGCCTACTGGTTGGCTGGTTCATCCCTGCGTTCTACGCTTGGACGGGCTCGAACCAGAGCCGTCCTTCGCCGCTGCTGTGGACGGTGCCGCTATGGTCCGCGATTGCTTCTGCGGCGTTCTGCATGGCTCTGCCGTGGTTACCGATCAAGGCCAATCCGTCATGCGACGCACGCTGGACTCCAATACGATTCTCCGTTCGCACGTTGCTGATACTCACCACGGGTTTTGCAGTCGCGATTCCATTTTTCGCCAAGCTCCCACTCTTGGTAAGTGGGATCGTTTGCGGCGGTGCGTTTGCATACTTGATTGCATTCTGCGTAAGAAACCCACAGCATCGCGTGGCCGCAGCTGCACTGGTTGCATGCATGATCTTGCCGTACTCCTGGTTGGTCGGGTACGGAGAACTCGACCGCGTCTTGCCAGCGCTAGTTGCCATGGTTGCTGGAATGCCAGCCTTTCTTCCGGCGGCATGGCTGAGTCAAATGTTCGGACAACACATCCAAGAGTCACAATGGCTGGCGTTTTTACTAACCGCACTCGAAATTGTGATTGGCATGTGGACGATTCGCCTCGGTCCGAAGCGAACAATCGCCTACTTGCTGTTCGTCATGCATGTGTCCGCCGTAGGCTCGCTGGGCTTCTACATGATGTGCATCGCTTGATACCTAACTATTGCCAGGTTCGCTCGATCCGTTTCTGTCATCGGGTTTTTGACAGAGTTGACGTGGATCAGTAACAATCGAAGTTGAGAGTGTTTAATGCAATGACATCTTACAGTGCACCGCCGTGCGGTTGCCGGTAGGTTCCGCCACGGCCGACGTCGAGGTTGGTCATGGCGACTCCTTCGATTCGACTTCTTTCGAATCGTTCACGATTGCAGCATAAGCTGGCTTTGGATTGTTGCTTGCGTCGAACAACAACGGATGCTGGCCCCAACGCCACGTGCGACGATCGTTCAAGCCCCAGAACGTCACTCGCTCGATCGCGTTCTCGTGCTTCTTGAAGATCTCAAACAGCTTCGCATAATCGTCGGCTTGAGCGTTCAAGTCGTCGATCGAAGGCGGTGTGCTGGTGCGACCACGACGACCACCAAAACGACCCCCAAATTGTCCGCCTGATGCGCCGCGAATGGTAACGTCCAACTCGGTGATGCTGACTTTCAATCCCAGCGAAGCGTAATCAGTAATCGCTTTTTCAATATCGTCAAACGGGACGCCGCCGCTGCGCCAGTGACCTTGGATGCCAACCGCGTGAACGGGTGCTCCGTCGGCAAGCAATCGTTTCAGCAGGACCATCGAGCTTTCGTGTTTTGGTCCCGACTCGATGCTGTAGTCGTTGTAATACAGAACCGCTTCGGGATCCGCCGCGTGAGCGAACTGAAACGCGAGTGTCAGGAATTCCGGGCCGAGCGATTGCATCCACTTGGAATCACGCAAATTTTCGGTCTTTGCCGATTGCTCATCACCACCATCACTGATCGCTTCGTTGACGACGTCCCAACTTTGAAGTTTACCCTTGTAACGACCGACCAACGTTTCGATGTGGTCCTTCATCCGCTGCTTAATCACATCCTTGTCGTTACCGCTGAAAAACCAACCGGGCGTCTGCTGGTGCCAAACGAGTGTGTGACCGTGTGCAGTCATCTTATTTTGCTCTGCCCATACGACCAACGCGTCGCCTTGCTCGAACAACCACCGGTCTTCCTCTGGATGAACTCGTTCCGGCTTCATGCAGTTCTCGGGAGTGACGGCGCCAAAGTGCTCTGCCGCGAGTTCAAGTTCTTCCGCGGAGTATCGCGCTGGCACATCGCCGGCCATGCCAATAAGAAACGAATCTGTGAAAGCCTCCTTGATCACTCGGTCGATCTGGACGTCGACAACTGGTGCTGGATCGGGCTCCGGCAATGCTGCGGGTAGCTCGCGCGTCGCAGTCGCTTCCTGACCGCCCTGATTGCCAAAGGAACGGGTCAATTCGAGATTCCGCCCGTCTAGCTTGCCGGCGTAGTCGATGCGCAACTCCCGCTCACCGAACTGGCGGAGTTCGGCGAACGAGATCATGTCCGACTCGACCTTCACTTCCGTAAACTGAATGTCGCGTTTTTCGTCCCCAGTCTCCACTTCCGCTGTGGCCGAGGCACCTTCGTTGTCGCTAACCGAGAAGTGAAAGTGATAGGTTTGAATTCCAAACGGAGTTTCAAAGCGAGTGTGCCACGTTCCGCCAATGCCTTCGTCAGCTTTCGGCGTTTCCGATTGCAGCAACGCCAGCATTTTTTCGGCATAACGCTTTCCAAATTCGCGAGACCCTTCCGAATTGAAGTGCAGCTTATCGTCGGTAGTGCAACCGGCGGATGAGATCACATGAGCGGTCGTGATGGTTTGCGGCAGTAACGCCAGGATTTCGTTATGCGAGGCACATCGTCCACCCTGATCCGCGTGAACCATCTCGCCAGCGAGTAAGGGGACGTCATTCGGGCTTAGCCCCAGATCTTGCATAAGGCTTTCATAGACCGATTTGACTTTGCTGGGCCATTGCTTGTCACCGGTGTTGGATTCGCCTTGATGAAGCAGGATGCCCTTGATCACACCATGCTTTTGAGCTTCCTTGGCCAGGCCGACCAAGTACTTGTACGGATTGCCGTCGTAGCTGCGAACCATGTTCTTCATCCAGTCGGGTTCACCTTCGATGTAGGACTGAAATGCATCTTTTTGAAACAGCTCAATCTTGCAGCCTGGAACACTGACCTTGATGATGCCAACACGGACATCGTTGGGCAGTGCATTGACCATGTTTTTGCCGAATGAATCGACCATGCAAATGCCGCGACCGCGAGCCGCGAGTGGTGGAACAGCCTGGTACCACTGACCTTTCTGCCAACCTCGATCCGCTTTGTCAAAATCAGCCATCACCAAAAGCCGCTCAGGAACGTCTCGATCCGCGTCATTCATCGTGCCGCCGCTGTCCATGTTGGATTGGCCGAAGCAAAGATAAATGTGAAAGTTCGGATCAACTGAATCCGCCATCGATACGGCCTGTTGATGCTCTGTGCTGGGCGCGGCATTCAGTGATGCATTCGCGTTCTCCGACATCAGCTTATCAACAGCATCTGCTCGTTCTGCGGTGGCCTCTTCGCTTGCAAAGTCACCGACCTTGCGTTGAAACTCGAGCGAATCACCGACGATTTTCCCGGTGTAGACGATGCGAATCTCATTGCCGCCAAAATTGAGGTTCTCAACAAACGAAATCACATCGTCCTGCAGTTGAACATCGACAAACTCGATGTCACGGACGCGGCCGTCTAGATCAGCCTTGGCTTTGGCCACGAGTTGCCCATCTTGCTTGTCGAAAGTCATGACGTACTTTTGAACGCCGATTTGAGTATCGAAGTCGACGTTCCAAGTTCCTGAGAGTTTATCCTCGGGTTGAAACAACATCGGCGCAAACTCTTTCAGACTGCGGCGCCACGATTGCCATTCGTGAGCTGTGTCCGGCGACAGATAGTAGTGGGCGTTGATGCCAAGTTCCTTCAACTGTTTGACCGTGTCTGCGGGATCACCGCCCCGACGCGTCCGACCGCCTTCAGCTTCCTTGCTGCCGTAACTAACAAAAACGAGCTTCACCTTGTCGGCAAAGCCGTCGGTGCTCTCAACGTCTTCCTTCGAGATCGTCGCGCCGCTAAAAAGCCCGATGTGCGAGAACTTGTCCAGGTTGCGGAGCGTGATCGACTTGGTTTCCATGCTGCCCATCGACAGACCAGCCATGGCGCGATTGGGTTGATCCGTTAGCGTGCGAAAGTGCTTGTCAACGTAGGGAACCAACTCGTTGACCAGAACCGTCTCAAAATCCTTGATGTCAAAGTTTCGCATTCCACCCATGCGAACTTCGTTCGTCATGCCGTAGGTCATCGCGATGATGAACGGTTTGGTTTTTCCTTCGGCGATTAAGTTATCCATGATCAAACTGGCGTGACCTTGAACACTCCATCCGTACTCGTTCTCGCCCCAGCCGTGTTGCAGATACAGCACGGGGTAGCGAGTTTCTTGGTCAGCGTCGTAGCCCGGCGGGGTGTAGACGAACGCACGTCGCTCGGCGCCGGTGCTTTCCGAGTGGAAGAAGACTTCGCGAACCTGGCCGTGCAGCACATGCTTCAGTTCATAGAACTCACGGTCATCAGCGGGTATCTCAATGCCGCTGCCCCAACGCATCGCACCGAAATAGTACTTGCTGTTCGGATCAGGCACGTTCGCGCCATCAATGATCAACTCGTAGTAGTGGAATCCTTGATCGAGCGGACGTGAGTATCCAATCCACGCACCATCGTCACCCTTGACGAATTCAGTGCTCTCGCGAAACGTCGTGGCAACACTCTTTGCATCTGGGGCGACGACGCGAAACTTGATGCGACCTTGCGAGTTGACTTGCGGATAGTCCTTGCCAGGCTGGTTTGTCGACGCGGGCTTGAAATCGTCCTTGATGCCTTCAAGTGTCGTGCTGGACTGCGGGGCATCCTTTGCTTCAGTCGCTTGGACTTTGCCAGCGGATGATTCTTGGAACAGCAGTTGAGCGAAGTGGTACAGGTTGTTGCGCCAGTGCGTCGGATCGTGTCCGTGTGAGTCAACGTTCCAAATGTGCGGCACATCGTTCGCTTTGAGGTAACGCTGCAATCGTTGACTGATTCCGATCAGTCCGTCTTTATTGCCACAGGACAACCACAGCAGTTCGATTTGCTCTTTGGTCTTTTTCGGATCGGCCACCAATTCCTCAGGAGCTTTGGTGTTGGGTGCGGAAGAGAAGCCGCCGACCCAAGCAAACGTATCGAGATTAGTGAGTCCAAAATTCAGCGACTGGCCACCGCCCATCGACAAGCCAGCGAGGGCTCGATGTTCTCGATCGGCTTGAACCGAGTAGCGAGACTCGATGGTGGGAATCACATCATCGAGCAAGTCTTTTTCGAACACGGCAAAGGCCGGTGCGCTTGCCATCACGTTGCCTTCGGCGCGATCGTTCTTCTGAGCACGACCGTTGGGCATGACGACGATCATCGGAACGGCTTTCTCATCCGCGATCAAATTGTCGAACAACGCGTCTGGTGTCGCAAATCGCTGCCATTCGGTTTCGTCGCCACCAATGCCATGCAATAAATACAGTACCGGATACTTCTTCTCCGACGAGTATCCCGGAGGCGTGTAGACGTTCATCTTGCGAGTCGTACCGACGGTCGTCGACTCGTACTGGATCATCTCCAGCTCTCCGTGCGGAATTTCTTCGCGTTTTTCGACGATGCTATCAACCGGATCAGGGTAGGTTTGTTTGTCGTCGGGCCCGAGTTCGATCGGTCCACCGAACCCACCGCCGCGTCTTCCTTGGCGAGGTTGTTCCGGGTTTTGCTCCTGTGCTTGCACCGCGAGGCCGGCAATCTGCAGCAAGCCCAACAGAATCAGGGGCAGAAGTTTTTCCATGGGACAGCCAATCTTGAAAAGTATGGAGAAGCGAAGTTGTTGCGCCTCATCATATCACGAACTGCTTCAGTTGACTTGCCACTGGAACTTGATGACGATAACGTCTTCCGCTGTGGAAACGAAAACAGCAGGCGGCACGGCGTGCATGGCAATTTGCCGCGGATGTCGATCACCAATCCATTGCAAGCCGGACATCCAGGCTGAGGCAACGCCGATTGGCCGATTGACCGGTGGTTGTCGATTGGGACGCTGGTGTGCTGTTCAGGCGTGGCTTGGATTTTCTCTTTCGATAGAGACCGATAGTCAAGTTGCCGAAAGGAAAACAAAGAACACTGCTCCCATGATACATAGCGCCGCCCACAGGAAATCGAGTTGGAGCGGCTACCAATCCATTGCCTGAGGAAGTTGATTTATTGTATTAGAGTCAGCGGCACGAGTGCTATCGATATCCAGAGTTTGAGGGAACAAGCATCAATCGCTAGTCGGTGCACTCTCATGTTGGAATCTTATCCTGGTGGATCATCTGCATCAGACCGCGCAGCACCATATCATGGTAACTGACGACTCCTTTCACTTCGCCGTTGTCGATCACCGGAGCGCGGGCAATTTGGAAACGTTCCAGTAGTCTTGCACAGTAGCGAATGTCCATACTCGATGTGACACTGAGCACCGGTTTCGCCATGATTTCGTACAAGTTGACTCGATCAGGAGAACGGTCTGCGGCGAGCACTTTTTTGGCGATATCGGCGAGCAGCACTAAGCCATACTCGTCATTTTCATCACGCTTTGCGACGATCATCGCGCGTGCTTCTGGGTGCTTCATCGCCAACAAAGCTTCCTTCACCGTTAGTTTCCCGTCAACGATATCGAATTGACGTTTCATGACGTCACAAACTCGCACTATAATTTTATCTGTCATAACTTTTCCTCGACTAAGTCTGTTAACTTTTCGATTTGGTGACTAACGCCGATGGCGTCTTCGACATCAATTTGGATAGCGATTCCAGTTCCTGGTTTTTCTTCGAATTGCGCCACTCGGCCAATGGTTTCTAGTATGTCTCGCGACAAATGGGCCTCGACGAGGAACAACACGACGTCGCGCTGCGCGCCGAGCGATAATCCAAAGAACGATTTCGTGGGATTCACTCCCTCGCCTCGGGCATTGCCGATAATCGTTGCTCCGGTTGCTCCCGCATCGCGGGCCGCTTTCATCACGTTCGATGTCTTGTCGTCGTTAACGAAGGCGATGATCAACTTAAAATGCACGCGTTCTCTCCCGCTGGTCAGTGAGTGTATCGAGTAACGTCTGTCATCAGTCCGGCACGGTACGCTGGAAAAATTTGATTGGAAAGGACTTGGTTATTCATTGACTGTTCTTCTGGTCGCGTCGACGCAATTTTAGTTCAGCCAATTGGGCATATCCCATCACCGTGATCATTGGAAACAAGGACGCGAACGCGATCAATCCGAAGCCGTCAACGATCGGATCACGCCCCGGAACAAGAGTTGCCAACCCCAGTCCCAGAGCCGCTACCAAAGGAACCGTCACAGTCGATGTGGTGACACCGCCGGAGTCGTATGCTAAGGGCACAATTTGCTTGGGGGCAAAGTATGTTTGCACGGTAACCACCATGTAACCTATCAAAATGAAGTACGGTAGAGGCCATCCCAACACGATTCGAAAGGTACCCAGCGAAACACCGATACCAACTCCCAAGGCCACAGCCAATCGCAGTCCCACCCCACGAATGGTTCCTCCGGAAACTTCTTCCGCCTTGAGGGCAACAGCGATCAGTGCCGGTTCCGCAATCGTAGTACTGACGCCGATCGCGAACGCAAAAACATAGGTCCAGTAGTACCCCCACACACCGGCGGGTATCAGATCCGAATTCGCGTGTCCCGTGTTTACTATTGGGGCGGCGATTGCATCCTGCTTGTCCTCCTGCAATTTGAAGAGCTGTGCAGCCATTTCTTCACCAAGCGGGAAAAGGGCCAGCTCCAACCCCATCAGGAACAACGACAATCCGACTACAACAAATACTGCCCCCCAGGCCAACCGCGGGGCATTCACCAACGGTCGACGGAGAATGACCAACTGGAAGAAGGCAATGATCAAAGACAACGGGATGACATCGCGAAGCGTCGAAACGAGCGATTGCCCCAGCATCTGCAGCAAGGTCATGGCCACAAGATCCCGAAAGCAAGGACAAACAGAATTGGGCTCAACGACGCCAAAGCAATTAGTCCAAAACCATCAATGAGTGGATTACGTCCCTGAATGCTGGACGCCAAACCTACACCCAAAGCGGCTGTTAACGGAACCGTGATCGTGGAAGTGGTGACGCCGCCTGCGTCGTATGCAATACCAATGATGCTTCCGGGAGCGAAGGGTGTCACCAACATCACACAGATGTAACCACCAATGATAAAGTACTGTATCGGCCACCCCTTGAGGATTCGCACCACGCCCACCGCGAGAGCAACTCCAACGGATAGGGCTACGGTGCTCCGCAGCGCAATCGAGAATCGCTTTTCTTCGGCCCCTGTGTTTAGCTCCATACCGCTAAACTTTAGCGAAGCCGCCTTATCCGCAATGGCGATCAGAGCTGGTTCAGCGAACGTGGTCCCGAAACCGAGTGCGAAGGCAAACAGCAACAACCACAAGACGCTTCCCTTGCGGGCAAAGTCGTGCGCCATGCCTTCGCCTAGCGTAAACAGGCCCATCTGCAGGCCGCTGACGAAGAGAGCCAGTCCGATGACGACGAGCGACAATCCGATGAGCAACTGCCCAAGGTTTTGCAGCGGTTGTTGGAACACGAATAGCTGAAAGACGGCCACCACTAACACGATCGGCAACAGGTCTCGAAGGCTGCTCCACAAAGCAAGCAAGATGCTGGCTGCGAAACTCTTCAAGGTTGAAGCGTTCACAACCGGTTTCCATTCTTCGGATCGTGCATCGTACGTTCCACCTCAGTCATCGCTGTCAACCATGAACCAGGCAACGCTCATTCACATGCGTTGCCCGACTCAGTTGACTTTGCTATTTAAATGACGATTGGTCAAGGTCAACACAGACTATTTGCCCTCGTCGGTGAGAGATTGTTGTAGGTACAACTCATTGATTACTCCCAATGCATCCAGGGCGCTAATGCGGTTGTCGCCGATGTAATCAAGGTTAAGTCCAGGCCATTCCTCCAAGCCAGTTCCTTTGCGTAGTGGTGGTTAAGAACCTGAGCGACAGCTAGTCCCTGGCCGACGGCTTGGGCGAGGGAAACCGATTGTCCCTTGGAGCCGACGTAGTCCGTGTTACATGCTGCAACAAGTAAACGTTTTTGACACACTTTTCCGCTTAGCGCGATTAGTGGGTGTTGGTTGCAATAACAACTGTTGTGCCGTGAATCTATGAAGACGACCGGTAGCACGAATTGTCGCACGGGTTGATGAACTGGGAGGAGACAGCCGGGAGGATAAATCCACGGCGGGTGAAGCTCCTGCAGCGCCGTTTCCACACTTGTCACGGGCCAGTTTTGGATTAGCGGGAGCTTCGCCCTCCCGTGTGCCGTGTATTCTTCGGGTTCGCCAGAGTGCGACACAGGCCGCGTTAACGTGCGAGTCTGCCCAATGGTTCGTGCGGCAGTGCTCACCAGGAGATTTTGGGATTCCGCCGAGCAGCTGTTGTTTTGTGACCTAAGCTTGAGAACAGCGTTGAATCGTCAGCTTCGACAATTTTTCCGATTGTAACGTTGGAAATTTTTACGATTTTTGAGAACCTCTTGGGGAACATGTGTGATGAATCTCGCCACATCACTCGGATACATATTGTCAATTGCCCTGTACGCGACTTCGCACAGCGCGATCGTTGCGGCGGATAATCATGCCGCAACCCCGGCCGATCCACAGTCGGTACTTGGCAATGAAGCGTGCGTCAAATGTCATGCTGCGGAAATCAAAGCGCTGCAACCGTCACGTCATGTGCGTACGTTTGACGAGTTGCACCGACGTCCCGAAGCTGCCGCGATCGCATCAAAGTTAGGGCTAACTTCCATCAAACATGACGGACGCTGTGTTGCTTGCCACTACACGCAAGCCATTGAACCGGCGACGAGCAATTCGCATGTAATCGCAGGCGTGTCCTGTGAGTCGTGTCATGGTGCGGCCAAGAATTGGGTTGACCTGCATCACGATTATGGTGGCGACCACATCACGCGACTGACAGAGTCTGCCGAGCATCGCCGTGCTCGGATTGAACGCAGCATCGCCGCTGGGATGCGTAATCCAGAAAACGTGTTTTTGGTCGCGCAAAGCTGTTACCGATGCCACACAACAGCGGACGAACAACTCGTCAATGTCGGTGGACACAGTGTCGGCAGTCTGGAGTTTGAGTATGTTTCGTGGAGTCAAGGCACCGAGCGTCATAACTTTGTTCGCACCGATGGCACGAGTAATGCGAAGAACTCTCCCGAGCGTTTGCGAGTAATGTTTGTGGCGGGGATGATCGCCGAACTCGAAGCGACTTTGCGAGCGACGGCCCAAGCAACGCAAAAGGCAAACTACGGCATCAACGCCGCTAAGCGTGCCGCTCGTGCCGCCGCTCGGTTGCAGAGCGTCAGTCAGAAAGTAACTGTTCCCGAAGTTTCCGAAACAGCTCGCATTTTTGGCACGGTAACGCTTAAACTGAACAATCGTGCTGAGCTAACCGCAGCCGCAGACGAAATTGCTCGCCTGGGGTACGAATTCGCCAAGAATTATGATGGATCATCGTTAGCGGAGCTTGATGCGTTCATCCCTGATCCCACTCGCTGGAAATAGCTTGGGAAAGAAATAGCTGTTTGCCGCCGGGAACCTGACCATCCATACTGGGTGTTCGTTATACTCAGTACTTGGTGATTGGTCCGATCCCTGACAAATGGTTTTGGCGGTGCGACAACTTTTCTCTTTTCTGCTGCTGGTATGGCTTGTACAGGCTCCAACTTCCACGCGGTTGAACGCGGCTGATGAACCTATTGGTGGACGTCCAGCCATCGTACCGACGGCTAGACCCAGTGGCCCTCCGAGCCCCGACGGCAAACCACCCACTCCGGGTGAAGTCGGAAAGCCGAAGGAAGGCGAGGGTGACAAGAAAGAAGGCGAAAAGAAAAGCGAAAGTCCGCCACCAAAAGTCATTCGTCGCGATGAGACAACCGGCGGTGAAGCGAACGCCGACGAATTGAAGGCCACGATCGGTGAAGACGGTCGAGTGGCATTCGAATTTCGCAATCAACCATGGGTCGATTTGGTACAGTGGTTATCGCAAATTTCTGACTTACCACTGGATTGGCAAGAACTGCCTGCGGACCGAGTGAATTTGACTAGTCCCGGTCGCTACACCGTCGACGAGACTCGCGATCTATTCAATCGTCACCTGCTTGCGCGAGGCTACACGCTGTTGACGCTTGATGACGGTATTGTCGTCACGAAGACCGAGGGCATCAACCCAGCGATTGTTCCACGTGTCGAGCCCGAGCAGTTGCGGTCACTAGCGCCGCATACGTTCGTTCGCACCTCATTGGACGTTGCTTGGCTGTCCGCTGAAAAACTGGCGGAAGAACTCAAGCCAATGATCAGTACCAATGGACGGCTGACGGCAATGACGACGACAAACCGCATCGAGGCGATGGATGCGGCGATCAACTTGCAACAGATCGTGGAACTGCTGGTTCAAGAACGTGACTTGAACAGCCGTGAAGCTCTCGCTCCGGAATTCAAACTCCGATATCTACCCGCCGAGGAAGCGAAGTCGATGTTGGAAGAGTTTTTGAATGTCAAAAAAGAAAAAGAAACTCCAATGACTCCGCAGCAGATGCAGATGATGCAGCAGATGCGGCAGCAGAACGGGAATCAACCACCGCCGGAAAAGAAAGAGCCGGAGGTTTCCATCGTTGCCAATGTGCGTCAAAACTCAATCATCGTTCGCGCTGCGCCCGATCGAATTGCAATCGCGACGGAGTTTCTCAAGCGAATCGATGTTCCCAGTGGGACGATGGTTTCATTGTCCGATATCCAAACTCGCGTGCAAGTTTATCGACTTGCGTCGCTTGATCCTGAAAAACTGGTCGAGATCATCAGCGAGATGAACGTACTTGAACCATCAACTCGTATGCGAGTGGACAAGGACAACAAGGCTCTGATTGTTTCCGGTAGTGGTGCGGATCGATTCATCATCAGTTCGCTGATCGAGCGTCTGGATGGCAGTGGGCGTCAATTCGAGGTGCTGCAGCTTCGACGACTGGAAGCCGACGAAGTTGCCGAGTCGATTGCATTCTTGATGGGACAGAAGAAGGAAGAGAAACAGGATAATCGTCGCTCCTACTACTACTATGATCCATTTAACAATAACGACAGCAAGAAATCCGAGACCGATGAGTTCCGTGTTGCGGCCAATGTGCGGTATCGCCAAATCATGCTGTGGGCCAACGACATCGAGATGGAGGAGGTGCGTTCGTTGCTCGTGAAGCTCGGTGAGATTCCGCCTGAGGGTGGAAGTCGCCAACCGTTTCGCGTGATCGATGCCGCAGCGACGCCGGAAACCTACGAATACTTGAAACATCTGCGGGCTCAGTGGCAACGCTTGGCACCTAACCCGCTGGAACTGCCTGACGCGGAGTTGTTTGTCGATCCAAACGAGATCGCCAAACCAGAGTCTGAGCCGAGTGACGAGGTGGAAAAAGAGGCGGATGAAAAAGTTCGAGCGATCGAGGTCGAGAAGGAGAAAGTTCATCCGAGCGCTGATGTGACTAAAACTCAACGACCGTTGCCAAACTTGCATCAGCAGACAACGTTGACGCGAGCTCAAGCAGCGGACGAAGACGACGAACCACTATCACCGATCACGCCAGATCCACCCAAGATTAAATCAAGTCGCGATTTTGACCGGATATTTCGCGGTATCGACAGTCAGCCAAGCCCTGAAGTGAAGTCACCTGAAAAGAGCGAACAGCCAATCACGATCGCCGTTGACAGAAACGGAAACCTGATACTGTCCAGCGAAGACACTGCGGCGTTGGACCGGCTTGAGGAGTTAATGTTGCAGGTCGCCCCTCCTCAACGCCCCTACCGTGTGTTTGCGATCGAATTCACTTCCGCGACTTGGATGCAGCTGAATCTCGAGGACTACTTTAAAGACATGGAAGACTCGGATGATTCTGACGCCGACCGCTTTTTCAGCTGGTATTGGGGCAGCGACAATGAAAAGCAAGAGAAGAAGTCATCCGGTCTGGGCGCGGGGGCTAAATTGCGATTCGTCGCGGACAACGATACGAACACGATTGTCGTCACCGGTGCGAACAGCGACCAATTGCAAACGATCAGCGAGCTAATCGAGTTATGGGATGTTCCTGAGCCAGTCAACAAACGCAAGACACGCTTCACGCGTTTGGTTCCGGTGATGTACGGTAAAGCCGAGAAGATCGCCGATACCGTCAAAGATGCATACCGTGATCTGCTCAGTAGCAATGACAAGGCGTTTCAAAAAGGCCAAGCGAAGAACGAAGGTGGAGCGGCAAAGGATGAGCCTCGCAATCGTGGTGGCAATGGATCGGGGCTGGTTGATACCAACGGAGGTCGCGAAGGCGGTAGCGAGGGTGGTAGCGAAGATTTTTCCTTCAAAGGGAAACTATCGATCGGGATTGACGAAATTGGAAACACATTGCTAATCAGCGCCGAAGGGGAACCGTTGTTGGAGCTTGTTTGCGATATGATTAGACAGCTCGATGATGCGGCGCGGCCACGCGGAGAGGTCGAAGTATTGACGTTCTCCGGTGCAGTGAGTAGCCAGTCGCTTGAACAGGCATTGAAGGCGTTCGGCGTGACGTCAACATCCAATGCGAATAAAAAAGGGTACGCTGCTGAGAACAACAAGCCAAACGGACGTGGAAATGGATCAGCAAAGGCAGCACCCGAAGCTGTCGATAATTGAGTTTCGAGTTTTTGAGTTATCTACAGCCGAACAATCTTGAGCGGTATTCCATGCCTGAGCTATGGGCACGTTTAGTTGAGCGCTACCGGTGGTGGATTGTCATCGGTTGGATCGTCGTTGCCACGTTTGCTCGCGCGTTCGCTCCGTCGTGGGATCAGGTCGCTTACGATGGCGATTTTGACTATTTACCCGCGACGATGACCAGTGTTGCTGGCGGTCACTTGCTTGATGAAGCGTTCCCTGGTGACCGAAGCCGCAGCCAAGTCGTGCTGATCGTAGGGCGTGAGGCTGCGGAACTTAACAAACACGACGAACTCGTTGGTTTGGACCTGCTGCGACGACTGTATCATCGACTGGCCGAGGTGAGTTGGCAGCGTGCAGTTAGTCTCGGTTATGAGAAGGGAGCGATCGATCCCAGCCAGCCGTGGGCCAGATGGATCGAACTAACCGAGGGGGCACTCGATGACGCATTGGCGATTGATAACGAGTTCTATGAGCTGCTCGGCGAACGTGTGCCAGATACCACGGCGACTTTGTACGAACCGCGAATGGCGGTAGCTTTTTGGGACCGCGCCCGCCTAAGAGAGTTGCTCGGCGATGAACCTGACAAAATTGGCAGCGACTTTCAAGCTGCCCTCCTTTTGGTGCCTGAGCTTTCTAAACTGGTTCCGCCAATAGCTGAGCGAGACCTGACTGGATGGAACAACATGTTGGACGTGTTGTCATGGGAAGATCCCATCATTGGTCGGCGAATGAGTACTGGCGGTGCCAAATTGGCTGTGATGCAACTGTCCAGCGAACTGGCGGCGACTGAGAATATCGCGACGATTGAAGCCGTTGACGAGTTGCTGCAAAGCGTACGCGATTACAGCGGCCGATTCGCGGACCCTGGACTGCGATTGCTCAAGACGGGCTCAGCCGCGATTGGAGGTGAGACATTGATTGCCGCACGGGCAGCGATCCGATACACGGAAGTGTTCACGATTGTGATGATCTTGGCAATTTTAGTCGTCGTCTATCGCGCTCCATTGTTAGTCGCAGTACCCATGATTTCGATCGGTTTAGCGGTAGTCACGGCAGTTGCACTGGTGACGTGGCTTACTCAAGCATCAGCGAACCATAATCTTCTCGGCCTAGACCTGCGAGTGTTCACGACTAGCCGAATCTTTGTCGTTGTAATCCTGTTTGGCGCAGGAACGGATTACTGTCTATTCATCATCGCACGACTTCGTGAAGAGGCGGCAAAGTACGATTGGAGCGAGGCGTGTCGCCGGGCCTTATCCGGAGTTAGCGGCGCGCTAATGGGAAGTGCGCTGACAACGATCGTTGGATTAGGCATGTTGTGGATCGCAGAGTTTGGCAAGTTCCACTACACCGGACCAATCATCGGACTTTGCTTGTGTGTGGGATTACTCGTCTGTATGACTTTCACTCCGGCTCTGTTGCATTTGCTCGGTCCCAAAGTATTTTGGCCAAGCCGAATTCAACATGTGGATCCGAATGATTCAGTCACCAGACGAATATCAGGATCCACGGGCGTTGGGGCCGGTTTGTGGCCTTGGATTTCGCTGTTCATTACGCGACGCCCCGCTCTGCTGCTTGTCGTTGGAATTGGGTTGCTGTTGCTTCCTGCGGTTCATGGCTGGAAGCATGAAGATGACGTTACCTACGATTTGAGTAGTGAATTAGGAAAGTCTGCTGAAAGCCGCCGCGGACTGAGATTGTTGCAACAGCACTTCGAGATCGGCGAAATAAATCCGGTCACAGTGTTGGTGTTGAGACCAGAAGCAGCTGATCGTAAAACGCTCGAACGAGAAACCAAGCTGGTGACCGATGCGATTTACAAGATACCAAGCGTTGTGGCGGTGCGAACGGCCGACGATCCGCTGGGCGATTTTCCTCCAGATCGTGAAATGGGTTTACTCAGTGGCGATGCGTGGCGACGCAGGACGCTGAGGAATCACCGCATCGCTCGGCAGTACTTTTTTTCTACGAGCCCCAAGTACAGTGATCGATTGGTGCGTTTCGATGTCGTTGTCGATGGCGACCCATTCTCAATCGATACGGCTGCGGAGGTCGCAAAGATTGAGGACGTTTTGCGACGGCAATCCAATACAGCCGAGTCAACTTGGTCGGGCGCCAAGGTCTTGCTGACCGGCACGACACCTTCGATCATCGACTTGCGAGACGTTACACTGCGTGACAACCGTCGCATCAAAGTTGCTGTGGTGCTAGCGGTTCTGGCCGTGTTGCTGGTGGTGATTCGTCGCGTCGGTCTTTGTCTGTACTTGATTGCCACGGTGTTGCTCAGCTACTACGCAACACTGGGGTTGTCCCTTGCTTGGTTCCGCTGGATGTATGGTGCCGATTTTGTCGGCTTGGATTGGAAGCTGCCGTTGTTCTTGTTTGTGATCTTGGTCGCGGTAGGTCAAGACTACAACGTGTATTTAGTAACCAGGGTACTTGAAGAGCAAAAGAAACTGGGTTGGATCGCGGCGCTGCGCAAAGCTGTCTCACGCACGGGAGGGATCATCACCGCCTGTGGTTTGGTGATGGCAGCAACGTTCTTTAGTATGACGTCGTCGTCATGGTTCCCGCCTATCTCACACGCCATCGGGTTAACAGCGACCGCCGAATCCAATTCGCTGCGCGGGATCATTGAACTTGGGTTCGCGCTCGGATTGGGCGTGTTAATTGACACGTTCTATGTGCGCACGATTCTCGTCCCCAGCTACATTGCGATTGTAGGTCAGTGGAGTGCGAGGCAGAAATGAGTGCGTGGTTGGTTAGTCACCCACGCCAAGATCTTCGTCCATCGCTCGCTGTATCAAGGACCACTCGGCGTCCTCGTGAGCTTCCCAAGCCCAGCGGAATCGGCGAAAACGGCCAATGACAGCATTGATGCGTCGCGTGTTGTCAGGTGCAGCGTCGAACGCCGCTTCAGTGATCACACGCATGTCCTCAAACAACTCAGCATGTTGTAGACGCAGGTACTCGGCTGTGCAGATACACTCGGGATTCGCGTCTGCAGCGATATTGAGGTATCCCTCCGCCTCTTCGAGCGCGAAGTGCAAGGACAATTGGTCGCGCAGATCGCTGAACAATGACTGTAACTCGGTCCAGTGGTTTCCCGCGATTTTCGGATGCCTGAGCAACTCGTCAATCGCAACTGTCAGCTCGTGTAGATGAGAGTTATCGACCTTCAGTTCGCTCCGCAGTCGCTTGCTGCGTGCGTCTGGTTTCACAGTAGATGCCATGATTAGAAATCCTATCGCGCAAAAAGTAGGATATCACCGATCTCAATTAATCAGTGAAACTAACGCCCGCGAAGGGTCAAGCCAGCGAGCGGCTAGTCTGCATTATAGGCGTCTGTGAAGTAGATCAAGGAAAATCTGAGGAAAAAGGCGAGGTGTTTGCCCGTGCCAAAGCGGAGTTCCAAGGCGATCGGCAGATGAAAATGTACCCAAGTACGACGGATATCTCTCGCCAGATCTTGCGGCGTCCGATGGCGGTGTCGGGAATGATGATGGGCTTGTTGACTAGCGATTTGCGGAGCTGCAATCTAACGACCAACTCGGGATGCTCGATGTCGCCGGTAGTGGCGGTGCGAGTCTCGATGGTGATCGACGCAAACGTTAGCGATATGGAATGAGCTCGCTTCACGCGGTCAGCGTTTTGTAGGCGTTCGACCAAGGCTACCAAAGAGCAGGATTACTCGCTCAACCCCGGAAGATATGTCGGTGTTGTCATCGAAGAATTTGGCAATACCGAGGAAGAGTTCATCGAGGAACTCTCCGAAATGCAAGCGGCTTTGGAAGCTCTCGATGCTGAAGCCACGGAACTTTCATCCGTCATTCGTCACAACGTCAAGCAATCCGTCATCATCGAGCTAAAATCCGTCGAGACGATTCATCCGGTACATTAAAAATAGCTACTTACCTACCTTAAAATAACAGGGCTCAAATTGGGCTATTTACTCAACTCTGGCGACGAACTGATGAAGAATGGGATTACACGGATCATCAACGGGATACTTTAAAGGAACGGAAGTTTCTCACGGAGCCACGAAGGCACGGAGGTTCATATTGGTGGGTCAACTTTTCATGTCGGTTCCGTCGTGAAAGGTTGGCATGGTCGGAGCTTCACAGCTCTGCGGCTTGGACAAAGATGAATCAACAATCACTAAATACCGAACTATCCGCGAATCCAGCCGAATTCGTCCTGTTGTATCGAAAGCTGCTCATGTTGCGTCTCGGTCTGGTGGGCGGAATGTGCGAGCTACGTTACACCGACGCATTCAAGGCTCAGTTTCGCTTACTGCCGATCGCTGGGGGAAAGACTACGCTTTCACAACATTCAATTGCCACATGGAAGTTCCTAAGGAGTTGCACAGTGGCTCCCATCGCACCAACAAACGTGATTGCTTTCTACCGCACAAACTTCGCGAAGCGGTCGCGTGACTAAACAAAGTTCCCGAGTCCGCCATTGACGATGCTTTCGCTCAGCTCACCGCACGACGCGACAAAACGTCGATGCTCGCCGCCAACCGCGAAATCGCGGCGCTGATCCGCGATGGGGCGAAAGTTGAGTTCGTTTATGAGCACGGTTGCAAGCAGACCAAACGCGTCAAGTTCATCGAGTTCGATGCCCCGGTGCAAAACACCTACACCGCTGCCACACAGATATGGATTCAAGGGATTGGCCCCGCCGGACGCTTCCGCTGCCCCGATATCCTTCTGTTTGTCAACGGTATCCCGCTGGTCTTTATCGAACTTAAAAACAGCAACGTCAACATCCAAGACGCCTACACCAAGAATCTAACCGACTACAAAGTAGACATCCCGCAACTCTTCCATGCGAATGCCGTTTGCACCCTTTCCAATGCGATCGAAAGACGCATCGGCAGCGTGCGGCCACTTGGGAGTTCTTCTTCCAGTGGCTGCGCACCGACGATGAAAAGGAAAAGATCAACCGCAAGAAGATCGCTGCCGATACGGACAGCTTGCCGAGCGTGATCGACGGCTTGTTGGCACCACCGCGACTGCTGGACTCCGTCGAGAACTTCACGCTGTTCTACAAAGAGTCGCAAAAAATCATTGCTCAGAATCGCCAGTTCATCAGCGTGAACAATGCCTACCGGCGCTTTGAACGTCGCGCTGAAACACAGTTGACCGAAGACCTAATAAAAATCATCGACGTGGAAGAGATCGATGGCCTGCAGCAGGAGAAGCTAGTGAACCGATTTGCCAAAGAGACCGAAGTCATCCGCCGCGACGACCGACTTGATACGATCGCTCAAGACATTGTCGAACATTTTCCAACGCGTGGATACCTAGGCAAGGGGATGGTGATCTCGCTGGACAAGTTCACGGCGGTGACGATGTATGACAAGTTTCAGCATCGTTGGTGACGTCCTCTGTCTCTCCATCCATGTTCTGTCGCTTCCTACGTGTTGACTCGAGTTGCAGCGTCTTGAGAGCAAGCCTCTCCAGTACTATCTATGGAATTTGCGCGGACGACGTCCCAAAAAAGGTTTGCAAGGTGGGTTTTCTCGCTGATTGCCTGATGGCTGCCTTCGCTATGTTCTCGCTCAAAGAGACTTCTCTGCGTGTTTTTGTGGATCGCCGCAAAGACCAGAGCTTGATGAATTTGTACCGCATCAAATCCATTCCCAGCGATACGCAACATCGAGTAATCCGCGACGAGGTGGACCCAAACAACTCAACGAGTGCTGTATCTCGACGGACAGGATGTCCGTCGTACTTGGGCAAAGTGCCCTCTGCCGATCGCCTAAGTGGTCGCGAACAATTCTTTCTCGAGTTTAGGCATACGTCCGTAGGCGTAGGCGAGCAGCTTGATGGGGTGCAGGGTCTGGCGGCCGGAGCCGTGTTCGATCTGCATTTTGCAAGCGCTGCACTGGGTCGTCGCCATCGGTGATTCACTGTGTCGCATCGCCGAGATCAACGGCCAACCAATCCGTAGACTGTTGCGATAATTCTTTCGTTGCAAGCCCCAAGTGCCTGCCATGCCAGAGCATCCCGCCTCGATCGATTCGACGTCCAGTTGCGGGATCAAATCCAATAGCATCGTCGTCACTCGATCAGGATCATTGACTCGCAAGTGGCACGGTTGATGATAGGCGATACCTTGCGGAATCGGATTGAACTCAACCGATAACCGATCCTCGCCATGCAATCGCCATAGAAACTCACAGGCTTCCTCGGCATGGTTGGCAACGACGTGCGCTTCCTCGTCGTCGAGCAAATTTGGATACTCGTGTTTCAAGCAAAGCACGGCAGCGGGTTCCGTTGCCACGATCGTGTAGCCTTGTCGTACGGCGTCGGCCAGCAAACGAACGTTCTTTCGGGCTAATCGTCGTGCTCCTTTCAGATCGCCGGCTGAGACTCGCGCCATACCGCTGGCGTATTGATTCGGAGGCACGAACAAACCAATTTGGTTTTGCTGCAACACTTCCGCCAGCGCTCGCCCGATATCGGGATCGTGATAGTTGGCGTAATGGTCAACGAAGTAGGCTACTTTCAATCCACCGTGTGGCGTTGACTTGGTCCAGCGTCTGCGGTTCGCGTATCGCAGAAACGTCTCGCGCACGACCGGTGGCAACTCCCGCGCCGCAGACAAACCAAACAATCGCTCGGCGATCCAACGCGCAAGCGGATTGCGGATCAGCGGGTTTGCGATCCAGGGAACGTGTGAGGCGACTGCGGCGACGGAATCGATTCGCCCCAGCAGCAAATCGGACATCGGCAATCCGTTGGTTGCCACGTACTGTGCTTTTAGCTCGCCGACAATTTTGGGGATATCAACGGACGCTGGACAATCCACGCGACATTGGTGGCAATTGAAACACAGATCCGCGATCGCTTTGGCACGGTCATCGGCAAGATCCATCACTGGAATCTGGCCGCTGAGCACACCGCGCAAGATATTCGCCTTCGCGCGCGGCGTTGCCTCTTCACGGGGCGAGGCGCGGAACACCGGGCACTGACGTTCGGTGTCGGCTGTCGTCCGACAACGGCCGCAACCGTTGCACGCACGAGCAACTTGCGAAACACTCGCTCCGGCAGGCCAATGCTGCAGTACTGGCAAACGTGGCACAGGCTGGCCCACTCGCAACGCGGTTTGTTGCGTCTCTGCATCAGCCTCAGAAATCGTTCGCACGCCGGAAGCAATTTCAATCGTTTGGTTCGCTGGTCGCAGGTTTTCATCTGGCTTTTGCAGAATCGCGCCGAAAAGTTTGCCAGGGTTCAACCGATGCAACGGATCGAATAACCGCTTCACTTGCCCCATCGCCTGCCATAATTCACCGTACTGTTTAGGCAGCAAGAACGAGCGGCTCAAACCTGCGGCATGCTCGACACTGATTTGGCCATCGTGTGCCCAGACCGCGACTGCGATTTCCTCAGCGATTTCCCGCAACCGAGCGCGATCGGTGGTGTTGCCTAGGTCCAAAAACGGGCGTACGTGCAGGTGTCCGTGTCCGGCGTGAGCAAAGAATGTCGCAGTGGTCTGGTTGCGTTTAAGGATATCTTGAATCGCTGTGAGAACTTCCGGCAAACGTTGTGGTGGAACGGCAACATCCTCGGTGAAGGGCAACGGAGCTTGGCTTCCCTTCACTCGGTACAATCGCGGAATGACTCGACGCGAGAGCGCCCAGTATAAGTCGCGTTCGCTCTGCTCGATCGTTTCCAACGTCGCGAATGCGTTGTCTGCACCACGGGTCAAGTCGCGTCGCACACTCGCTAAGCGATCATGGACATCGTCAAGCGAGTCGCCTTGGACTTCGATCAGCAACATCGCTTCGGCTTCACGCGGCAAAAGTCCATCAAAGCGTGATTCCGTTTCCCGAGCGATTTGTAACAGGCGTCGATCCATCAAGTCACAGGCGACGATACCATGTCGATTGGCGGCAACTGCGGCGCGAGCGGCGGAATCCAGTCGATGAAAGAACAACAGGATCACACCCCGGTGCAACGGAATGTTTTCGGTGCGCAGCGTCGCGTCAACGATGACAGCCAAGGTACCCTGAGTGCCAACGAGAAACTTCGCTAAATCGACACTGCCATCGTCGCTGAAGATATCGTCAAACCGGTATCCTCCGCGCGATGGAGGCGCGGTCTGTTGAGT
Source organism: Pirellulaceae bacterium (assembly GCA_041751935.1). GTDB lineage: Bacteria > Planctomycetota > Planctomycetia > Pirellulales > Pirellulaceae > JBBSJZ01. Next base: position 92,611 of record JBGSIA010000031.1, on the reverse strand, counting down.
TTGAATCAATGTCGCGAAACGATTCTGAATTTCAGTTAACCCGCGTGCGAGTCGACCGGCAGTCGAACGTTCGCTGGGCAAGTGCTTGCTGACCGTGATCACCTCGCCGTCACTGGTTACGATCCGCATCGATTCAACCGTGTTCCGTGCGGCACCACTGCGTAGGTAGTGGCTGCCCGATGCGTTCACCGACAACACGCTTCCCAGCGTCGTGATGCTTCGCGTGGCAGGATCGGGACCATACCAACGCCCATGATCGAACAGCACGCGGTTCACGTCAGCGAGCACCGCACCGCTTTGTACATCGACTCGCGTGGCGTCGGCACTGACCGAGATGCCGCGCATGTACCGAGAGAAATCGATGACTAAACCGCGACCGAGCGATTCGCCCGCAACACCACTGCCGCCGCCACGTGGATGCACAGACAATCCATGCTCAGCGGCGTATCGCATTACCGCGACAACGTCGGCGATCGTGCGAGGCCGAATGACACCCAACGGCGAGATTTGATAAATGCTCGCATCGGATGCGTACAACTGGGTCGACAAATGATCGCAGAGGACATCTCCACCGGCGATGCCGCGCAAATCGTCCTGCAATCGTTGTCGCTCAATATCCATGAGGCCAGACCGTTAGGCTTTGCGGTCGATCAGCCCCAGAACTTCGGCTCGACTCTTGGGGTCATCACGAAACGCACCGCGCATCGCACTCGTCAAACACATGCTACCAGGCTTTCGCACACCGCGCATCGTCATGCAACTGTGCGTCGACTCGATGACCACCGCCACACCGCGAGCGGACAGTCGCTCTTCAATCATGTCGGCGATCGTTTGCGTCATCCGCTCCTGGACCTGAGGTCGACGCGCGACTTCCTCAACGACGCGAGCGAGTTTGCTCAGCCCCACGACCTTGCCGCTGGGCAAATACGCAATGTGAGCGTGACCGGTAAACGGAAGCAGGTGGTGTTCGCACATGCTACAGAAACTGATGTCGCGAACGAGCACAATCTCGTCGTAGTCCTCACGAAAGACCTTCGCTAGATGACGCGCAGGGTCACTTTTAAGTCCCGCGAACATCTCTGCATACATCCGCGCAACACGCGCGGGCGTTTCGATCAACCCTTCACGATCCGGGTCCTCGCCAACCGCTTCGAGAATGACTCGAACGGCGGCTTCGATGCGTTTGAAGTCGACGCCATCGCAACGAGGCTCGTTGGGGTCGACGTAGTCATCGTAAGTGCAGGACTGGGTTGCAGTCGCTTCCATAAATGGGTAATTCCCGCAAGGTAAACCGGATTGTGTCCGAAAAGGGTGCTGACTCTTTCACGTAAAAGGGTCAGACCCCTTCTCGGAAAGGCTGTAACTGGTCGACAAATCAATACCACAGTCTGTGGCGAAGGATTGTAGGGACGCCGGCAAGCACGTTACTGACGATCAACCCAAGGATTCGAGTCATCACTGATCGTGACGTTCGCGACGATGAACTTGACAATCAAAGGGACAACCGGTGGCGCTTCGCGGATCAGCCCTGCGCCGCTGAGCGACGTTGGTACCATATCCAAGCGAAAGCCCTTGGCTTCGCCTCGCGATAATCGTTTTTTGACCGACTCAATTTGTTTGCCTATTCGCTTCGCTTCACTCGATTCGGGGCTCTCTTCACCGGCGACAATCATCGTCGGCAGCTGAGTAATCGCGGCGCTTCGAAGGGTCGGATCAATCGCCAACCCCTTATGATTTTTCTCAGGTGAAACGAGCACCAAGCACTTGACGTCCTGTCCTTGCTTCAAACGCCCGACGCTGGGAAAACTCCAGTCGCGCACTGCCCAATGCATGGACATGATCGCGCCCTCGCGAATTCCAATGAGCGTCAACGCATTCAGATTCAAATTGCCAGCGTTGTTTTCTTTCTTGAGAAACTGTTTCACTTCCTCAAAGTCATAGGCAATGATGTTGTCAATATCTCCTTTGTTCATCGTGCTGATGTTGAATTCTTTGGTTTGTCCGGTGTTATCGGTGTAGCTGCGGCTCGTTCCATGGCCACGATACTCCGGCACAATGACGGCGCACCCGGCGGCACGCAACGCGTTAACCAACGGCTCGTAGGGGCTGCCTTGACCTTGCCACTCGTGAATAATCATTACTGGGATAGCGTCCTTGCCCTTTGCGGACGGTGCGTAGAACGCACGAATCGAAATGCCATCCTTGGTCTTCATCGTTTCCCAACGAGGCTTGAGCTTGGGATCTTCTTTGCTCTTGGCTTTCGCGGCTGGTTGTGCCATCGCTTGAGAGCCGCTGTGCGTCAATCCACCATGCAACACAAACGCAAACACCGCCACTGCAAGCAGAACTCGGCGAGCAATCCGCGAAATCCGGCGATCCTGGTGTGTCAAATTATGCTGGTGGTTTGCCCGCATGGACTCTGCGTGGCAGGGCGAAGTATTTGTATCGTGCAGAACAAGCATGAAAATCCTCAGGTAGTATCTGGACCCGGCTCGGAAGCCACCCCAGCCGCCGATCAAGACGTTATTATTATAGCCACATCATTACTGTTGACGAACACACCAATCTCATTCTCTTGTGAGTATCCGTGAGACATCTCATATCATTTGACGGTTTTTCAAGATCGCAGTGCTTTTTAACATCCAGTGGGCCTGCCGCCAGCCGTCTGGCGCGATTAGTCGCCGTTTTTGCGTCTTCCGTGCTAGCTGCGACCACGTCAATCGCTCAGAACGACCTAACCGATATCCCCGAGCCGAATCCGGCTGCGGAAATCCAGTCCATGACGCCGGATCCGCTCGCACATGTTAACTTGTTCGCAGCAGATCCCGACATCAGCAAGCCTATTCAAATCAATTTTGACGCATCCGGGGGGCTGTGGATCGCCAGCAGTGAAGTTTATCCACAGATCGAACCAGGCGAAAAAGCTGACGATAAAATTGTCGTTCTGCGAGACAATGATGGCGATGGCGTTGCAGAAACACGAACCGTTTTTGCTGATGGATTGCTTATACCGACCGGCATTCTGCCCGACGGAGAGGACGCCGCGTACGTCGCCGAAGGCACACAACTGCTGTACCTGCAAGATACCGATGGTGACGGTCGCGCGGACACTCGACGTGTCGTTCTTTCTGGTTTTGGTACGGAAGACACCCACCACCTTGTTCATACATTGCGCTGGGGGCCGGATGGCTGTGTGTATTTTAACCAGTCGATTTACATCCACAGCCATATCGATACTCCCGATGGCACACGTCACTTGGACGGTGGCGGGATTTGGCGCTATCATCCGTCCACCGGTCGACTGGATGTTGTCTGCAAGGGTTTCATCAATCCTTGGGGGCACGTGTTCGATCCTCAAGGCGAATCGTTCGTGACCGATGGTGCGTACTTCGAAGGAATCAACTACGCCTTCCCCGATGCTGTGTTTGTCACCAGTCCCGGCGCGACGCGTTGGCTCAAGGGCATGAATCCGGGCAGCCCGAAACACTGTGGTTTGGAAATTCTTTCCGGCTCTCACGTTCCATCACAATGGCGCGGCGATCTAGTGACGAGCGACTTTCGCAGTCATCGCGTGTGTCGCTTTACTGTCAAAACGAACGCCAGCGGTTACATCAGTCGCCAACAACCGGAGATCATCACCAGCAAGCACATCGCGTTTCGCCCAATCGATGCACGCATGGGACCCGATGGGGCGCTTTATGTCGCTGATTGGTACAACCCCATTATTCAACACGGTGAAGTTGACTTCCGCGACGAGCGCCGCGATCGCAAGCACGGACGGATCTGGCGAGTTTCTTTCCCCGGACAACCTTTGGACCCTTGGCCAAATTTTGCCGAAGCATCCGTGGATGGGCTGCTCGATTTGCTCGATGACGATTCGCTTGCAGTGCGCCAGTTCGCTCGGCAACAGTTGTGGCAGCGAGATCACGCCGAGGTTCTCTCAGCGATGCACAGTCGGCTGAGTTCGGCTGCGGACCCACAGAAACCACAACGAGTACTCGAATTGTTGTGGCTGGCCAATCAGGCGAGTGATACCAGCGAACCGTGGGTCGGATTGGCAAAGTCGGCACTGGAAGAGCCCAGTCTGACCAACGACGAAACCATTCGCACGGTGATGCGGAGTATTTGGCGACAGCTTCAAACGATGCCAGCGGAAAACGATGATCGACGTGAACTTACACAGGCGATCATCGCCAAGACAACCGACCCCCACCCGCGAGCGCGACTCGAAGCCATCGTTTGCTGCGGTCAGTTGGGGACGCTCCAAGCGGCCAAGCAAGCTATTGCTGCGACTCAGCTTCCGCTGGACGACAACTTGGATGACGACAACTTGGATTTTGCACTTTGGCAAACGTTGTCGACACTACAATCGCAATGGATCGAAGCGTCCAAACGCGGTGAATTGGATTGGTCCGGCAAAGAATCGGCGTTGACGCTGGCAGTTAACAGCGTGAAGTCGCCTCAAGCAGCGTCGGTGATCTTGGATCGTTTGTCGCCTGAGCAGTTGAGCCAAGCCACCAGTGATGAGTTGCTCGTTGCCGCCGTTGGTGCTTCCGACGCAAGTCAGTTCGGTGAGTTGTTGAGCCGTGTGATGCAAGTCGACGCACCGGAGCGCCGCGCCGAGCTGCTGGCGATGTTGTTGCAACGAACCCAACGCGATGGTTTAGTCCCAGCGTCGGCTGACGAACGATTGTCGGCGGGCATTGATTCCGTTGATTCGCTTCTCAAGCACGAACCGTTGGCTCGAGCGATCGCGTCAGCGGTTGCTGCGTGGAAGACACCGACGCTTGAACCGTTGTTGATCGAGGCAATCGACGCGGCGCCGCCAACTTTACAATCCGAAATTGTGGTCGCAGTCGGCGCGCTGCAATCGCCACGGGCAAAGGCGACGATTGACCGGCTTGCCGCGAGCGAGAACATGCCGTTACGCTTGGCCTCGATCCGTTCGCTCGTGCAATCGCGTCCAAGTTCGGCAATCGAACCGTTAGTAAAAACTCTGCAAGCGAGTCCCATGAACGATTCGCTGTTGGAGCTTGTCTCCCAAATTGTCAGCCGCAAAGAATTGCCTGGTTTGCTTGCCCAGCGACTGCAGAACCAGTCCTTGCCTGTGGATACTGCGCGATTGGTTCTGCGACGAGTTCGCAGCGCCGGCGGTAACGAAGCTTTGGAATCATCGATTCGTGCGGCGGGCAAGCTGGAAGACGCCGCCTGGAAATTGACGCCAGAGTTAACACAACGTTTAATCGCGCAAGTCAAAGCCGAAGGCTCTGCTGCGGCTGGCGAATCGATCTACCGCCGCGCCAACCTGCAATGCATTCAATGCCACGCAATTGGTCCCGGTGGTGGCGTTGTCGGACCGAACTTGATCAGTCTTGGTGGCAGCTCACAACTGGACTACATCATCGAATCGCTGATCGATCCCAGCGCCAAACTGAAAGAAGGCTACACGACACTCAGTGTGCTGACGGATGAAGGTAAGCTGGTCAGTGGCATCATCATCGGACGGGATGAGAAAGCCGTACGTTTACGGTTGGCTGATGGAACGGAAACACAAATCGCAGCAGAAGCGATCGAGCAAGAGATGCCAGGGAAGTCGCTCATGCCGACCGGCGTGCTTGACGAACTGTCCGAGAAGGAACTTGTTGATCTTGTCGCCTTCATGAGTTCACTTGGGCGCGAGCCGGCGTTTACGGTCGCGACGACGCCGATCGTGCGTTACTTTGAGACACTTGTTTACTCTGCTGAAGCCAATCGAGTGCTGAATCGTACGAGTACGGATTCGGTGGCTGCGGATCACCCGTTGATGCAATGGCGAGGAGCCACCAGCCGCGTCAATGGAACAATCCCGTTGAGCGAGCTGGATCGATTCCAACAGCACCGTGAGGTGCCGCCGACGTCTTTTATTCGCTTTGATGTATCGTTGAGTGAGGCCGGACCTCTTGGAGTGAAGATTCCTGGCGAGGGAATCGACGCTTGGGTTGATGGCAAACCGACACCGATATGGAATTTGGAGTCGGTACAACTGGAGCGTGGTGCTCACCGAGTGATACTTGGGATTGACCGCAGCAAGCGAATCGAAGATTTTGTGATCAAGCTGTAATTCTCCTTCAACGATCACCAAATATGCCCAAACCGAAACGACAACCCTGGTACCAAGACGGGCTAAGCTTTACCTGCACACAATGCGGCGACTGCTGTAGTGGAGCTCCAGGTTTCGTCTGGGTTGGCGACGAAGAGATCGCGGCGTTGGCTAAAGAAATGAAAATGGACGTTGACGCATTCGAGCACAAGTTCGTGCGTCAGGTCGGTTTAGAAAAAAGCTTGGTCGAGTACCCTGATGGTGATTGCATTTTACTGGACCCCGATACGCGAAAATGTACGGTGTACGATTCGCGGCCTATCCAATGCCGGACTTGGCCATTTTGGGACAGTAACCTGAAACGTCGCCGCGACTGGGAAGAGACCTGCGAGGTCTGTCCAGGTGCGGGAGTCGGCAAGGTCTACACGCTGGACCAAATCGAGCATCAACGACTCAAGAAAAGTGTTTGATGCTCGGAGATTCTTGAGTTCGGCTTGGGACGCTCAGGCGGATGGATCATCACCATGGATTGAATCCATTCAAGGATGAAACACTTTTTGGTATAAACCCTCGCCTTTCATCGAATGGAACTCGATGGTGAGCGAGCGATCCTCGGGCTTGTAGCGGGCGCTAAGGAATCCTCCGCGACTGGCCGAATACGGTCGCTCGACACCTTCGTACATTGGCGGTACTGCTTGCGTGTGGTCATCACTGGTGGGACCACAACTGAACTCATGGACGCCTCGCTCGTTTCGTTGGTCGATCGAGTGATATTGCCAGTGTCGATCGCCACACATAAGGATAACGTTCGTCAGTTTGTTGCTTTTCACCCAATCCAAAAACTCTTGCGCTTCGTGCCAAAACCCGTTCAAATTCGCGTGATTGTCACCCTTCATCAAACGATCTGGGCCAACGATTGGGTTCGGCGAAATAATGATCCGATGATCCGCATTGCTGGCCAACAGCGTCTCCATCAACCAAGCTTTTTGTGTCGCTCCCCATATCGATTTCTCGGGACCGTCGGGCATGTTATTTGGGGAGCGATAGTCGCGATTTTCTAGCATCCAGATTTGAACGCCTTGGCCCCAACGCATGGTGCGATAAGTCTTGTCGTTCATGGGAAACACTTGTTTAAACACGCGGATACCTTCCTCGTGTGTTAGCCAGCCAACGTCAAGTGCTTGGTTACCTTTGGTTTCAGTAAGAATCGCACCGGGGTCAGCCTTTTTATTGTTAACCCATTTACCTTTCATGTAGGGATCAGCGTCGTTGAAGCGATAGTCGTGGTCGTCCTTCATAAAGTAGCCACCGACATGTTGGTAATAGTCTTTCATTGATTGAAGACCAAACATTTTTTGATACGCCTGCCATGCTTGAGGCACATTTCGTGCTAAACCTTGCCCGTCATAGTAGACCGTATCGCCAGCGGATACACAGAAGTCGGGACGTTGCACGGCCATCGGGACGTACGTCGAATCGCCATGAAGGTCTTGGCAAGTCGTTAGATGAAACATCACGGGAGCGCGAGTCCCCGCGACAGGTGCGGTGATAAACGAATGCGTTGGGGCAATCGTCGATGGAGAATCATCGGACTCGCGAATTTCGACCTGGTAATAGATTCGTTTCGCAGCGGGCAGGTCATCCAGGTGGAACTGAATCGAATGATCCTCATTGGCGATGGCCGTTACCCACGGCGTCGTTTTGCTGTCGGTCAAATCTTCGGCGGTTCCGTAGTGCACTCGCGCCTGACCGTCGTTTCCAGGGATCAAGGAATCCGCGTTTTGGCCTGGCGTCGACGTCAATCGCACATGGACAATCGCCGCGTTTTCGGTGATCTCGCCAGCTTTCGCACCGCTGCCGAGATATAACTCATCGGCGGACGCCCGTTCTGTGACAAACATGGCAAGTACCAGAAGCAAGGGGATTGGCGTAGAAGTAAGTTTCGACATGGTACCTTTGATCTTTCGTTCTAAAGGGCAGGTGGTCAGTTCGTCCTTTATACTCGAAAACTTGTATCAAAAAGTCATCGAACAATTGGCAGCAGTGGAAGCGGATTCGTTATGCTGTGCCGGTAAACTTCGTAACGACAAAGGGTAACGCACGTGACAACAAACTCGACTGGCGGAAAAACGAATAGCATGGACTTTGCAATCGGGTTGCCGACGCGGCCTGAGAAGGACGTGATCACCGCGCGGCAAGCAGGCGGAATTACCGATCTGGATATGTCCATTTCCCCGCGCAGCAACTCCCCAAGTATCGCACTAAGAAATTTAGCCAAGGCAATGAATATTGCGTTGGAACTGGATTTCATTGAGACCGAGTTGGACCGCGTGTACAAGGCTGCGCGGGTTCACAAAGGCCAGCTGCGCGTATTGCATCTGGACTACATCGGTCTGGGCGACGGTCTGTTTGCCTCGATCGGTAAAACGATTCGCTCGTTTCGATTGACCTTTCAGGGACCGGATGCGGGTTCGCCTGAAGGACAGAAATGGATTGAAGTTTACGGCGTTTCCCCTGTCAGCGGTTTGTTTAACCTGATCGGTCGAAAGTTGAACATGTTGCAGGAGTACGAGGACAAAGTGCCCTTCTACGTTGAGCAAACACTCGATCGACTGGAGTCCAAACGCATCATCCGAGACTGGCACCGCAACGAGTGGAAAATCGAAACGACTGTCATCGGGTTAGATATCCTCATGACGCCGCTTGGCGAAGATCAAGCCGACAGTTGAGTTTAACTTGTGACGCGGTGTGTTGGAGTTGGACGACCGGGGCGAAGCGACTGTAGGGCGCCCCATTGGACCGCAAGACGATGTTCCGATGCAATTATTTCGATACCGGATTGGCAAAGTCGTGCGAGTGCATCGGGGTCCATCGCGACGCGCGCGTTGACGATTAAATGTACGTCGCCGGAAACAGGGCGACCGGCCTTCAGGCCGATCTCCAGTGCTGAGAGATTGCTTACAACGCTGGCAACGGCTTGTGTGTCTCCCGCCATAGCCGACGCTTTCAAATGCGCAATCTCACCGTCATCCTCAGCAATGATCAAGTCAGCAATCGTACGTACGAACTGTTGTGACAGCGAATCCAAGTCAATGTCGTGCCCGCCCTGCAAATTGGCTGACAAGTTCACCCAACCGAGTTCCGCTTCTCCGTCGGCGTAGGTGTCATAGTCAATGTCCAACAAACGACGGCCAGCGATCATGGGCGACTCGATGTATCCCAACGCCTCGTCGACACCCTCGCCGCTGATGGGGCTGACCGCGATCACGGGGACTCCCGGTGCGGCAACGGCCATCGTCTCACGTAGCGTCTCGACTTCTTCGTCAGTCAATAGATCGCGACGACCGATCATAATGTAGTCGGCTTCTTCGAGTTGTTTGCGGAAGATGTATTCAGCCTGTGGCGAGAAACCGCTCCGTGAGCCCGCTTCGCCAGCAGCAAGGATTCGTTGACCATGCGAAGGTTTAAGTAGCACGCCAAATGGTGCTAACTCGAACCGGTCACCGAGCAACTCTTGCAGGGGAAGAATGACGGTTGCCACAAGATCCGTGCAACTGCCAACGGGCTCGGCAAGCAGCACGTCGGGAATATTCGCGGCACTGAGCCGATCTGCCGTAGCGACGAGTTCATTAAAGCTGCAACAGAAACACGCGCCGGCAACTTCACCAACGTCGTAGCCGCGCGATCGCAAATTTTCGGTATCCACTAAACCCGCTGCCTGGTCGTTGGTGATGATCCCCACCGACTTTCCGGCCGCACGGTAACGACGTGCAAGTTCCGCGATCAGCGTGGTTTTTCCGGCACCGAGAAATCCGCCGATAAGAACAAAGCGAGTTTTGTTGGTCATGAGTAAGAGTCCAGTGGGCTGAGAGTGTACGGTTGCTGGCGAATTAGGCTTGCTTAGCAAGGGCGGTCACACGCTTGATGATATCCGGCGGCGCGTCCGTGATGTGGAACATCTTGCGACGGTTCGTGGGCCCGGAGTGCAGTTTGATTTGCCATGGTTTTAGTTCCAATGCAGCGGCCAGTGCTTTGACGATCGCCTCGTTGGCACGGCCTTTATCGGGAGCCACGGTGACCGCGACGCGTAAAGCATCATCGTGCATTCCACCAACCGCTTCCCGCTTTGCACCCGCCGTCGCGTGCACCGCCAATCGAAAATCGGCGCCAACTTGCGTGATCATGTTTTGACACAGGTCATGATATCAACAAACCATCGAACAGACGCGAGCCGATTCGAACTAATGTTGCCCCTTCGGCAATGGCTTCCACAAAATCGCCACTCATTCCCATCGAGAGTTGCGGCAGCTCGATGGCGAATTCCGTTTGCAGTGAGTCACGTAATTCACGCACCGTTGCGAATTGCTGGCGGGCTTCGGCGGACGAGGTTCCCCAGCCGGCCATCGCCATCAGCCCGATGATTCGCACATGTTCCGCACGCGGCTGAGCCAACAGCTCGCGAATTTCACTGGGCGTCATTCCTGTTTTCGCAGTCTCACCGCTAACGTTCACTTCCAACAGGACGTCGTGAACAAGCGACTGGTCCTGTGAGGCCGCGTCCTGATCAATCGCCGCGAGCAACCGCGCCGCATCGACGCTGTGAACAAGCACCGGCAGGCTCATGGTCCGACGAATCTTGTTTCGTTGGAGATGGCCGATCAGATGCCAGCGGATGTCATGATCCGGTAACAACTGTTTTAGTGCCTCGGCTTTGCTCCACAGCAGTTGCGGCCTACTTTCACCGAGATTACGACAGCCTACTTGAGCCAGCGCCGCGGTCAATTCGGGACCGACGTACTTCGAGACACCGACAATACAGACACTGCTGGGGCTGCGGCCAGCCGATGTTACCGCTGTCGCTACCTCGTCGCAAACCGCCTGCCAGTTCTCAGCCAATCGTTGACGATCGCCGCTACTAATCATCGAACGATTCGCTATCGTCGACCGTCACCAACTCGTCAATGTTGCCATTCTCAGGATCGAAGCGGCCACTGAAGAAGTCCGCGATCAAGTGTTTTCCCAGCAGGCTGCGAACTCGTCGTGCGCCCAGCGAGCGGTACACAAGCCATTGTTCGGACCCGAGTTGAATCCGATAACCAGCGGCCTCGTCGCTTCGCACCAACCGCAACTCATCCACAATCGTCAACTGGCGCCATGTTCGTGGCCGCGAAAAACGACGTGATTGGAAATCGAACCACAGCGGTGCATACAACGAATCGAAACCAGACGTATCGAGCACTAAGGACTCGTCGTCTGTTTTCAGGGTTGCCGCAGTGGGGCCGACTCGCCACTCGTTCGCCGCCAGCGGTATCACCAGCGCCCGTCGTTTACCATCGCCGAAGTAGATCTCGCGAGTTTCGTTCTCTGGTTCCGGCTTCAAATCGCCGGTCAACGGCAGTCGTGCGGTGTAGCGAATTTTTCGCGGTTTCGGATTCGGCTCCACCGAATATGCTTCGCTGGGAGCTAACGTGACGACGGTGTCCGCGATCAACACACAGCGATCTTCGCGAACCAACATGAATTGGCGTTGCAACGTGACACCGCCCGACCACGGCTGTTCGATTTCCAAGTAGTGAACGTCGTCATCGGTGTATTCGCAAGTGTAGACCCAATCGCCTTTGGCTTGTTGTTCATCGCCATCGACTTCGATCATGACTTGCCAATCGCCGCCGACCAATTGATGCTTGCCGACGAACATTTCAATGGCAGTATCTTCGCCAGAGTAGTCGATGTGGACTCGACCGCGGCGGACATCCCACTCAGGAAGCATCACGGCGAACTTGGCATTGTCGCTGTGTTGCATCGCTTCAGGCAGCGACACTTGCCAAGCAAGTTTACCGCCCGAGCGGCTTTCCCCCAGCGCTGCCGAAACCGACGGGCTAAGTGTCTCGGTGTCAAATTTCATTGCCTCACGCAACAAGCCGTGAACCGCTGTGTCATCGCGGACATCGCGCGACGACGCGCTGCTGAACGCAGTCGGACCTTGGTGCATCGTCATCGAAGCTGCCCAGACGGCGACATCCGCTGCGATCTCCAATTGCCGTTTTTTCAGATTCGTCTTCTGTGTCGCCTGCAGCAAACGCTGGCAGCGAATGATCGACGCGAGTGCCAATCGAATGTCCGTGCCACCGCTTACTATGGCTGCGATGGAATCGTCTTCGTCAGCAAACCAGCGATTGACTTCGGCGATCGATGATTTGCTCATCCGCTTGCACGAAGGCAGGTCCGCCAACCGCCACGCGAGCGTCAAACCGAGCTCGCCACCGATCATTAACCCGGCTGGCGACGATGTGGCGTTCAGTTGCAGCGTTGACTCACGAAGCTGTTGCAGCGTGCCGACCAAATCCCACCACAATCGCGAATCGATCCGCGAGACCAATGATGGAAGCGATCCCGCCCATAGGTTTGCTATCGCGTTCTGGCGGATGCTCGTTGTCGGTCCGGTCACCGAATCGATGAACACTTCGACGCTGGTCGCGATATCAACAGCACCGACGAGAGTTTTCTTTGGGATCGCGTCAACCGCCAGCCGGCTGAGCAATTCCACGAGATCACCACAGGGACCGCCCACTGACACCGCAAACCCCCAACGGTAAATACAACCGCCCTCCGCCGCGGCACCGAACACGTCGGACGGCGTGATTTTTGCGGCACGAGCGATTATGGATCGTTGCAGTTTCGCCCATTGCGGCTCCGACAGGGCGGATTGGCCATCTAGAGCATGATGGGCCAGCGGCTGGGAACCGTTCAACGACGCTTCGACGGTGGTGTCCAACGACATGGATACGCTACGCTTGTAAGTAAAGATGAAGACTGTGAGCCGATAACTTAACCGGTTATCCCGATTTCGGTAGTCCTAGACTATCATCCTTGTGTATTGAAACCGTTCGTTCTAAAGCAAAGCGACTGAAATGCGAACCGCGAAATTGATGCGATGCTCGACTCGATTCCTGGTGACGTCGACGCTAGTGATGTCGATGACCGTGCCGTTAAGTCATACCTGGTCTGACGAAGGGAAAATTGATGGGATTAGCGAGACCGATACGCAAACGCCGGAACCACTCAGGGCGAAACCGGCTCCATCGCAAACAATCGATGCCAGCGACTTGGCTCCCAGTCGCCCAACCGCCGAGGAGGTCGTTCGCCGTGCTTTCCAGCCGCCGCTGGGCGCCAAGGCACTCAATCGTGAGGCTTCGTTGTGGATTGATCCGAAAACCAAGCGAGTGTACGCCGATGGATATGTGGCGATGGATCGCGGCCAGTTGGAGATGTTCGCCTGCCCGATGAACTCCAAGGAGCACGAGTCGATCGTCGCCGTGTTGGCTCAGTCGAGCCAGGTTCACGCGGCGTTATTGGCCGTCGGCGCGGTCGTTGGGACGCCGGTTCGTTTCGACCCCGAATTCTTGCCGGCGACCGGACAACGGATTCGAGTCTGGGTGACGTGGTTGGACGAGAACGACAAGTTCCACGCAGCGGATGCTCGATCGTGGGTACAGAGGACGGGAACAAAACAAACGATGGCGACGGATTGGGTGTTTGCTGGAAGCGGTTTTTGGAAGGACGATGATGGTCGCGAGTTTTACAAGGCGGACAGCGGCGATATGATCTGTGTGTCCAACTTTAGCACAGCGATGTTGGATGTGCCGGTCGCCAGTAGCGCGCAAGCGGACGAGTTGGCGTACAGCCCGTACACCGAGCGTATTCCAAAACGAGGGACCCCAGTTCGATTGATTCTGGTTCCGATCCCGGTACCCAGCGACGATCCGGACGATGCAAGCAAGATCGATGCGGAGACTCTGCCCACAAAGGAAGTGCTAAGCAAGGGAGACAGTCCCGTGCAAGATCTGGGGTCAAAAAAGAAGCAAGAAGCGTCAGAGTAAGCACGTTACAAAGGTCCGGTTCCACCGGTGATGTCAACTTTCATTCGACATGCTTCTCCTCCTGGCCCTACCGTGGCGTCAACGTTTATTCGGCGATTGAAATTAGCCATCGGCCTTTAGGTATAGAAAGGAAACACGTCGACTAAAAGTCGACGCCACGTTTATTGGCCATCGTTCGCAGAATTCCCGACCACTTTGCCGTTTGACGTTCAATCCGCTCGTGGCCCAAACGATCAAAGTACGACTGCCAATGTCCGTGCGGTTGGAAGCCCAAACCGCCAGACATCGCCGTTTCAATGGAACTGAAATCGTCGACGACTCGATCAGCAAGTATGTTTTGGGCCTCAATCCACATCGGGATCGCCAGCAAGTCGATTAATGTTTCGTCATCAATCTTCGGCAAGTCACGATGGTAGTTCGCTGCAAGTTGTATTACCGTCGGTGACAGATTTTCTGACTTGACGCCACCTTCATAATCGAAGAAACCACCGCCCGACGAGCGTCCACCTCGGCCTCGTTTGACCAATGCCGCGATCAATGGTGAGGGATCGATGCGTGAAGGAAACGCTTGCCAATATACACGCCCAGCATCGAATGTTGTTCGAGTGCTAATCCAATCGATCAACTCCAACGGCGACATCGGCATACCGTAAGCTTTCGCGGCGGCTTCGATGCGATCGGCCTCGATTCCCGCACACAATAACGTCATCGCTTGCCCTAAGTACGGCGCGAGCATGCGATTGACAACAAAACCTGGCGAATCGGCGACGACAAGCGATTGCTTGCCCAGACGTTGAACATGAGCTTGTGCGGCGCGAGTTGTATTGTCGCAAGTCGATGGCGAGCTAATCACTTCCACCGCCGGTCGCCGGTCGACGGGCATAAAAAAATGCATTCCGCACAATCGCTCAGGATACGTTAACGAGGCCGCGATCGACGAGATCTGGATCGTCGACGTGTTGCTACAGAAAATCGCGTCGGCACCGAACCACTCCTCCGCCTGCTGGAAAAACGCTCGCTTGACGTCCAGCCGCTCAACAATCGATTCGATAACCAACGTCGAGAGCTGTGCAGACGCGCGAGTATCCACCTCCGATAAAGACAGCCGCTCAGTTAACGAGAAACGAACACAAGGTAGAACGCCACCGATGGGCGCTGAAGCATCGATTGCCCACTGGTCAACGTGATCGGCCAGTTCTCTGGCGGCGCGGCGGAGCGACTGGTCATTCTGGTCCGCCAAGACGACAGCGATACCGCGATCAAGATGGGCTTTGGCGATCGTGGTTCCGACGACGCCGGCTCCGACCAGAACGATTTGTGGACAAGAAAAAGGATTCATTGTTGGATTGTATCAACTCGAACGCGTCGCCGTGCCGGGCCCTGGCACGACGACGCGTTGTAGCTCGCACACCGACAACGTGGGAGGGGTTGGCGGGGTCGGTGTACGAACTCTTCTATGTACCGGGCTTCCAATATACCGGCTTCCAAACAATCCACGGACGCGTGCTAACGAACGCGCTCCAGCGAGGTACTGAAGGTCGTTTCAGCCTCCAACCGGTAATCGCTGCCACCACGACCAGCCAGACGCTGCAGATGCGGACGTCGGATCATCTGCAGACTCATCTTCTCGCTACGAACCGCCGGACGATCAAACTGTTCGTCCGCTGAAGTGCCCCAGGCTCGCATACGTCGCAGCAGCGCATCGGAAACAGGACGCGGCGTGCTCTCGGCACGAGCGGCCACGATCGATTCGTCGGCACTCATCTCGTGCAACCGCCGCAAGTCCTCGACGCGAATCGACGTATCGGATTCTTGGATAAAGACGAGGTCGCCTGTCGCTCGCTCCAAGCCCGTTTGTCCAGCCGCTTCCATTCCACGTGGGCGACTGTGTCGAGCCACGCGAACTTGCGGGTAACGATTCGTCAATTCCGCGAGTACTTCCGCAGTCGCATCTCGGCTGCCATCATCGACAACCACGATCTCCGACGCTGGGCTGTCATGGTCGTTGTGCGTCAAGTCGGCAAGTGCGGCGATCACTTGCTCCACACGCTCAACAATCCGATGCTGGCCGTCTCGGACGGGAAGCACGACAGAGATTTTGGCGGCGGAGGACATGAAGATGCGGACTTCCGAGGCTTGGGGGACTGGACAGCGTGCGTTGGTACCGTAAGTTTCGGCACACTGTCTTGGAAGACTTCACCGACCACAAAGACTTTGCATGTTGTTCGTGTCGTTCCGTCGGCACCGATTGCGTCTATAATCCGTCATCTCGTACTACAGAGCCGCTGGCGTGCAAAGTCAAGCTCCAATCGTCACCCTTGCCTGCGGCTGATGCCGTCAATCTCCCTTCCCTAACGACGGCACCTATTTGTGACTGATCGCCTACAAAAGTATCCCAATTTTGAAGTTGGAAACGATGGACTGCTGCCCGCGATCGCGCAAGACGCTACGACGAATCGCGTTCTGATGCTAGCTTGGATGAACCGCCAAGCGCTCGACGAAACTTTGGCCAGCGGCTTCGCGGTCTATTATAGCCGCAGTCGCGGGAAACTGTGGCGAAAGGGTGAAACCAGCGGCCATCAGCAGCGAGTCGTCGAAATCCGCGTCGACTGTGACGCCGACACGATCTTGTTGCGCGTGCAACAGACCGGTGCCGCTTGTCACGAGGGCTATGAGAGCTGCTTTTTTCGCGTTCTCGATTCACTCGATACAGTTCGCATCGCTGACCATCGACTCGTCGACCCGCGAGACGTTTATGCGAAGAAGAAATAAGAAGTAAACAGAGTCAACCGACTTTGCATCATCAACACCCGAAGTAGCTGCTGACGACCGAGGTTTGAATACCAAATCTCTCATCAGAGCGGCTACGATTTGAACCCTGGAGAAACTCATGAGCGCCGAAGCACGACTCGCTGAACTCGGAATCGTTTTACCGCCCGCACCCAAGCCGGTGGGCGTTTACAAACCTATCGTTGTTGTCGGTTCCATGGCGTATTTGTCTGGTCACGGCCCTCTACGCCCTGACAAATCGCTGATCACCGGTCGACTCGGGGCCGACATGGACACGGCGGCTGGATACCAGGCCGCGCGAGTCACGGCCATGGGGATGCTGTCAACGCTGCACGGACACCTGGGAACACTCGACCGCGTCGTACGTTTGGTGAAACTGCTCGGGCTGGTTCGATGCACCGACGACTTCGACCAGCAACCAGCCGTAATCAACGGCTGTAGTGAACTGTTTCGCGACATCTTTGGCGAAGACGCTGGTATCGCCGCTCGAAGTGCTCTAGGTACCAACGCCTTGCCAGGAAAAATCGCAGTTGAGATAGAAGCGATTTTCGAAGTCCGCTGATTGCTTTCAGTCTGCACAATTTTGCAACCTACAGTGATAATCCGTAACGTCGTTACAACCTGAACTTGCCATCGAACCAGTCGTTGGATGCGATTCGCATCCGTGCGATTTCGCCACAATTGGAGGGCAAATTTAGGCTAGGCTTGCGCATGCCGTCACGAATGCTCCGGATTGCCTACCGACTGATTCGCCGCGTCCAGCTTCTGGACGTGGTGCAGTTGATGCATTTGCCCATTGCCTCGTTCGATCGAACAGCGACCGATCAATGGCAATGGTCCAGTCGGTACTCAATCGATTTGCCGACCGCAGATGAGTTGCGACGTGCACTTCAAATCGGTACCGTTGGGCCGGACATCGGCAACCCCGACAAGCTGGAGTCGTCACGCCAAACGTTAGTCATCGTTCGCTGCCGTGACGAAGGACCAGCGATCATCGCTTTTCTTTGGTTGTGTCGCGAGCAAGTGTTGGCGTCGGAGAATTTCAGCCGCGCGTTACACCTAGGAACCTCGCTAACGATGCCACCTGGTTGCGCGTTCATCTACAATGCGTGGACGGCACCCCAGCATCGTGGTCGCGGACTTGTCGCCGCAATGTTAGCTCACGTGATCCACCATACCGGCTATTCCGTCGATGCGTTTCTTACCACGATGGATTGGACCAACGACTCTTCACGACGCGCGTTTGCCAAGATAGGGATGCACCATCTGGGCTATATCTGGCGGTGTGGTGGCGGAGTGTTCCAGTTCAGTCTCGTGCCTAAACTCGGCGGTCACAGCCAGCTTCAAATTGCCGCCTCTGCTCCAGGCCTCAAGCTGGCTATCTGAACGCGTCCAGCCTAAATTCCTGCATCCACACGCAAAGCCACGCAGCCACTCGTAGCCCTCTCGGCGAAACTGGGAGACTCGATCGACACGCTTACGAGGTCGTTTCAAATACATAAGAATATCGTAAACTACCGGCTCCACTCACGATTCAGTCACCCACACGCGAATTTCGCTGCAAACGACATGACAAAACTGAACATCACCGAAACCGTTCGCGCCCGATACTCGCCTGCAGCCAACCAACGCGAAGCTGCATTGTGTTGCCCAGTCGATTATGACTCACGTTACCTCGCCGCGATCCCCGCGGAAGTGATTGAGCGTGACTATGGCTGTGGCGACCCCTCGAAATACGTTCGACCAGGTGAAACCGTTCTTGATCTCGGCTGTGGCGGTGGCAAAATCTGTTTCATTGCTGCTCAAGTCGTTGGTGCCGACGGTCACGTGATCGGCGTCGACATGAACGACGAAATGCTTAGCCTGGCGCGTCGATCCAAGCCAATTGTGGCTGAAAAAATCGGCTATGACAACATGCATTTTCTCAAAGGCAAGATCCAAGACTTGGCGATCGATCGCGATGCTGTCGACGAGTTTTTACAGTCCAATCCGATCCACGATGAAGCTGGCCTGCAGCACCTGGAGGATGTTCTTGCTGAAATGCGGACCTCGGCGCCAATGATTGCTGACGAGTCGATCGATGTCGTCGTCAGCAACTGTGTGTTGAACTTAGTTGACCCAGCCGAAAAAGAGCAATTGTTCCGCGAAATCTTTCGTGTTCTGAAAGTCGGTGGCCGTGCCGTGATCAGTGATATTGTGTCCGATGAGGTCGTGCCGGAGGCGATGCAAAATGATCCTGAATTGTGGAGCGGATGTATCTCCGGTGCGTTCGAATTGCAACAATTCTTATGGGCGTTTGAACAGGCTGGGTTCCACGGCGTCACTTTACAGTCGTTGCAAGCTGAGCCGTGGCAGACCGTCAATGAAATTGAGTTCCGCAGCGCGACCGTGATCGCGTATAAAGGCGACGACTTGGAGCCGGCCAGTGACCACGATGAGCCGGTAGCTACGGTGATTTATCGCGGCCCGTTCACAAGAATCCAAGACGAACGTGGGCATACGTTCGAACGAGGTGAAGCGACTCCCGTGACCGAGCTGACACTGCAATCGCTATCTCGCGAACCCTACGCTGGACTGTTCGACCTGAGCAACGCCAGTGTCAGTGAAGTCAAGTTGCCGCAAGCCTCCAAGACACAACTGCCCACCGCATGTTGTTCGTCGTCGGATTGCTGCTAGTCTCTTGATAGTTCGGACGACTTCTCAGCGAACTGCACTCGAGCAATCGGCAGTATGCTGACTGAACGCAAAGTTTCCTCCCGAGACGGAATCGTTCCATCAGGCGGCATTAGTAACTTGATTGAGTTTTTGTACAACTGCACCTCGCGCACCTCCCCCGCAGGCAACTGTGTGCGACCAAGGTATCTCGCAAAGTCATCAATCGCGTCCTGAGTGAGTGGATTTTGGAAGCGTGTGACGTAGTTCATGTGCCGAAACTGGAAAAACTTGTCCACCGCCCCCGTCGACTCCCAATCTCGACTGATCCAATCGATCAGGCGACCATCCTTTGTTACCAGCGTTGCCGAAAGCCAAACCAGTTCTTGCTTTGGATCGGGGGCGAACAGGGTCCACGGACGCTGCCATAACCCAGAACGGTCAAGCATCCTTCCGACACGACTCCGTTCCAATCGCTCAGCCAGCGAACCCGGGACGGACTGTAGCACCATCAAAGCAACCACGACCACGATCACACCTCGCGATACAATCCTCCGCGCGTAGTCGCTTCGATGTTGCTCAAGTGGACTGGGGAGTGATTTGCTCGTCATGTTTTAGAAAGCTCCCAAACGGACACATCGGCTGCAACCATTCTAACAACTGGAAACACCACCGACTGGGTAGGATTTCGCAAAACAATGACGCAAGCTGCTCCGCGTGATAAAGTAGGTAGCGGCGAACAAGAGATCCGCTCACAAACATTCATCACACACACACGCTACAGGTGCAACTCATGAAAAGCTTCTCCACTTTGTCGTTTCTGGCAATCTTGGGAATAGCATTGGCGATGCCGGTTGCCGCCGAGCCCGCTAAGCCCAACGTGTTGTTCATGATCGCTGATGACTTGAACACTTCCCTGAGTGGTTTCGGGCATCCACAGTGCAAGACGCCGAATCTGGATCGCTTGGCCGAGCGCGGTGTGAAGTTCGAAAACATGCACTGCCAATATCCGGTTTGTGGTGCCTCGCGAGCTTCGATTATGTCGGGGCTGTATCCCTATTCCAACTTGACGCTAGGAAATCAAGGGACGCTGCGTGGCAATATGCCCGACGTCGTCACGTTGTCTCAAGCCTTTCGCAACAACGGTTATTTTGCTGGGCGAGTGAGCAAGATTTACCACATGGGAATTCCGACAGAGATTATCGCTGGGACTGCCGAGCGCGATGATCCCTATTCGTGGCAAGAAGCGATCAACATCAAGGCGCCCGAGCAATTTGCACCTGGCGAATCGACAAACTGGTCGCCCAAAGACAAGGGCACACAAAGCTTCACCGGTGTTGTCGCATCGGGCGGCGACCGTGAGCATGCCGATGGTATGTCGGCCGACTGCGCCATCGAAATGCTTGAACGCGTGAAGGACAAACCGTTTTTTCTAGCAGTAGGTTTCGTTCGACCGCACGTGCCACTGGTTGCCCCGAAAAAGTATTTCGACTTTTACAACCGTGCTGACATGATTGCGCCAATCGTACCGGAAGATGATTTGGATGACGTGCCTGAAATCATCCGTGACTACAAGCGAAACAGTACCGCGTATGGAATCACGCCAGAATTGCATAAAGGCTTGCTGCAAGCCTACTACGCGAGTATCGCCTACATGGATGCTCAGGTTGGCCGTGTGCTCGACGCATTGCAAGAAAAAGGATTGGCGGACAACACGATCGTGGTGTTTACCAGCGATCACGGCTACTTGTTGGGCCAGCATCATAAGTTTCAAAAGCAACATTTGTTTGAAGAAGCCACACGCGTGCCGTTCATTATCAGTGTTCCATGGATGAAGGACCAGCACGGTCGGGGTACCAAGAAAATCACCGAGTTGGTTGACTTGTATCCGACGCTAACGGATTTGGCCGGGATCGCAGCGACCCGTGGTCTGCAGGGAACGAGTCTAAAGCCGCTATTGACGGACACTGAGTCCTCCGCGTGGACAAAGGAGCAAGCGTTCACGGTGTGTCAGAGCGGCGGAGAATCCATTCGCACGAACCAGTTCCGCTTCACCCAATGGGGTCACGGTGAAAGCGGTACAGAGCTTTACGATCTTGAGAAAGACCCAGGCGAAATCAATAACGTGGCCGACAACCCTGCGTACGCCATGGTCGTCCAGCGTTTGAGCAAACAACTGCTCGCGAAGCGAAGCGAAGTTGGGTTCAACGAAAACCGCGAATCGATTGTCACAAAGAAGAAAAAGAAAAAGTAGCTCACCAGACGAATGCGTCGCAGTCCACAGGCAATTTCGGTGCCCACGGTGTCTGTCCTGTCCAGTCATCCATTTAGAAACCTATCCGAAAACTGTGAGCCGACGACGTTAGCCGGAGGTGTTTCTTCGATTTTCGGATAGGTAGTTACCCTGTGAAGCTTCAGCGGTCTCATCGTTGGCGAATTCAGCGACTTCGTGCGTGGACGTAGTCGGTGAGCTTCGAATTGATCACGCGTCAGCGTATTCCATGTCAATCCAGGCGCCGCCTAATAATCCTCCGCCTTCAATTTCGCGGCCGACACCTTTAACAGTTCGCGGTCGACACCTTTAACAGCACCGCCATCCCAGAATCGAGTTCGATCGAGCTGATGGGTGTAGCAATGGCGTTAGCTAGATACAGGCGTCGTTTACGATTCCGCACTACCCGGCGTGAGTTGAGTAAATCAAATTGCTAGCGCCATTTAATCTGTCTCGGTTACATACTGACAGTATGTTGTAGCAGGTTGCTATTTGACGTGGGGCAGTCGCCGACCTTGGCTTCGGGCTGTCGCGAGTTGGTTGCTAATCTGTTCGATCGTTAGCGGCACGATCGACATGGTCATCAGCGTTTGCGGATCGATCTCGCTGCTCGCCCGCCGCTTACCGAGCAATTCAACTTCTTCTTCAAGAGAGTGCAGCCAAGCGGGAACATCGATCCCAACACCTGTTGGATGTCGCGTCAACAATTCAGCTTCTTGTTCGAGCAATTCAAACGCTCGGCTTGGCTGATCCAATTCAGCGTCACGCATCGCTGGCCCCACGAGCGCACGCATGCGGTCGATCGTCATCGGTTGGACGAATCGCTCCAGAATATGATCGGCAACCGTCGGCATCCGCATAGCATAATCGTTTTGCAATTGTCGCAACTTCGTCACGTACACTTCCGCCTCTGCGCCGATACGTTCGCTTAACGAGCGTCGCCACCGCATCGCTGCGTTATCCAGACCGCTTCGCACGAGTACCTCATGCGCCCACATCACGGGTTTCAAGTTCCAGGCGATTCGTTCGTAACGGACTCGCAAACGCAAGAAATCCAAAAACATGTACACCAACTCACCGCGATCGCTTTGAGTTGTCGTGCTGTTGTAGTCCAGATACTCGGCGTGGTGGTCAATGATCGCTTCATAAACGATACTGATCCATCTTTCGGCTTCGGCACGCTTCAGCTTACCGGATTCGAGAGCGGCGTAGAGTGTTGTGCCCTCCAGTTGATCGTCGCGTTGTTCGATACCGCGATCCAACCAGGCGGCAACTCCTTGGTGCAGAATGGCTCGCACGTTGCTGAGTTGCAAATAGTTCTGGGTGAAAATCGGATCGCCATATTCGGTGATGAACTCGACGAGCTTATTCCACTTCGTTGGGTCCGTGACCAGTTCCAATGGCGATAACCGCAACGTTTGGCTGTGTGCTAACCAACTGCCAAGCAGTGTCTCGGTTAACCGTTCCAGCAGCGGAATGAGCGCTTCGGTTAATGTCTTTTCCTTGAGTTTTCCATCTTCGGATCCCAAGGATTGGCGAGTCGATTCCACCAGTGAGGCGACAAGCGAACGAAAGCCTGCACGGAACAATGAATCAAATTCGGTGACCGCGCCGATGCCGATCGTATTCTGTTGTTCCATCGCGCGAGCGACTTCGACCAAGCGACATGTTTCGGCAATCAAGCCGCGGCGAGGCAACCAGTGCATCAGGTGACGCAGAACGCGTTGTCGTAATCGAGCGACATAGATTTTGACTGGGTCGCCGCCCTTGCTTAGTGGAATGTAGAGCAAGTTTTTGTCGCCAAGTGCTTCCAAAAACGTGGGAAACGATTCTCTCGCTAAATCGACATCTTTGGCAATCAAAGCCGCAAACATCCGCACCGCCAGTGCGTCATCCTCGGCCATTTCATCGTGTCCATCGACTGCGGACCAGTTGACGTCGGGGTGTGAGAGGATTGCGCCGCAAATCAACCGTCGAGCGTCGGACATTTCGACTGCCGTACCAATGATTCGCTCCATCAGCGAATCTCTCAGCACTCGGCGGCGATCATAGTTCCGCATCGAGTCCTTGTCGCTGCCGCTGGGGGCGACCTTGTAACTGCGGACTGAGTCCAGCAATTCCAGCAAGCCAATTCGGTTTTCTCTTGCACGCATGGCCCAACCATCCAGCGCATAGATTCGTCGTTGCCGCTGGTCGGGCGTGATGGCGTTGGAAGAAACATCTGCAGAGACCGCAATGTCGGCAGCAACACTCCACATTCTCGCCAGTGATTGCAGGAACGACAGATGCTCGTTGAGTCGTTTCGACTCTGCTTCAAGTTCATCAAGACTGCCGCCATCGTTAAACTCAAACACTGCACCTTCGTTGCCGTCATCCGTGGTGTCTTTGTACGTCATGCCTTCATAGGCCGCATCGAACAGTCCCGATTCGTCATCCGAAGGGTTGTCGTCCGCGCCGGCAAGCTCACGTTCCCAATCACGGTGTTTTTTCTTTGACGTGTTGAGCCGAAATGTCGGTGCTGACCAGAACTCTTCCGCGTTGGCTTCGAGATAGTCAAAAAACTTTGCTGCGAGCGGCCATATTTCCGACGTGTCGTGATTCGGAGTTTGGTCGATGGACGGCTCACCGAAAGTGAAGGTTTCACCGTCGCAGGAGCCTCGCAAATGCAGTAGCCACCGCTCAGCAAGTCGTGGTAACGAACTGCCTCCCTGCCGCAGCCCGACTCGATCGGCATTTCCCAACCAGTGCACAAGCAATGCCATCGCGGGGACAAAGTCTTGACGCTCTAGCAGCGCAGAAATGACTAGCGCGTAGGCACGTGGCGAATCAAACAAATCCGCGTGTGGAGCCCAGAACGCAACGTCCCCTGCCGCAGCTCCACCGCGATGCCACAAACGCAACGCACGAGCGACTAATCGAGCGGACTCGAAGGAGTCATGTGGATCGGCGGCTTCGACAGATTCGACAGTGTGTGCTGCAAATACACGCCACCACTCGGCAATCTCACTGTAGATCGCTTCCATTTCCGCATACACCGCCTCGTCGTCTCGGGCCGCCGCTTCACTCCAAACTCTCGCTGTGAAGCCGAACAATTGCTCGACCAAATACACGATATCGTCTACGCGTGTATCGTGAACGGCAGCTTCGGGACTTGGAAACAAGCTAAAGTTTCCACCGAAACCAAGAATGTCCCACGGATCAACAAGAGCACCACACTTGATGCCGCGTTGAAACAATTCAAACGTCTGGCGTGGAATGGAGCGAGCTTCATCAAGTTTACCAGCGCGGAGGGCTCTCAGCCCCAGCGTCATCACGCTATCAATTCGCGCCATCATCCGCGCTGACGGAACTGGAACCGCATCGGCTTGTCGTTCAGCAGCCTCGGCGTAACCCATTCGCGCATACAATCTCGACAATTGAACGTGCTGTAGCTGTGCCGCCCGTCGCAGCGCCAAGGAGGCATTGAGGTGCTGGCGAGCGGCACCGAATGGTTGTCGCCGCAATTGCTGTTCGTCTTTTAGTCGCGCCGCATGCTGTCCGCTAATCCGTTGCAAAACGTCTTCGTAAAACGCGTCACGATATGTAGCAATTGGTTTCATCAGCGATCCCAGCGTCACATCGCTCGTATGAGCGCCGGGGCCCCAACCACTGACGCCCGAGGCCATCAGAATCGTGCCAGCGAGCACCGCGGCCGCTTCGGCAATCATCTCACCGCGATCCAATTCCGGATGATCGGTTACACGGCCAAGCAAGGAATCCAGGGTGACTTGTCGGATAACAAACCGCGTATAGTAACCTCGCTGGGAAACACACCGTTCGTCCCACTGACCAAAATGATAGTTGGGGCGACGATTGACTGGATGATCAAAGTCGTACGCCCGAGGGTCGAGCGCAAGTTCATCCAATTGTTCCAAATCGAACGCAGCGGCAGCAAGAATCTCCGGATCGGTTTGACGCAATACTTCCAAAGCCAGCGACACTACATGATGGTAGGGACCGGCCGAGACGCCCGCACCTCGAACAAACAGCGGCACAGGGCGAACTGTTTCATGCGGATACGGCTCGCAGCGACGATTCTCCAAGATCGCCACAGGACGATAACCAACGAAATCATTCAGCCGTTGAATCGTTGCCTGTACGATCGCCTCGTCATCAGCACAGGACAATTCGCTCAACAGCACCTCTGCGCAACGAGCGAGAAAGAATCCGTTGAAGAGAAGTTCCGGTTCCTGGTGGAACAGCAGGTCGCGGTGAAAATCCAGATAGGCGGGCAGCAGTTCGCTCCACAGCAATCGCACCAGCGTTCTCGCCTGGGAACAATCGCGAAACGCGGGCGACTCTTTTTCCAGTCGGTCAATCGTTTCGCTCAGCCAATCCTTCAATACCAACCACGCTGGTGGTCCTGAAAGCGGATTGCCTTGGCTGGCTCCATCGTACACATCGTTCCACGCGGCCAGCGTTGATGGATCACTGGCGCCAGAAGAAAAATTCAAATAGCCGGCCAGCCGCTGCAGCGATTCGTGATGTGACTCGTTGGGCGGTTGATAGGGCATCGCGAGCAAGCGAATTCGGAAGGGGGGCGGGGAAATTTCACAGGCCAGCGGCCCAGCATTTACCAAGCCCAGCCGGAGGGGCTGGGGCTCGGCGAAAACAAACGTTCTTGCGTAGCGGTAGGGCGCAAGCCCTCCGGTTCTATATCACGGGACGGATTATGCCGTTCCGCCAAAATTGGAATCTGTTTCAGGACCGTTCTTAGGAATCCGAAAAGGGGACTGAGCCGGTGAGCGTCAGCCCCTTTTTCTGAGTGGCAGTTTGCCTACTTCTTGGCCTTCTTCTTCGTGGATTTCTTTTTCGCTGGTTTCGCCGCTTTGCTTGCTGGTTTAGAAGCTTTCTTGGCAGCCGCTTTAACAGGCGACTTCTTCGTCGCGCCTTTGCTTGCCGCTGGAGCAGCCTTCTTTGCTGTCACGTTCTTGGCCGTTGTTGCCTGTTTGACGACCTTGGCTTGTTTCTTTTTTGCGGGCTTGGAGGCACTGCTGGACGAGTTCTTCTTACTCTTTGCTGCCGTGTCCGTTGACTTCTTTTTGCTGGAGCCATTTCCGAACACATTGGCCCAACCGTCAGCGTACTTACCAGTCGTTCCCACTCTCAAAATTGTCATCTCGTTGATCTCCTTTGATCTTCTGTTCTTCCGCGTAAAAAAATTTAACCGGACGTAAAACCAACATGGCGGCACACGCGGTCATCTGGTTGGTGTTCACAATTCGTTTAACTGGAGTGAATGCTCTTGTAATGCATCCGCTTGGAAACGGTATCGGAATCTTCGCCCAGTCGCTCGCGAAGATTCGTTTCGTAAATTTCGAAGTTGCCTTCGCACCAAGTCAACTTGCCATCCCCCTCGAACGCAAGAATGTGCGTTGCCAAGCGGTCGAGAAACCAACGGTCGTGGCTGGTGACGATGACGCAACCTGCAAAATTTGCGATCGCCTCTTCAAGTGCACGCAAAGTATCAACGTCCAAGTCATTGGTCGGTTCGTCAAGGAGCAGGACGTTGCATCCACGTCGCAATAGCTTTGCCAGATGCACGCGATTGCGTTCTCCACCGGACAATACACCGACCTTTTTTTCTTGATCGGTTTTTTTGAAATTGAAGCGTGAAACGTAACTTCTCGCAGCAATTTTGCGGCCACCGACATCAATCGTTTCATGACCGCCGCTAATTTCTTGAAATACGGTCTTGTTCGGATCGAGAGAATCACGACTCTGGTCGACGTAGCCCATTTCCACGGTCGTACCGATCCGAATTTCACCGCTGTCCGGCGTGTCTTGACCAGTCAGCATGCGAAACAGCGTCGTCTTGCCGGCACCGTTGGGTCCAATCACTCCCACGATTCCGCCCGGGGGCATCCGGAACGACAAGTCGTCGATCAATACCTTATCGCCAAATGCCTTGTGCAGATTTTTGCCTTCGATGACCAAGTCACCGAGATGCTTTCCCGAGGGAATTTGGATTTCCAACTCATCTGGCGTGTCCTCGTATTGTTGGGCCGCCATTTGTTCGTAAGCGGAGATTCGAGCCTTGCTCTTCGCTTGCCGAGCCTTGGGGCTCATCCGAATCCACTCCAATTCGCGAGCCAAGGCACGATCCTGGGCCTTTTGTTGCCGTTCCTCGACGGCCATCCGTTTCGCTCGATTCTCGAGCCATGCCGTGTAATTGCCTTCGAAGGGGATTCCGCGACCGCGATCGATTTCCAAAATCCACTTGGCGACGTTGTCGAGAAAGTAACGATCGTGTGTCACCGCGACGACCGTACCGGCATAGTGATGCAGGTGCTGTTCAAGCCAGGCGACGGATTCAGCGTCGAGGTGGTTGGTCGGTTCGTCAAGTAACAGCAGGTCGGGTTGTCGAATTAGCAATTGGCACAACGCGATGCGACGTTTTTCGCCGCCCGAGAGCGTCGTGACGCTGGCATCACCCGGCGGCAGGTCCATCACCGCCATCGCGACTTCGACTTGCCGATCAAGTTCCCACAGGTTGTGTGCGTCGATCGTGTCCTGCAGACGAGCCATCTCGTCACACAGTTTCTGCATCTGAACGTCGTCGGTGACCTCGCCCAACAACGCGCTAATTTCGTTGTACCGATCGAGCGTTGCACGGCGTTCGGCAACAGCTTCCTGGACGTTCTCGAATACCGTCTTGGTGGGGTCCAGCTGTGGTTCTTGGGAAAGATACCCAGCGGTGAATCCGTTTCCCAAGCGGGCGACGCCCTCGAATTCTTTGTCCTGGCCCGCCATGATTTTCAAAAGCGTCGATTTTCCAGCACCGTTGGGACCAAGGACGCCGATTTTTGCACCGGGATAGAACGCGAGATTCACTCCGTTGAGAACGACCTTCGCGCCGTGCTTTTTCGTGAGGTTCTCAACTTGATAAATAAATTGTCCAGCCATGGGTTTGTCTTTAGTTTTTAGTCTTAAGTCTTTTGAATCAGATTTTGTTAGCTGTTAATACTTTGTACGCTGTTAACTTCGACACGTAATTTCGGCAAGGGCGGCCAGCGGTTGTCCTGGCACCGCCTCCTGAGTCGTCTGGCTCATTCCCATTCGATCGTCGCTGGCGGCTTACTGCTAATGTCGTAACAAACACGATTGACGCCGCTCACTTCGTTGATGATCCGCGTGCTGATTCGCGCCAGCAACTCGTACGGCAAACGACTCCAGTCCGCCGTCATGAAGTCATCCGTGTTGACGCTACGAAACGCAATCACGTTTTCATACGTTCTCGCATCGCCCATCACGCCGACGCTTTGTACCGGCAGCAGCACGGCGAACGATTGGCTCGTCTGCCGATACAGTCCCGCCGCCTTGATCTCGTTGACCACGATCGCGTCTGCCTCGCGCAGCACTTCCAGCTTTTCGCGGGTAACTTCGCCTAAACAGCGAACCGCCAGACCGGGGCCGGGGAACGGATGCCGCCAAACAAGTGTTTCCGGCAAACCGAGTTCAGCACCCAATCGTCGTACTTCGTCTTTAAATAAATCACGCAGCGGCTCGATCAGTTCGAACCCCAACTCCTCAGGCAGTCCGCCGACGTTGTGGTGCAATTTAATCGTAGCTGCGGGACCATCGGGGTCAGCACCACTTTCGATCACGTCCGGATACAAGGTGCCCTGAGCGAGAAAATGCGCGTCTTCGATCTTCGCGGCTTCTTCTCTAAAACAATCGATGAACGCATGACCAATACGGCGGCGTTTCTCTTGCGGTTCATTGATCCCACGAAGTGTTTCCAGGAATCGCTCTTCAGCATTGACGACATGCAGGTCCGCGCGAAAGTGCGTCGTGAACTCACTGATCACCGCCGCCTGTTCATCTTTTCGGAGCAGCCCGTTGTCAATCAGGATGCACGACAACTGCGGTCCAATGGCTTTGTATAGCAGCGCAGCGACGACCGATGAATCCACACCACCGCTGAGTCCACAGATCACACGTCGATTGCCGACTTGCTCTCGGACATGGGCGATCGTCGCGGTCGCAAAGTCGCTCAAGTGCCAAGTGCCTTCGCATCCACAAACACCAATGACAAAGTTGTGCAGAACTTGACCGCCCAGCGGCGTGTGGGTGACTTCGGGATGAAACTGTACACCGAATACGGGCAATTCACGATGGCGTACTGCGGCGTAAGGACAGGTGCCTGTATTGGCCAGCGTCTCGAACTGTTCGGATATGGATGACACCTGATCGCCGTGGCTCATCCAGACATCAATATTCTCCGGCAGCCCCTCAAACAACGACTCGTGGTTGCTTAACTTGCATTTCGCTGGGCCATATTCGCGACTGGGAGTGTGATCGACGCGACCACCCAAGGCTTCACAGGCAAGCTGCATGCCATAGCAAATCCCCAGCACGGGAATGCCCAATTCAAACAGTTTGGGATCACATTTTGGCGCACCGGGTTCGTAAACGCTGGCCGGGCCACCGGAGAGAATGATGCCTTTCGGGTTCAGCGCGGCGATGCGATCGGCGGTGATATCGTGCCGCAAAATTTGGCAGTACACGTTTTGCTCGCGAACACGTCGCGCGATCAGTTGGGCGAACTGCGAGCCAAAATCGAGCACGACGATCTTTTCGTCGGTCAACGAATCGGTCACTGCGGCAATCGACGCCGTCTTGAGACCAGGACCCGGTTGACCGGGGCTAGTTTCAGGTTGACCAGGGTTAGCGTGAATCGTGTGGGTTCCATTCATACAGCGTGACGCGGTGAAGCGTCGGTGTTCTTGAGTCAGCTCGGGGTCATTCGGCGCGGGTGTCGCGTGATTGAATCCCGAAGTGTAGAAAATGTGTGATTCTTTCCCAAGGGGCTACACACTGCGGAACCGATGCTTTGAGAATCTTACTTACGAACGACGACGGTGTTTACGCTCCAGGCTTGGCTGCTCTGCAGCGCCAGTTGAGGCATTTGGGAGAAGTCGTGGTCATTGCTCCGGCGACCGAACAGAGCGGCGTCGGGCATTCGATCACGTATCTATCTCCCCTGACCTGCAAATCGATCCGCCGCGACGGCCAGCACTGGGCGACGGCCGTGGAGGGCTCGCCAGCGGACTGTGTGAAACTGGCGATTGCCGAATTGCTAAAAGACAATCCCGTCGATTTGGTTGTCAGCGGGATTAACTCTGGGCTCAATGCTGGTATCAACGTGCTGTACAGCGGCACCGTCGCAGCAGCCATCGAGGGTGCGTTTTTCGGCGTTACCAGCGTCGCAGTGTCACTAGAATACAACGAGGACGCAGACTTTGAGGCTGCTGCCGTGATCGCCCGCAATGTCGTCGGCGGCATTGCTGAGCATCAGGAGTCGCGAGGAGGGCTGTTCAACCTGAACATTCCCATTGCAGCAACAGAATCGCCCAAAGAGTTGCGAATCGTCCCAATGGGGCTGGCACAATACGGCCGACGCTACGAAAAACGCGCTGACCCCAGCGGTCGTTCCTATTACTGGGCACTGTGGTCCCAGCCCGACGAACCGCCGCCCGAGCGAACCGATTTGACGGAACTTCGCAAAGGGAACGTCACGCTCACACCGCTGCATTTCGACTTGACCCGGCACCCGCTGCTGGAAGTGATGCCTGAGTGGGGACTGAGGACTTAACACTTGGAATTGCCTGTCGGGTCGGCGGTCGGCGTCCACTCTGGCGAAGCCCCCTGCAATTCATTACTCTTTGAGGCGACATCCCCAGCAAAAAACGTTCTTTCATCTGTTCTCCCTATAGCGAGTGACTGCGGCCATGAGCACGACTGCGACCGATATTCAAAAACTGGCCATTGACACCATCCGCACCCTCAGCATGGATGCAGTGCAGACGGCAAATAGCGGCCACCCCGGCACTCCGATGGCTCTGGCACCGATCGCGTACCAAGTATTCAATCACGAGCTACGCTACGATCCCGAACAACCGCACTGGCCCAATCGCGATCGCTTTGTGCTTTCCTGTGGGCACGCTTCGATGTTGTTGTACAGCGTTTTGCATCTGGCAAACGTTCGTAAAACTGATGCTCAGGGCAAGCTGCAGAGCGGACCTTCGATCACTCTGGACGACATCAAGAACTTTCGGCAAATCGGCAGCGTTTGTGCTGGGCACCCGGAATACCTGGAAGCTGCCGGTATCGAAACGACTACCGGACCGCTTGGCGCCGGTGTTAGCAACTCGGTGGGCATGGCGATGGCCTCGAAGTGGCTTGCGGCAAACTACAACACTGCGGCGCATCAGTTGTTCGACTACAACGTTTACGCGATATGCAGCGACGGCGACTTGATGGAAGGACTCGCCGGTGAAGCCGCTTCCGTGGCCGGTCACTTGAAGCTCGATAATCTGTGTTGGATCTACGATGACAACAAGATCACCATCGAAGGAGACACGGATCTGTCGTTTAGTGAAGATGTTGGGAAACGCTTCGAGGGACTCGGTTGGAACGTGGCCCACGTTAGCGATGCGAATGATCTGGCCGCGCTCTCCAAGGCACTTGATAGTTTCCAAGCCAGCAACGACAAGCCGACGATCATCATCGTCCGCAGCATCATCGGATTTGGCGCTCCAAATAAACAGAACACGCATGATGCTCACGGCGCGCCGCTGGGCTGGGACGAGGTCGCCCTTGCTAAAGAAAGCTACGGGTTCCCGAAGGACGAACGGTTCCACATTCCTGAAGGCGTGAAGGAGCATTTCGCCAGCAACGTTGGCGCGCGTGGCGCCGAAGCGTCCGCTGCATGGGCGGAAACTTGGGCGGCTTATCAAAAGGTTAACGCCGCAAAGGCGGAGGATTTGAAGGCGATGTTCGAGCGTCGTCTGCCAGCGGGCTGGGACAAGGACATCCCCAAATTCGAGACCAGCGACAAAGGCGATGCGACGCGAAACAGCAGCGGCAAAACTCTCAATGCAATCGCCAAGAACGTTCCGTTCATGATCGGTGGCAGTGCGGATTTGGCCCCCAGTACCAAGACTTTATTGACATTCGATGGCGCTGGTCATTTCTTGCCGGGCAAGTATGCCGGTCGCAATTTGCACTTTGGTATTCGCGAACACGCGATGGCTGGTATCGTCAACGGATTGTGCTTATCGGGCTTACGAGCCTATGGTGCAACCTTCTTTGTGTTCACCGACTACATGCGTGGCGGAATGCGATTGAGCAGCATCATGCATCAACCGGCGATGTACGTCCTCACGCATGATTCGATTGGTGTGGGCGAAGACGGACCTACTCACCAACCGATTGAACATCTGACGGCCTGTCGCGCGATCCCAGGTCTGTATGTTTATCGTCCCGGTGATGCCAACGAAGTTGCGGAATGTTACCGCACCGCGATGCAGATCAGTGATCACCCAAGTGCCTTTGTTTTGTCA
Source organism: Pirellulaceae bacterium (assembly GCA_041751935.1). Classification (GTDB taxonomy): domain Bacteria; phylum Planctomycetota; class Planctomycetia; order Pirellulales; family Pirellulaceae; genus JBBSJZ01. The sequence goes on along the minus strand of JBGSIA010000031.1, from coordinate 59,551 downwards.
CGACAAAACATGCCGACGCTCAACCGAACGGTCTACGCGGGTGCCGAGAACTGCAGCAAGGGTGGTTACATCTTGAAGGATTGTGCGGGTACTCCCGACGCGATTTTGATGGGCTCGGGCTCAGAGTTGTCGCTGTGTGTCGATGCCGCCAAGACGCTCGAAGCTGCGGGCAAGAAAGTTCGCATCGTCAGCATGCCGTGTATGGAATTGTTCGCCAAACAAGGCCAAGCGTATATCGACAAGGTCTTGCCGCCAACAGTAACCAATCGTGTCGCCGTGGAAGCTGGCATTCGAATGTGCTGGGACCGCTGGATCGGTTCCCATGGCAAATTCGTCGGTATGAGTGGCTTTGGTGCCAGCGGACCGTTCGAGGCCGTCTACAGCAAATTCGGCATCACCGCCGACGCGGTTGTCAAAGCAGCGTCGTAGATCGCCGAAACGCTTTCGATAGAACGACGAGACTCACTGCGAGTCTCGTGATGGGAGCGGATTGATCATCGCGGCAATCGTTTCTGCGTCCAGGTCGAGTACCAACCGACCGTCTTGCATCAGCAACAGCAGTTTATGTGGCTCAGGGGTCAACTTAACCAGCTCTTGTAACTCCGATTGCAAACGCATCACTGCGGCATCATTCATCCCTTCAATCTCAATGTGGATGCGCGGCTGTGGGGGCAATCCCCAGTGGACGGACATGCTTTTCAAGTCGGCGACAACTTGACGTGGTGACAATTCAATCCGAACGTCATCACCGATCGATTTCGGCCACAGCGCCGCCAAATCTTCACGCGTTTCGTCGGGCAACATAAACACAAACCGATGCGGAAGCTCTGTCGACCGCAGCAATCGCACCAGCAACGGGCTCGCCTCTTTCGTTAGTGACGGTTGACTATCGGCGAGCACCTGCTCGGGGCCTGCCAACACAAGACCATCTTCGATTCGAGTCCCAAATTTCAATTCGCTGGGGAACTGATCGGCAATCGACGCGATCACTTTGGCGACTCGCTCGGGTTGACTGCTGGGGATGACGATCAGCGGTCCACGATGCTGGGCGATTTGAGTCGACGCAACGAAAAAGATGCGAGTCGCATCGGCAGCACGCAGCAAAGCATTTTTCTTATCGATCGCCGTTGCATCAATCCCGAACAACTGCACGATACTGGGCGCATGGTCTTCAATCCAACCCATGGTTTCTTCGGCATCGACGTCCAGCAACGATATTTCGAGCACCATGAACGAGGACGGGGGTAGGTACTGTCGTAGTGGGTGCAATGCAATTTTTGCAGCATCAACGTCATTGATCAAAATCGGCGAAGTCTCGCCACTTACTCTTAACTGCTGAGCAAACGACACCACCGAGAAACAAATTGCGAACATCGCCGTTAGCATGATTCGTGCATTCATTTCGCTGCCTCTTCGTTGGCGGGGAGAGAATTCAACTGAATTTCCAAAGTCACATCCTCGTCTCCAGGTTGTCGAGGGCTGTGAGAAATCGATGCTTTTGTCTCGGAGATCCGTTGGTAGGAGAATGGTTGATTGCTAAACGGATCGTGCCAGGCCGGGACGGGTTCCAGCGCGTCCAGTGACAATGGCAGCGTCTTTGTCTCAAACGCATGGCGTCGAATCGCCTCGATCGTGATGAGTAAGTTTCGCTCTTGCTTGGTTCGTAACTCCGCACGCTTGGCGGCAAGCACCGCAGGCACAAGCTGGTTCGCCAGTGCCACAAAAAACAGATCGGGATCGTCAGGTGTTAGCCCCAAGTCGGCCTCAGCCCGCGAAGCATAATCGGCCCAAAGGTAATCGGGCATCATTGCCCATTTGAGCCAGTTGTGACGCGAACGTTCCAGTCGCAGTAAGGTCGCTCGCAACACCGCTTCGGCAGACGACAAGTTATTGGCTCGACCAGCCCAAGTTGACGTTTTGTCAAGCAATTCACGTGACGGTTCCGCGAGCGATACAACAGCGATTCCAACGAACAGATCGCGTTTTTGCGAATCGATAGAGGCTAGTCCAGCACCGGCAAACATTGCGCCGCCTTCGCTTGCCAAGGACCGAATCAATTCGCGGGCTCGTTCGGCACCGATCGGTTTATCACCCAGCGGGGGAAAACTTGTGGTCAGTTTTGCTAACAGTATCGATTCGAACTCGAACGCGTTGCGAATGTCGTAAAGGCTGTCCGGCAAGGCTGCAAGCGCCCAGTAGAAACTTGGACAATTCGGTTGCTGGATCGCTTCCCTGACCAGTGACATCATTTGGCTGGTGATCGCATAGCCAACCAATCGTGAGATCAACAAGTCGTTGCTGTAGCCAGCGACGTTGCCCATTCGCATTCCGATGCGAATATCACGGGCGAGATCCTCCCAACGCTGTTCGGCGATGGCAACGCGACCACGAAGCCACAGGACTCTTGCCATGTCACGCATCGATTGCAACTCCGGCAACACCGTGGCGACCATTTCTGAAGACGACAAGTCTCGTAATCGTAAGTCGTAGTCGATCCCCATCAACGTCTCGGCTCGCTCCAATTCATGGAAAGCAGCTTTCGCGTGTCGATCCAGAAAATCATTGACTTGCTCGATAGGAAGCTCGCTCAACGGCATTTCGAGCCACTCGTTGTACCGATCGGTGGACTCTTGACGCATCTGGGCAGTTGCCTCAGCCTCCGCTCGCAGCATGATTGCACGCGTTATGAACGGTGCCGCATTGCCTTGGATTCGCTGCTCGGGTGCCGGCCAAAAAACATACCGCAGAGCCGGGTCAGGCTCTGCTGCCGGAACAACATGCAATGTCTTGACCGGCTCCTGTGCCGACGTTGCCTCGGGTAACAGGACAACGCTGATCGCCAATATGATCGTCCAAATCGGACTCATCATTGGACTTGAAATTGGATCATTCATTAAAACGCTCCTGTCCAAGATGCGGTGTCTCCCATAGTGATCACTGAACGAGACTGGGGAAGGTCGTCTAACGACGATGCGCTTTCGGATTTGCCTATTTTGTCGATGGGCAGCAACTGTGCTGCGGATACCGTTCTCCAGGCAATTACGGAGCACTAATCAAAGTTTTGCCGAGGATCGCGTGCAGGTCGTATTGAACATAGGGACGTTCGGCGGCGGGTGCATGGTGTGACGCATTGGCCACATAAAACACGCCATCAGCAGGGACAAACAACACGTTGTGCAAATTCGAGGACATAGCAACCGGTCGGCTCATCAACCACATTGCTTTTTCGTCATCGATTTTTCCGTGGTTTTCGATCACCCGCGAACGTAACGTTTCCAACCGGCTTCCCGCAGACAAAACCACCGCGTCTTTGATCCCGTCCCCAAGTCGCGAATCCGCCTCGCCCGGTTGGATGAACTCGATTTTCTCTGGTGTTGCCGCGACACCCACGGCATCGTTCGTCTTTCCGTCGGCGAACACATAATAGTACTCGCAAGTTCGTGGGCTCGACGACCACAAGGTTTTTACCTGTTCGAGCGTCGAGCATTCTTCGAGCGAGCGGCGCATCAAAGTTGCCATCGGAACTCCATCCCATTTGCCTTCGCCGCCACCGCCCATCTCCCCCAACGAAATCGAATGCAAGTTCATGCCGCTGACGCTTCCCGTGAACCCCGCATATCCGATGTTAGCAAACGGGATCTTGCCATCGATCGATACCACGAACGTTGTGGCAGCGTCTTGCAAACCGATCGTTGTCATGTAATCCAGTACGCGACCGTGGTAGAGTTTGCCGCCCACCGTAGCTGAATCAAAGACAGCGAAACCGCTGCAATGAAACATCTCGGGGAACACGTTCAACTCCACCAGCAATTGCGGATCTTGCCCCAGACTCACTGCCAATGCCCGCGTTTCGGCGATATGATCCTCGGGGATATGAGGCCTCAGTCGCCGGTAGGCGGCGGCAAGTTCGTGGCGGAACCAACGCCCGGTGGCTACCGTTTGGACGCTACCAAACATATGGAGCACCGAATCAATACAACGTTGAGACTCGTCGCCCAACAATTCCCCGTGCGCCGCACCAACTTGGTCGGGAGTACCGGATAAGATTACCAATCGCTGGTCAGCAACGAATTTCAATTCACCGTGTTCAACTTGTTTTGCATTGCGTCTCGGGTGCGTCAGTTTGCTCGATGGCCAAACGACTTCCCAAGCCCGGCGAATTCCGCGAGCGAATTGGGTTTCCATCTCGTTTCGAGGGACTGCGACTTGTTCGTACTGGGTCCACGCCGACGCATCGGCGGGTTTAAAATTCTCGACGAGAGTCATCGTCGCGTTATTCTCGCCGCTAGAAATACGCAACCGCTTCGTGTCTTCGGCCTCGACAAACTCAATATCGACTCGACCACCGAAACGCCAATGCGGACCCTCACCGACTTGCTCGATTTTGAGCAACTGGGCGACAAGCGATACCAGTGAGCGTGCATCCGCTTGACCTATCGTCCGCGTTAACAATCCAATTTGGCTGCCATCGCTCGCCAGACGCGTGGACATATCTTTTGGCGCAAGCGTATCGGGCGTACTGACAGTTCCAGTGCCAACGAACGTCCGTCCATGTTTGGGCAATGCGAGAGCGGTCACGTCATCGCGACGATAACATTCCAGCGAATAATCGGGATGTGTCGCGATAAAGTCGAAGGATGCATCATCAAACTTCGCGATTCGAACCGTCACGGGCTCAACACGGTCCTTGATTTTGATATTCGCATCGATGGCGCAGGAAAATTTTTGCGTTTCCCCCGACCAAACGCGATAGAACGGAGCGATGCGATCGGCCAGTAATTCACGGGACTGGGGATTGGCCTCGACCACGGGCGGCTCTGCGTGCAAAGTCACTCCGCCCCCAATAGCGGATAACACGATCCACACACTAAGAGCCAGCTTTGCGTAGGCGTTTTTCATATTCTGTCCATCCCAATGGTTGCCGATACCCGAATCTCTGCCAAAAGGCTAATCTTAGGGCTCGTCATAGGTCAAGCAACAGTCGTCGATTCTCGCATCGGCAAATTCCCTGGAAAGAAAATCATTGACTTCGCGCCATTTACGAATCGCAACGCGACAGAGTCCCCTGGCATTGTGGCAGGCGGAGCATATTGCCCAGCGTCTTTCGTTGATTGGGGTATCGACCCAGATCGTGCCGTTAATCAGCAGCGGCGATATCGACATGCGACCAATCATGGCTGGCCGTCAAATGGGTGTGTTCACCAAACGCATTCAACAGGCACTGATTGACGACGAAGCCGATGTTGCTGTGCATTCGCTAAAGGACCTGCCTACGGAGGTCGACAAAACGCTTGTTCTGGCGGCTGTTCCACAACGAGAAACGGTGGTTGATGCATTGGTTTCACCGGACCAATGGACGCTGGACGATCTTCCGCAACGAGCCCGCGTGGGTACAGGGAGCCGCCGGCGTGTGGCACAGTTACTTTTTCTTCGTCCCGATTTGCAATTGAGTCCGATTCGCGGCAACGTACAAACGCGGCTGGCAAAACTGACAGCGGGTGAGTTTGATGCGATTGTATTGGCCGAAGCTGGCATACTACGCTTGGGCATGGACGAGTTGCCCCGAGTTGCACTTTCGCTCAATGACATGCTGCCTGCGCCAGGCCAGGGTGCTTTGGGGATCGAAGTTCGTCGCGATGATGCCGAAGCCGAGCGATTAGTTTCTCAGTTGTCTGACCCCGCAACCTTCGCCTGTGTCACAGCAGAGCGAACGCTGCTTTCCGCGTTGCATGGTGGATGTCTGGCTCCTATCGCCGCGCTCGCTGAAGTCGCCAACAATCAACTGCGGCTAACCGCTCGCGTGCTGTCCACCAACGGCGTGACTCGGTTACACGAAGAGGCCGAATCGTCGATAGACTTGACGAACTGGCTTCATACGGCAGAGAAACTTGGCACGCAATTGAGCGAAATGCTTGCAGCACAAGGCGCGCACCAACTCGTCGAAGCTGGACGCGATGCGAATGCCTAAGAGGTATCAACTTTCAGTCGACGATGCCCGAATCGTCGGCCGAAAGCCGACACCAGGTTGCAAGCCCAACTCTCCTTGATCAACCGTTATCGAGGCGCGAACCAACGGCCGCGGGCCGCATCCAGTAGCACGGCGATGATGATTACCGACCCGGTGATGATTCGTTTTGTTCCCTCAGCGGCGCCGATCTGAGCCAGCCCCGTTTGCAGGACAGAGATAATCAACACGCCAAAGAAGGTGTTGATTACTGAGCCGCGACCTCCCATCAAGCTTGTCCCGCCGATGACACAGGCGGCGATGGCGGCGAGTTCCAATCCCACACCGGTTTCGGGGTCCGTGCTGGGAAGCAACGTAGTCCGCATGATCGCCGCTAAACCGCACAATAATCCGCTAGCCGTGAACACCGCAACGCAATAAGGAACCGTGTTGATACCGGACATTCGCACCGCTTCGGCATTGGTACCGATCGCGATACAGTAACGCCCAAAAACCGTCTGAGTCAAAACGAACTGTGCAACGAGTACGGTCGCCAGAGAAATCAAAAACGCTGTCGAAAGCCCAATCCCAGCGATCGGCTCGCTCAACCCTTCAACCGATGATCCAATGTATTTTTGTTCTGACTTAGTCAACCAATAGGCTGTCCCTCGCGCTATCTCCAACATCCCCAGCGTCACAATGAACGAGGGTATCTTCGCGTGGACGCTCACCATACCGCTGGCAAATCCGCACAATCCCGCGGCAAGCACACAAACCGATGACGCCCAGAGAAATGGCCATTGATGGTCAACCATCAGCACACCGATAACGGCGCTGCCCAGCGCGAGCAATGAACCCACCGACAAGTCGATGCCGCCGATGATCAAAACGAATGTCATCCCCACGGCAATGACGATCAAGTCAGGAATCTGGTTCAGCACCAGGGGGATGGTTTGCGGTCGCAGGAAGTTCTCGCTCAGGCTGCCGAAAAGAATCGTCAACAGCGACAGGACACCGATCATGCCAGCATACTGGATAAAAGCACTGCTCTGGGCAATGCGCCGCGGCACGGAGCGAAGTTTAAGCAAAGTCAATCTCACGCGAACGAGGCCTGCATGATCGCTTCTCGCGACCAACTGTCACGATGAAACTCACCGGTTGTACGACCAGCGGCGAGCACGAGGATACGATCGCATGTCTGTAACAATTCTTCCAAATCACTGCTAACGATCACGATCGCTTTTCCCTCAATCGCCAACTCTTCAAAAAGATGATAGATTGGTTGTCGCGACGCTATGTCAACACCACGGGTGGGCTCGTCAAAAAGAAAAACATTTCCGCCATAGTGCAACCATTTGGCGAGCACCACTTTCTGTTGGTTGCCGCCACTAAGCGTTCCCGTCGTTTGATCTACGTCATTGCAGCGGAGGTCCAGTTCGTGACGATAGCGGTTCGCAATTTCTCGTTCACGGTGTCTGTCGATCGTCAGCCACGGTGTCACGAACCGCTTCATCGACGCCAAGGTCGTGTTCGTCGTAATCGATTGTGTGAGCAACAACCCAGATTGCTTGCGATCTTCGGTGACCATCGTCAATCCGTTTCGCTTGGCGTGGACGGGGGACGTGAATCGATGTTGTTGCGGATCATCGTCGAGCTGCAGGTAGCCCCGCTCCGCAGTGTCTGCGCCGAAAATCGCTCGCAGCAATTCGGTGCGGCCTGAACCAACAAGTCCGGCGATTCCCAGTCGCTCTCCCGCATGAACATCGAAACTGACATTCTTCAACATCCGGCCACGGGTTAGATCGCGAACCCGCAGTCTTACCTTCTCGCGAACATGGCATGAAATCGAGCCGAACGATTCGCCAAGTTCATCGCCTGTCATTAGTGACACCATCGCATCCGTGGATAGCTCCGCCGTTGGACGTGTGGAAACGTGCTTTCCGTCTCGCAGCATCGTCACTCGGTCCGTCAATTCGGTAACCTCGTCAAGCCGATGGCTGATGTAAATGATACCGACTCCCTGCGCGCGAAGCTTATGCAACCACTCAAACAGCCGCTGTGTCTCGCGATGCGTCAGCGCAGCCGTTGGCTCGTCGAGAATCAACACGCGGCATTCACGGTCCAATGCCGTCGCGATTTCAATCATTTGTTGTTGCCCGACGCCCAGTCGAGCAACCGGAATATCCAGCGGAATATCGTCGAGCCCGAAACGATCCAGCGCTGCTCGTGCCCGCACCGCCAACTCGCGCTGACGTATCCACCCGGCAACATGGGGCAAGCGATTGAACAACAAATTCTCGGACACGGTGAGCGTTGCAATCTGATTCAATTCTTGCTGAACAATCTGGACCCCGCTGGCCTCGGCTTGTTGCTTATTCGCCGGCGCGTAGGGTGCGCCCTGCAGCGTCATCGAACCGCTCGTGGCACTGATTAGTCCTGCAATAATCTTGCAAAACGTGCTTTTGCCAGCACCATTAGCGCCAAGTAGAGCGTGAATTTCGCCAGGCATTAGCTCGAACGAAACATCGCTCAAAACGCTGACCGTGTAGGTTTTGCTTAATGAGTTACAACGAAGAAGCGGCTCTGGCATCAAGCTTCACGAACCTCGCTTGCTGACAAGAAACGCGATCAAGTGTTTCACGTTATCGACGCCAAGTAATTCCTGAATGCCGCTGGGCATCAATGATCGCATCGTCGACTTACGATCCTCAATTTCATCCACCGCGACCAACAGCGGCTTTCCGGTACTCTCGATCACCTCGATCGTTGATGGGGTTTCGTTGCGGACCAATCCGACAACAACCGTTCCGTTGTTGAGCACCAATGCGGTGCTGCGAAACGCGGCATCCACATTCATGTCGGGATCGAGAATGTCCTGCAATAACCGCTCGGCACCACGACCACCCACACCGTCCAATTGAGGGCCAACAAGTCCGCCGACCCCGGCAATTTGGTGACAGGCGACACAGTGCTTTTGAAATAATGCCGCACCGGCAGTTAGATCGACTTCGCCTTTTTGATAATCAATCAACGTCGTAGCGATTAATTCTGTCCGCTGCGTGTCCTCGCTGGGAAGTGCAGCAACTAATGCGGCCGCAGCTTCGCGCGTCGATTTATCAGCCAAGGAATCAATTGCCGAGCGAACATCCTTCACTCTCAATAAATCACTGGCGATCCAACCTTCACTGGCTGCCGTCACCAACCAAGGCAAGCTCTCGCGGCGAGCGGCCAAGGAAACAGCCAATCGCTGCTGGCTCGCGCGGGTCAGTTTGCTCGCTGCCTGCTTGAGCCAAGTCAGGTCAAACGCTTGTCGGTTTTCGTCCAGAATCTGTTCTTGCAGCTCAGGAAGCAGTTCGATAGGCCGAGGCACAAGTTGAATCGCCTGGACGACCGCGATGGCTTCACGGTCACCGCGAAGCTTGGCCAGCACCAGCAGTAAATTCAAACGGCTGGACGTATCGAGTCTCTCGGGTAGAGCCAATAGACGCTCAATAGCAGTTTGCATTTCGGTCAACTGGTACGCTGTCACGACGTTGAGCCACGTTTCGATATCCCTCGCTAGAGAATGAACGTTCAGACGCGAGTCACTGAAGTCACCAAAGGCAATCCAGGCATACGCTTTACGAGAATCACCATCGATCGCTTCTACCACGACCAAAGTATCCTCAACGTCGCTCAAGTCCCAAGCCACCTTCGCCGCCGTATCACTGCGAGGAGGAGCAGCCGAACGCAGAGAAACTCCGCTGCTCGCGTCAACGAGTCTTACGAATGACTTCTTCAGCGCTGGCTCGGTTGGTGAACCTTCGTGTCCCACGATCCAAAACTCGAGTGTCGGCGGACACGGAAACGGCTCGCTTGTTGCATGCCCAACATAAGTTTCCCCGAGCGGAAACGACGAATGAACTTGTCGCGATTGTCCGTCGCTTGACGCACGTGATTGAGTGGGCCAGCGACCTAAGCCGGATTCGGTGTGCCAAGCGACAACGTGATGCGCCTCAGCCAGTTGTGGTTCGATGACGGATTGCAATCGTTGCTGCGTCCAAGCCTTGGCCCATTGCCTCGCTGCTGGTGACTTATCGGCAACCTTTGCCAAATCGTTCAACAGGTTCTCGCTTGCGTGCAAGTCACCCTCGACACGCGCTTGCAGCATCACCACCAGCGAGTCGATTTCAACCTGAGGCAGCGTTTTGATTGCATGCTGGACGAGCGACATGTCCAGCGATTCGGACTGCGGCATTTGCGAGAAAAAGGAAGAAAGTGCACGGCCAGCAAGTGGCGTGGTCAGTCCACGTAGGATGGACAGAAAGTCCCCTTCCTGGTCTCCACCAAAGTACGCCGCGAGTTCATCCACACCAACCAAACCAGGAGTCGCAAGTGTATCTCGAACAGCGATTCGAATGGTTTGATGCAGGATCGGATCGGTTGGGGGGACGTCCTTCAGTCGCCGTAACAAGAGATCGATGGTTGTTGAATCAGGGTGTCGGCCCAACGCTTCGGCTGCGGCTCGAACGGCCAACGGCTCATCATCTTGCAATCGTCGCTGGATGGCTTGCCGCACGATCGTGGACCACTGTGGCATCTCCGCCGCTATCAACGCAGCATGTACTCGCGTCCGACGATCATCGTCATCGAGAGCCCTAGCAATGGCGGATTCGTCAAGCGTGCCGTGGCGAAAGGACAGCCACAATGCTTCAGGACGCTCCAGCAGTTCCATTGACTCACGTACATTTTGCTCCGGTGCATCGACTAGCATGTCAAGCCAAGCCAGCTTGGCCCGCGTATGCACAGCTGCACTTGAAGCAGACGTTTTCGAACTGATCCGCCAAATCCGGCCGCGAAAACGATCTCGATTGGGGTTGTCCAGCGGCACTTCGTAGTGACCAATGACGCGATTGTAAAAGTCGGCAACGTACAAGCTGCCGTCGGGAGCGAGTTGCAGGTCAACCGGGCGGAACCAGGGATCGTCACTGGTGAGGAAGTCGGGCAGTTCGCTCGCGGTGAAAGTTGCACCATTCTGGACGAGTGCGTTGCGATTGATGCGGCTGGTCATCACATTGCCGCTGTAAAACTGTTGGCGATACTCTGGCGGAAAATTCGTTGCATCGTACAACACAAGTCCCGAGATAGCGGTACTGCCATGCAAGTGCTCCATCATCGGGGGCACAAAGCCGAGTCCATCGTCGGGCCGACCGAAGCTGCTGTAGTAGCCGCCCCGGACTAGTTGAGTGATCGGTTTGCTGTGACAATCGGCGGTAAACCAATTACCCCATTGATCGATCGTCATACCGAACGGATTAACTTGGCCGTGCGTAAAGTGTTCGACGCGTTCACCGTCTGGTCGAAAACGAAACGTATTGCCGCTCGTCATCTCGACCTTCCATCCGTCACGCCCAGCGACAGACGACTGGTTGTTGAAGCCGTGGCACGCATAAATCCAACCATCATAACCGCGACGAAGTGAATTGATCATGCCGTGAGTATCGCGCGACGTATCGAACGGACCGATGATCACTTCACGAGTATCACAGCGACCGTCGCCATCGGTGTCGCGCAAGTAGTACAAGTTCGGAATACTAAACGCGATCACTCCGTCACCGTAGGGCAGCAAGCCAATCGGGATGTTCAGTTTGTCGGCGAATACGGTGGTGGTGTCGAGGCGGTCGTCACCATCGGTGTCCGAAATAACCTTGATCGAATCGCGAGGTTCCACTCCTTGTGCGGCTGGGTACGGGTATTCGACCGTATCGCTGATCCACAGTCGACCGACGGCGTCGAAAGCCATATTCAACGGCTTGGCGATATCCGGCTCGGCAGCGACTAGTTCGATGTCGAATCCCGGCGGAAGATGGAAACCGGATTGTTCTTCCTCGGCAGACCGCGGTTCCGTAGGACGAATCGTCGCACCGTAGCTTTCACTGGGCGTATCAGGTTCGCCAGCACCGGGACCAAATTCGCCCGCGTGGGCAGATACGGAGACGAAAACCAAAACGAAGAAAGCGAATCGCATGGAAGTGAGCCTGGGAAAAAGACGTCACTCTAACCGATTCCGCGCCGACAGAGTTTTCGCCGAAGATTTCGATTAGAATGGTGAGCCTGTCAGTTTCTGTATTTTTCGAGTGTCGTGAATTTTGTGAGCAATATGCAGTTGGATTGTAGGAACGTCGTGAGCGCGTGTGTTGTGGCTGCGATTTTGATCGCTGGACAGACCGGCGTCGGACAAGATTCGGTGACGGATACCAAGTCGTCATCCTCCGAAGCGAGCGAGGCATCCGTAGCAAACGAAGCGGAGATGAAACCGTACAAGGAATCCCTGCAAGAATCGAGCGTCGAGCTGGAATTGGTTCCGATTCCTGGAGGCACGTTCACCATGGGTAGCCCAGACTCCGAAGAGAATCGCCGCGCCGACGAGGGGCCACAACATACGGTCCAGATCGCTCCTTTCTGGATGGGTAAGTACGAAGTGACTTGGGACCAATACGATACTTGGGGCGAAAAGTTAGATATTATTCGCCGCGATTTGGCAGGAGTTCAGCCGACTGCGGAGGACTTGAAGGTGGATGGTATTACTCGTCCCACAGAGCCCTACACGGACATGAGCTTTGGCATGGGCAAGGGAGATCGACCAGCGATTTGTATGACACAACATGCGGCGCGGACGTTCTGCAAATGGCTCTCGGCGAAAACCGGTCATTACTATCGGCTGCCGACCGAAGCGGAATGGGAATATGCAGCCCGAGCTGGCACGACAACCGCTTATTCGTTTGGCGATGATCCTGCACTTCTGGACGAGCACGCATGGTACTTTGACAACACCAACGACGAGTACGAAAAAGTTGGCCAGAAGAAACCTAACCCATGGGGACTGTACGACATGCACGGCAACGTCTCGGAGTGGGTTCTTGATCAGTATCACGAGGACGCCTACGCCAAACGCGAGGCGGTGACAACAAATCCGCTAGAAATTCCGTTGACGTTGTATCCCCGCGTCGTTCGCGGCGGCTCGTGGCAAGACGATGCCGAGATGCTGCGCAGTAGCGTGCGAGTGGCCTCAGACGCCGAGTGGAAGGAGGAAGACCCTCAATTGCCGCAAAGTATCTGGTATCATACCAATGCCTTGGGTGTTGGCTTTCGCGTCGTCAGGCCGCTGATCGAACCGTCCGCGGAAGAGAGGGCTGCGAAGTGGGACAATACCCAGCCAGTCCAACTCGACCCAGTGGAAGGCGAGTAGCACTTTCAAATACGAATATTCTTTCCTCAATACCTCCCTTTATGAGATCCATGATGAACCAAACCAGCCCGCAAAACCCTGCTGCCTCGCGTCGTGCATTCTTGAAAAAGAGCGGCACCGCAGTCGCAGCGACCACTCTTATTACCTCGCTTGCTCCGCATGTTCACGCCGCCGAAGATAACACGATCCAGGTCGCGTTGGTGGGTTGTGGGGGTCGCGGAAGTGGTGCCACGGTGGATGCATTGTCGGTTGAGAACGGCCCGATCAAACTCGTTGCGATGGCCGACGTCTTCGAAGGCAACTTGAGTAACAAGTACAACCTCATTTCCGGCAAGAAAGAAATCGCGGACAAGGTCGACGTACCCGAAGATCGTCGGTTCATCGGCTTTGATGCCTACAAGCAAGCGATGGATTGCCTGCGTCCGGGCGACGTTGTCATTCTGGCGACTCCGCCAGGTTTTCGCTGGGTGCATTACACGTATGCGATCGAAAAGGGGCTGAACGTGTTCATGGAAAAGCCCGTCACGATCGACGGACCGACAAGCTTGCGGATGCTGGAATTGAACAAGAAGGCGATGGAAAAGAATTTGAAGGTCGGTGTAGGCTTGATGTGCCGTCACTGCAAAGGTCGTCAGGAACTGTTTGAACGAATTCAGGATGGCCAGATCGGCGAAGTGAATATGCTTCGCGCCTACCGGATGGCTGGGCCGACAGCGACGGCGGCGGTCAAGCCCAAACCATCGGATGAAAACGAACTGCTTTACCAGATCAAGAACTTCCACGGATTCTTGTGGCTCAGCGGTGGCGCGGTCAGTGATTTTCTGATTCACAACATTGATGAGTCGTGCTGGATGAAGAACGATTGGCCCGTGCGTGCGATGGCTACCGGCGGTCGTCATTATCGCGGCGATCACGTCGACCAGAATTTTGACTCCTACGGGATCGAGTACACCTTCGGTGACGGTACGAAATTGTTCGTCGATGGCCGCACAATCCCAGGGTGCAAAATGGAGTTCGCTAGCTATGCCCACGGTAGCAAGGGACTCGCTGTGATCTCATCGGCATCACACACGCCTGCGAAGAGTCGTATCTACACAGGCCACAACATGGACAAGAAGCAACTCGATTGGGCCTTCCCACAGCCGGAATTGAATCCTTACCAGTTGGAGTGGAATGACATCATTGCTGCGATCCGCAACGATGAACCGTACAACGAAGTTGAACGCGGCGTGATGGCCAGCGCCGTAACCTCGATGGGTCGCATGGCGGCACACACCGGACAAGAAATCGAGCTGACGGACTTCTTGGCAAACGACCACGAATTTGCCCCAGAAATCGATAAGCTGACGTTCGATAGCCCGTCACCCCTGCTCGCGAAAGCCGACGGAACGTATCCGATCCCCATGCCTGGTTTGGTCAAGAACCGCGAATACGCCTAATCGATGCGTTACGCGAGCGGCAGCATAAACAGATACCCGTAGAGCGGGTCTCCTGGCCCGCTATGATCAGTGCTGTCTCGGAACCGCTCGATCTACCCTGAGCCTGGTCATTACTGGGCCAGCCACATTCCTCCCCAGTTCAGCCAACATGGGCTGGGGAACGAATTTTATTCACGAGAGCCTACCGCTGGTCTCTTGATCGCGCCAGTCGCCCCACTTCCTCTCTGGACACTCGATTTCTGTTATGCGTCATCATCACGCTTCAAATATTCTCGGTTGCCTCACACTGGTTGCATGCTGTGCGTTCGTTTTTCCGGTTACTTCTGCGGAGCCGCTGCAATTTGATAAGCACGATAAACTGGTGATCATCGGCAACACGCTTGCCGAGCGAATGCAATTGGACGGCTATTTCGAGACATTGCTTCAAAATCGCTTTGCTGACAAGCAACTCATTGTCCGCAACCTCGGTTGGTCTGCCGACGAGATTGATCTGAGGCCGCGAAGTGCGAACTTCGACGATCATGGACATCGGCTCGTGGACCACAAGCCCAATGTGATCTTCGCCATGTTTGGATTGAACGAATCCTTTGCGGGCAAAGAAGGCCTGGATGATTTCAGTCAGCGTTTTGCCAACTTTCTTGTGGATACGCCGCAGCAAGCTGGAAGCAATCCGACACTGGTTGTGTTCTCACCCATACCGCATGAGAACTTGCACCTCAGGACGTTACCCGACGGCAGCGTGACTAACTCGAATATTGAGCTTTACAACGCCGTGATGCAGCATCAGTGCGACAAAGTCGGAGTGCGATTCGTCGACCTGTATACGCCGATGAAGAAAGTCATGTTGGCCACTGACCAACCGCTAACGATTAACGGCATCCACTTGAATGCTCATGGCAACGCGGCGTTAGCAGAAGTCATAGACGCGGAACTTTTTGCCAGCGACGTTCCGGCGGATTGGTCCAAGTTGGAAACGTTGCGACAGGCAGTGATCGAAAAGGATCGCCAGTTCTACTATGACTACCGCGCCGTCAACGGCTATTACATTTACGGCGGCCGAATGAACCCTTACGGAGTTGTCAACTTTCCCGAAGAGTTCGCCAAACTGCGGAAGATGATCGCGGTGCGCGACGAGCGAATTTGGAAGATCGCTCAGGGAGAAATCGTATCGCCGACGATTGACGATTCGGAGACAGGGACACTCTCGGCGATTACTTCGAACGTGGCCGACGAACCGGTCTATCACACTCCCGAGGAAAGCAAAGCATTGTTCGACCTGGCCGAAGGTTACGAAATCGACCTTGTGGCTTCTGAAGTCGACTTTCCCGAATTGATGAACCCCGTCGCCATCGATATTGATGCTCGTGGGCGATTGTGGGTAACGACGACACCGAGCTATCCGCAGTACCTGCCGGGAACTCCGGTGGACGACAAGATCTTGATTTACGAGGACACGACGGGCGATGGCCGAGCTGACAAGCAAACCGTTTTTGCTGACGGATTGCATCTACCGATCGGCATCGCGTTGGCTGACGGTGGAGCTTACGTTTCCCAGCAACCCAATTTGATGTTCTTGAAGGATACCGACGGTGACGACCGAGCCGATGTTCGCGAACTGATTTTGCACGGTTTCGACAGCGCCGACTCGCACCACTCGATCAGTGCTTTCGTCATCGGTCCAGGCGGCGAACTGTACATGCAAGAAGGCACGTTTCATCACACGCAAGTCGAAACGCCGTACGGGCCCGAGCGAGTGAAGGATGCAGCGGTTTTTCGTTACGAGCCAAAGACTGAGCGATTCAGCATTTACGTTTCTTATAACTTCGCCAACCCATGGGGCCATTGTTTCGACTCCTGGGGCCAAGACATTGTGGCTGATGCCTCGGGAGGTGCGAATTACTTCGCGGCAGCTTTCAGCGGCGATGTGGTTTATCCACACAAGCATCGTCAAATGAATCAATTGTTGGTGAAACAATGGCGACCAACCGCAGGCTGCCAGATCGTAGCCAGTAGCCAGTTTCCGGAATCCGCCCAGGGTAATTACTTGCTCAACAATACGATCGGGTTCTTGGGCACCTTGCAATACAAAGTCAGCGACGACGGCAGCGGTTTCAAAGCGGATCCGGTCGATCCGTTGCTCTCCAGTCGCGATACCAATTTCCGCCCGATTGGCATGAAGTTCGGTCCCGACGGAGCGTTGTACATTGTCGATTGGTTCAACCCGCTGATCGGCCACATGCAACACAATCTACGTGATCCAAAGCGTGACAAACACCACGGTCGAATCTGGCGAGTCCGCAACAAAAACAAACCGCTGTTGACGATACCGACGATCGAGGGCGCTTCGACTTCGGAACTCGTTTCACTGTTGGAACGTTACGATGACGCGGTGCGAGAGTTGGCCCGACGCGAACTGCGAACGCACGATCTGGATCAAGTCAAAGCGGCGCTAAGCGATTGGTTGGCAAAGAATGATGGCGTCGATGTGACGGCTGAACATCGACGACTCGAAGCACTGTGGGTGATGCAGAGTCACGACTGGATCGACGTGGATTTGCTCAATCGCGTGTTAGCAAGTAAGGATGCTCGCGCCCGGGCTGCTGCGACACGAGTGTTGTGCTACTGGCGCGAGCGTGTGCGTGACAGCACCGAAATGTTGATTAACTTGGCCGCCGATGAGAATCCGCGTGTGCGGTTGGAAGCGGTTCGCGCGGCAAGTTTTTTCCATGACGCTGACGAGGGTCGCAAAGTGGTCGCCGCTGCACTGAGCATGCCGCTGGACTATTACCTCAACTACACAATCACAGAAACGACCACAACTCTCGATCGCCGTGGTGGAACTAAGTCAGGGGGCGATTCAGCGTTAGTGACGAAACTGGCCAGTGGCGAAGCCGCTGACGGACAACTCGTGCAATTGACACAGCTCGCCGTCCGAGATGCCGGCGCCGTCCAGTTGGCTAAGATCGCCGATGCTATTTTGAATGGGCCCTACAAGTCAGAAACCGCGGCGACCGCGCTCAGCGAAGTGCTGGCCACTGCCAAGGCAAGCAAGTTGACGGCACCCGTGAATGTTGAAACCGCGGTTTCTCGTTACGAATCGGCGCTCAAGCAGGGCGCGGAATCATTGTTGGTTCAAATCGCGAAGATGGCCGGACAGTTTGAACTGGAAGGGCTCACAGCGTCCATGCGACGCGCAGTCTTTGATGCGAAAACGCCTGGCAAAGCGGTCGATGCGGCATTGGAAACGATCACTCGGTTCAATACACCCTCGGGCAGCGATTTTCGCGGCGAAGTCTTGCGAACGGATTTGCCCAGCAGTGTGAAGTTGCGATTCGCTCGCGCCGTTGCGCCGGTTTCCTCCGGCCAGGCGACTCAAACGATCGGCCAAGCTTTGGCGAAAGGAATTACGACCTCGGAGAATGAATTGCTGGTCGCGGCTGCCGATGCAGTGCTGGCCTCCAGTGGCGGTGCGAATCAGTTGCTGTCGACGGTTAAAGCGAATCCGCCGTCGACTGACGCGGCGAAATTGTTGTTGCGTGCGGTTTACTCCAGTGGTACCAGCAGCGGTCCATTAGTTGAACTGCTCAGTGACACCGCCGGGATCGGTGGTACCGCAAAACCCATGACTTCCGATCAACGTTTGGCCTTGATCAAACGCATCGAGACCGAAGGCGACCCGCATCGTGGACAATGGGTCTACCGTCGCGCTGAATTGAACTGTGTCCAGTGTCACGCCATCTCCGGGGCTGGCGGCAAAGTCGGCCCAGATCTCAGCGGCGTTGGTGTTACGAGCCCCACCGAGTATTTGCTTGACAGTATTCTGGAGCCGAGCAAGCAAATCAAGGAAGCCTACGCGACGCTGAATGTCCTTACTGTCAACGGCGAAGTGCTGCGTGGCGTTAAAGTCGACCGCGACGATAAACGCCTGGTGCTGCGAGACGATAAGGGACGAGAAACGATTATCCCCACGGACGACATCGAAGAGGAATCCGAGGGCAAGTCGCTCATGCCGGAGGGACAACACCACTTGATGACCGAGGATGAACTCGTCGATGTTGTCGCGTTCTTGTCGGCTCTGGGTAAACCCGGTGATTTTGTGGTCAACACGCGCCCCACGATCCAGCGTTATCAATACTTGGAAGAAAAGGAAGCTGAGCGATTAGCAGCACTCCCAGAGGGCAAGCTTGAAGGCGAGCTGCAGTCGATTGCCGCGGACAAGTGGCTTCCGGTGTACGCTCTCGTTGACGGCACATTGCCCAGAGAAGCGTTTAATGCGTTGCCTAAGTTGCTGGTGCTGCGGGGCGAGATCGATGTGGTCGTCCCCGGACCGATCGGTGCTCGCGCGTCAAGTCAGACGGATATTCAGCTTGTGGTGGACGGAAAATCGGTCGCCAGTAATGGTCAACAGATGGTCCAGCGAAATAAGGGCCGACACTGGTTCTACTTCGCAATTGATTCACCGACGAAGCTGGAGTCGCTCTCTGTCGAGATTACCAAACCCGCAGGTGCATCGACCCAGTTCACCGTGACTGGCGGACTGTAATAAACATCACCACAGTAAACATCACAACCTTGCGTCGCTCCCAGAACATTCTGGGAGCGAATACGTCGGCACAGGTCGTGCTAGTTTTCTTCTTCCTCGCTGCCAGCGGCTGCGGCGTTGTTGTAAGCTTCCATTTCTTCCTCGGTCATTTCAACCGATGAATCAGGGACAATCACCGTTGGATTTTCACTCTCGCCGCACCCGAGGGCAAAGGAAACCGAGCAGGCCGCAAGCATCAAGGCGGCTGCGAATGTTACTTTCATCGTTAACTTCTTTAGTTCAAGAAAGATAGAGAAACTCAGAAACAAAAATCGCCAGCAGTTCCATGACCGCCAGCGATTAAGAAATTCACTCCAAGACGTTAGAAGCTAACGTCAATGACCTCGCTCACGGCCCGAGTGCCCAATGCTCCCCAGAGTCCATAGGGGCTCGGTGAGCCGGGCACGTTTTCTGGCGCGGGTGTAGCGGTACCGTTTCGCCACACATTGCGAGCAGTACTCGTACCAGCTTCGATTGAGTCCGTAATAAACTTCACCGCGCCGTCACCCATCAATACGTGAGCACCACCCTGGTGACGGCTGCTGACCGATGCGGTTCCTTCGGAGCCATCGCCACCAGCCAAACAGACTTCGGTATTGGGCGGCAAAATGGTGTAACAGCCCGAGAACAGTGGTCGGCCGTCTGCCCAACGATAACCTCGCTTCTGAGCTGGCGACGAGGTGGTGCCATTGGTTACTGAGCCAGTCCATAGGGGAACCGAGGTGTCCCAAAAGTTAGGTCGAGTGGCGCTAATCGAACCTCGGCAATCCAACGGGTTATCGCGAAGCGATGCTGAATTGCCTGCATTGTTCATCGGATCAGATCGAACACTTCGGTCCCCTAAGTCCGTGATCATCTCACCGCACATGATCGTATTGGCCAGTCCGTCCAAGACATCGCGGAACCGCTGCGTTTGACGCGGAACAAATACGCCGCGACAAGACGATCGAACGTGCTGTGCCCGACCGCTGTTGTCATCATTCCAAACCGAATTCGTGGTGTTGTAGTTCGCGACGCCACTGTTGGTGTAGGGAATGGAATCGCCCAGGCACGCGGCGTAATTCGAACGACCCAGCGCGGGAAGTCCAGTTCCAGGATCACTGGGGCAACGTAATGTGGGCAGTTCAGTCACCCAGGGAACGTACTGTGCTTGCCAGGGTATGGGGCCCATCGCCGACCACGATCCTGTCATCGCGGCTCCGTTGGTTCGCTCGCGACTGGGGTTAGAGATTTTCTCCCACAAAGCTTGCTGTTCGACGAAGGGAATCACACCCACCATGAAGCTCAACGCCGTCGCATTGTTGCCGCCTCCTGTGGTGGTGTTGCCACCGTTTCCAGAATTCGTCGGATGCCGCGTACCCGTCATGTGACGCGGCAGCACGTCGTAGGCAGCATGGTAGTTGTGTATCCCCAAGCCAATTTGCTTGAAGTTGTTGCTGCAACTCATCCGACGCGCCGCTTCGCGCGCCGCCTGCACCGCTGGCAGCAGCAAGCCCACTAAAACACCAATGATGGCAATGACGACCAGTAGTTCCACGAGCGTGAAACCTTTACGAGGGACCTTCATTTGATTAACTCCTAAGAGAGCGTGAAAAGAGACAGGATCAGCGAAAAAGGCAGCACTGTTCATCGCGTCGGCACGATCGGTGTGGACTGCTGAACCCGTCACAATCCGCTCGCCGAAGCATACTGCGCAACTGAACACGCGCAAATTCTTTTGCACGGGAAGAAAAAAACCTATGCAGTGCAAAGAAAAATAATTGTAGCGGATTAGTATGTGTTTGCCAATCCACTATTTTTCGAAATCGACCGCCGTCATTCACGAAGGAGTTGACAAAGAATCACTGGCAAACTGGCAATTTGCTAGTCAACCGACCCTGCGACCCGTCGTTGTCCTAGTAAGCGATCTTCAGCCCGCCGGTCCGAGATTGTGGCAGGCGACGGTCTTCGATTTGCGAATCGTTGATATAACGACGCATTGTTCGGGAGATGCGGCTGAGCAACTCCGCAACATCGGATCGAGGGCCTTCGATATCCAGAAGCACGCTGCCATCGGCTTCGTTGCGTACAAATCCGTTAATAGATAGGCCGCGAGCCTCGGAAACAACGGTCGCGCGAAATCCCACTCCCTGAACGTGTCCGTGGTACACAGCGATGCGTCGAACGATTTCGTCACTCATGAGAAAAGCAGTGCGCTAGCCAGGAATCGCATTATGGTCGAGCGTTTCTTCCAAGGCGTCCTTCGAAACGGCGCACGTCATTCGCTCCAGCACGACAATACACATATCGTCGAACTGAACCCCCTTGCCGACATGCTCCCATACAGAGTGAACGATTCGGTCCTTGATCTCATCTGCTGTGCCACCTTGTTGGGTCAGTTCACGCATGCGATCCATTCCGAACTCTTCGTCGTTCATATCCATCGCTTCGTTGATTCCATCGGTGTACAACACAGCGACGTCGCCAACGTTCATCACAACATCCACGGACTCATAGGACGTGTCGTCCAAAATGGCAATCGGCAAGCCCGACTCGTCTTCGCCTGGTTCGCTTATCGAGCCATCGGCCACGCGGCGAAGGATGGGCGCCATGTGCCCGGCATTGACAATAGAAACGGTATCGCTTTTAGGATCAATGACGACCAAGAGAAAGGTGATGAAGCGTTCGACGTTCAGCCGAGTCATCCGCTCGTTGAGCCAGCCGATTGCGGTGGCGATGTCTGGGGCACTTGCTAAGCAAAATCGTGTCTCTGCGGACAACTTTGCCATGAACATCGCGGCTGCAACTCCGTGTCCCACAACATCGGCAACGACAACACCGACTCGTCCATCGGGCAAGTGAATGTAATCGTAATAGTCACCACCAATATGATTGGCTGCTTGGTAATAACTGCGAACACGAAAGCCAGACGCGTCGGGGGATGATTGCGGCAGGAACGCGTGCTGCACTTCAGTCGCAAGTTTCAAGTCTTGCTCAACTTCCTTTTGATGTAACGCTCTTTCATGCATTTGGGCATTGTTGATCACAATACCAGCTTGAGCGGCAACGCCGCGAAGCAAGTCGACATCATCGTCTCGAAACTGACCGCGACCCTGCGTCGAGTCGATCTGTAATGCGCCGTAGGAAATTCCGTCACCATCGCACAGTGGAGCGCAGATCATCGAACGGATGGAAAAATCAGCGATTGATTGACTGCTATCAAATCGTTCGTCGTTTGCAGCGTCCAATGACAAAATCGCTTCTCGTGACTCCATTACTTTACGAATGATCGTCCGACTGATTCGAAACGTTTCAGTCTGATCTTGTTGCTTACGAGTTTTGACCCACTTGGGTATCAAAGTTTCGTCTGCTTGCTTCATCACGATGAAGCCGCGGTCGGCAGCAGGGAAGATATCGAACAGGCTGTCCAGCACTTTGGGTAATACTTGATCGACGAGCAGCGCACCGGTCAAATTTGCGTTAATCTTCATCAGCGCAGCGAGTTTCGCTTCTGGCGTTGCCCGCATCGTCAGCCCATCTTCGGAGGAGCGGAATTCGATTCTCGACGAACTGCTTCCCGTTTCCGTCTCGTTCTCGTCGGTCATCATGATGCCGAAACTGGAACCGTCAAACGTCATCTGAGACGAACCGCGGGCAAACTCAGGTGTTTCATCATGGTGGAACATCAAGTCCACGTCACTAATCCGAACTCGGTCACCCTCGCGAAGCATCTCCGGAGCAGCCAGCAGCTGGCCATTTAAATAAGTTCCGTTTCGACTGCCCGAATCTTCGACGTAGTATTCGTTGCCTTTGCGGAAAATCCTTGCGTGGTAACGACTTACCGCACCGGCATCGACGACGATATCACATTCGGGATGGCGGCCAATGGACGCCGATTCACCAGTCAATGCGAAGCGATCGGACTGAACGCCGTTGATATTTTGAGTTAAAAACGCCATGAGCGACAAAACGATCCAAAAATGGGGGCGTTGAAAGGCACAAACTAAGGTACCTCATAGCCGATTGTAAAACGGCGGCAGCGTCTTGACCACAACAATCGCTGCACCTATTTTGCTTTGGTTGTCGCGGTTGCTGGATCGGTCAGATATTTTGCAAGATTCTCGGCGTTTGTAAAATGGAGTTCCGCTTGAGGGGCTGAATACCAATGGCAAAGGGAGTTGCATCCAACGAAGAATATGCGACACAAATGGATCGCCTAAGCGACTTTATGCCCCATAGTGTAATTGGCAACACGACAGATTCTGACTCTGTTATTTTAGGTTCAAGTCCTAATGGGGCAGTTACGGGTCCAGGGACGTTTTCACGAGATTGACTCCGCTTTCGCTGATCGCGGCGGAAGAAATCCAACGCCCAGAGCCGCGAGCATCGACATCCAGAAGATCCAAAATTCTGGACGATCGTAGCTATGGAAATCGAGCGTGTGCGGGTGAGCTGCGGAGTTGAATCCCCAATCCGCCAAGAGCTTCAGCCCGATCACAATTACCAGGAGATATGCCGACAACTCGAAACGTGGGAACTTTTCCAGCAACTTGATGAACATGACTGCGGCCACGCGCATCAACATGATCCCCAGTAAGCCACCTGCGACCACTACCCATAACTTTGGATGCATCGCAGAAGCAGGATGGTCTGCCGGCGGAGCACCCACAAGCGCGATGGCAGCGAGAATCGAATCCACCGCAAAAGCGATATCCGTTAATTCAATCACCAGAACCGTCATCCAGAAACTCTTCCCGGCTCGAAGTGTCTCTTCGGGAATCGGCACGGGCACCCGCTCTTTAATCTCCAGGATTTCCTGCTCGTCTGTTAGTTCCTCGCCAGTCAGTGCAACGCGTAGCGCTGGCGATCCCGCTGCGTCAGAACTCAGCGTTGCGACGCTATCTTCTTGAGATTCAAAGAACAAATGCTTGACGGCAATGTAAATGAGATAACCACCGCCGATCAACTTCACAATGTGCCACTTCAACAGGTAACTGGCTGTGGCGACGGCGATAAAGCGAAAGACAAATGCTCCAACGAGTCCGTAGGTTAGCGCCCTTCCCTGCAGAGGCTTTGGAACTCGTTTGGCCAGCAGGCCAAGCACCAAAGCGTTGTCGATTGACAGCAGCCCTTCCAGGAGCACAAGTAATAGAACGACAGCCAAATCGTGGTGAGTGTAAGTTTGGCCCCAGAGGATCGGATCGCTGTCGGCTAGAAGAATGAAGCGGTTCAAAACCAAAACGTCCGATGCAAAGGGGAGCTGCCTACTCGTCTCGTATGCCAACGCAAAGTCTCGCGGCAACTCGAAAGATCTTAGCTCATTGAAGCGGGAATGTCAGTGGTGTGCCTGGAACGGAACCAAGTGCTGTGCGCGCGAATCATCGCTTTTGCAATGAGTCCAGAATTCGCATTCTTTCTACGCTGACCGGCAATTGCTGGATTGGCGCTGACGGTCAAGAATGGACTCGCTGGCATGCACTGCGATTGCCGCTAGCTCACAAAAGAAGGAAAACCGTGTTTAGAGTAATCACGATCGATAAGGCAACAGGATCAGTGATCAGTGGAGATCAGCTCTCCGTTGGCCCGGCGGCAGACGGCTTTGTTCGTTGGATCGATTTGATCCATCAGGATGCCGTTGCATTGGCGACGGTCGCTGAGGAGTTTGGTTTTCATCCGCTGACGATTGAAGATTGTTTGCATTTCGATCAACGACCGAAGTTGGAAACTTACGATGGATACCTATTCCTTGTGATTCAAGGATTCCATGTCGATTGGGATGAAATCGACAAAGCCGAAGCGATTGAACTGCATGTCTTTGTTGGCAAGGGTTTTGTGGTCACCGTTCATGCCCACGACATTTCGGCGCTTGACAGTATTTGGAATCGCGTCGCGCAAGACGGTCGATTGATTGCTGGCGGAACGGATCAATTGACATATATGATTGCCGATGCCATGATCGACTCATACTTTCCGCTTATTGATGAATTGCTTTTGCGATTAGATCAACTGGAGGATCGCGTATTGGTCCCCAGCCCGCCAGTTTCACTCTCCGAGATTATGGGTTTCAAACGCCTTCTGATTGAGCTTCGCAAGATTCTTTCTCCACAACGCGACGTGCTTGCTCTGTTGTCGAAGCGAGGCGATACGATGATTAGCAATCAGGTAGCCGTATACTTTCGTGACGTTTACGACCACACGTTGCGACTGCACGAGTCGGTCGAATCGGCTCGTGAGTTGATCGGCAACGTTCGCGATGCGCATCTGTGGAACGCATCACAACGCACGAACGAGATCATGAAGCGACTAACCATCTTAAGTGCGATTTTCCTGCCACTCACGTTCATCACCGGCTTCTTTGGGCAGAACTTCGAGTCGCTGCCATTTAGCAATCGTGGCCTAATGTATCTGATGCTTTGCAGTTGCGTGGCGATTCCTACCGGAATGTTGTTCTATTTTGCTCGCAGCAAGTGGTTTGATGCGCACGTCGACTAACGAATGTTCTTCACGCCGCTCGTAAAGCATTGCTCAACTTCTGTTTCGTTTGTTGGCGAGCGAATCGCCCCTACTGTTGAGTTTCTCCTTCAAGTCGGCGCCTTTAAAAATGGGGTTGCATTTTGCGTTGTTCCAACGTGCATGCGAATGGCTTGCGGAACAACTTCAAATTGCACTGGTTCCAGATCCACGACTTCGCCATCTATGGTGAACCTCATCGGAGGCACCGATTTGAGAAACAGCGAGCGAACCTGTCGAAAGATGATTTGCTCGCAAGCGAGAAAATCACCTAGCAAGTTGCTGGCCACGATTTCAACCATGTCAGCAATCGTGCCGTCGCGAATAATAATCACGTCGATCAGTCCATCGGTGGTCGATGCCTTCGGAGCGACTTCAATACGGCCCGCGTTGGTCCTGCCGTTGGCAACGAGTATCGCCCATGAATCGAGTCCTGAAAACACTTCGCCATCACACGTCGCATCGACGCGATAGGTCATCATGTCAGGCAGAACGTCAATTGCGCCGCGAATGTAGCTAAACGCTCCCCAACGTGATTTGACTTCATCCGTCAACGCTTCACTGACGCGGACACAGTTCCCGCCAGCAGCGACATTGGCATAGTATCGCTCAACGTCGTTGCCACGGATACGAACGATGTCGGCGGGAATAGGTCTTACTGCCAGTGTATCAACAGCTAATGAAATGTCGTCGGGAATGTTCAGTGTGCCCGCGAAATCATTTGCTGTTCCTAGCGGAACAATCCCCATGCTCGGGCGTCGATCCACATCGATGGTCATGAGCGCATTTACAGCTGCATTGACCGTTCCGTCACCACCAGCCGCAATAACGATCTGGGAGTTGTCTTTTATTTTCCGGCCCATCTCGGCTGCCAGATCGTCCGTCTGAGAAAGGTCGATCCAATCCGCGGACTGATTGGTAAGCAAACGCCGCAGCTCTTGGACCTCACCAGCACGACCGGATCCGGAGTTCCATATGACCAGCTGACTCGACACTTAGTAGTCTCCTTTCTCGTGGTGAAGACGAGCATCCTCATCATTTTCTTGAATCGTCACGATCACATTAGGCTCCACGGCTAGTTGGTTGCCCCAGAAACCGGATCGGATATCTTCAGGCGGGATGCGGTCAGGTTGGCATGACGCTTTAAGTTCAGTGCAACTCTCGCTCTCAACTGTGAATACGACGTTGTGGTGGATGTCACGCCAGCTTTGCGGAACTTAACGAGCAGTCGATCATAATTTTTGAATCTGCCAAGACAGGCGACGACGATCGGACCCGCGTACCCTTCGCGACGAATGGTTTTGCACAAATAGCGAGACTGAGCGAAGCCACCCTTAGGCAAAACGACGATCACAACGACCACCGGACGACTCTCAGCAATTTGGCGACCCACGTCTTGGGGCAATGCATCGTCTTCGCTGCTGTTCAACTTAAACTCTCCAGCACCGCCGATTCGTAACAGGTTCAAAATCAAGGTTTCGCTGACGTGATGGGCTGGACATCCGATGACAAGGGGAAGCTCAACATCAATGCTCTCGTCGGACGGTTTCTCTTCCAACTGTGCACCGAGCTTGGCAACCAATCCACCCGACATTGCGAGCAAGCGATTTGCGTCTGAATCACTGAGTTGCTCGACGTCGTGGTCAGCGCGAATGCGTTTCAGCGCTGGGACAAACATCTCGTCACAGGCCGAATCGAAGCCGTGTTCGTCAACGTAGCCCTTGAGTAACTCGCTGGCACGATGCTCGTCGTTAGCAAGCATGCGTTGATAAAATCGTAATGACGGTTTGATCTCCAGTCCTTCGCCTAGCATTGTTGCGAGCATCCTAAACCGCGGCACGTAGCGTCCCAGTACCACCAAGCATACGGTCAACGGTGTTGACAACAGCAAACCAACTGGCCCCCATAGCCAACCCCAAAACACTGCGGCAAAAATCACAGCGACCGCGGAGATACCGGTACTGGACCCATACAACCACGGCTCAAGAACGTTGTTGCTGAACAACTCCATCGTGATGATAAGCGCCAACACCGCCAGGAATACGTTGTAGCCTGGAAAAACTGAAATCGCAATTGCGAGTGGAAAAATTGCGGCGGCCCATGGACCCACATACGGAACAAAACGAAGACAGGTTGCGAACACTCCCCACAGAATCGCGTTGGGAAACATGCCTCCTTCGGTCATCGTGCTACCAATGATCGCTAATCCAATCGCCAGCACAAAACCGTAAGAAAGATTGATGATCATCTGTGCGATCAGGTAGCGACTGATCCGGCCCGCCGCCTCGTCCAATGCCTCTGTCGTGGTGACATAGTTTCCGTGGCTGATCACTGCGATGATGCGGTCGCGCAGGTCCTCACGATGGATCAAAATGAACAGTGCAAAGACGCTGACGAGGCCAGCGGTCGCCAGGGGACCCAATACCGTGCCCGCAGTCGTCGCCCAAGATGCAAGCGGCAGGCCGTCTTTTACCTCGTGTACATACAAGGGTTTCCTTACTGATGACCCATCATTGGGCAGTACGCTCGAATCGCTGGTCGGTGCCGGAAGCAACCGGCTCGTCCACTGTTCCCAGACGGATAGATCGGTGCTCGATTCAAGTTCTTTCTTTCCTTCCTCTTCCATCGCCTCGGTCACTTCGTCGGCCAGCCGGTCAAGTGAGCCACCCACGTCGGAAGTCAAGCCGGCAACACTTCGAGCCTTTGAAATCAACTCATCTTTGTGTTTTGGAAGATCTCCGACCAAGGTTGTCAATTCGCGACCAAGCAGAGTCACCGCACCGCCGAACAGCAGAAACGAAATCGCTGCCGTAATCACCACCGCCATTACATTTGGAAGGCCCCAACGTTGCAGACGATTGACAATTGGACTCAGTAGAAAGGACAACAAAACCGCGAGAGCGAGCGGAATAAACACATCGCGGGCGTAATACAACGCCAAGACCGTTACCACAACCGCAAGCAACTGAGAGACCGCTGCAATGGTTGCAAAATTCGTTTTCGGATTTACCATGCGACGTTGTATCGCAAACGTTGTGCCTACAACATTTCATTGGTGCAGGAATTGCCCGCATGGAAACGCAATCTGCGCGTCTACGTTGCGATGACGCTCGTTTCACTGCTTAATCAAGTTAATCAGGCATCCGTCGCGGAACTGATGTTTGCTGCCTTGGCCTTCGTGTCGTCGGTCGGTTGCCGTGACTCCCATTGCGCCAACTTGTCAAACTTATTCTGCAGTTTGCCGGTGATACTAGACAACTCGCCACCTCGATGCAGCACAATTTCTCGACACTTGTCCTTCACACGCGCTTCGATATCGACGACAAGTGCCCGACCTTCTTGCCGTGCGTAGCCGCTCATCAACAGAGATTTCAACAACATATCAATTGTCCGATCATCAAGTGGTTGTTCCACCTGTTCACCTTTGATTTGTTCGCAACAAATGGTTGCCAGTTTATCGAGCTGCATTTCGACTTGTGGATTGGTGTTACTACTCATGAGTTTCCTTTTTCATCCCAGAAATATGATGGATAGAGAGTCGATCTCACCGCACCAGACAGTAGAGCAATTGCCAACGAAGTAAAAACGGATGCGAACACGACCATCAATGTAAACGACTGACACAACATGACAGCGAGCGTTAAAACGGCGTCACAGGTCATGAATCCAAAGGCAAGCAAACGGAACATGGCATTCTCCAGTTTCAATGACTAAGAACCACTACAAGGTCAATGCATTGATCGCTACGATGATTTCTTTCATTGGTGTCAGGTGTTAACGACGCGGGGTAAATAAGTGAACCATTCTCGACGTGGCGTCGACCTTCGGCCAGCGGCTCTCGGGTTGGCGACTGAATATCGCCACCGCTAAGTCTTCCCTCGTTGCTAGATGGTCTTTATTGCACAGTGATGTCTTAGGTGAGACAAGCGTCGTCATGTTCAGCCGCATTGATAAGGTTGACGTACGGAGAATCTCAGTGAGCAATCGACGTACCAGATTCACCGTTTCTGGCATCGTCGGCCAAAAGTCAGCGTCGACGAATTTCACGTACCGATCGTTACGCGCTCGCTGCACTGCGGCGAGGCTGGATCGTCTCCACAACCCGCACGGCGTAGTCTTCCGGTTGGATGCCGTCGCCAAAACGTACCGCATAAACTTGCGTAACTTCGGCACCCAGCAATACGATCATTGAGGTGTAGTACACCCAAACGAGAATCACCGCCAACGATGCCGCGGCGGCACCCAGTTGTGCGCCCGGTTCGCTGTACGAAAAGTAAACTTGCATTGCAAAGCGACCAGCAAGGAACAACACCGTCGTGGTCGCCGCGCCAACGAAAACATCTCGCCATTTGATATTCGCGTCCGGCATCAGCTTAAAAATGGCTGCGAACACCACGAATACTACAGTTGCTTGCACAAGGTAGTTAATCGTTCCCGCAACACCACCACTGATGCCCACCATCTCTGCTAGTTGGTCACCGGCGCTGGAAAGTACAGAAGAGACCACAATCGAGACAAGCAGTAGAAATCCCAGCCCTAAGATCATCGCCAGCGACAATATACGCTTACCAAGCAATGTCCGCAGACCGGTTGTTTCCGGATCTGGCTTGACTTGCCAAACTCGATTCAGGGAATCTTGGAGTGCCCCGACTACTCCAGTCGCTCCAACGATGATGCCCGCAAAACTCAACAGCGACTTCCACCAAACACCACCGGAATCGCGGTTACTTTCCATGATCGCGGAGATACCCTCTGCGGCAGCCTCGTTGCCAAGTATCTCCGTCGCTTGCTCCTTCAGCACTGACCTCGCTTTTACTTGCGCATTGTCACGTTCATAGGCTACTGATAAACCAAATGTTAAAACGGTTAACAGTAGGTACAACAGTGGCGGCAAGGCAAAAGTAGTATAGTAGGCTAGTGCTGCTGCAAGCGTTGTGCAGCGATCATTGGAAAATTCAGTGAAAATCTGTTTTAAAAAGCTCATCCGACTTTAACAGTTTCTGCAGGCTGTTTCGAATTCTTTCACTTGATTTTCAGCCTCTTCTTTCGCGATGCCATAGCGTTCCTGGACGATGCCCACCATCTGTTCGCGGCTACCATTAACCCGATCTAGGTCATCGTTGGTAAGATCGCCCCACTTCTCTTGAGCCTGTCCTTTGAACTGCTTCCACTTACCTTGAATCTGATCCCAATTCATCGTTGATATCCTCATGCTTGGAGATTGAATTGCTGCTCTTTTGAGCTCGCTTCGAGATAAAGTAGATGCACTTTGTGGGCCAATCGATTGACGCTGCTGAAGATACTGTCGCCGGCACGTGCAAGTCACCTTTGTTACATCCGTGTGTGGTGGCTTATTGCCCTGGATGCTCGTTTATCATCCGTGACGCGAGAAGGTGAATTGCCCTAGTGATCTATCCCGAAGATGAGAAAGGATTGCTGGAACAGGATCTTGTCAAAGCTCGTCCTGCTGCGAAAGCTTTGGCAAGTTTCACTACCCTAAAACTTAGCTGTCCCAAATGATTTTGACATTAGTTAGAAAGGTTGATGGTGATGAGTTGTATTTCAGCAATTTCACCTACAGTCGGCCCATCAATAACAATACCAGCAGTACCACGATGACTGCGGTTAGCAATCCGCTGGGAGCAAAACCCCAGCCACGACTGTGCGGCCAAGCAGGGACTACACCCAAAAGCAATAGGATCAGGATGATCAAAAGAATCGTATACATCGTTGTTTCGCTGGTTAGTTGCGCCACATTTAAGCCACACGTCACGACGGGCGCCACCGTGAGTGGAAAGCAAGCAAGTTGCCGCGCCTCAAGCTCTTCCGATCGATGTCATGAAGTTACCCACATCACGTTCCGAGAGCCAAACTTCTGGAGGTGCAAACCCTGTGCCAGAGGCAAACCCTGTGCCGCCGGCTGCAGGTCGCGGTAAATCTACTGTCCCGAACTAAACGCCATACTACTAAACGCCATACTGATTTGCAGGGGCGCCTTGATTTGCCTGACTACCAAGTTGTGTTTGGCGACTCTCGTAACATTCGCCACAAGCGTGGGCGACGGGAGCCTCGTTCCTGTTATTACAATCACTATTTCTTCAATGGGATTGCCAACATATCTTCATGCGGCTCGATGTCCGCTTGGTGAGCCTTAATCATAGCCAACAGCCGCTCAACGATTTCCGGGTGCTTTTCTGCAACGTTGAATTGTTCACCGATGTCTCGCTGGACGTTGTACAGTTCAGGTTTCTCTGGCACCACTTGCTTGCCATAGTTAATCGGATCGCGTTGCTTCACGTGCAGCTTCCACGGCCCCGAGCGGACGGCGTGCAGTTCCGCGCGCGTCCAATAGAACATGTCCTGTCGCGGACTTTGCCCTGTTCCCAGCAGCACCGGCGACAAATCGTGTGAATCAAGTTTCCGATCCGTCGGCAGCATCGCTCCGGTAAGCGAGGCAAACGTCGCTAAAATATCGAGCGTCGATCCAAGTTCGCTAACCACACCCGGTCTCACATGCCCTGGCCAGTAAAAGACAGTTGGCACTCGCTGGCCGCCTTCGAAGGTCGTTCCTTTGCCTGCGCGTAGCGGACCGGCGGAGCCACCATGAGTTTCAAACGTTAGCCAAGGCCCGTTGTCTGAGGTGAACACGACCAAAGTTTGCTGATCCAGTTTCAGTTCGCTCAGTGTGTCGAGTATCTGACCCACGCTCCAGTCAATCTCTTCGACGACGTCACCGTACAGTCCACGGGGCGACTTTCCTCGAAACTCTTCGGAGGCAAACAACGGAATGTGAGGCAGCGAATGTGGCAAGTAAACAAAGAACGGTCGGTCTTGCTTTTCGCGAATGAATCGAACCGCTTCCTCCGTGTATCTCCGCGTAATGGTGTTCTGGTCGGCGGGGCGCTCGATAACCTTTTCGTCACGCATCAGCGGCACGTTATAGTGTGCGATCTCGGGGTAATAGTTGGCGTCCTTGATCACCTCGGCGCGATAGTTCGGCCCGCCCTCCTTGTCCATGTCGTTCGAATAGGGAATGCCGTAGTAGGTGTCGAATCCTTGTGCGTTCGGTAAGTACTGTGGCAGGTGACCGAGATGCCATTTGCCGAACATGCCAGTGGCGTAATCTTTTTGTTTGAGCAGCTCGGCGACCGTGACCTCCTCCGACGGCAAACCTCCGCCAGAGTCCGGAAACAACACGACGCGTTTGCTGCTTGTCATGCCGTTACGGATGGGATAGCGACCGGTCATCAGGGCGGCGCGGCTGGGCGTACAGACCGGCGCAGCAACATAGAACTGTGTCCACTTCTGTCCTGCCGCTGCCATCCGATCCAAATTCGGAGTACGGATCGTCGGGTTGCCGAAACAGCCCAGGTCACCCCAGCCGAGATCATCGCAGAAGATGACCACGAAATTTGGCGGCCGCTCCGCTGCCCTTCCGCCGGAAACCAACAACAGCAGGGCGAAACAAAGGGCGGCAAATCGTTGCATGAGGTTAACTTGATGTTGTTTCATGAGGTTTACTTCTTCACTCGTTTCTTTTTTCCGCCCCTCGCGTTCTTGGAAGTGCGCGAAACGTCAGTCGCCGCGGAAGCGTCATACTTTGGATTCGGCTCAGTTGCCAGCACCGCGTCAGTGGTGTTGAACCAAGCGAGAAGATCGCTTAGCAATTCGTCTCGTTTGCTTGGATTTGCATTTGCGAGATTGTTCCGTTCCCCGATGTCCTCGGACAAATTGTATAGCTCAACCGCATTATTCGACGCGATCTTCTCGCGACCCCCATCAAGCTGCCATTCTTCGTGAAAGAGGTGAAGTTTCCAGTCGCCTTTACGAATCACGCTCACGGGCCGCGAGCGGAAACCGGCTTTGATATCGATCTCGCGTCCGCGATTGACCGCTGTGTCGAGGTAGCCAGGAAAGTGCCAGAAAATCGCTTGACGCTGCAGCGATTCACTTCCTTTGAGCAACGGAACTAGGCTCTCGCCATCGAGCGTCTTTCCCTGCGGCACCGCAGCGCCGGCGGCATCGAGGAACGTAGGAAACAAGTCAACGTTGATCACCGGCACGTCGCAAGTCGAACCGGGCTTCGTCATACCCGGCCAACGCACAATGAACGGCTCGCGAATACCGCCTTCGTAGTAGGAACCTTTGTTGCCTCGCAACGGTTCTTGAGAATTCTGTGGCGTACCACCGTTGTCACTTGTGAATACGAGCAACGTATTCTCTTCCAGGCCCAATTCCTTGAGCTTGGCAATCAGCACGCCTATGCTGGCATCGAGATCGTAGGTACAGGCGGCATACATCACTTCATTGCGCTGTGCATCGGGCTTCTTGGCAGCAAACTTAGCTTGCGTTTCTATACGACCTTGCAATGGCGTATGGATCGCATGATGTGCTAGGTAACAAAAAAAGGGCTTGTCTTTGTTCTCAGTAATAAACTTGATGGCCTTAGTGGTGAGCGTGAACACGCCCTTGGGGTCCGACGGCGGACCGGACTTGTTTCCTTCGCTGCCCTCGGTCACTTCGCCATCGCCAAAGGAATCGAACGACACATCAAACCCCTGCTCAGTTGGTTTGCCGCCCTGCTTTCCCGCGAGATGCCATTTGCCAAAATGACCTGTCGCATACCCAGCATCTTGTAACGCCTCGGCCATCGTTAGCACTTGTTTTGGTAACCCGTTGATATTGGGCACGGGGACAAGTCGCTGCGAAATCTTCGGACCGCGATCAGTGCTGCCAACTGCGTAGTTCTGGTGCCGAGGCGTGTAGTTTCCCGACAGCAAGCAAGCGCGACTGGGTGCGCAATTGCCTGCTGAGGAATAACCAGAGGAGAAGACCATGCTTTGCTTAGCAAGCTGGTCAAGAACTGGTGTCTCGATAAACTCACTGCCTTGAAAACCGACGTCTCGCCAACCAAGATCATCCGCAAAGATGAACACGATGTTGGGTCGGTCCGCAGCGTCACTGGGCGCTGCGGTGACGTAGAGGCTAAGCAACGTTAACGCGAGTACAACGGGCTTCATGAGTTCACGTCAGGGAAGGAGGGTGAGAGTGATGCGGCGAACGTCCATAACGGACGAGCCCGGGATATCGGTAGCACGAAGAGTCAGCGGCCCTAGGCCAACAGGCAGCGTGATCTCGCCTAAATCAAGCGTGCGAAATTCTTTCATTTGGCTCTCTGCGGGCGGCCGTGGCAGCGTATCTTGATTTGTGTACAGCGGCGGGTCCCAAGCCGGAGTGACTTTGCCGCTCAGTCGTGCATCTTGGAAATCAATTTCGACGGTGGAGCCCTCGTCGCCTTCTTTGCAAGTGTAGTCGACTGTCACAGAATACTCGCCCGCGGTATGTACATCGAGCAGCCAGTGCATACGATCGTCTTTGCTTGTCCAATTGACGAAGTAGGAACAGTTGGGCGCGCCGCTGCTCCGCTCCACACCGCCGCCCGGCTCGCCATCTCGCGCCGGCAACATCGTAATTGGAAATTCACGATATCCGACAGGGATGGGACGCGGATCAACGGCATTTCCGCCACCGCGTTTTCCGCCGGCTTTATTCGGCGATGTCGTTTTTGCGTCCCCGAACATCTCTTTGCGCCACGCCTGAAGCTCACTCGAAAGTTTCTTCGCTAGCGCGGGTGACTGGTGGTTGATCGGTGTGGTTTGACCAGGATCGACGATCATGTCGTAGAGCTGACCCTCATTATCCAGACGGTGAGTTTGCGTACGCACGCTCGCACGCATCGACCAGGTGGAGAAGATCGAGCGATCAGGCCACTGGACTTTTTGTTTGGTGAGCAGTGGCGAGAGGTCCAGTCCATCCAGCGGCAAACTGCCGACCCGTTGCACATCAGCCAACGCAGTGAGTGTCGGCAGCAAATCGATTGCTCCACTGATCTGGGTGACGGTGTGACCCGCAGGCAGCTTGGCGAGCCAGCGAATGTAACAGACCGAACGCACGCCGCCCTCGTCGGTGGTACCTTTCTTGCCCTTCATACCGCCTGTCCAACGCATCGTGTTGGGGCCATTGTCGGAGAAGTAAACAACGATCGTGTTGTCATCGATGCCGTACTGTTTCAGTCGCCCGAGTACACGACCAACGTTCATGTCTTGGTTCTCGAGCATCGCCAGCGCACAACGCGTTTCGTCAATGTATTCCTTTGATGGTTCGGTGGCAGTTTGCGAAATCGACTTGTCCCTGAATCGCTCCCAATTTGACTGCGGTGCTGCCCACGGCGAGTGTGGTGTCGTGAACGGAACATAACAAAGGAACGGCTTGTCCTTGTTTCGATCAATGAAGTTGAGGGCGCGGTCGGTGCAAACATCGACGATATAGCCCTGGGTGCGAATCATGCGACCGTTTTCTTCCAGCGGTGCGTCAAAATACTCGCCCCAATGTCCCGAGGTGTGCCCAAAGTACTCGTCAAAGCCGCGCGCCATGGGGTGATACGGCCACTGACTTCCGTTGTGCCATTTTCCAAACGCGCCCGTAGCATAGCCGGCAGCATGAAACGCGTCTGCGACCGTGTTCTCGGTCAGATCAAGCCGTTCCTGGCCCGTCGAGACACCGCGCACACCACCACGCGGATGATAACGCCCGGTGAGAAACTCAGCTCGCGTCGGAGCACAAACTGGACACACATAAAAACGATCCAGCGATACGCCGCTCTGCGCGATGGAGTCGATGTTCGGTGTCTTGACCGTGAGATTGCCTGAGTGTCCGTAGTCTCCCCAGCCGGCGTCATCGGCCAAAAAGACCACAACATTCGGCTGCACGGCAGCCGCAACTGTGCAGCAGAATGCAAATAACGCAGTTAACAGTAGTGGTTTCATGGAATCAACGTCACTGAAATTGATGAGAAATGAACAGAGAAATGCATCGGTTGACCAGCAGTCGTTGCCAAGATTTGTTTCGCTGGGCACCTCGCTGCAATATTCAGCGTTAAGTATCTCGCATACTTACTGCGGAATAGGGTCGTTGCGATGTACCGTTGTGCCTTCCCACACCGCCTGGTCGGTAGACTTGTCGTAAGTCAACACACGATGGGCGCTGCCGGGAGCCGGAGGCACGTCGATATCGGGTAGCCATTTTCGATGTTGGGCGATCACCGACGCATGTTCAGGACGATTGGCCAGGTTCGTCCATTCATGCGGATCAGCGGTGTGGTCATATAACTCTTCGCTACCGTCCGCGTAGCGAATATAACGCCAACGTTCGCTGCGAATTCCATGGTTGCCTTGATTGTGGCTAGTGATTGCCGGACGCTCACGTGGAGTGCTTGCGTCGCGGAGCTGTGGCACCAAACTAATCCCTTCCAAGTCTTCACGTGGCGTAAGTCCACACAGTTCGCTGAGCGTCGGATAGATATCGAGCAACTCAGCCGGTTGGGTACAACGACCGCCGTTTCCGGTACCAGGACCAGCAAAAATCAGCGGCACGCGAGTGCCATCATCCCACAACGTGTTCTTGCCGGTGACGGACTTTTCACCCAAATGCCAACCGTGATCTCCCCACACGACAACGATCGTATTCTCAGCCAATCCAGCTTCTTCGAGTGCCGTGAGAATGCGTCCGACTTGAGCGTCCACAAAACTCGTACAGGCCAGATAACTGCGAACGAGATTTCTCCACTGGTCGTTTTCACGAACCCACTTTAATCGCGGCTCAGGAAGGTTCCAGTGAATGTACCACGAGAACCGCGGCGTATCGTCACGATCGTTGTCCTGTATGACAGGCAATACCGAGTCATCGTCAGGGTACAAATCAAACCATAGCTGGGTGGCATAGCAGGGTACGTGCGGCAGAAAAAAACCGGCGGCGAGAAAGAACGGCTGGTCTCGCGGCGCCGACTTGATTTGCTCCACAGCGAACGACGCAACTTGGTAGTCTCCCTTGTCTTCGTCACGATGCGGAAACACACCCCAGTCCATTAGCGGATGATTTCCCATTGGTGTCGGTGGAATCAGTTTCTCCGCCGGCTTGACCCCGACACCACTGCCTGGTCCCCAGACATCAAACTCACTCGCCCGCTGCTTCGGACCGCCCGCGCCACCGTGATAGATTTTTCCAGCCGTCAGTGTGCGATAACCATGCGCCTTGAAGTGTTGTGGCATGGCAACTCGATCCTTCCACGGATCAAGCAAGCGAAACCAGGGTGCCAAGCCATACACACCAGTCGTCGTTGGCCTCAGGCTCAGCATCAAACTTGTACGCGACGGATTGCACAACGGGCTTTGGCAATGGGCGTTCAGGAACGTCGTCCCACGCTGGGCCAAACGATCCAAGTGCGGTGTCTTGGCCAGCGGATGTCCGCCCAGGTGACCGATCCAATCGTTCTGGTCATCGATCGCGATGAACACAACGTTGGGCTTACTCTTCGGAGCGGCTGCAGCAGTCAAGGTCGTCTGAACTTTTCGCTCAGTAACCGGCCACCACGCTTGCAGCTTGTCAGCCAACGTCTGTACGACTTCAGGATGCACGGCAGCGAGATTTTTATTCTCGTGCGGGTCGGCGAGTAAGTCGTACAACTGCGGCCCCAGATCTTCGCGCCGGTGATGCTGGCCGTAACGTCCGACCTTTCCATCATAGGTCAACAACAATTTCCATCTGCCATCGATGACCCAGCGGTAAAGCAGTGACGCTTCTGGCTTGTCGATGTCAGCTACGTCGTGAGCAAAGGTCTCGCCGTAAACTTCCTTTCGCGGCGTCGCTTCACCAGACCGCAGAATGGGCAACAAGTTGTAGCCTGGCAACTGCTTGGGAATCTCAACACCCGCAGCAGCAAGAACCGTCGGTACAATATCGACGCTGGAACATAACTGTTCGCCACGATCTCCTGGCTGGATCACGCCAGGCCAACAGAACATCGTGGGTTGACGCGTCCCGCCTTCGTTCGCTGATTGTTTGGATCGGGGAGCGAAGCCAGCGGAATCGGGTTCTTGGATCCAGCCGTTGTCGGCAATGTAAACGAACAACGTATCTTTACTCAGACCTTTCTTGTCGACATGATCGATCAGCTCTCCGCATGTTTCGTCAAACCACTGGACCATCGCGTAGTATCGAGCAATATGGTCGGATTCGATTCCCTTTGCTTTGTACTTGTCGAACAGTCGTTGCGGAGGTGTGTGAGGCGAATGTGGTAAGAACGGAGCATACCAAACGAAAAACGGTTTCTTATCCGCAACCGATTGATCAATAAAATCAGTGACCGGTTTCATACCTTCGCGTCCGATCTTCAATCCGTCATCGCCGTGTCGTCCGCCAGGCTCGGGGAAACCGCGTGACATGCCGTACGTAAATCCACCGCGTTGATGATTGCCTTCCCACCACTTTCCCGATTGATGACTGATGTAGCCATGTTCACCCAGCATGCGCGGTAACTGCGGCTGCTTGTCGATCTGGGAAATTAACTTCTCTCTCAGAGCTCGGTACGCCTCCGGTTCGCGCCGGCGACCGTCCCCGTTTGCCATTGACGGCAACATCGCTGGATCATTTCCACTGATACGGTGCTGGTGCGAATACATTCCCGTCACCAGCGTCGCGAGTGCTGGTCGACACAACGCGGTTGGAACGTATCCGCGCGAGAACACTGCACTCTGTTTTGCCAGCCGATCCAAGCTCGGAGTTTCGACCTGAGGATGCCCCATAAAGCCATAGTCGGTCCACGCGTGATCGTCAGAAATGATGAAAACGATATTCGGTGGTTGCTCGGCAAGTGCGGAGACGACGGTCACCACAAATAACCACATCGTCAAACAGTATCTAAGTAGCGCGTGTTTCATCGGATTCTCTGAAAGTGACTGGGTGAGCGATAGCTAAAAACTTACCAGACTGGCTCGTCGCCTGGGAGCGTTTCACCGAAAATCGTTTGGTTTCAGCACGGATTGGCGGATCGAATCGAATCGGAGCTAATCGGCTCGCCGCTCACATCATAATTCCTTCGCTCACTCTTCACCGAAGCGGGCAAACTAGGTATCCGAAAAGGGGGCTTACTCTCTCCGGCGAGACCGGAAAACTAATGACAAGCGATTCGTCTCCAACGGGTCAGACCATTTTTCGGGCGTGATCTAAGCGAGGGGGCGCAACAGTTCAGGAGGCAGTTTCGTTCGTATTCGCTTTGCAGCTTGGGTGCTGGTGACAACGATCCAGGTTCGAGTGTCCGCGATGATTGTTTTGACCATGAACTATGGGAACGCAGGTACCAAATTGCAAATTGTCGCTATTCGTTAGTCGAGTCCGCGTGTCCCAGGAACACTTATCGCAAACTACGCATTGCCGCGCCGACCATCCTTCAACTGCCGTCGATATCCCTGGCTGAGTCGTTCGCCTATGATACGAAGTTTGTGCTCACCACGCCGTGTCGTCTACCTGTTGACCCGCCGTGTCGTCTACCTGTTGAAAAAGGATCACGTGTTATGCAACCAGTTGTCGCTGACTCTCGCCGCTGCTCTTTAACACTTGCGATCCTTTTCGTCTTTGCATTTGGCCCAGTGTCGATGTGTCAGACGGCTTTTTCTCAGGATGCTGTATCTTTACAAAGCGAAATCGTTGACGGTTTGTCGTCTGAGTATCGACAGTGGACGTTAAGTAGTGGACGCCAGTCGGATGTGTCGCTGCGCGTCGTCCAGCGCAACGGCGCAGTGGTAAAGCTCCAACGGCAAGACGATCAGCGTATCGTGGAATTACCGCTTTCACAGCTCAGTCCCGCAGATCGCAAGTATGTTCTTCAGATAACTGCGGCGAAACCCAAGACGGAAGTTGGCTCACGCACAGCAACGGTATCGGGAGAATGGCCGAGTTGGCGCGGTGCAGATCGATCAGGATGCAGCTCCGAGGTGGGATTGTTGACAGCGTGGCCGAGCGGTGGCCCCAAACTGGCTTGGCAAATCAATGGCTTGGGTAAAGGTTTTTCGACTCCAACCGTCGCTGATGGGAAAGTGTATGTCCTTGGCACCAAGGGCCAACAAGAGATCCTGTTTGCCTTGGATGAACGATCGGGACGACAAGCTTGGGCGTTACCAATGGGAAACATGGCTGGTGGCGGTGGCTATCCTGGACCACGTGGGTCAGCGACGATTGAT
Organism: Pirellulaceae bacterium; assembly: GCA_041751935.1. Taxonomy (GTDB): domain Bacteria; phylum Planctomycetota; class Planctomycetia; order Pirellulales; family Pirellulaceae; genus JBBSJZ01. The sequence continues at coordinate 18,795 of JBGSIA010000031.1, read as the reverse complement.
GGTGGACAAGTCTTCGCGATCGGCAGCGACGGTTCCATCGTGGCTGCTGGTGCAGCCAATGGAAAACTGCAGTGGGCGAAGAACTTCCGCAACGATTTCCAAGGACGCTGCGGCAATTGGGACTTCAGTGAATCGCCGCTAGTCGATGGCGACTGGGTGATCGCGACCCCCGGCGGATCTCAAGCGACGTTGGTTGCAATGCATCGCCGTACAGGCGCCGTCGTCTGGGCTGGTTCTACCGCGGCACTTGGTGATGAGTATGGAAAGGCCGCGTATTCTTCGCCAATCGTCGCTGAGCTCGGCGGCGTGAAGCAGTACATCCAGTTCCTGAACCAAGGTGTCGCCGGTTTTCGCGCGACCGACGGTCAATTGTTGTGGCACTACGATCGACCCGCGAACGGGACGGCGAATTGCTCGACGCCAATCGCTCGTGACGGATCAGTCTTTGCTGCTTCTGGGTACGGCACGGGTGGTGGCCGCGCTAAAATCGAGAATCAGGGTGCACAGTTCGAAGCCGTGGAAGAATACTTCGTCAATAAACTACAAAACCATCACGGCGGCATGGTGTTGGTGGATGACCATCTTTATGGAACCAACGACTCGCTGTTGCTGTGCGTGAACTGGCAAAGCGGCGAGATTCAATGGCAACAACGGTGCGTCGGCAAAGGATCGGTAGCGTTCGCAGATGGGCATTTGTACGTACGCAGCGAAGATGGTCCAGTTGCACTTGTGGCGGCTGATCCGGCGGCGTTTCGCGAAGTCAGCCGTTTTGATCAGCCTCATCGCAGCGATCGCAACGCTTGGGCACACCCCGTGATCGCTGGCGGACGACTGTATTTACGTGACGACGATCTGCTGTTGTGCTATGAATTGAACTAACCTTCGTTGATCACTGGTTTTCCGGATTCGACCACAAACGCGGCCCGTGAAGTTGTTTTTCCACCTGGTTCAGTTACTTGATCAACGACTCGATAATCGGCTCGCCAGTTCTCCTGCGTGACGTCACACAAGATGTAACCACGTTGCAGATTATGGAACTTAATACATGGATTGGCTCTCAACAACTGACTCATGTTCTCCGGCTTGTCGACGCCGTTTCCGCCGCTGCTGAGAGAAGTCGCGACGAACTCCGTGGCAACAGGCTGTTCCTCTGATTGGCGATCGTCCACTCGCAGCTCATTGGCCCAGTTGCAGTGAATGTCGCCTGTCAGAACAACGGGATTACTGATCCGGCGATCGCGCATGAACCGCATCAGTTCCATACGTTCGTGGGCATAGCCCGGCCACTGGTCCATCGAGTACTCGGGATGCTCCACATCGCCGACTCGATTCACCATGCCCATCATCACTTGCTGGGCCAGAACATTCCACTGAGCCGACGAACGCAATAGATTCTTGTACAGCCATCCTCGCTGCTCTCGCCCGAGCATCGATTGAGCCGGATCTAGCGCGTCACTATTCAGTGGCGAGCGCTTGTCGTGGTTCGGTTGATCCGAACGGTACTGACGCGTATCTAAAACTTGAAAATCGACCAACCGACCAAACGACGCTTGGCGATACAGCCGCATGTCGCTACCCCGCGGCATGCAACTGGAACGAATTGGCATCATCTCATAATAAGCTTGATAAGCGTTGGCACGTCGAGCCAGAAACGCGATCGGGTCCACATTCGTTTCTTCAGAAATTTCACCCGCACAATTGTTATCGAATTCATGATCGTCCCAAGTCACAATCCACGGCGCGACTGCATGCATACGATTGAGCAAAGGATCGAGACGATACTGTGCGTGGCGAATGCGGTAGTCATCCAGCGACTGGATCTCAGCACCGATGTGCGTGCGAACTTTGCCGTTGCGGCCCGCTTCGTATTCGTAAATGTAGTCGCCTAGATGAAACACTAAATCAACATGATCTTGTGCCATTTGTTCGTATGCGGTGAATAACCCTTGTTCAAAATTCTGGCACGAGGTTACTGCGAACCGAACTTTGTCGGGCAGAGCATCCGGCGATGGCATCGTTCGCGTGCGTCCCACCGGGCTTGCAACATCGCCGGCGCGGAAGCGATAAAAGTACCAACGATCCGGTCGCAGTCCCTCGACTTCGACGTGAACCGAATGGCCCAGTTGCGGAGTTGCCGTGTAGGTGCCGCTGACGATGACTCGTGAGAACTGCTCATCCTCGGCGACTTCCCATTGAACATCAATGAAGCGAGCTGGCATTCCACCGCCGGGCTCCAGCGGTGCCGTCGCGAGCCGAGTCCAGAGCACGACGCTTTGATGGTCGGGGTCTCCTGATGCGACGCCGAGCGAGAAAGGGGTGCCTTGAAATCGAGTTGGCTCGCTTGCTCTGGCTCCGGTAAACGACAACGCGTACGCCGAAATCCCCGACGCAAAGACCATGAACCTGCGTCGGTTGAGTCGATCCAATTCAGGATTTTCGTTGTTCTGTTTTGGCATTTCGTTGACACCTTTGCTTGAAACGTTGCGAAGCACGCGATTCGAAATCTGTTGTAGGTAAGATTCTACTTGCGAAACATGACATCAGAAGGCCGCACAAGTCGCGACCCCATTTGATTTCACGGATTCTTCGCAAAACTGCGCACAGCATCGACCGACATTGCGACGCGGAGACCGATCACGGTTGAACTGTATGCCGATGCCTCAGAGCACCGAGACGCTGATCGGCAGGCTTCGGCGTACGAACAGTAGTTGCCGCCGCGTGTCATCCGCTGCGAGTCCTCCGTTGGACGATTGAATGGGTTGACGATCGGATCAAAGACATGCGTTGAATAAAAACTCGGATCCCAAGCATCTGCCACCCATTCCCAAACATTGCCATGCATATCGTGCAAGCCAAACGCATTCCGTTGCAGCTCACTGACTGCGTGAGTTCGTTCATTGGAATTGTCAAAGAACCAGCACATTCGTTCGAGCTCCGCCGTAGAGTCGCCGGTGAAGTATTCTGTTGTCGAGCCAGATCGACATGCATATTCCCATTCTGCCTCGGTTGGCAAACGGTAGGCAAAGGATTCTATGTCCGACAATCGCGCACAAAAGTCGACCGCATCATTCCAGCTTACGCCTTCAACTGGGAACGACGACGTGTCGATTCTTTCGACGTATTCCGCCCATTGACCTGCTTCCGAGAAGGACGATGGATTCTTTTGACTCACTCTCTGGAATTGCGATTGTGTCACCTCGTTCGTCGCAAGAAAAAATGGCTGAGTCAACACGACTCGATGTTGCGGTCCTTCGCTTTTGATGCAATCCTGCCATAGGGTATCATCCCCGGCTGTTGGTAAGGCTGCGGCGATTTGCTCCGGCGTACTGCCCATCGTAAACTCGCCGGGCGGGATCAATCGGAACGTTAGCCCCAATGAGATGGTGTATTCAACCGGCACGTTCAGATACGCGGCCCAGGCTTGCTGATACTGTTTTGCTTGCTCCGCGTTGAACGGCGCGATCGCCGGTGACGGAGCATCCATCGGCCATCCGTGCCAACCCGTCGCTGCAGATGCAGATGGCGACCGTGACTTATTCCACGTCGCACCAAAGACTTTGCCGTTGTGATTGTTGCCTGACGAATCGTGCAGCACATTGCCCTGACCTTCGTCAAAGTCGTAAAGGGCCAAGGTGGAATCATCGGAAGTCAACTTTGATGCGACCGTGAAGTTATCATCGTATCGGGCGATCTTTGACAGACGCAATTGATCGATCTGGCCGCGAAAGAACTGTGTCTGGTTGCCTTTGCAGCCGATATACAGTTCTCGCATCTGCCACATCAGTCCTTTGCGAGCAGTACAATTTCGTTTGCCTTGCCAAATGCCGTTGACGTAGTAGTGCATCGCAGCACCATTAAGCACCATAGCGCGATGCTCGCGCGAACCTGCGATTAGCGGCGCGTTGACCGACTGGTAAGGCGACTGGCCGATGATTCCCGCACCGCTCTGACGTTGACCACCGGGATAGCCGTCGTACAGTTCCATCACCTCCGGCGGGCCATCGACATTTTTGAGTAATGCAACGATGCCGTTGTCGCCATCTTTTGCCGAAGTGACGAATGCTTCCAACGTGTACTGCGGCGATGACAAGTCGATTGGACCGACTTTTACGTAATCGTCTTTACCGTCGAAATGCAGGCCCGTCGTTGTCTCTGTTGGTGGCAACTTTGGGATCGCTGGCCAAACCCACTTATTGACTATCGAACTTAAGTGACGACCAAATAGGATCGGCGACATGACCATCAATGCCAACAGGGCACCGTACACGATTTGCTTTAACTTCGCCGAATCCGATGTCGAAGCATCTGCGATGGTTTTCGCGCTCTCACGGTTTGCTTGAGGCCGCACGTCCAATGTCTTTAAGTCTTTGACCGAAACGTTGGCAATACGCTCGGTCGGAATGCAGGTGACCTCGTGTTTGAGTTGCAATTCCGATTGACACCGAGCCAGCAGATCAGCGATTTCCTTAGCGGTTTGAAATCGCTCATCGGGTTGCTTCGCTTGAAGCTTGTTGATAATCGCAACCAACCAATCCGGAATCTCGGGAATAATTTCTTGCAATGGTCGTGGTGCTTCATCGGTGACGCGGCGGAGGACCGCGATCGTCGTGGGGGCGCGAAACGGCGGGCGACCACAGGCCATCTGGTAGAGAACGCTACCAAAGCTGAATAGGTCAGCGCGATGATCGAGGGTCTGTCCGAGGGCCTGTTCCGGTGCCATGTACATTGGCGTTCCGCAAACAGTTCCGGTGCGCGTCATGCTCGCATCATCAGCGGCCCTGGCAAGACCAAAGTCAGTGATCTTGACCTTCTGATCTGGTCCTGATTCCAGCAGGATGTTGCCTGGTTTGATGTCGCGATGAATCAGCCCCGTGGCGTGAGCGGCAGCCAGCCCGCTGGCGATTTGTCTTCCGATGTGCAGGATTTCGGCAATCTCCAAAGGGCCGGCTCCATCGAGTTTTTCTTGCATCGTTTGACCGTCAATAAACTCCATCACCAAGTACGGTAGCGGTTGTTCTTCGACGCTGTGAACTTGAACGACATTCTCGTGGCGGATAGCGGCAGCAGCGCGCGCTTCGCGAAGGAATCGTTTTCGCGGTGGCGACGTGGCGGCCAGTTGAGGATTCATGACCTTGATCGCGACCAGTCGATGCAGTTTTTCGTCGAACGCCTTGAGCACAATCCCGAAAGCTCCCTGACCGATTTCGCTCAGCACTTCATAATGCGCGAGTTTGCCGATTGACCCCGGCTTCGACGATGGCTCTAAAAAGCTGAGCGAGATCGAGTCGTCATCGCTGTTGTCGAAATTTGGCGGGCTGGCCAACTCGATGGTCCGTTCGTCTTCGGGACCATTTTGTAGCATGGGTGAATTGACAATCGGTATTTCCAGGAACGAGCCTGCGACATCGTGCGATTGCAGTAGGGTTTCGACGCGGACTCGCAGTTCTGGGTAATCGGCACACTGTTGATCGAGATAGGCTCGGCGTGCGTCCGGGTCGGCGATTTCCAAAGCGGCTTCAAAGAGTGCTCGTTCATTCATGCTGGATTACCTGGACTGCGATTGGTAGTTGAATTGGCCGACGGATGCATCATCCTCTGACAACACTGCCGGACGGAAGTTGTTTTTGCCCTCCCGCTGTTACCAATGCGTCGCTGAGTCCAAACACCTTCAAAAAATTTACAAAATATTTTCATTCGTTGCTTCGATCTCATGGTGCAGCCAAGCGCGGGCATAGCGCCACAGACGTTCTGCTGAGCTGATCGAGATATCCATAACTTCGGCGGCACTGGCGACCGTAAGTCCAGCAAAATATCGCAGTTGCACTAATTCCGCCGCTGACCCATCGACCTGTTTCAATTTGTCCAGCGCTGCGTCCAGAGCCAACAAATCGTCTCGTCGCTGAGGCGCGGCAATCAATTCTTCGTCTAGCTCAATTCGCCGTTGATCACCACCATGTTTGAGCCGTTTCTTGCGTCGGGCTTGGTCGACCAAAATCCGTCCCATCGACTCAGCCGCTGCGGCAAAGAAATGTCCGCGTCCCTGCCACTGTTTCGCGTCCTCGGTTCCTACCAGCTTCAAGTAAGCTTCATGAACGAGCGCCGTCGCTTGCAATGTTTGCCCCGGTCGTTCCTGAGCCATACGCACGGCGGCGAGTTCTCGCAGTTCGTCATATACCAACGGCAACAGCTCAGCGGCAGCTTGACGATCGCCTTGGGCAGCAGCGACGAGTAGTTGTGTGACCTGTTGCGACATGTAAATTGCGAGTTATTACGTGAACAGCCGTGGAGTCGGAGCACGATACAGTCAAGCTTTCTCGGTTCATTGTACCAAACGAACGCTTCTGAATACGCTCGCAATTGACCACAGAACTCGCGAAGCAAGCGATGTTGGAATCGAAAGAGATCCCAAACCAAAGCAACCGCTCTCGTTGATTTTGCCCCTTGCTACGATCGGTAGATCCGGCGGTTTGACTGGTCAAATTTCTTGACCATCTCGGGGATCAACGAGACGCCGTACGTAAGTGTGACGAGTTCTTGGACCAACGCCAATTCGCTGATACGTTCCACCGCAACTGGCTGGATCGAGCGTTAGCTGAAATTACGACATGGTTTTCACAAAACTACAAGCTCTGAGTTGCTACTTACAGCGCTGCTGCTCCAGCACCGATTCCTAGCACTATCAAGACGAACAGCAGTAACGCGATTACCAAAAAGATCCCAAAGGCAATTTTCGCAGCAGTTGCCGCTGCTCCCGCCACCCCCGAAAACCCCAGCCCGCCTGCGATGAGCGAGACGACGAGCGCAATAATGGCAAAGGTCAGCAATTCCATAGTGACACCTCTCAGTGATCGGTTTTAAAACGGGAAAACGGAGTTTCGTCTTGAACTGCGATGCATCTTTTATTCCAAAAAACATTCCAAAAATGCGAATTTCTCATCCGTTTCTCGATCAACGAAATTCCATGCAACATGACGCTCCCAGACCATGTTGTCGGCGGCATTTTGGCTTAAAACGCTAGCCGCGAGTGGTTGTTGCTCACATTCACTTCGATCTGTCCAATTCGTGAGGTCATCCGAATCGTGGAACGAGGGTTCAGACCGGTGACTGAACCCTATTGGGTTTGAACCATCTCATTCATTTTGCCAATATGATTCATTATCGATTGTACCGAAACGCAACGACCGCACGAGGAACCCCAATCTTTCGGGTCACCCCTCTCAAGTCTGTTGACTCTTCGGTGCCGAAACCAGTTGCCGTACCCGAGCTCGTTTGCATTTCTGGGATCTGTTCAGTGTAAGTTTCGATCGTGCCATCGTCTCTTCGCCTTTTGCGTTCGACCGTTCTGTATTGAATCTTAGGACGGCTGGGCAGAACGATCAAAGGCTCGTTGGCTGGCGGCGCATTTTCCGCAGTCCAACAAGCATGAAACGTCAACGAGACCATACCAACATTTTCTGTTGAAACTCCAGCTCGCATGACCGCGCTTTCCTGGAGCGGCGTGACAAGAAAACGCGATAGACGTTCTTTCGCTAGCACCCAGCCTCGCACTTGCTGCCGGGATCTCGGTGCCACGACAAAGAATTTCGGTTTCTCTCCATCTGGTTTCACGATCGAGTCGTCAGCAAAGTGAAAGGGCCGCAAACCGTCTACCTTGACCTCAATAGCGCACTCGTGATTGGAGTTGTTGATCAACTCGATCGTATACTCCTCACCAAGCTGTAGACTGGTATACGCGAGTCCCTCCGGAACAGCCGATCCTGCGGGCTCTCCAATCCGACGATAATATTTGCCTACAACAACCGCTACACCGAACAAACAGTCTTCGTTGCTGTAAATCTCATGCCCATCATTAGCGGCATGGACAGTTTGGGCGTCGTAGGCACGGCGAAAACTCTGTGCAGGGTCGAAACCATTGGGCGACGGTTTGGTCGCAATTAGCTGGCTAGAAACGCCGCTTTGTTGAGCAAGTTCAGCGGGACTTGTAATGGACGGGTAACACTGAATTCGGTTGCCGACCGAATTGCCACGTTGATCAATGAGTTGCCCTATCAATTCAGTGGAAATAACATCGCTTCCCTCGGGATCTGTTCGCACAAGCCTTGCCTCGAAGCTAAGGTTTGCTCGCTTGGTCAACACTTTTCCGTGTTCAGCCAGCGCATTCCGAAACAGCTCGATGAAGCCAACCTCATTCCCTCCTGGCAGATTCCCAAACCCTTGGAACTTTGCCGAAATTCGGCTCTCGTTCTGTTCCTTGAGCAACCCGTTTACCTGCAATGCAGCATTCGCAACTGCGTCCTCAAACTCACCGGCAAGGCCATGCATGCTGTTGCCAAAGATTGCCAACACGAGCAACAGAACAATGAACCGGGAACAGAATGCTGTCATGATCTTTCTAACTTCCTATTGATTGCCCGAGACCAGCGACACCCGCAGTCCAATGTCCTCGAAGGCCTGATTCGAAGCGTAATAGATTGGTTCTAGGTTGGATGCGACGGCCATGGGATATTTGTAGCTTCCGCCGCATGCAGGTTTATCACTTTCACTCGAATCACACCATTCCCAAACGTTACCGAAAAAGTCAAAAAGCTTGTTAGGATCGCGTTTGAGGCTACCAGCCACCTTGAGCTGTTTTTCGGAGTTTTCAGACGTCCATGCGGTTTGCTTAAGGTTGTTCAAGACGGCGGAATCAGCAATCTTTCTCCAATGCTCCAGGCTAGGAATCGCAAATTGCTCATGGGTTCCAATGCTACCCTGGATCCTTGCCTCAGCGGTTAATCCGTCACAAAACTGCGACGCCGTTTCCCAACTTACTCGTGTTGCGGGAAGTTGACCGTCTGGTCCGGACGAACCCCACGGTGAAGTCTTCATAATGGCGGTCCACTGCGATCGCGTGACTTCCGTCTCGCCGAACCAGACATCGGGCAGTACACGATGAAAAATCATTCCGCCATGCGTGCGCACTGAGGGTGCCGTGACATCTCCGATGTGCCATGTCGTGCTATCGCCACGAAGCACAGGCAACTGCCCATCCGGATCGAGATTGTTGTTGATTACGTATTCATTTGTCCGTTTGGCAACATAAGACTGCAATCCAAATAGATCGATTTTCCCATCGGTGTAGAAACGCGAATCTGCAAGTCCATTCAAGTATCGAATGATGTGATATGAGAAAACGCTGTGCTGAATGTCGTCATGCTCCCAACTGAACTGGCCCGTTTTACAGCTAAAGAGAACGGTCATGCCACCAGGCACGCTGCGACGACTTTCATGGATCGAGCCCAACTCAATTCGCTTCGCGTTCTTTCTATTCCCGTTTGTTGAAAGGACGTGTTCCTGGCACGCATCAATGAGCAACAACTTTTGCGTCGCCTTGGCTTCCTGCATCATCTCGACGATGCGGCTGACTTTCAAAAGTGTCGATTTGTCACTGAGGTCAGCGTCACTAGGACAGAAATAGGTTTCTCGTACGCCCGTGGGAAGAAGGTCTTCATCCGAAAACTGAACGCCATGGCCAGTTAAGCTAACGATCAATGTATCGCCATCGGTGCAACTTGCAGCTACAGACGAAACGACTCGCTCAATTCTCTCGGGAGACGAGGGGCGAAGCTTTCCTGATCGTGAGTCGCAAGTCATGACTGTTGTTTGAAAGCCATGACTCTCCAGTGACTTGGCAAGCTCATTGGCGTCCTCGTGCGACCAATCCAGGTTCCTAAAAGTACTCGTGTCATACACCTCCGCTCCAACCGTAATCGCATATTTGTCTTGCGAGATCGCTATCCCGGGCGTGAACATCGCTGCCAACAACAGGAACTTGATTCGATTCAACGTGTGGTACCTCCTTGACTGAACTGAAAATTAGTCATCTCTACCGATCATACCGTACGCTGATCACGGCTCGCACGTCGCCGAACTCTCGAGTGAGCTGAACATAGTTCTTGTTGATGTCACGGCCTTGCTTGGTGGCATTCCCGCCTTTCGCATTCCCGCCCGGTTCATCGGCTGGACGGGGGCCGCTTGGATCCCAGCAGGCTTGAAATGACGCGGTGATCGTTCCGATTCCCGTCGAGTTTCCAACTCGATGAGCTACGCTCTCTTCGTAACCACCAATCTCGAACGCTTTTGAATTCGTTTTTGTAAAATACCAGCCTGGTACATCGATGTGGGTGCCTGGGTAGATGATGAAGCGACTGTCCTTGGGTGCGTCTGCGGCATCCACGAACACATCCACACCATCAACTGTTAAGCAGACAGCCGCCTCGAAAGATGCATCGTTATACAACCGCACCACATATTCTTCACCACGATGCAAATCAACAAAGGCACGGCTTTGGTTGTCGAGCTTGGGACTGCGTGAACTTAGCTGGTTATTGCTGTTGACCAAGATCTCCATTCCAAAGGGGCTTGTATCGCTGGGCTTAGTCTTTGCTTGCTCCACTTTCGTGGGCGGCTGTTTGATCTGGCGAATGAGTGTTTCCTGCTTGAGTCCCTCGGGAAGGTCTGCAGGCACGTCAACGGTTTGTCCAGCAATTTGGAGAGCGACGGAGCCAAACACACTGATCGGAAGTTCTGCGAGTTCCTCGTCCTCCCCATCGAGGATGATTGCCTCGATCTCCAAAGCGAGCGACTCGAAGCTGTCTTGAGGATGTTGCTTTTTCTCTTTTAGTTTGAAATTGCCCATCAGTTGCTGTTTCGCATCATCAGACACATCAATGCCGGTGTTCTTCAGTTGCTCTGCAATCGCACGACTGATCTCCACGCCACCACTCGCTTTTAATCGCGGCGGCGCCGTGAAATCGCCGACGACGATTTTGAGCGGAAGCTTCTCGTCTTGTAGAAAACCCTTGATCTCTTCGGCCATCTTTTTCAAGCCTTGATCAAGAAGTGGGTCGGCGTGACTGATTGAGGGCGCCCCGCAGAGCGTCAAAAATACGATCAGGCCACAAAGCCAAGGTTTGATTTTCATTTTTATTGATCCGTGCATGGTTGGTTTATCAAGTGTTTGTGGGGTTGTGCGAATATGAAATCAGGAAAGCAAATCAGGCACTAACGAACGCGGATCGGAATGCCGAGACTGAGTTCTCGAGCGATTGAACCATAGGCCCGTTCCCACGTTTCTCGGGGGACAGTTCCGCCTGTATTGGCCCAGTTGCCCAGCCCCAACTCTTTAAACGTGCGCAGCTTCGCCAAGCCGTTGAGCGAACTGGTATCGGCTTGACCCAATTCTCTTGCAGCCGATTCGATCGTCACGTCCAACAAGTAACGGTTGGATGTTTTGGTGACCGGCTCGCTAAAGTCTGAGATTGGTTTGGATGCGTCGTCACCAACTTTCAAGAACTGACCAGTCGCCTCCTCCAAGGCTTCCATGAAATGGTCGCGGTCGTTCCTGATGAGGCCTTGCATCTTGTCGTTGGGTGGAAACAACTCGAGTACCTTGTCGGCAACCTTTTGACCGCGCTTGCTTTCGTACAGCGGACGAATATCCTCCTTCTCCCACACAAACATGCCGTTGCGATGGCAGCCCATGCAACTGATTCCATTGGTGATCAGGAATGAACCGCCGTGGCTGTTGGGATCAAAGACGACTTCTGGCGGTCCAGAATCAATCCGTTCGTCGGTACCAGCTACGAGCATATAGGCCTGGAGGCCGTTCGGCAGACTCCAGATGATCTCGCCACCATCGTGTTCAAAGGCAGCGAGTTGTCGTCCTTGAGCTTGTTCGAACAGCGGCCCAAGTGGTCGCCGAGTGAAATCTCCTTTCTCGCCGGTTCCCGGTTTGATGTCGTAGCTCTTCCAATAATAGCGTCCACCACCACGAGTATCGTGACGCTCGACCATCCGGTTTTGCTGCGACACGCCGCTCTTCTGAAAAGCTGCGCGGGCGAGTTGACCATCAGTGAAGTTTTGGAAGATATTAACGCCCAAGCTGGTTTCGAGAGCCTTGGCATTTTTCGGGATGTTTAATAGCGAGTGATACAGCGGCGGGCGTGATGCCGTGGCGATGAACCAATCGGCACGCAGGTACGGGATTCGCGTTTGCGTCACTCGATAAATGTTGGTGGCTTCTTGGCCGCTGACCTTCAAGCCGTATGGGTACAGTTTAAGTACTTCGTTCCAGTGCCATTCATCCCAGCCGTAGTCCCGCATATCGATCGCCAGCAGCGTGCCGTTCTCCTTGTCAACAACTCGGGGCGAAACGATCCGCGACTTGCTCGAAAGACTGTTGACGAGTTTTGACAGGCCCGCTCGCACCAATCGCAAATCCTCTTCGCTAGTTGGATCATTGCCCTCGGTATCGTTCCAAAGGTGAGCGAGCGAGAAATAGCGAGTATGGGGAATCTGATCATCGGTAAGCGTCCTTAGGTCGCCCTCGATCATCGCCAGGATGGATTGCTCGCCGAGGAATTCTCGTTTGGTACGTTCCTCGGGCGGAAAGTGCGCACCAGATTCGATCCATTGCTTGAACACAGATTTTTCTTCAGCAGTAGGCTGCGGCTGTTTCTCCGGTGGCATGTACTCAGTTTCCAACGCATCCCATAGCCTCGAATCCGAACTGTTCCCCGGAACGATGAACGGTGCTTCCGATTCATCGGCTGGGCGCACTAGCGTCGTCCGAATCAGGACGTCCAGCCCAGGGTACCTTTGATCATCGCCATGGCATTTCTGGCAATAAGTCTTCAGAAAGCCAACACCCTTTTTCGCGAGCTCAACATCAAAATCAGGCTCCTGAGCGAACAAACAACCTGTCACCAGCAGTCCGAAACAGACGGCAAAAACTCTTTGATTAAAAAATCTCATTCAATACTCTCCAGTTCCCAGGCCAATTTCTCGTCAGTGGTAGGATAAACGATCCCCACCCGCAGTTCTTCCCTGCTAAATTTAAAATTCCCAGATGTTTGAAATTCCCAGATGTCCAGGAAGATTCGCCTTTCCAAAGCGTTTCACAAGCATGACGCCACCCGAGATACTCAGTGAACCTCAGGCGCTAGCCGTGGGCCTCAACCGCAGCTCTCACCACATTTCACACCCAGGAATCCTCAATGAGCCCTCGAATCACCTTCGTCCTGTGGTTGTTTGCCCTCACGTCTCCCCTCAGAGCGGAGCAGTTCGCCTTTCTCGTCGGTGTTCGTGACTATTCGCTCCACAACGAATTGACGTCCTTGAGATTCACTGAGGACGATGTCCACACGCTGGCGAGGACGCTCTACAGTTCCGGTGTGCCGCAGGAAAACATCGTTCTGATGACACAGAAGATGGCGGCAGGGAAGGCTCGTCTCTTTCCGCGATCCGACCAGATCCGCAAGGAGTTCGGCTTGCTGCTTAGCGAGCTCGATACGGACGATTCGATCATCGTAGGTTTTTCGGGACACGGATTGCAGTTCAAGGGCGATCCGGTGAACTATTTTTGTCCCCTGGATGCGAAGCCGGAGGACAAGTCAACGTTGATTTCGCTATCAGATATTTACGAATCACTGAACCGTTGCCAAGCGAGAACGAAGCTGCTGTTGGTGGACGCCTGCCGGAATGATCCTCTGACGCAAGTGGCGAAGTCTGCTAAGCGGATTGAGCTTGAACAGGTTTCCTCCCGCATGCCACCTGTACTCGCCGGCGGAACAGTCGCAATCTTCAGTTGCAGTGCGACGCAGCAGTCATTTGAATCGCCTGACTTGAAGAGCGGTGTGTTCTTTCATTTCGTCAATCGAGCCTTGGCGGGCGAAGCCGACGATGACGGTGACAAAACAGTCGACCTGATCGAGCTGGAATACTTCACGATCAAGAGCGTTCAGAAATGGGCACGCATCAACATGGGAAAACCTCAAATTCCCGAGCGACTGGGGCGTGCGATCGGTGCGATGGAATTGGTAAAGCTTGGTCGTAGCTCAAGACAGATCGAAACTATGCCCACGATACCCAAACAAGAGGCAACGCCAAAGTCGATCACGAACAGCATTGGGATGACGCTGAATTTGATTCCTGCGGGGACATTCATGATGGGATCGCCTAGCTCTGAGAAGGGCAGAGACGATGACGAAAGCCCCCTGCACCCCCGTTGTCGCTTCGCCTTCCGCTACGGCACCTTCGTCACTCCGGCTACCGCCTACGTTCCTGCGGGCCTTCGCTCTCGGCTACGCTCTCTTGCTTGTTAGCTCAGCCCTCTACCGACCTACGGCTACGCGGAAGCCCAGGTTGAAGTCCCGGCCGTCCGGCGTGAGGCTGCTACGGCACGCCGACCGGCAGAACCAGGCGAAGTTGAACCAGCCGCCACCGCGGCTCACGCGGAACGAGCCTAGTTGCGGCCCCTCAGGATCGCTAGTCGGACTATTCACGTAATAATCCGAAGCGTACCAGTCTGAACACCATTCCATCACATTTCCGTGCATGTCAAACAAACCAAAGCCGTTTTCGCGGTAACGCCCAACCGGTGCTGTAAAGATATGTCCATCCTCCGCAGTAATGTTCGACGAAAAGTTGATTTCACGCTTTGCCGTGCCATCAGCCACGTTGCCAACCTTCGCGAGTCCTTCTGGGTCGTCACCAAACGAAAACGCTGCTTGATTCCCCGCGCGGCACGCGTATTCCCACTGAGCCTCCGTCGGTAAAACATATTGGCGACCGTCTTGCTTGCTCAACCAAGCTAAAAACCTCTGTGCGTCGTTCCACGAAACATTGACAACCGGATGCGAGTCTGTTTGCGTAAAACCTGGATTCTTCCAGGTAAATTGAGGGTCTTGTTTGAAACTCCCAGAGGTTGCGTCGAATCCGTAACCACCCTTGCCGTCTGACTCGGCCTCGGTGCGATAGTTTTGATCGTTGACAAACCGCCGAAACTGCCCCATGGTCACTTCGTGTTTGGCCAGATAAAAGGGTTTAGTGATCTGAACCCGATGACGTTTCTCGGCATCCTCGAACCAAGATCGCTCCGATCCTGGAAACGACGTCAACAATTCATCCACGCTCGCCTCATTCCCCATCATGAATTCGCCCGCAGGGATCAGTTTGAACTCCATCCCGATCGTATTTGCAAATTCTTGGGGTTGGGAAAGCTCGATCCTGCCAAACGACCAGTTCGCACTGTCACCGCGAAGAATCGGCAGTTGCCCATCAGGGCTCAAGTTCTTGCCGAAGACATAATCGTTGGTTCGCTTGCGAACGTAATAGACCAAGCCATCGAGATCGACGTTCCCGCTTTCATAAAACCGCTCTTCGGCGTTACCGCCGAGATAATTAATCACGTAGTTTGTGAAGACGCTGTGACCAAGTTCGTCGTGCTCCCAACTGAATTGTTTGCTGCTGCAACTGAATAATACCGCCATGCCACTGGGCACGCTTTGACGACTTTCATGGACGCTGCCCAATTCGATTCGCCGCGCCGATTTTCGTTTGCCTTGGTCGGATAACACGTTTTCGCGGCAAGAGTCAACGAGCAGCAGTTTCCGACTGGCCGCCGAGCGGTTGATAAGGTCCACGACCGAGCTGATTTTGAGCAGAGAACTCTTATCACTCAGGGTCGCATCTTGGGGACAAAAGTAAGTCTCTCGAATGCCCGAGGGCAACAACGGTTCGTCTCCAAATTGAACCCCGTGTCCCGACAAGCTGATCACCAGTGTGTCCCCAGGGCCACAGCTATTGGCAACCGTTTTCATGATGGTCGCGATTTTGAGCGGCGTAGACGGCTGGAGCGTCGATGAGGAGGCATCACTGGTCATCACCTTGGTCGTGAATCCCAACGATGTAAGCGAATCCCCCAGCTCGTGAGCATCTTCATTGGCGTAGTCCAACGCATCAAACGTGCCGGTATCGTACGTCTCGACGCCCACCACGACGGCGTACTTGTCTTGCGCCGTTGCCTGTACGCTGGCGAGTATGAGGAGTGCAGTGGTCAAGAGTCTCATTTTTGCAGCACCGTTTCGAATTGATTGTTTTGGGAAATCATTTCTTGAGCGAGAGTATAGCGAATATTTTGCGACTGAATCGGAATAGAGGCTTTGGGCCATGAAAACTCAATCATGCTGTCGTGCCCGACTAATGACAGCCAGTATCCCTTCCTGACACAACCCGGTAGATCACCACAGTCGAGTATTTGCTCGATTGCGTCCGGCACGGCGACACTTCTTGATGAATGCTTTGGGCGACTTCAGTGGGCGGTATTACGGTCGTGTCGGCTGGTGGGTCGAGAAACTCGGCGATTGTTTGCGCGCCAATTTGCTTGGCGCGTGACACCAAGCTTGGAACATTGATTCCCAAGTTGATGATCATCCCAGCAAAAACAGCGATGAGGACGAGCTTGACCCAGTCGCTGATCGCAGGCCAAGGAAATGGGCGATTTGCGAGCACATTTGCTTGGGAGTCGACGGTTTGACCGATGGAGTCTGAGTGATTCATCGAGATGCCTGATAGGGGTTCGCGGACGAGGGACTGTGCATCTGAAAACGATTGACTCCATGTGTTCTTCCCAGAAATCCAACAGAGAACAATTTTTGTCTATTTTTGGAAGAAAACCCTGGGACTGGCGTTTAGAGGGGCGAACCGCATACTTTCCCTTCCAACACGGAGAAAACGTGATGTCACGTACGACCAAGAAAATCGCCGCCGCCTGTTTCGCACTCGCCTTGATGGGCGGATTTGCGTCGCCCACGCCTTCAGCGCACGCAGGTGATATCTGCTATGAACCGCATTGCGTTTACAAGACCGTCACGACCTGGGTCACCACGCGGGTGCCGTTCCAACGGAAGATCACGCTGTACAAGCCCTGTGGAACGCCTTACTACGTTTGGAAGACCTTTTACAAAACCGTAAAAGTTCCAGTAACACACCGGGTCAAGGTTTGCTATTGAGCGACGTCTGCGGATTCGATTTTTAGGCTCGTTGACATCAATCGTCCCCGGACCACAATCTGGGCATGAGCCTGGGAGACGAGACTGACGAAGTGTTGGGACTGCGGGTGGCAAGAGACGCACCGCAGGATTGTGTCCATGCGCCTTTCCAGGAACTATATCGTCGGCATTCGGCGATGAGCGAACGGTTTATTGCCGCCCGAATTCATTCTTCGCAAGTGGCGGACGTCCATCAAAAGACATGGACGAAAGCATGGAATCGTGCCCATCAATTCACGGACGGTACGGGATACCGAGCCTGGTTGCTAACCATCGCTCGCAACAACATCACCGACGAGCATCGAGCCAATGCAAGAAGGCCCATCCAAGCGATCGTAAATGAGGACGATGCAGTGCAAGGCGATCAATCGGCCGAAGAGTCCTTGATCGCGAACGAGGAGCTAAAGGCATTGGTAGACTGCCAGCAAGGTTTGGATCCCAAAGCACTGGCTTTAGTGCGGGGGCGATTGGGTGGGAGAAGTTATGCCGAGTTGTGCGAAGAGCTTCAATTGAGTGAGTCGGCGGCACACAAATTGTTCTTCAATTCAAAAGCTCAACTCCAGCAGTGTCTGGAACACAAGATGTCATGAGTAACATGATCGCGTTTGATATACCGGAGTCACCCGACGAAATCGCCAAATGGTTGGAATCAATCATTTGCGAAGGGGACCTGCGTAGTTTGGTGGCACAGTTGATTTCCGTGCATGGGGTTGCTGACCAACGGATCGAGATCGATGCGTTTCTTGCCGAAGATCGACAAGCAATGTTAGCGCAGGGGTTGTGCGCACTTCCCGCCAGTAAGATCCAGTCGCTACTGATGACACCGGTGCTCCTGCTCGATTTGCAGCAGAAAATCATGGCTGAGGGCGGCGATTACTGGCGAGATAAGTTCCAATCGGCGGTTGGTCAAGAGACGATTCAGCGAACAAACAAAGTGATCGCTGAGATTTTGGAGAAGCAACACGTTGTCGTTGGCAAGGCAGAGCGACCAGGGTCACGATGGTCGGTTTCTTCGCTATTGGCCTTGGCAGCTGGAATACTGATTGCGATTAGCGGTACTTGGTATTGGAATTCGGAGAGAAATAATCGCCAACCCGTTCAAGTGGCCGCTGGTTGGGGCTGGGCCTCTGAGAGTGGCATACCAGCGGGCGGATCAGCCAAGGAATACTTGACCGCTCTGTCAAACGGTGCCGACGCCTGGTTCAACAGTCGACCTTCCGACAACAATGAACTTGCAACGCGACTCACCGAGTTTTCAGCTGGCTGTGAGCTTCTCATCAACGCTGACCACGCACCGCTTCCGGACGAAGACAAAGCGTGGCTGCGTTACAAATGCCGAGTCTGGAAACGTCAAATCGACGAGCAGCTTGCCGCGGTGGGCCAAAGTAAGCTCGTTGACGTGCTTCGTGTCAGTGATGAAATTGCACGCGATATTTCAAAGTCGCTCAGAGAGAGAGAGTCCCAGGCATAAGGGAAATTGGCGTGATTCAATCCCGCATTTCCTAAGAACAATTGAATTCGCTAGTCATCACGCGATATCCGCAGATCTGACACAATGCCAACAAATTGGCCGCATTGAAACTGATTGTTATGAGGATCCAATTTCGCCAGCAGTGGTACGAAGTTTCCTATAGCATAGATGCCTCGTTGCGACGCTCGTTGTCAACGTGTCGAACATGCCACACGCGTTCCAATCCGCTGGCGATCTAAATTCCTGAGATTTCGCTGCTACATATAGGTGATGGTGGCGGCGTAGCCACTGGCGATTACCTATTCCTCGTTATGGAGGTGCGCAATGTCGCATGTGGTGCAAATTTCTACTCAGGTTCGGGACGCTGCGGCGGTTCGGGCGGGGTGTGTTCGGCTGGGGCTTGATGAGCCGGTTGAACGGGAGGTGAAGTTGTTTAGTGAGACCGTTTCGGGA
>JBGSIA010000030.1:0-1778 GCA_041751935.1 Pirellulaceae bacterium | reverse complement strand
CGTCCGTTCTCTTGTTGGCCAGCGGGGAATAGAATTCGTGAGCGAGATAGCCGTGTGCAAAGTGAAGCTCTAGCCATTCGAATCCAGCCGCCAAAGATCGCTGAGCCGCAGCGACAAAAGCACTCTGAACGCCATCAATGTCATCGACCGTCATTTCTTTTGGAGTCTTGTTGAGTGTTCCTCCGAACGGGATAGCTGACGGTGCAATCGTGTCCCAGCCACCTTTCCCCGTTTCGATATGATCGTCACCTTCCCACGGCTTGTTTGCACTTGCCTTCCGACCGGCGTGGGCAATTTGAATTCCGGGGACCGCTCCAAACTGTTTCATGAATCGGGCGATGCGAGCGAACGGTTCGACATGTTCATCACGATAGATGCCGCTGTCGGCGGGACTGATCCGACCTTCCGGTGAAACCGCTGTCGCCTCAACGATCACTAGACCCGCACCACCCACCGCACGAGAACCAAGGTGGACGAAGTGCCAATCGTTTGGAAAGCCATCGTCAGACGAATATTGGCACATCGGTGAGACGCCAATGCGGTTTTTAAGACGAACATCTTTCAGTTGAAACTCTTGGAATAGCCCGGTCATCGTTTGTTCTTTCGTGCGTAATTGTTTTGAAGTGGGCAACTTGAAAAGGTCGCCCTACCTGTAGGATCAGAAAGTCGTCGTGTGTTCATCATTCGGATTTTGGGACGGCGAGCTTTGCGTCCATGCTCAACTGCCCCGCCCCATTCGCCATCAAGAAGACCATCGTTCCCATCAGGGATAGGTTTTTCATGAACTGAATCATTTGCATCTGCTGCTCCTGACCCTCAAATGTCCAGAAGTCGTGGAAGAAGTAGGTCGCCAAGACAAGAAACACCAGCAACAACGCCGCTCCGATACGAATCTTGAAACCAGCGATCACCGACAGACTGCCGACGATCAAAAAGATGATCGCCCCAACGAGGGCGACTTGAGGCAGCGGAACACCTTCCGCCGCCATGTACTGGGCGACTGAATCGAACTGCGGGATTTTGTTGCCCACAGCACTCATCAAGAAGATCGTAGCGATCATGATTCGAGCCAATAGCGATGCGGCGGCTTGCATGGGTTTGTCCAAGGAAGTTGAAGTGGTAAGTGAAGGCAAATTGAAAACGATTCGGACTATGCCAAATCGAAAAGCATGATCTCGGCGTCGGTGTTTGCATGGATGGTCAGTGAGCTTTCGTCACTGACCGCCACGCCGTCGCTCGTGTCAAGATCGGTGCCATTGAGTGAAACGGTTCCACGCAAGACTTGCAGCCAAGCATGTCGGTTCTCCAAAAGTTCATGCTTGACCATTTTTCTTGCATCGATCTTTGACAAGAAGATGCGAGCGTCTTGGTGAATCAAAAGCGAGCCGTGTTCAGCATCCCTGGAGGCAACCAGTCGCAATTGATTGTGCCGCTCCTCATCAGAGAATCGCTTCTGCTCGTAGCTCGGTTCGATCCCTTTGCGTTCCGGCAGCAACCAAATTTGGTACAAGTGAACCGGCTCGCTTTCAGAAGGATTGAACTCGCTGTGCGTGATCCCCGTGCCTGCTGTCATCCTTTGGAATTCTCCAGGTCGCAGGACTTCACCATTGCCCATCGAGTCACGATGTTCCAAGGCACCTTCGAGAACATAAGTGACGATCTCCATGTCGTTGTGGGGATGCGTCCCGAATCCTTGCCCAGGTGCAACGAAATCTTCGTTCATCACTCGCAGCGACCGAAACCGCATGTGATTGCGGTCTTGGTAGCTGGAGAACGAA
>JBGSIA010000029.1:0-42810 GCA_041751935.1 Pirellulaceae bacterium | reverse complement strand
CAGAGAACGACATTCGCGAGTACGCGAGGCTGCGGAAGATCAGCGGCGGAACTCGGAGCGATTTGGGCCGGCGTTGCCGTGACACCTTCAGGAGTCTGAAAAAAACTTGTCGTAAGCTGGGAGTGAGCTTCGGGGCTTACTCGCGAGATCGGTTGAGTGACGCGATCAAATCCCGCCGCTGGTGGAGCTGATTCGCCGCAAAGCAATCGATGGTTCAACCGGCTCAGTTCCGTCGACCGCTTAGTCGAGCCACTCGCCTGACCACATCGCCCTCAAAACCCTCTTCGGATCTCCGTAACCTTGGGTTTTTGAGAAGTTACAAACGAAGTAATGCCAAATGATTCCTGGCGACCTGATGCAGGAGAACACATACTCGGAATTTAACGACCAGCGAGCCCCAAACGATTGGGTCGTTCCCGCAGACACGTTGGGTTCATCCACTTCAATATCGCACCCAGCGATTGTTGGTCCGCAATCGTCGCTCGCTCGATTCGTCGTTTGGATGTTTTGGTTGATTGGAAGCTTCGATTGTGGTGGCGAAAGGTGTATGCATCAGCATCGCATGAAGCACGCCATGTGTGACGAAACGTTGCGTCATCGTCTGGTACAAATTTACTGCGGGCTGGATTCCGTGGTGGACTACCCGTGTTGGCGTCATCGAATTCTACTACTTTTCAAAATCCGGCTTGGGACGTTTTTCGACGAAAATCCGGAAATACATTTTCCGTTTTCGTTGATCGTCCCGTGGGGAGAGTATCTGCGTGGGGATCAGTTTGATACAACATTGGTTCCATAAAATTCCGCTGGGAGGTGTCCTGTGTCTGAGTCTGTGGTTGTTTCAAAAGAATCTCAGGAGTGCGTGAACGCGATCGACGATGTGATCGTTCGTACTCTTGCCAGTCTCGATGAGCCGGCGACGATTGCGACGCTTCGCAAAAAGCTTCCTGGCCCCTACCAACGCGACGACGCGGAGCTTCAACAAGCTGTAGACTCGCTGACCCAGTGTGGTCGCGTTCACCGTTACTCGCCCTACCGCCTCAAAGCGGATCGCTTCTGGGATCGCTCGCCACGCGAGTATGCGGAATCGTTGCTAACGACGCAAACGGTTGGCCGTTTCGCGACCAAGAATGAATTGGTCACGCAGTTCAAAGCACGGCTCAAGGAACTGAACGCGAAAGAAATCGGCGAGCTAGTGCAGCAGTTGGTTCGGTCAGGGAGATTACATTCCGGTCGGTTCTTGGGTAGCCGCTTGATGCGTTACTCGGCGAGCCCGGTCGATGCACAAGCTCTACTGGACAATGCGATCGAACAAATCGCTCGACGTTTTTCCGCTTCACCGACAGAGGTGCGATTGCTGGTCACGCCCGCCGAGGATTCGCCGGTGCGGGATGCCGAAACTTCTCGCGAATCACTTGTCACGGAAGAATCGCTTGTCTTGGAAGCGATATCGGAACTGCGCCCGGGAGCTGGAGGCGGCACAATCATTCCGATTGCTGAACTGCGTCGATACCTAGAATTCAAACTCAGAGGCAATTCGTTTGACTCGACTTTGCAAGCACTGGAACGTGAGGGGCGAATCGATTTCACGATTCATCCAGATCGCGAGTCGCTGGGAGAAGACGGTCACCGCGAGCGCTTGGCGGGCGAAGGTGGAAAGATTTACGACATGCTCATCGTGCGGAGGTAACCGATTTCATGTTGAATTCAAAACCAGCAATCGACCCATCCTTGCCCAACCCGTTTCTGGGCGGCATCGTGCCGGACGCATGGCGAGGCTCAGCGGTCGATGTGCCGGAGATTCATGGCGACGTCTACTCGCAATGTTTAGCCGCTGTCCAAACCGTCCGAACCGAGCATCGCAGTTCATCGTTGTTGATTCACGGTGAACAGGGTAGCGGCAAAACGCATTTGTTGGCTCGGTTGCAGCGGCGATTGACTGACACCGCCACGTATCCCGACTTGGAAGACGACTGGCAAATCTTCGTATACTTGCGGATGCGAACTTCGTCAGGACGAATATGGCGCAAGATCCGTACCGAGCTAGTGACGGATCTAATGCGGCCGATGGCGGACGGATTGACGCAACTCGATCACGTGCTGGCAAAACGGCTGGCAACTCGCTGCGATGGACACGCCGACTTGGCGCTGTGGTGGGACCATCATCGTCAAAATCGCATGGAGGAACTCATTGATGCTTGGCACGAAACGGCGATGCAACTCAGTTTGCGAGATGATTTCACGCAAGTGCTGGAGTGGTTCATTCGTGGCACCCATCGCCGCCACGTTCGTGCCTATCTGAGCGGTGGATTGGTGAGCGAGGAAGGTTTCCGTCACTTGTTTGGCAATGTCGATCCCAGCCACTATGCACCCGACACCGAGGACGATGCGTTTTGCGCGGTGAAAGCCCTGTGTCACGTCGCCGGGCCACAAATCCCGATCGTGTTTTGCTTTGATCAAATTGAAGCGATCGAGGTCGAGGACTCTGCCCACAAACCAGTTTGGTATCTGGCTCGCGCCGTGGCTGACTTGACCGATGAAGCGACGGTCGCGGTGATTTCCTGTGTGTTGGCGACATTCGCGGACAACGAGATTCGTGCACAAGATCAAGCGAGGATTGTCTCGGGTGGCCAGACCGCCTTGCAACGACTCGATGCCTGGCAAATGCGTCAAGTCATTCGCTCTCGAGTCGCCGCCATATCCGCGACGGCAGCCGCTGCTGGATCGAACGAGCAATGGCCCTTCGCTGACGACGAAGCGATGTTCGCGTCGCGTTCAACACCGCGAGAACTGCTGCATGTTGCCGCGACTCGGTTCGACGAACTGCGTGGCCAGCCTTCGGTGAAACCGCCGGCAGCAAGCGAAACTACACCACTGGAGCGCGCCTTCGAGATGCGGGTGGACGAAGCAATCCGCGAACAGAAACCGGAAGCTACGGACGATCTTATCGCTTCGACGTTGCCGACCGTGTTAACAATTATTGAACCAGGCTGGACGACCGAATACCCCGTGGGATCGCACAACACCAAACGCGATATCGAAGTGGTGCTGGTCGGTCCCGGCGGCGAGGCTCGTGTTGGCGTCGCGCTGTGCAACCAGCCGAGCATGACAAGTTTAGCGGCACAGCTCAATCGCTTGAGCAAGAATCGCGAAGCGTTCGGCTTGCACAAACTCCTGCTGATCCGCGATTGCCGATTGCCGATTTCACCCAGTGCCGTTGCCACTCGAAAACGGTTGGATCAATTGGCCAAGGACGAAGGTGTACTATTGCGACCGACGCGCGAGGTCATGGCGGTTCTTGATGCAATCCGTTCGCTGATTGCGGATGCGACTTGTGGTGATTTGGCGTTCGATGGCCAAGCGGTCGACGTCACTACGGTGCGCCAATGGCTCGCCGACCACTTGGATTTGGCAACCCGGGAATGGGTGGACCAATTCCGCTTGCCGCCGCGACCCGGCTGGAATGATGACGCGCCAGCGAATGACACTGCCGTCGACGCGGTGCTCGAATTTCTTTTGGATCAACCCCTGGCGACAGTCAATGCCGTATCGCAGTCCACGGGGATCAAGGAAAATCGAATCGCCGAGCTCGCAGCGGTAGCGGGCGATCGCATCGGAGTCATCAGCGGCGAGCCTCCCGTAGTTTTTCGCGTCGTCAACTCGAAATCATTGAGTGCCGCAAGCAAGTCGACGCATCGGAGCGACGACCAATGAGCAAGCTACTGGCGAAGAGCGTCGAAATCACGGTCAGCGATGTGAGACAACAGATCTGTTTCGCAGGTCCCCAGACGGGAACGGGCAAGGCTTCGCATGTTGAACTAGGAACGACGTTTCACCGATTGATTGCTTCCTTGTTGCGCAGCGGTGACCAAGAAATGTCGATCATCTTCAGCGGGTCATCGATTGACGATTGGGTCGGTGAAATGAAAGACTTCGCATATTGCAACGACCTAGGACCGTATTTGGCAAGTCATGCCGCGGCGCTGCAGGGTCGCGGTGAAGCCGTGTTGGACTTGTGGACGGCTGTTGATGAAGCGACACGTTGGTTGGCCGAGCTCTTCTGGGATCATCGCCAACGACAGCTTCGGCAAGGTCACCATTTCAATCCAAGAGAATTTGCCGGCTGGTTTCAAACTGAGGTTCCGCTTCGATTAGAGTTGACGGATGCGAGCTGGACGCGTCCGGTCGTCTTGATTGGCATCGCTGATTCCATTCTTGCGCCACCCCAGGGCCATCGCTGTGTCATTGAGTACAAGCTTGGCAAGTCATCGCCCGCGGCGGATTTGTGCCAGACAGCTCTGTATCACTGGATGCTGGGCAATAGCGGTAGCAATTCGTTAGCGGTGATCAGTTTCTTGCCGCAGAAGTCGGAACGGCTGCTCGATGGCTCGCAACTCGACGACGTGCAGTCGCGACTCAAATCGCTGATAGGAAAAATGGCGGGCGTCGTGGTAACGATGTCTCCACTCGATACGCTAGCACCGCGATCGATTCCAGCGCCGAAGGTTGCGACACCGACAGTCCCTGCCAATATCGAAAAGCTTGGCAAACAGTTGAAGTCGGCATTGGTCGAAGCGGGATGTGAATCGACGTTTGTCGGTGAACCGATCATGGGACCGACGTTTGTTCGATTCACCGTCAATCCGGCCCGTGGAGTTGCGCCAAGGAAGTTTTTGAACTGCGGCGAATTGCTTCAAGTGCGATTACAATTGGAGCGACCACCGACAATCCAAACGGGCGCGGCGATCACGATCGATCTGCAAAGAACGGAACGCCAAATTGTCTCCTGGGATTCGATTGAGCTGCCGCCCACGAATTCGCTACATGGTTGTGCCAAGGTGCTCATCGGCGTTGGGATCGACGGGATGTTGCGAACCGCCGATTTGGCGGATACGGCTAGTTATCATCTGCTTGTCGCCGGTACTTCTGGAAGCGGCAAGAGCGAATGGTTGCGCACCGCCGTGGCGGGCCTGATCGCGACGAACACGACTGAGCAACTGCAACTCGTCGCAATCGATCCGAAGCGAGTGGCGTTTCACGATTTGAGAGATTCACCTTATTTGCGTCGTCCGGTGGTCTTCCCGGGTGATACCGATGCTGACATGGTGGAGGTTCTGGACGAGTTGATCGAGGAGATGGAACGCCGTTATGTGATGCTTGACGGTAGCTCGTCGTTGGTCGAATTGATCGACCGTCATGGAGCACCGATACCGCGAATCGTTTGCGTGTGCGACGAATATGCAGACATGATGCTAGGCTCGGCCAGCCAACGGACGGCGATTGAGACCCGCATCACGCGATTGGGCGCTAAGGCACGTGCCAGCGGCATTCATTTGATCTTGGCAACCCAGCAGCCAAGTCGAAAAACGATCACGGGTGCAATCCAAACGAATCTGCCAGGACGCGTGGGCTTGACGATGACATCAGCCGTCGAGAGTCGGATGATGTTCAACGAACCTGGCGCCGAAAATCTGCTGATGAAAGGCGACTTACTTTACAAAGATATCGGCGACCCCAAACGATACCAAGCCGTTTATCTTTCGGATGCCAAACGCTGTGAAATTTACGCGAGACACGTCTTTTCGTAAGTCAAATCGAGCTTCGTCCATTTCCAGATAAACCAACTCGCAATCATCAATTGGCCTTGGGTATGCGTAGCGAAATTTGCCGACTCTCAGGCACTTGGAATTCAATGGTTCCTACCTTACCATCGACATTGTAAAGAAGCGTGCCTTTCTCCCCGGCATTCCAAGCTGACATGGTTGCTTCGCCAGCAGCATTCGTCGTGACCGAAACCGCCTCGCGATTGATCGAGTAGTTGTGGTGAGAGACTCCGTCCACCGTCTCACGCTGTGTCGGACTAAGTAGGACCTCGGCAAGTGGTTTCCCGTCAGCGTCGCTGAGAGTAAACGTAATCACTTCCGTTGGTTCAACGACCAAGTTCATCGGCGCATCCTGATCAGCATCGTCCATGCCGCGATAGAGACTTGTCATTGCAAACCCTGGTTCAATGATTGTTACCATGAACTCGTGCTTCAGTTGCCCAGGAACAAAGTCCTTGAGGATAAATTCTCCGGAGTCCGATGTTTTACTCAACACCGGCTCCATGCGAAAACGACCACCGGGCCAAGTTTTCTTGACTACAATTACTTTCGCTTCCGCCAATGGCTTGCCGTCGGTCGTAACTACCCTGCCTTGAACTGAAATGGGAGCTTTGATCGCTTCCAACTTAATCGTGTTAACAGGCTCACCGACTTGGATCGAGTGACTCGTTACGTTCCCTTGCTGTTCAACATAAATGGATGCTGTGTCTTTCGCGGCAAAAGCGTATAGCGTCACTTGGCCCTCCTTGTCAGTCGCTTTTCCGTCCGAGACCTGCATTGAATAAGTCATGTGTTCTTCGCCCGCAGCGGTTTTGCGTGAGTCTGGTAACACTTTCACATCAGGCAGCGCGTTGCCATCCGCATCCACAACGCGAATACGAGTTGGATCGCATGGAGTTACCGAGAGTATGATCAAGGGTTGAGGCTGGCCATCGGAAACCACCTTGTATTGACTGGTCATGGCATAGCCATCGGCAAGTGATGTCAACAAGAAAGCGTATTTCTCCCCTTGTATGCCGAAGCCCTTGAACGTAAAGGTTCCGTCTGCATTGGTCGTGGTTTTCAATGCAGCTTGCCGGTACTGATCGTTAGGCCAAGTTTTTTGTACTGCCAAGACCGTCGCTCCAGCAACCGGCTCACCTTTGTGATTGACGACACGACCAGAGAGCGCGATGGGTTGATCGCTTTTCTCAGCCAGTAGGAGTCCAGAAAAAAGTTGCGGACTGAGCCCTGCAGTAACGCCGGTTGCAAGCAAGATCAGCAGACAACCGTAGGCGATTGGCGCCATGAAATTTGAACGTGGCGCACGTGCGGATTTGACATACCGTGCCTGCAGTCGATGAATTGTTTTTGGTTGTGAGAATGACAGTGGATTCTGAAGGTTGGCCAAACACGAATCCAAATCTCGAACCAGTTCGTCCGCCGATGCATATCGATCATCGGGTGATTTTTGGTGGAGTCGATCCACAATCGCGGCAAGCCACGTCGGAATGGACGGATTAATTCGTTCCAACTTGGTTGGTGTCTCGTCGCAAATCATCCGCAGTTTGTGCATCACGGTTTCTCCATGAAAGGGTTGGTCGCTTGCACACATCATGTACATGACGCTACCAAGACTGAACAAATCACTTCGCTGATCGAGCGACTCTCCCTTGATTTGTTCAGGCGACATAAAAGCGGGAGTGCCGCTGACGACACCTGTTTGCGTCAAGCGATCATCCGACACCGCGTAGGCCAAGCCAAAATCGGTGATGCGCACGCGTTCGGCACCCTGCGAGAGAAAGACGTTCGCTGGCTTGATGTCACGGTGCACCAAGCCTTGTCGATGCGCAGCCCCGACGCCTGCGGCCAACTGTCGTGAAATACGCAAAACTTCTTCGACTCCAAGTGGACCGCGATTGGCGATTCGTTGGGCTAACGTTTCACCTCGCAAATACGGCATCGTCAGATACGGAATTGCTGAGTCGGTACTGACGCTGTAGATTTCGATGACGTTTTCGTGAATGACCGATGCCGCTGCCCGAGCCTCACGCGAGAACCGTTGGCGTGCCATTTCGTTTCGCCAAAGTTCAGGGTTCAGGACTTTGACCGCGACGTATCGAGCGAGTGCCGGTTCAAAGGCTTTGAGAACAATCCCCATGCCGCCGGAACCGACGACGCCAGCGATTTCGAATCCGTCCAATCGCCCGAGCATGCGGGGATCGTCGCTTGGTGCGAGTGAATCGAGCAGCGTCTGTATGTCCAAGTGCCCAGAGAAATATTCGAGCTTTGAATAGGTATCGGACAACGGTTCCAAATCATAGGCATCGTCCTGCAAGCTTTCTTTCGTCGCGACCCATAGATCCTTCTCTGCTGATTCTTTTTGTAGTCGCTCTTGGCACGTCACACACGATGTCACGTGGTATTCGAGTCGCTCGCATGAATCTTCAGCGAGATCATTGCTAAAGAATCGATGAATACTCGAGGGATTACATCGAGAATTGGCAGTGTTCATGGTGTATGGAGTCTCCGTCGTTGAGGTGAGAGTTGATGGGAACAGGATTATTCATCACGCTGAATTTCGCGGACGACTTCGGCCAGTCGGTGCATGACGCGACTGCGAGCCGTATAAATCGCACCGGCAGTTCGACTGAGCGTCTCGGCCACTTCAGCGACAGATCGTGATTCAATCGTGGTTTGCCAAAACGCTTGCCATGTTGGTTCTTCGAATTCCTCGCGAACACGCCGCGCCGCCATTCGAAACACCTCGCGTTGGGACTGACGTCGCAACTCCTCGGTGACTTCGTCTTGCTGCGGTTGTTCACGAAGTCGGATTTGGACGCTCGTTCCCCCCTGTGCTTCGTCAGGTCGACGTTGGCGAAGGATCGTGATTGCTTGATTGGTTGCAACGCGAGCGAGCCAAGTGCGAAACTTGGCTCGAGCTGGATCGGCGTGCCACGAATCGATCTTGTTTGCAACAGCGACGAGTACGGATTGGACCAAATCCTGAGCATCCGCTTCACGAAGACCGCGAATTCGCCCCAAGCGATAAATCGCAGGTCGGTACAGCCTCTCGAATTCGAGCCACGCTTCGTGATCGGCGAAATCTCGAATACGCGCGAGCAAGTGGTCTCGCGTGGTTGGGTATGGAATCATAAAAAACGTCCTTCACCTACTTACTCGCTGAGGGCCACGGAATCTGTCAGCATTTCCTGAAACGATGCTTCACCAGCGAACGCACCCACGCGTTGACAAAAATACAATTGATCTTGACGGAAGGGGACGCGGTGTTTTAGGGCGTGTGAACGAGCTAAGTCGTTTGAACTTAAAGATACTGCTAGTGTTTACTCTTGGAATGCTGTCCTTTAACTGAGCTTAAAGTTGAGTAACGACCATCGCTCCACCAGAAAGAATAACCGCGAGATGATCGGACGCAGCGTATTTCGACGGCGACAGTATTCCCTAATTCTGCTTTTTGTTTGCATCGCGTTCATTGCGGTACTTATGGCTTTGACGATTCGACCTTCAAAGTCGCCTGTTTTCTACGACGGAATCGACGCCAAGATCGAATTGCGCAAGGAGTTTGAGACTGATGTTGGTGAGTGATCGTATCGGCCACATCGCTTCGATGAGAGCGATCAAACGGGTCAAGGTACGGCGTGTTAAAAACGGTTTTGGATAGAAAATTTGTGTTTCTTTCCAAGAGCGACCAGCCATCGACGTTGGCCTCCTGCGAAGGTGCAATCCGAGGGTAAGGGTGAGTTGAACGCTGTTGGGAAGTCAGATGACTTCGTGCTACAGACGACGCGGGCGAACAAAACGGCGACCGCAGTGGCTCAATCCGTCGAGGGAAGGAAGTTACAAAAGGGAAGCATTGCCGAATGGTCACCGATGTTCTGAACCCTTAGTCGGACTCAGCATCTATTAGATTGGCTCAGGAAACCTTGACGGGTAACAGTGGATTGTCGCTGCTTTCGTATGACCTTATTGAGGAGTCGTTAGAGGTAATTCATCAAGTACGGTCTTTTCGCAGAATGGCTGGCAACAGCCGTCCCAACCGGAATTGAGGCGGCCCCCAAAATCCAGCCACCTCTATTTCCCAAGTACCGTTCGCGAGACTAGCCAGTGACGAAGTCAAGTTGGTTCGGGGAATGATAGCAAATAACCAGAGAACATCGCGTCCATTGCTCAGTCGACTTTCGGAGGATGACTGCGAGTTCGTCTCCGATGCAGCACAAACGCAGGTCAGAAGTGACCGACCAATTGTCCCAAACCGACGACTGTACTGGTATATCGAATTAATCGATCATGCTGCGTTTCCAGTGGATGCCCAGTCCAACGAGCACCATCACCAGGATGCTTACAATCATCGCGGAAACGGTGATCGGGACTCGTTCGAGAACCAATAGCGGAAGTGCAACCGTCAGGATTCCACCCCCGATGAAGGGCGCTGAAAGAGGAGCCGCCAAAGCGTAGTCTTCTGCGGCACCGCTGCGCAGCTCTGGGTCAATTGTCCGCAACAACACAAAACCCGTCGCCGTCGTGCCAGTGGACATCCCATAGTTGATGATTCCCAGATAAAACCAGATGGATTCCGGCAAGACCCAGCGGGACAGAACGAGCAAACAAAAGCTACACCATACTGCACCAGCGACGAACAGACTCAAGAATGGGAGCCACAGCGCACTCACTGCGGTGAGATTCAGGGTCGCTACGGCAGCGACGACCAATACATCCATCGCGGTCGCTACGATGCGATGAATCGTGTCCGCGTCGATGCGCTCTTTCTGGCCGACCAACGTCAATAACCAACGCACAATTGCGCCGCCGAATAGCGTGTAAATGAACAGCGGAAATGATCCGATCACACCGGCCATGGTGAGCCTCTTACGAAGCTCGCCGTTGACCAAGTCGCTTGTATTTTCACGCTGCAGAATTGTTGAAAACCACCCATCCAATTCGCCTGCTGTGGCGTTGACGCGTTGCTGCAAGCCACTGCCGATGGCGAACGCGAGTGCGATCCAAACGAGCTGTAGCAACAGGGGATCGATTGTCTCGCCGCTGATTCGTGGGGTGCCCAAGCTTGGTCCCAATCGCGGCGTCAACGGTTGATCGCCTAATTGCGTTTCGGTTTCGCGAACCCAACCCCGGCGGACTGCGAGATTCACCCACAAGACGCCCGAAACTAATCCGTAAACCAGCCCCACGGTAGCCATCAACAATCCTAGGTCCAATCCCTCGCTTAAACCGATCGTCGGATGAGCCAACACGGTGCCCATCGCTGCTGCGGTTCCGTGTCCGCCAGCAAATCCGGTTTCGATCAGCATTCCTGTAGAATTCGGTAAGTCAAAGTTTGGTTGGATGATCAACCAAGTGACCCACAAGCCGATGGCGGTCTGTCCCAGGACGATGATCCATACCATTAAGCCCTGGCGTCCGGCGCGGCGCAAATTGTCGCTCGAAAAAGTGCGCCGCGGCCCGCTCTTCCCCAGCAGCATGCCGGCGAACACGACCGCGATTAACAGGGCTGGCCATGACCGCAACTCGTCGATGATTTCCACACCGACCTGCGGCATTGTCGCGATGGTGGTATAGCCCTGTAAAAGTGCCAATCCCAAGAATCCGGCTACTAACGAAGCGGGAACACGGCTGATCGCCAACCATCGCCATCGCTCGCGCACCACGACGGCAACGACGAGCAACACGGCAACGAATACGGTACTGTGCATCTAGCCTTGGTAGATGTCGTTGAACAACACAAACGCCATCAACAGCAATAACGCAACCACGCCAGCGAGCGTGAGTCGCATCTCAAGTTCCTCATCGACGCGTCGACCTCGAACGGCTTCAGCGATCAAAAACATCATATGACCACCGTCCAAGGCAGGAATCGGCAAGAAATTCAAAATCGCCAAATTCATACTCAACATCGTTAAGAAAAGCAGTTGCGCAGATAGGCCACGGTTGGCTTCTTGCCAAGCAAGCTTGACGATCCGAATCGGGCCACCGATGTCCTTTGCACCCACGTTGCCTCGTCCAATCATCTTCAGACTGCGAAACACTAGTGACAAGTCCCACATGCCTCGACGCAGACCGAGGGAAAGTGCTTCGGAAAATGAATCGGCAGTCTGTACCGCCTCACTTGGAGCGAGTATCAATCCACGATCAAACCAAACGGAGTCGCTGAGGTGGACCGTTAACGTTGATTGAACGACTCGGCCAGACGTTCCTCGAATTGCCAGGACGTCCAGTTGAGTTCCTTCAGGCAGGACTTGAAATACTTCGACCAAATCGGTTACTGACGACGTGCCATCGATTTCCCAGCCTTCGGTTAGCTTCGTAACAATGTCCAAGTACATCTCGTCGCTCAAGGCCGCAGGCACTTTGCCCATTGGCCAATTGGCGGTCAATTTTTGGACAATGTCCCCCGCACTCAATTGGTCCCCCGCACTTTGTTGGTCGGCGGGAATGGGCTCGGCTATGCTCTCCGGCTTAGAGGCGTTCTCCGACTTAGCAGTCGGCTGGGTGCCGTAAGCGATATCTGCTGCAAGCGTCGGCAAAACCGAGTATGCCAACCCCAGAACGTTAATTGCTAATGCGGAGTTAGAGCTTTGATTGGGAGCGAGAGTTTGCAGCATCGCGGATGGTTCCAGCACCGCGTCAATTTTTTTTGCATCTTTTCCGTTGCCTCGCAGTACCGACAGTTGCACCGGAGAATCGCGACCGACTAAATCGATCGCCAGACTATACGCATCCAAGTCGCTGTTTTCGCCGACCGCTGTGATGGTGTCGCCAACTTGCAACCCCGCCTTCATCGCCGGGCCGTCTTTGACCATTGCTGTAATTGGACCGACCGCCCATCGGGTGCCAATCGACTTGGATTTCTGTGGCACAAGTTGCACCGTATGTTCGCTGGAATCAACACGTCGCAGTTTCAACTCGATTGTTTTAGTCGGGTGTTTGTAGATGTAATCAATCAACGCAGTAGCTGGGACGATGGCTTGTGGGTTAATCGCGTTGCCGTCAAAGGAAACAATCTCCGCCCCCGCGTCAGCATCGGTCAGCACTTCCGAGGCGGCGCTGAGTGGTGCTGCGACCATCGCGGGATGAATCTTCGCGGAGCTGGGGCTCAGTATGCCGATAAAGCGACGATCGCCATCGGGTGTCGCCATCGAGGCGAGTTGATACTGACGAAGCGAATCGTCGTAGCGAATGGCGACATCAATTGGTTCATTGGGTTCATCCATCGCAGCCGTGACGATCTCAAATTGCATTTCGCGAAAGTGCATTTGCTCGTCGCGTTTGAATTCGCCGACACTAACGACTTGGCCTCCCGGTTCAACACCGGCTTCCCAGGCTGGCCCACCACCGATTACGCCGCCGATCACCGCCGGGTTGTAGTTAACGCCGTAGCCAAAAGCGATCGCGGCAAACAGAATCCCGGTAATGACATTCATCACGACGCCGGCGCTGATGATCACCATCCGCTGCCAGACGGGTTTGGCCGGGTAGCTGCGAGGGTCCAGTTTCGGCGACGTATCTTCATCGCCACCGGATAAGCGGATTCGTTTTGCCTCTTCTTCCGCTTTGCGAGGATCGTCGTCCTGACCCAGCATTTTCACATAGCCGCCCAGCGGTATCACGCCGATGCCGTACTCGGTTTCTCCATAACTGAACTTGCCCAGAGTGCGGGGAAACTTCAGGGGCCCGATGCTGATCGGCACGTCGAATCCGACGTAAAACTTCTCGACCTTCACACCGAACATTTTTGCGGCTAGAAAGTGGCCCAGTTCGTGGACAAACACGACCAAGCCGATACCTAGGGCGACTCGGACACCCATGAGGACTGCCCCCAGGAGGGTTTCCGTCAGCCCCGCGGCATCGGTCGCGGCCAGCGGCAGGTAAGCGGCCGTAAGTGAAACGGCAGCGAGGAATTCGCTTGTCATCGAAAAGTTAAGCCTTGCAGGTAATTTTCAGGGTTATTTTGTTGCGATTCCGCACCAACGGCGAGCCTCGGCTCTGGCCCAATGATCCAGCGTCAACAGCCGATCTAGTGACGGGTCAGGCTCGAAATGGTGATTTTCCAAGACTGCTCGACAGGTCGCGACAATGTCAGTAAACCGAATTTGACGCTCCAAGAACAGGCCGACCGCCTCTTCATTGGCCGCATTCACGACCGCTCCCGCCGTTCCACCCACCTCGGCGACCTCAAAACCCAGTGTCAACGCAGGGAATCGCTCGCTGTCGGCTGGTTCAAGCATCAACTGCATCGCTTGGGATCGATCCAGTGGCGGAGCGATTCCCGGTAACCGACGTGGGTACGTCAACGCATATTGGATGGGCATCCGCATGTCTGGCGGACTCATCTGTGATAATACGCTGTGATCATCAAATTCGACTAGAGAATGGATGATGGATTGAGGGTGCACGACGACTTCGATTTGGTTGGCTGGAAAATCGAACAACCAACGTGCTTCGATAATTTCCAACGCTTTGTTCATCATCGTCGCCGAATCGATGGAAATTTTGCGTCCCATGTGCCACGTGGGATGCGCCAAAGCCGATTCCGGTGTTGCCTCCTGCATTTGGGCGGTTGTCCAGCAGCGAAATGGACCGCCGCTGGCGGTGAGAATCAATCGCCGCGGCTTCGCTGGAGAACCATGGATGCACTGAAAAATTGCTGAGTGCTCGCTGTCCACAGGAATCAGTTTCGACTCGGATTCTGTGAGTAAATGTCGAACGAGCGGTCCAGCGACCACGAGCGTTTCCTTGTTCGCCAAGGCGATGCACTTTCCGTGACGAATGGCCGCTAACGTGCTTTCCAGCCCGGCGCGACCCACAATCGCAGCTACGACGTAATCGACTTCGTCATCCGACGCGATGTCGCAAAGTGCATCCGCACCCTGGGAAACTGTCCATTGGCCTCGCAGCTCAACAGGAACTGACTCCGAAGCCTCGCCGGCTGACAGCACCACTCGCTCCGGCGGAACACGAACGGAGTGGATTTGCTCACTCAAACAGGCCAAATTTTGGTGCCCGGAAGCAGCCCACAATCGCCAGCAATACTCGGGGTCGCTTGAGTCCAAGTGCTTCAAAACGTCGATCGTGGCCGTCCCGATACTGCCGGTAGCCCCCAATACAGCGACATTTTGAGTCGGTCGATGATGCATCGTTAGGTAGTGGGTTTTGAATTCATTTCATTGTTTGTTCATAATCCGTAAGCTCATTGCCCCAAGTTCCGCAAGCCCATGGCCCACGCGAGGATCATTCGCCCGGAAATTAAGCGAATTCCAGTAACCGAAACAGCCCGTCGACGGCGAAATCGATAGAACCAGCACATTCGATCAGAATTGCGAGTTCTGGTAACGGCAACTTGTCGTTCGCCGTGGGCTGACCGACAATGCGAGACAACACTATAGGCTCTCTCAGCGACTATTGATTCAGTCG
This sequence comes from Pirellulaceae bacterium, assembly GCA_041751935.1. Taxonomy (GTDB): domain Bacteria; phylum Planctomycetota; class Planctomycetia; order Pirellulales; family Pirellulaceae; genus JBBSJZ01. The sequence goes on along the minus strand of JBGSIA010000029.1, from coordinate 27,784 downwards.
CTGTGATTACTCCCCCATATATTAATACTGATACCTTAGATTTTAGTATGAGCGACAAGAAAGAACGCAAGAGCGGATCGACACCCGATAATCGCGGCGGCAACGTGTGGCTGGTTTTAGCTGCGATCGTCGCTGCGGTATTGCTTAGCGCATTTCTGTTCAGCTCAACGCCAAAACGGCTTCGGTATCCGGATCTGATCGCCTTGTTGCGAGCCGAAGCTCAAACACGCACCGGGCGCACCATCGCGCCGACAGCCGAGGCAGCGATTCCTGAGGCGAAGACTTCCGACGCCCCCTCCGTTGCTGGGCAAGCGGCTTCGTCGCTGGCTGCTCCGGTTCATCCCCATATTGTTGTGTCGTCGACAAGCGACCCCGATGTGCTGATCGAGTACAGCCAGCTTCGCGAGATCGAGGTCGCGGATGATTCAATCACCGGCAAAGTGATGTTTCGGTCGCTTGGTCGCGGTGGTGATGCGGTCAGTCCCGCGTCTCAGGTGACGTTCAAGACGATTCGCACCATTCGCAACGATGCCGAAGATAGCCAACTGTTGGAACTGTTGAAGGATTCCGGTGTGCTGTGGGACAACGCGCGACCGAATCGATTTTTCGAGGATCATTGGCCCGAATTGTTGATGATCGGCGTGTTGGTGATGCTGGGTATCATGATGCTTCGTCGGATCGGTGGAGTGGGGTCGCCGATGTCATTCTCGCGGAGCCGTGGAAGACTATACGGCCAAGAAGAATTGCCCATCACGTTTGACGAAGTCGCTGGGATTGATGAAGCCGTCGAAGAAGTTCGCGAAGTTGTCGACTTTTTGAGAAACAGCGAAAAGTATCAGCGCCTGGGTGGACGTATTCCCAAGGGAGTGTTGCTTGTTGGGCCTCCGGGAACGGGTAAGACTTTGCTCGCCAAAGCGATCGCCGGTGAAGCAGGAGTTCCATTCTTCAGTTTATCCGGCAGTGACTTTGTCGAGATGTTCGTCGGTGTCGGTGCCGCACGGGTTCGGGACATGTTCCAGCAAGCGGTGAATCGTGCCCCTTGCATCATCTTTATTGACGAGCTAGACGCACTTGGAAAGAGTCGCTCGGGGTCCGTGGTCGGTGGTCACGATGAACGCGAACAAACGCTCAATGCGCTGCTTGTCGAGATGGACGGATTCGACGCTAACGCGGGTGTGATCGTCGTCGCGGCAACCAACCGTCCCGAGACACTGGATTCAGCGTTACTGCGTCCTGGGCGTTTCGACCGACACGTATTGGTCGATCGTCCCGATGTGGCTGGCCGCGAAGAAATACTCAAAGTTCATGTTAAGAACGTGAAGCTGGACGAGAAAATTGACTTGAAGGAAGTCGCCTCCATTACCAGCGGTTTTGTTGGTGCGGATCTTTCGAATCTCGTTAACGAAGCAGCGCTACTCGCCGCTCGTGGCGAAAAGTCGGCGGTTGGTATCGATGAATTCAACGAAGCCGTCGAACGAGTCACCGCTGGACTGGAAAAGAAAAATCGAGTGATGAACGAACAGGAGAAAATTCGCGTTGCTTATCACGAAGCCGGTCACGCATTGGTCGCTGCAGCGCTGCCGAACACGGATCCGGTACACAAAGTCAGCATCATTCCCCGCGGACTGGCCGCCCTAGGTTACACGATGCAGCGACCTGAATCGGAACGCTACTTGATGACCAAGAGCGAACTGGAAAGTCAAATGCGAGTTCTGCTCGCAGGAACATTGACGGAGGAAATGATTTTTCAAGACATCAGCACTGGTGCTCAGAACGACCTGGAACGCTGTACTGAAATCGCTCGTGGAATGGTCATGGACTACGGGATGAGCCGTCTGGGACGCGTCAACTTGCGGCGCAGCACGCGTTCACCGTTCTTGGCTGGAGGCAGTGGTGATAGTTATCAAATGATGCACAGTGAGGAGATGGCGAAACTGATTGACAAGGAAGTGTCTCGAATCGTCGAGGACGCGCTTGCTCAAACACGCACAATCCTGGAACAGCGTCGTGAAGTACTCGAAGCGATTACTCAGCGATTGTTGGAAGTCGAGTCTATCGATAACGAAGAGTTGATGCGATTGATTCATGTCAATGGCACCGGCCCCTGGTTGGTTCCCGGCACGGTAACAGAGAAACCACGTGCCAAGCTCCGCATTCCCGCGAAAGAGGGCATGGACATCGCACCGACCGGCGATGCACAAATCTAAGTCCATGCTCGGAGACCCCCTGCGATTAGTTCAGCGTTGGATGATTGGACTTGTCATCGGGACTTTGCTCATCGCGTCGTCGTCTCCTTTATTCGTTCGCAGCTATTTGCCTCGGAGTTTTGATCCCATTCGCCAAGTTTGGACGCTACCGCAAGGGAAGGTTTATCGTTGGCGAAGTGAAGGCTTTGCGAATTCGTTTGTCGGTCCAATGGGCATGCCTGGGGTACGTGTCGAACTGGACGGAACGGATAACTCGATGCCGCATCTTGCGTTCTGGGGAGACTCACAAGCCGAAGGGGTCGGGGTCTCAGACGACGACAAAATCTTTGCCATCAGCGAGCGACTTGGCTCGCAGAGTTCTCGTCCGTGGCGAGTCTACCCGCTCGCCCGTAGCGGTGACGATGCCAGTGATTGGATCGAGCAATTCCCTCGAGTCGAAACGGCATTGAGGATCGACGCCCACGTCATTCTCGTTACTGAACTGCTCGACTTGGACCCAGCGGCTGATTTTCAATCGAGAGCAGATTCACAAACCGATGCCAGCAAGGACGTCTCACGCAACCAACAGCAACTTTCCGCTTGGTTACCGGCCTTTTTGCTTCAAGCCGGCCGTAATTTGCTTTTCGACGACGACAAGTTGCGGCAACTTCGCTTTTCCCTGGGACCAGCGAAATCGCCTCAACCTGCGGTCGCGGTAACTTCTGAAGCACCAGTCGACCCAGACTCCGAATCCGATCATTGGCATAACGTGTGTCGGGGCTTTCGTGCGCATACCGAACTGCCGGTGATTTTGCTATATGCACCTCAGGTTCCCGTCATCATGAGTGGTAAAGTTTACCGCGACATCGACGATGAGCGACGATACGAAGCCTTGAGCCAAGCCGCCAGCGACACGGGCCTTGCATTAGTTGATCTGCGCCGTGAATTCATCGATTCGGCGCGACAAGGAGCTTGGCCGCATGGTTTCCATAACGGACAGATTGGCGTCGGACACCTCAACACGATCGGTAACACAATCGTCGCCAAGACATTACTGATTTGGTTTCAACGCGGAATCCGAGCCTCGTCTTAGCAATGGTTTTCTCCCAGCTCGAGTTTCTGCTTTTTCTCGTTGTTGTGTTGGCCATGACATGGATGTGTCGGACGAAGGTCACCAGGAATTCGTATCTGGTGCTGGCCAGTTACTACTTCTACGCGTATTGGGACGTTCGATTCTGTGCTCTCCTTGTGTTTTCGACACTGGTAGACTTTTACGTCGCCAGGAAAATTCACCGCAACGACGACTACCCCACACGTCGACGCTGGTTGTATGTTTCTCTTGCTAGTAACCTCGGGGTATTGGCCTTCTTTAAATACTTCAATTTCTTCCTTGCCTCAGCGAATCTGGCGCTGGCACCGCTGGGCATCAGCACCACCACGTTAGCAATCGTCCTTCCGGTTGGTATTTCGTTTTATACGTTTCAAACACTGAGCTACACAATTGACGTGTATCGCCGCCGACTCGCCCCGGTTACGAGCCTGTTGGATTTCTCGCTTTACGTCGCATTCTTTCCGCAACTCGTAGCTGGACCGATCGTTCGCGCTACGGAGCTATCACCACAACTAGCACGGGTGCCTGATTTTTCACGGCGACGCTTCTATGGCGGCGCCCAGCAACTACTTCGTGGAGCAGTGAAGAAGGTGTTGCTTGCCGATCGTTTAGGCGAAGCCGTTGATGTTGTTTTTGCCGGACCGGATTTGTACAGCGGTTGGACCTTGTGGCTGGCAGCGCTGGCTTACACGGGCCAGATTTACTACGACTTTTCTGGCTACAGTGATATGGCGATCGGGATCGCCAAGATGCTCGGGTATCGTTTTCCTGTAAATTTTCGACACCCGTATACCGCAACATCGCTTACCGAGTTTTGGCATCGTTGGCACATGACACTTTCCCGCTGGCTTCGCGACTACCTTTACATTCCACTTGGTGGTAGTCGAGGTTCAGCAGCAATGCGGTATCGAAATTTGTTACTCACCATGACTCTCGGAGGCCTCTGGCACGGCGCGGCTTGGACCTTCGTCGTCTGGGGATTGCTGCACGGGCTGGGACTCGTTATCGAGCGAGCGTTTCGCGATTTAAAAAGTCCGATGCAGCCTCTGATTAGACCCGCGCGGTGGCTGGTCACGATGCTGGTAGTGCTCGTGGGTTGGGTGTTGTTTCGTAGCACCGATTTTTCGCAAGCTGGAATTTTTCTAACGCGAATGTTTTCTGCTTCCGATGGCATCGACTGGTTCCCTCCGCTGGTGATCGGAGCCCTGGTGTGCCTGTTCATCGAACACGCTGCGTGGCGCACACGCTTGCGGTTGGCAATGCGATTACCAGCGACGGCTTGGTACAGCCCGATCGCGACAGCAATCATGCTGTGGGCTCTGGTTCTTTATGCTCCCCAGGGTTTCCGTCCATTCGTATACTTCCAGTTCTGATTCCCGATTGCTGTATTTTTTCACCAACCCGACGGACTGTCGCGATCGGTCGGCTGATCAAGTACCATACAGGGTTAAGCGAATACGCCACGAGCAGGAAAACTCCCTCCCACCCCCTGACCCACCTGTGTCGCGATTGCACTTCCTGATAGTCATCGCATTCTTACACGCGACTGCCGTACGCGGTGAAGTCGACTATGAACGTGATATCAAACCGATCTTCGACGAGAAGTGTGCGGCTTGCCATGGGGTACTGAAGCAGGAAGCGGGACTGCGGCTTGATGCTGGAGCATTGGTTCGTCAGGGCAGCGAGAATGGACAGGTCATTGATTCTCACTCCCCTGAGTCGAGTTTGCTGCTTCAGCGAATCACCGCAACGGACTTACATGAACGCATGCCGCCCGAGACCGATGGTACGCCACTGGCGGTAGAGCAAGTTCAACAACTCACCCAATGGATCGGCGCTGGTGCGCCAAGTCCTGCGGACGAACTGATCATCGATTCGCCCCGTCGACACTGGGCATATCACGTTCCCAAACGAACATCTCCATCTCAGTCGGTTCCCGACACCTGGCGAATCAATCAGATCGACGCGATCGCCTATGAAAAATGGACCCAGGCGGGCGTGGTTCCCACACCGATTACTGAATCGTCCACGTTACTGCGACGACTTTACTTGGACCTTGTGGGCGTGCCACCGACATTGGAGGAGCAAAAGGTTCTCGCCGTCGATCCTCAACTTAAAAGCTGGGATGCGCAGGTCGATCAATTGCTTGCTGATCCACGACACGGTGAGCGGTGGGCAAGACATTGGATGGATGTCTGGCGGTATAGCGATTGGGACGGTTTCAAACAGGAACTTCGAGGCAGCGCGAGGCATATTTGGCACTGGCGAGACTGGATCGTCGAGTCGCTCAATCGTGACAAGGGATATGATCGCATGTTGATTGAAATGCTTGCTGGTGACGAAGTCGCTCCGGATAATTTCGATACCCTGCGAGCAACCGGATTCCTGGTTCGAAACTTTCACAAAAGTAACCGCGACATCTGGCTCGACGCGACCGTCGAACATTCCGCGAAAGCTTTTTTGGGCATGACGCTGGCCTGTGCCCGTTGTCACGATCACAAGTACGATCCGCTCAGCCAACGCGAGTACTACGCATTCCGTGCAATCTTTGAACCTCATCGAGTGCGAACCGAACGACTGCCGGGCATCACGGATATCAATAACGGCGGACTACCACGCGTCTATGATGCAGACCTAGATGCACCAACGTTTCTTTATCAACGCGGCAACGAAAAGCAACCCGACAAAGAAAATCCGCTCACGGCGGATGTACCTGCGATCCTTGGACTGCCATTCGAAATTCACGCCATTGACTTACCCGCAATCGCCTCGCATCCCTTTCGGCGTGAGTACATTGAAACCGACGATATCGCCGTCGCCGTGCGTGATGTTGATGTTGCACAAAGAGCCATTGAGAATTCTGTTCAACCGGCCATCGCTCGGCAGTCCTTGACTGTCGCTGAGCAGAAGCTGCACCTGGTGCGACTGCGTTGGGAGGCAACGAATGCCCGCCTCGACAATCTGTCAAACGCTCAAGCGATAGCAAAACAAGCGGCAGACTCCCAGCGAATGCTTGCTGTCCATCAGGGCTTGTTGTCACTAATGACGCTTCAAGCGGCTGAGAAACCTGATGCCACAAAGATTGCCGCAGCGCAAAAACAACTCGCCGACGCCAGTAGCAAGCTCACCGCCGAAGACTCCACTTTTACTGCCGTGGCAGAAAGCTATCCATCCACTTCCAGTGGCCGACGATTGGCATTTGCAAAGTGGCTCACTCATGAATCAAACCCGCTCACTGCACGCGTTGCAGTGAACCACATTTGGTTGCATCATTTTGGTGAACCGCTCGTCGAAAACGTTTTTGACTTCGGCTTGCGTTCCCCGCAGCCGGTACTTGCTAGGCTGCTCGATTTCTTGGCACTGGAGCTGATGCAGAATGATTGGAGCATGAAACACATTCATCGCTTGATTGTGACGTCAAAGTTGTATCGATTGAGTTCCTCTGTAAATGACTTGTCACCGGAAGATCGTGAGAACAATTTGGTTCGTGATGCCGACAATCGACTCCACTGGCGAGCCAACTTGCGCCGGCTTGATGCTGAAGTTGTACGAGATAGCTTGCTGGCGATCGCCGGGAATTTACAAACGGCGATTGGGGGTGAAGAAATCGATTACCAGTTAGGTGAAGCCGTTCCCCGGCGCAGCCTTTATTTCGGTCATGCGTACGAGAAGCAGATGACGATGCTGGTGGTTTTCGACGCTGCCAATCCCACGGATTGTTACCGGCGCACCGAGAGCATCGTCCCTCAACAATCTCTCGCATTAGCAAACAGTGTGTTGGCTCTCGATCAATCGCGACGTTTGGCTGCGCGACTCATTGACTCGGTCACCACCAATATCGGCTTAGACGATATCGAATCAGCTAATGGCAAATTCGATGATGACGAGATGTTCATCTCCAGAACCTATCAATCCATTCTTTCGCGACACGCAAGTTCGGACGAACTAACCGCGTGCATCGACTTCCTTCAGTCACAATCGCAAACGCTAGCCGATCTCAATCAACTCACAACAATGCACGGCCAGTCCAAGGCGACGATACCACCCTCGGCCGACGCGCGGCAGCGAGCACGAGAAAACCTCGTTCACGTGTTGATCAACCACAACGACTTTGTGACAGTGCGATGAATTCAATACCCCAGCGACGCGGATTTTTTAAGCACTTAGGGCTTGGTGCAACCACGGTGGCACTATCGAGTCTGTTACGCGACGACGTGTGCGCAGACGATATGCGGCGACAGTTCGCACCGCGAGCCAAGAATGTCATTTGGCTGTTTATGATCGGCGGCGTCTCGCATATGGAGACATTCGATCCGAAACCTGCATTGAATCGATTCGCCGGGAAAACCATTGCCGAAACGCCGTTTGCCGATGCGTTGAAATCGCCGTATCTGGAAAACGAACGTGTGGTGTTTCCGGACCCGAACAACGGATTCATCCGTAATGAGATTTATCCGCTGCAGGTAGGCTATGCCTCGCGTGGAGAGAGCGGACTCGAAATCAGTGATTGGTATCCACACTTATCGACCTGTGCTGATGATCTTTGCGTGATTCGATCGATGTGGACAGAGGACAGTAACCACGGGGCTCAGCTGCAATTTCATACCGGGCGGCATCGTGTCGACGGTTTTTTCCCTGCGATTGGATCGTGGGCCAGTTATGGTCTGGGGTCGCTCAACGAGAACTTGCCCAAGTTTGTTGTCTTGGGCACGCCTGTAGCCGATTGTTGTGGCGGTCGTGAATGTCACCGCGCTAATTATCTTGGCCCACAGTTCGATGGCGTCCCGCTAGATATCGATGCGGCGACACCACTTGCGTATGCGGCACCGCCGGAAGATGTATTCCAAGAAGAGCAGGCGGGAGAATTTGATTTGCTGCGTCGGCTCAACGGCCTATCGCAGCAGCAATTTCCTAATGACGAATCATTACGTGCGAGAATGCATGCTTACGAACTCGCATTCCGAATGCAAACGGCGGTACCGGACGTTGTGCAATTGGAAAATGAAACGGCAGCAACACAGCGAGATTATGGGTTGGATCGCAAAGAAACGAGCGTCTTTGGTCGCCAGATGCTGACTGCACGGCGACTGGTGGAGAAAGGCGTGCGGTTTGTCCAAGTTTATCACGGCAGTAATGGAGGCGCTGGCCAGTGGGACAGCCACACGAATTTGAAAACGGGACATAGCAATTTGTGCGAACAAACTGACCAACCGATCGCCGCGTTATTGAACGACTTGAAACGGCGCGGGCTGCTAGAAGAAACTCTCGTTGTCTGGGCGACCGAGTTCGGACGTACTCCGGGTGCCCAGTCAACTAATGGGCGTGATCATCATCCCTACGGTTTTAGTATTTGGATGGCAGGCGGCGGTGTTCGTGGCGGCATCGCGCATGGTGCGACGGACGAACTCGGCTTCCATGCTGTAGAAAACCGCTATTATGTCACGGACATTCACGCCACCGTGCTGCATCAATTGGGGCTCGAACCTCGTGAGCTAGCTGTACCGGGCCGCAGACGGCTGGAGAAGGACTTCGGACAAGTGATTTACGAAGTGATTTGACAGCCGACAGACCCAAGCGACATACTGCCCCCGGTTTGTTCAGCAAGAAAACGCCTTGGTTTTGTTTAAGCAAGGAAGTCGGCATGCAATCGTCTTTTCCTGAATCCATCGAACGTCCGCGCGGCGGTTCGACGAAGCTTTCGCCAGCAACGATCGCAATGCTGCGATTGTCACAGTTGCCAGGAATCGGACCAAGAACACTGGCGGCACTGTTGGAGCGATTTGGGTCTGCCGACGCTGTATTGAGAGCTGCCGAAGGTGAGTTGATCACCGTGCCGCGAGTAGGGTCGCAATTGGTTCACAAAATCAAGACTGCGGATCATTTCGTCGACGTCGATTCGATCGCAGCTCAATGCGAGCAGTTGCAAATCGATATTGTCTGTCATGCTGACCCCGGTTATCCGCATCGCTTGGACGACCTGCCGGATACGCCTGCGGTGCTGTTTAAGCAAGGGGAAGTTCATGATGCCGATGAGTTGGCTGTCGCGATCGTTGGGACGCGTCACGCGACGACGTATGGTCTCAAACAAGCCGAGCGATTCGGATACTCGCTGGCGAAAGCGGGCGTCACCATTGTTAGCGGGCTGGCACGCGGCATTGACGTGGCATCCCATCGCGGCGCGCTCGATGCGGGTGGTCGCACGATCGCCGTACTCGGAAGCGGACACCAGCAAATATATCCGAGCGAACACGAAGGAATCGCCAGAGCGATTGCTGCCGATGGAGCCGTGATCAGCGAATATTCTCCGGCGACAAAACCGCATGCTGGGACATTCCCCCAGAGGAATCGCCTGATCTCAGGATTGTCACTGGCTGTGTTGGTCATCGAAGCTCCTGATCGCAGCGGATCACTGATCACCGCAAGGCTTGCTGGTGAGCAAGGTCGCGACGTACTTGCACTTCCGGGCCCAGTCACCAGTCGTGCGTCTCGTGGTTGCAATCAATTGATACGCGATGGCGCCACTCTGGTCCAAACGATCGACGATGTTTTGGAGTCACTCGGTCCGATTCGTCAACCAGTTCAAGTCAACGACGACACACAGATTCGCAATGGGTCTGAATTGGTACTAAACGAAATCGAGCGACAAGTACTTGACGCGATTGAGCCGATGAGTACACCGGTCGACACGGTCATTCAAATGACGGGGCTTCCCGCGCATCGCGTTGCCGCCATCATCAGCGTCTTGGAAATGCGACGCTTTATTCGTCGACTCAGTGGCCAATACGTGTCCAGAATTTAGTTTCGCGTTAGTTCCGCATCCCTTGCTGCAACGCTTCAAGGTGGCGAGTGAAGTGGTCGTCGAGAACAGCGGTGTATGTATCAAGATGCGTACCCAGACAGTCCTTCAGTCGCGGACCAAGAACAGGATCGGTGAGCACGCTTCCAAAAGTACAATGCAAGATTTGTCGTCCTGGTTTGCTGAAGCCCTTGCCCGCCGGCACGTCGTCCCACAATTCCAGATACTCCGACTCCAGCATTCGCACGGCGGTTCCGTCAGCGTCCGGGGCGTCAGCAAGCGTTGCCGACACGTGGTACGTGGCTTTGTCGGTTTCGTATCGCGAGCGAGAAAATGCAACAATTTCTCGAAAAAGTTTCTCGTCATGCCGTGCCGCAACGCGCACGGCTTCGAGGTAACTTGTTCCAGCGGTTTTCACATGGAAGCAACCTTGCGTGGCACGTGCAAGTGCGCCATACATCGACAGCTTGTCGCTGCCCGAATGCAAACTCAATTTGTACGGACCCAACGTGCGAGCAATAACTGCGTGCTGTTCTAGTGACGCACTGATCTCGTCCAGATTCCCTTTGAAGTCGACGCCTTTTTCGAAGTCACCCACAAAACGCGGAGCAAGGCTGACCAACTTCATTCCGCGCGACAGACATTGATCGGCGATGATGTAGTGTTCGGCCAACGTTGTCGGTTGATCCGTTTCATCAACGGACAATTCAATCTCGTAATCACGACCAATTCGTTCATTGAGTTGACGAATGTAGTCACCCAGCTTGATGGCTTCCTCGATCGCTCGACCGTACTTGACCGCCGCCCGCAAGCATGCCTCCTCAGTAAGATCGACCACCACAGCGGATGTGAACTTCTCTTGACGACCGATGTAAGAATCAAACCATGTGGCATACGCACGCGAGGCAGCGAATTTTTTCTGCAACGTGGCTCGGTCGTAGTTGTCCGCCTGTTGATCGACGAAACCCGATGGGTCGATCGTAAAGAAGGTAAAACCAGCAGTAACGGTGAGGTCAATATCAGCCGTTGTCTTCAAGTGGTCAGCGTCGGCACCGATTTTTCCATCCCAACCTGCTTGCTGAGCACCGGACATCGCGTCGTCCATTACCTGCGTCGCCGTTCGCTGAGTTCGCGTCATCTCGCGAATAGATTGCTGGGGGAAAATGGGCAAGATCCCGCTTCCAGCACGCTTCATGGCGGCCACGTGCCCCAAGGTGGCGCAACCGATCCGATCGCCAAAACCAAAACTGGGTTGCAAACCCAAAGTGACACACGGATTCTGGCTCATGAGAGGGTGACTCGAAGTACGGTTGAGGCTGGGGGAAATAGCAAAGTGCGTTAACAAAAACGAATTAACAATTTCCAACAAGTGCCTTCCCCCCCGGCGGACAGTTGTTGCTAATCTGCAACGACTGTAGCGTCAAATAAACAGCGCAGGAAAAATGGTGAATTTTGCGGGTGCGACCTTTAGCAAAAGCACTGATTTTTGAAGGATTTCCCTACATTTTTCTCAAGACTTGCGTACTCTTGAAATATCGCATTCGGTAGGGACCGCGAGTTTGGAATGTCGTTCGCTCATTCATCAAATAGTTCCTCAATCGAGGGCGGTGATTAAGTCTTGCGAGCGGAGTCGCACGGAGAACACTGGAAATGATGACTGCCATGTATCGTCAAATGAATCACAAACTGTTTGTTCGTCGAGGATTCTGTCTCGCCCTGTCAGCCGCAGTCGCCGGTTCGCCCGTGTTGGCTGTAGCCCAGGAAGCGTGCTGCTTTGAACCGGCCTACCGCATGCGGTGTGAGACGGTGTTGCAGCCCCAGATCGTACAACGGTATCGATTGTCCTACGAAACCGAGATGGTTGAAGAGGAAGTCACCAGTTATCGACCGGTTGTCAAAACACGCACCGAAGAGCGTGAATACCGAGTCGCGCGACCGGGGACAGAAACAAGTTACCGCGAAGAGCGATACATGGTCCAGAAACCAATAGTGGAAACGTCGATGCGTGAAGAGACGGTCACGCAAACACGTTATGTGACGGAAACGACCCAACGAGATGAGCAGTACACGACGTACAAACCGGTCACCGAGACCCAGTACTATCAACAACAATACATGGTGCAACGGCCCGTGACCGAGACGTCTTACCAAACGCAGCAGTACACGGTACACCGGCCTGTCGTCGAAACCCAATATCAAACTCAGCAGTATACTAGTTATCGTCCCGTCACAACCTTACAAAATCAAACAATCGACGCCGGCGGTTATGTTGCACAGCAAGTCGTCAATCCCGGCAGTGTCCAGTACGGGTTGCAATGGGTACCAAACGCCTACGCGACGCCTGGTCCGCTGGGGATTTTCGCCCGTGTTCGCGGCGCTGCGGTCGCGGTCCCAGTCGTGACACCACCCACCGTGCAGACACAACTTGCCTATCGCCCCAACTATCTGACACAGCAGGTCGCGCAAACGTCCTACATGCCAGAAGTACAGCAGGTACAAGTTCCAGTTCAGGTGCAAAAGATGCAAACCGAAATCGTCAGCCAACAGGTTCCGGTTCAAGTTACGCGCATGCAAGCGGAGACCGTTACGCAAAATGTTCCCGTCCAGACGACGCGAATGATTCCCACCACTGAAGTTCGACGCATTCCAGTGGTTGTTCAGCGCCCTGTGACTGAGACGTTGACTCGCAAGGTCCCCGTTCAGCAACAACGATGGGTGACCGAAGAGCAAGTTCGTAAGGTACCCGTTCAAACGACACATACCGTTTACGAAACGCGAAAGGAACCGATTCAAGTTCAGTACACCGAGTATGAACGCGTCATACAAAAAGTTCGTAAACCCGTAACTCGCCAAGTATATGTCCCCTACACGACATCAGAGATGATGCCGCAGCAAGTGGTCGAACGAGTTCCGCTTTCGTACTACGATCCGTTCAGTCCCGCAATCGTCAGCGGTTATTCGTCGTTCTCCTCGCCGGTCATCTCGTCACCGGTCATCTCTCAGCCCAGTTATTCCAGTGGCGATTCCATATTGTCGCCTTCAGATCTTGGGGATACTCCACGTTCGACACTGAAGAGAATCGAAATTGGAACCCCTGAGAACGGTGTCCGTGAAAGCGATTCCACGTCCACAGACGATTCAGCAGAAATTTCGGGTCCGACAAACGCGCCGTCAAGCAACGGCTCGACTTCAAACAATGACTCATCGGTTGATCCTGCCGACGAAGAAGAATTGCCTGATCCACAACTCAATGCGAGTGAAGCTGGGTGGCGAATTCAGTGGATGCCCCGATTCGCTCGTGAGATCTAAAATATTTTTCTCTTGACGCCGGGCCTAGGTCGTACTAATTGTGGAACTCAGGCTCGCGCAGCCCTTGACGAGAAATTCTGAAACTCGGTTCGAGGAGGAAAAGTCATGCCTGATGGTATGGATGATGCTTCGCCAAAACGCTCGACAATCGAGCGTTTCTTTAGCGGTCTAAGCGAGTGCATCTTTGTAGCTAAGTTGGGGGTCGCCGACACGCAACTCATCGACTATCTCAGCGATATGTTGTTGCGATTTGTGCGTGTCGATTCAATGCATCGCGTTCGACGTGGCGATGGCCGCCCAGCGACTGAGGTCGTGCAAATGCTTTGCGAAGCTGATCTCCGTGTGGGGCTGGCACGACGCGAAGTCCATCGACATATCGGTGACTTCACACTGTTTTGGTCAGGCATGTACCCAGAAAGCTTGCGGCGAATGCGACCAAGCGAAACGGTTGATGGATTCATCGACTACTGTCGACAGGGAAAACGAGCCTATGCAATCGCCGCAGAAATTCAGGCCGGAGACGATCGGCCGTCCAGCGACCTGCTGTTTCGTTTAAGTGAGCAGTTCGAGCTGTGTGCATACGGCTTGCGAGAAATTCGCCGCGAATGGGAAGAAGGCGAGCCCGGCGAAGGGTTGCTTCTTGCGTAGCCGCAAAATCCTAAGCTGCAAACTTTGCAATACGTACCGCAGAGGCTTGGCCTTGCGGCGTGACATTTAGGCTGACGAAGGATTCACCAGCGGGGATATTGTCAGTTAAACACGCATTGATCGGACACGTTGGGTCCAAAGCATCACAGTTCAAAATCGGGAACAACGCCTCTCCGAGTGTCCCGAGACTGGCGATCAGTTCAACCATTCCCGAGCCTGCGCCAAGGTTCCCGATATGTCCCTTGAGTGTGGTGACCGGCGGTTGTTGTTTTGTGTCGCCAAATACAGAGGCGATAGCTTCCGCTTCCTGTCGGTCCGACTGGATGGTTCCCAATCCATGTGCATTGATGTGACCGATATCGCGCACGTCGGCCGCGCCGATCGCTGCTCGCAAAACATTAGCGATGGCTTTTCGCAAGTAGTCGTCGCCCGCCGCAACGCCAACCGAGCTACTGCCAAAGCCGACAACTTCACCGAGTATTGTCGCACCTCGCTTTTCGGCATGTGCCAGTGTTTCACAGACGATCGCCCCGGCTCCTTCGCCGAGCACGCCGCCATCGCGTGACGAATCAAATGGGCGGCTCATCCTTGCATAATCAGCCCGGTCCGCAGCTAAGCTTTCCTGCATCGAAGCGTGAAGCGTTCGCAGTGGATGAATGCGTGAGCCCGTACTGCCGACAACCAGGACATCCGCGTGGCCGCGATGGATCGTCGAATAGGCCTCGGCAATTGCCGCACCGCTGGAAGCCTCACGGACTGTGATCGAGTTGTTTGGACCTCGCAAGTCATTGTAGATCGCAATATGACTTGCCGGCATGTTTGGTAGGTACTTCAGCAACCACAACGGATTGACTTGCGGCAGCCCCAGTTCGGCCCATTTGTCGAAATGAAATTTTCCGTCAGCATCCAAGCAGCGTCGAATGCCCTCGGCGAATTCTTGTGGAAGCGACATAATGTAGTCGCATCCATAGATAACGCCGGTCCGATCCCGATCTCGCGATTCGGGCGCCAGACCCGCAGAGGTCATCGCCAGTTGGGCCACGGCAACGCCCATTTCGATTTCGCGGCACATCAGCTTGCTGCCTTTGCGAATCGTCCGCTGCAACGTTTTTTCTAGCGGGCCGTAATCGTCGATATCACCGGTAAACTGAATCGCTTCGGCACCGTGATCGACACCCAATACTCCCAGAGGAACTTGAGTTAACGGTCGAATTCCGCTGTTGCGATTTCGCAGCGATGCGACGAGTCCTGCCGGATCATTTCCCAACGGGCTGACGACGCCAACACCAGTGATTACGACTCGACGAGACGAAGGGACTTCCATAGGGCGAGAATTTGGAGGTTGAGGGGCGAAGCGTAAAATGACAAGTTTGAGGGATTGAGGCTAAAAAAGAAAGGTAACGCTCGAAACATCACTTCAGCATTTCCCTGAACCGAAACGGGGCTGGAGTTTGCTAGTATCGACCGCGATTCGGTGCCGCATTGCCATTAGCCACTTGGGGTACCAACGGCGTGGTCGTCAAGTTCTCTGACGCTCGCCCACGAAACTCGATGAACAGAAGTGCGTCGGCACGTCCGGCCGTTGTACCCGTAATTGCCCCGAAATTTAACAGTGGCATTGTCGCCTGTGGTCTTTCGGGGCTCGCGACGACACCACAGGAAAGCAGCAACACCATGTCCGAAGGCCATCGAAATCGCTCGTGCAGACGCCACGAAACCACTTGCGGCACGTCAATCCGGGCTCGGTGAGCTTGGCCGCTAGGCAACGGAAGATCTAAATCCACCGGAACTAGCTTGTCAACTTGGTCAATACTTGCCTTGATGACACAATCCAGCGCCCGACCATCGGTACTCAACAGCGGGCTCAATTCCAATTGATAACCCTCTTGCACTTCTCCGGTCTCTGGCTCGTAAGGCGGCCAACCTGTGGGAGCTGGTCGAATATTGCGTACGTAATTGCGACCGCGGATACTCGCGAGTTTTTCTGTTTGTCCGTTGTGAGTGATCAGGTCAATTGACTGCACTTCACGCGCATCGGTTCGTTGCCGCAGCATGTTGAGCACCAGCGCCGCGTTTTCTTTGGTCAACAGCCAAGCTTGAACCCCAGCAGAATCGACATTGACATGCTGCATCAGCATGTGTGCTCGCGAACGCCAGTTCGGGTTACCTACCGTCATCACTCGCAAATTCATGACTTGAGGATCTTTTTCGCCAGCGACGAAGCGGTCAATGACTCCCGAAACAACCCCGTGCATTTCCGGCGTGTGGTAGACCGACAACGAATCCCGCTCAGCACTCAAAAAACCGAAAGGTTCGGTGAACCAGGCGTCAGTTCCTGTTTCTCGCAAGATCCAATCAATCACAGCTTGCTCGGGTCGGTCGTGTTTCGTTAGGTATCCCGTATAAGGCCGTATATCGTACACGCGATGCTCTTGTCCAGCGGTTCTCGGCAAAGAGCCACCTGCACTCGGTCGACCGTTCGCAGCGGCTGCATTTTGAGCCGCCGCCGCAGGTTGTTGTTGCAAACTAGGCGGCGTGGGACTTGGCTGAGGCGCCGTACTCGGGGCAGCCGCATTCCCGCCACTTGGCAATGCAAAATTTTGACCGACCGCTGGCGGACTCACCATGAACGACAGCAGCAGGGGAAACGCTGTGACAATAGTCAACTTACGTGGAGTCGGTCGCATCGATTTCTTCCGTGGTCGATTCAGAATTTCTGGGGACTGATCTGGCTATACACAGTTTCCCAGATGCGTGGCAAGGCAAATCGATGTCGCTTTAGCAGGGCCTGATCTTTCGAGGTGAAGAATGGAGTGCCTTTTCGATGTACGTGATCGCATGGGGTGTCTTGCAACTGTTGTTGCCGTGGTCCACTTCGACTTTGCCGATTGTCTTGGCGACTTGGAAAACGCGTTTGCGATCGCTTACGCGGTAAATTCCGATCGCGATCAACGCCTGATTCATGCTGTATCGGGCGCGGTTGGGACTAGTGCGAATCTTTGTTTGAATCGCTACCAGCGCCGAATCAATACTTTCTTGCGGCACAGCAAGAGGATCTTGGACCAACCAACTGGAGAGCAAGCAGTAGGCTGCGGAGAATGCTTGGCTCGATTTACTTGCGGACCACTTCTTCCATTTGGCTAAGGCATATGGCGAACGCGCGGCCACGTCAGCCAGCAAACCGACCAGTAAGTGATAATTAAAATCTCGTAGCCAAGAGTCGATCTCCTGCGACTTGACTACTGTGGGGTCCGCCACAAGAAACGCCAACGTCCTGGCGTCCATGTTGCCAGACGCCCACAGTTCCAAAGCGAAATCTTGATCCAGTACCGATGCGACGCTGGATCGGTCGCAAGTCACCGAACTTGACGCCAAACAAGGGCGCTTGCGCACCATGACGTAAATACGTCGTACATGTGTGTTCGGTGCCGAGCGACTTCAGTTCGGCAAGCAGTTGCATAGCGCTGATTTGCTTCATCGTCGGATCATCGATTAGATCTCATCGTCTCCAATTTCTTCATCGCTGGCATCCACCTCATCATCGACGATTTCATCATCGCTGGCGACGGGAACTGGTAGTGGCTCGACCGCTTCGAGCACTGCAGGCGCTTCTTCCTCGGGAGGTACTCGCACAACAGCGATCAACGAATCGCCCTCGTCGACGTTCATGATTCGAACACCTTGAGTATTGCGACCGATGACGTTGATATCGCTCGCCGCGATCCGCTGGATCTTGCCTTTGGCGGTCATCATGAAGATCTCATCCTCGTTGGTCACGCGAGCAATCGTGACGACTTGACCGTTGCGTTTGCTAGTACGAATATCGCGTACGCCTTTACCACCGCGACGTTGGGTTCGATAGCGTTGGCTCGACGGGCTGCCCTCTTCTTCGGGACCATCATCATCGTCGGCTAGAGCGTTGGGACCAAAGGGAGTTCGTTTGCCGTAACCATTTTCACAGACGGTAAGTAATGTCGCATCAGGATCGGCGACCACCATCCCGACAACGACATCTTCGCCGCGTAGCGAGACGCCTTTGACACCCGACGTATTACGTCCCATCGGGCGAGCATCGCTCTCATTAAAGCGAATCGCCATGCCACTATTGGTCACCAACACGACTTCGTCGCCAGGTCCAACAACGGCGGCATCGACCAATTCGTCACCCTCACGCATCTTGATCGCGATGATACCACCTTTCTTTGGGCGACCGTACTGTTCGAGTTTGGTCTTCTTCACCAGTCCGCCGCGCGTGGCCATCATGATGAAGTAACCTTCCTGCTTGAAGTTACGAACGGCTAAGCACTCCGCGACTTGCTCGCTCTCATCCAAGTTCAGCAAATTGACGATTGCGCGGCCCTTGCTATCACGGTTCAACTGTGGCAAATCGTACACCTTCTGCCAGCGAACTTTGCCAGTTGTGGTGAAGAACAGCAAGTAATCGTGCGTGCTAGCAACGAACAAATGCTCGATGGGATCTTCATCATCCGTCTTAGCGCCCTTGAGCCCCTTGCCGCCGCGGCGCTGCGTGTTGTAGACACTCGAAGCGGTTCGTTTAATGTATCCTCGGTGACTGATCGAGACCACCATCGTCTCTTCGGTAATCAAATCCTCCAAGTCGATATTGCCAATTTCTTCTTGACTGATCCGCGTTCGCCGAGCGTCGCCGAAGCGGCGTTTCATTTCTTCGAGGTCTTGTTTGATGATCCCGAAGATCCGCTTTTGGTCGCCAAGAATATCTAAGTAATCGATAATCTCGGCCAGCAACGACGCGTGTTCCTCGCTGAGTTTTTCTTGCTCTAAGTTCACCAACTGGCCGAGCGTCATTCGCAGGATTGCGTCAGTTTGCACACTGGTCAACGTGTAGGCATCAGTGCGACCACGTTCAATGACAAATTGCTCGAATCCTACGTCCCCAAGCGCTCGCTGCATCATCGCTGCGGGACACTCGATTTTCATCAAGCGTTCCTTTGCTTCCGGTTGCGTTCGGCTCGTGCGAATCGTCTTGATGATCTCGTCGATATTAGCCAGGGCCAACAGCAAGCCTTCGACCGTGTGCTTGCGACGTCGCGATCGCGCCAGCAAGAATTGCGTGCGGCGACGAATGACCGTCACGCGGTGACGAATAAACTCTTGAAGCATCTCCTTCAGTGTTAACTCACGCGGCTTGCCGTCGACAAGCGCCAAGAAGATCATCGAGAACGTGTCTTGCAGCGGCGAGAACTGGTAAAGTTGATTCAGCACGACATCTGGGTCGGCATCGCGTTTCAACTCGATCACCAACCGCACAGGCTCCTTCAAGTCGCTCTCGTCGCGGATGCCCGATATTCCCTTGACTTTATCGCCGTTGACAAGTGCAGCAATCTTCTCAATCACACGGTCGCGGTACTGCTGATAAGGAATCTCGGTGACGACAATACGACTGCGTCCGCCCTTCATCTCCTCAATCGCACACTTGCCGCGTACGACGATCGTGCTCCGCCCAGTTCGATATGCACGACGGATACCCGCGCGGCCACAAATGATACCGCCAGTCGGAAAGTCGGGACCGGGAATGATCGTCATCAATTCGTCAATCGTTGTCTCTGGGTCATCGACCAAACGAATCAGCGCATCACAAACCTCCGTCGGATTGTGCGGAGGAATACTTGTCGCCATTCCAACCGCGATTCCACCGCTGCCGTTGACCATCAGGTTCGGAAAGCGACTGGGAAGGACCGTTGGCTCAGTCCGCACTTCGTCGTACGTGGGGATGTAGTCGACGGTGTCGAGCTTTAGATCGTCAAGCATCGATGCGGCAACGGCGCTCAGCCGAGCTTCGGTGTATCGCATCGCTGCTGGAGGCAATCCGGCCACAGAGCCGAAGTTCCCCTGTTTGTCGATCAACAGGCTTCGCATGTTCCATTCCTGGGCCATGCGTACCAACGTTGGATAGATAACGCTTTCGCCGTGCGGGTGATAGTTGCCGGATGTATCACCGGAGATCTTCGCGCACTTGACACGTTTGCTTCCCGGGCCAAGATTCAAATCGTTCATGGCCACGAGAATTCGCCGCTGGCTGGGTTTCAGCCCGTCTCGTACGTCGGGCAACGCACGGCTGACGATGACGCTCATTGCGTAGGTCAAGTAACTGTCGCGAAGCTCGTCTTCGATCGGCAACTGGATCATTCGCAGCGCACCGGCGCCTTGATTCCGCGAATTGTTGCTATCATCTTCCGGAGTAATTGGACCGGATGCACCGTCGATATTATTTCCGTCGTCGTCTGCCAACGTCTTGATCCAAAAAAGTGTACGTGTTTGTCACGATTTGAGCCGGCAATAAGGCCGCAAAACCGATTCCGAATTGTACCCGTTTTCACCTCTTCTCACAACGACCCATACTGGCCGATGCCGCTGCGCAAACTATTGATCAGCCGACACTTACGCTAAACCTTTCGTTGATTTAGGCACAACCTATGCCGCTTATCCACAGTATTCAAGTCGGTCAGGTTCAGACATCGGGCAACCCCCAGTCACGCGAGATCACCGATCGCTTGTGGACTTCTGCCTTTGACAAGCGACAAGTCGAATCGAAGGTCACCGTGAGTGCGCTTGGAATCGACGGTGATGCGGTCGCGGATAGGCAAAACCACGGTGGCGTTGATAAGGCCATGCTCTGTTACGCCCTTGTTCATTACGCAAACTGGCAAGCGGAGTTGCCTTCTCTGAGCATCGGCCCCGGAGGTTTCGGAGAGAACCTTACAATCAGCTACGATGACGAATCGTCCGTCTGTATCGGCGACTGTTACTTGGCTGGATCCTGCACAATTCAAGTCAGCCAACCGCGACAACCTTGCTGGAAAATATCGCGTCGTTGGGGTTTGAACACGTTGACGAAACAAGTCGCCCAAACAGGTCGAACTGGCTGGTACGTCCGAGTCCTCTGCGGCGGCGAGTTGTCCGTCGGTGACTCGCTGTCTCTCGTCGAGCGACCCAACCCAAGCTGGACAGTCGCGCGAGCCAATGACGTGCTATTTGGTCGCTCCGTTGACCGCCTTGGACTTTTCGAACTGATGGCCTTGCCAGAACTGGCTGAAGCATGGAAGTCTGCGTTGAGCTAGCTCATCAGTGGTATTAGTGAATGGGATGATGGCCAGGTAACAGACGTTAGCACATCACTTGGCCATGTCGCCGTTTGACAAGTCGTTGGTGACTGGCTGCAAAAAAACATCGATCTCATCAATTAGCCTTGCCAAAATCGGCTGTAGTTGTGGTATCAAATCTCCCACCTCCTCCATGCTTCCGACCTTGGCTGCTGACTCGATGCGCTGCGCGATATCGACAGCCGGTTGCGCCTGGAATGTTGCCAACGAGCCCTTCAGCGTATGAGCAACTCGGTGTAACGTTTTACTATCGCCTTCGCTAAATGACGCAACCATTTGATCCATCAGCGTGGTTGTTTGCGAGGACAAGATTTGTGCCAACGTGCGTACCAGTTTTTCTCCGCCAGGCATTCGCTGGATGACACGTTCCCAGTTAACCAATTGCTCGGTTGATGGCATATCGGGCAATGCCTGCTGCGGTTCAGTTGGCCGGGCCAACTGCGTTCCCTGTAAATCGCACTTGGCCAATTCTTGCGATTGAGTTGACGTGACGATTGTGTCGGTCCGTCTAGCGAGTGCGCCGACTGGCACTGCTTCCACCGCCAGAAACAAGTCTTGAGCAACGAGGGGCTTAGCGACATACCCATCCATACCCGCGTTAAGACAGCGTTCACGGTCGCCCTTCATCGCATTCGCGGTCATGGCAATAATTGGAATGTGACGGTTCGTCCCTTCTTCCTTGCGGCGAATCGCCGCTGTCGCCTCGAATCCATCCATCAATGGCATTTGGATGTCCATCAGCACGAGGTCGTATTGGCTTCCGGCAACTGCATCGACCGCCTGTTCGCCGTTTTCCACGATCACGACTCGATGCCCTCGCTGCTTAAGAAACTCAGCAGCTACACATTGATTGATCGGATTGTCCTCGGCCAACAATATCAAACGCGGCTCTACTGTTGACGGTGAATGGGCTGTTTTGGATTCCCGGGTCTGTTTACTACCAAACAGATTAAGGATCGCATCCAGCAATTCGGAATGGGCAACTGGCTTGCTCAGGCATCGCGCAATATCAAGCTGCCGACAACGATCCAAATCGCCAGGTTGGATCGCGGAAGTCAGCATAATAATCTTACATTCGTCAACCGATCGTTGCTTTCGAACTAGGCTTACGAGGTCAAAGCCGTCTTTTTCAGGCATCATGCAGTCGGTCAGAATTAGCGGAATTGGCTCGCTGCTCACTTGCAATGCATTTAGTCCGCTTGATGCGCTGTCGGACAAAATAGGCCGCATCATCCAAGATTCGCATATCTCTTTCAAAATCAGACTGTTCGTAAGATTATCGTCCACGATCAGCACCCGCATATTTTTCAATCGGCTTACGTCTGCGGGCTGAAGTGATGTTTGGTCCGGGTCGACACCGAATTCGGCAGTGAACCAAAACCTGGACCCCTTGCCGACCTCGCTCTCCACTTGAATCGTCCCGTTCATCATTTCGACGAGTTGCGACGAAATCGTCAAACCTAACCCTGTGCCGCCAAACTGACGGGTAGTCGATGTATCAGCTTGGTTGAAAGCCTTGAAGATAAGTTCTTGTTTTTCCATAGGAATTCCAATCCCCGTATCCCAAACAGAGAACTTTAGCATCAAGCGATCAGGTTGAGAGCTGTCTCGAAGTACGACCTTCTCTGCATTCGGTATCGAACTAGCGTTCTCTACATCGACAACGACTTCGCCCGTTTGCGTGAACTTAATGGCGTTGCCGACCAAATTTGCAACAATCTGTCTCAATCGACCTGGGTCACCGATGAGAACATCGGGAATCTCAGGCGAAATACGACAGGCAAGCTCCAATCCTTTGACTGACGCGCGGGCAGCGAGCGTTCGTGTGGTGCTCTCAACACAATCGCGAAGACCGAACGGCACCGACTCAAATTCTAATTTGCCCGCCTCGATTTTCGAGAAATCCAAAATGTCGTTGAGTAGTCGCAGCAGCGCATCGGCGGACTGACGCATCATATTTAGGTAATCACGTTGTTCCGACACAAGTCGCGTGCTAGCCAACAAATCTCCCATGCCAATAATCCCATTCATCGGCGTACGGATTTCGTGGCTCATGTTGGCCAAAAATTGGCTCTTATGCCGCGATGCTTCTTGAGCCACACGCACTGCTTCCTCACGCTGGCGAATGACGCGTTCAAGGAGGCGTCCCACAGGCTCGAAAATGGAAACAAAGGAAAAAAGAACTGCGAGAACGACGATTACGAGAAGCCAATTCTCCCAGCTCTGCAGAATCTCTAGTCGCGAAACAATGAGTCTTTGAAGCACCATTGTATTGCTTTCTTCAGTCAGACCATCCTGCTCAAAACTCTTTGTAAGTCGTAAAATCTTATCAATCTCGGTGCGTTGCTGTTGGCTAATCCAAGCACTCGTCGCGATCAACAAGAGCACGATAAACAAAGCAGCGACATAACGAACTCGGATCTTGTCGATCCAGCTAGTTTCGATACTTGAGTTGTCCCGTTCTTCTGACATTAACAACTATCCCAGATGCTAAAGGTCCAAGTCATCCGACGTTGATGAAGCCGAAAAATCAGAGTGAATATTGACCATGATTTGCATCAATTCGGCGATCGCCAAAAAAGTAGCGGGAATCATAAACTCAAGAAAAATCACCACAAAGGAATAGTCAAACAGTGCCATCAGTTGAGACGAGGAAAACTCGCTTGATGAACGCAAAACTCCGACACATCGGAACAGCAAAAGAATCGCACCAAAGGCGAGCGCCAAGTAAGCGAACCAGCGATAAAGTTTTTGAATGACCTTGATCGTGGCATATGCCTGTGACCGTTGGTTTTCATTGGAGATTCTGTTGGACCTTGCACCAGCCTCAAGCTGAGATTCACTCGCAGCGAGCCAACGTGTGGCGGTATAGTCGACCCCATACAGCGACGCATGCGGGTTTCGACGGTATTCTGCGGAACGAGTTTTACGTTTGGTCCGTTCGGCTGCTGATTTATGCGTAGCGGCTGCAGATGCACTTTTTTTGCGATTGACAATTGGTTGAAGAACCAATTCTTCGTCAACCGATATGTTCTCGGAAATCGTAGCGACCTTGAGTTCTTCGGCCATCACCAGTTCTCATTGCCATGTAATGCTCGTTCGAAAGCGTTACAGCGAGGATTCCTACACGTCGTTTGTAAATCTTGATTGGTTATGATAGCGGCCATCGATGGACAAAGGCTGGTGTCGCAATTTAACGAGCGTCAATTTGCGCCCCTCATCGCTGTAGATTACTTTGTCCATAATGCTCCTAATTAAGATAATTCCGCGGTGAGAATCTGAATCATTCCTCGAATCACCGGAACCAGCGAATCGCGAAAAATCGAAGCCTTCTCCCTCATCCTGTATCACAATTCTCATTTCGTCCGTTGTCGTTTTTATGTCAACTAGCACTCTTCGGTCTTCGTAGCTAGCATCCTTGCGGCGCTCATCGACCATGGGAATCGAGTTACCTTCTCGCAATAAGTTTCGCACAAGCTGGTTACTCTCGACGGGCAACTGGAGATTGCCGTGGTACATAGCGTTGAATAGTGCCTCGTGCAAAGCCACTCCCAAGCGATTGCGGGTCCCTTGGCTACAAATGCCTTCAGAAATAGCAATTTGCTGGAGAAATTCCACAAGAGGCTCGATCAGGCTAAAATCGTTCTCGAGAACGAACGTATAGCGACAAAACGTCATGCGTTGAAGAAGCCGCGCGTAGTCGCGATCAGCCCGCATCAAGTCGACAATTTGATCGACAGTTTCACTCAGCCGCTCGGGTACATGGTTTTTGGGAACGTAACTGGAAGCCCCCCGATCCAACGCCTCCGCTGCTGTCATCTCGCTTCCCTCGGCGGTAATCATGATGACCGGAATTCCGGGATGCCGAGACTGAAGTTCGTCCAGTAGCTGCATGCCGTCTAATTTCGGCATGACTAGATCGGTGACGACAACGTCAGGCATTTCCGCTTCGCATACGGCAAGCCCTTGCTCGCCATCAGACGCATGTACAATCTCGTAATGATTGGACAGCAGGTGGGTGGCTAGCACGCGATCCATCTCGTTGTCGTCCACAATAAGAATCTTAGTCACTCATTCCCTCCGAAAAACGTACTACGCGACTTGCCGTCTTGCGTGGAATGTAGTGATCGTGTGTCGATATTAATGTGAAGATCGAGTGAATATAAAGCACGCAAGGCCGATTTTGGCATGTTCGGCGAGCGTTACTAG
The DNA here is from genome assembly GCA_041751935.1 of Pirellulaceae bacterium. GTDB lineage: Bacteria > Planctomycetota > Planctomycetia > Pirellulales > Pirellulaceae > JBBSJZ01. The sequence goes on along the minus strand of JBGSIA010000029.1, from coordinate 2,383 downwards.
CGTTCTCGACCCGAGTTTCTCTGCGACAAGTCGTTGTCTCTGGGCCGTGCGTGCGCGATTGCCGCGTTACACGAATTACGTGTCGCGTTTTGTTATCTGTATCGATAGATAGTTCATTAGCCGTTTCGGACAACGACTCCCCTTTCAAAACGTACTCCCGTTGCATCGGCAGGATTCAATTCACAACGCGTTCAATCAACTCTGAAAGAGCTCGAATCACGGCGGTGGGCTTTGATTCTAGAAGTTGCGTCACGTTCTGAGCACCGGTTGTAATTCCGAAGGTCATACCACAACCGGCATTCTTGCCTTCTTCAATATCGATTTGCGAGTCGCCGATTTTCACAACCGCTTGAGGTTGACTAATGCTGAACATTGCCATTGCTTTCTGGATCATATCGGGCGCTGGACGGCTTTCGCAGACGTCGCTTGCCGTAATCAACGCGTCAATGTTATTGCCGACTTTCCAGCCTAGTTTTTCGAGAAGCCCTTCGGCCGTATTTCGGTCGTAACCGGTGTTCAGAACCACTTTAATGCCCTGCTGGCGTAACTTCGCGAAAACCACTGATGCTCCAGGCTGTTCTCGTACTTCAAGTTGTGCATAAGCCAACGCAAGCCGTTGTTTGAAGTCCGCGAAGATCTCCGCAATTTCCTCTGCCGGATGGTCTCGACCGTCAAGTGTCAGTACGTCGCGAATTGCCTGCGATTTTTCTTTGCCAGCTCCGGCGTCTTGGACCTGCTGCTGCGTAAACTCGTAGCCGAATGAATTTATAGCAGCGCGGACGGTTTTGTAGACGACGTTATCTTCGTCGACCGTGGTACCGGCCATGTCAAAAACGACTAGTTCAATCATTGTATATCTCTTGGAGATTATGCTTGGAAAAACCCGCGCTACTGGTCATGCCTTTGCCGCCGATTCCTGTAGCAATGTGAATGTTACGGTCGACCGTCTTGACAAAGATTCCTGAAGCGTGGTTTGTCTGGCTGTAAATTCCGTACCAAGATCTCTCGATATCCCACGAGGGAAAATCGAAAATCTTTTTTCCTTCGCTGATGAAGAAGTCGTTGATGTCGGTGCGAAAGTCGAAGCCCAAACTGTCCCGCTCACCAGCTTCTGCGTATTCGTGAGAGTCGCCAAGAATAATTCTTCCATCGGCTTCCTGTTTGAACAGAATATGAACGCCCCATTTCTTCGCAAACTCGTTCTGAGGCTCGCGTGCTTTGATCTTCGACCAGGAAGGGCACTGAGAAAAGGCTTCATAACGACGAATCGAAAGACCCGTCAAAATGTTCCCTGGCAGATTTGATTGAGGCTGTGGGCTCAGTCGCAACATCTGCAATTTAACCAACTGCATGTCGCTGGCTCGAAACAAGTCGGGAAAAAGCGTTCGGAACTCGTGACCACAACAAAGTACAGCCTTAGCGGTCACGAAACTTCGACCATCGGTCGTATTAGCGGTGATACTGCTATCGGCTTTGGTAACCAGTTGTTGCACGCATGTGTTGAAATGGCACTCGTACTTTGCATTTTGAGAAAGATAGCGATGGAGTTGTTGAAGCATCACTCGTGGATTAACGGAAAGTTCCTCGGGGAAAAACAACCCGCCTCTGCAATATTCGGATCGCAGCTGTGGATAGCGAGCCATGCATTGAGCCGGAGTCCAAAGATGCGAAGAATAATCGTTCGCCGAATTGATGACATGGAGTTCTTCGAGCAGTGATAATTCATCATCGTCAGACGCGATGTAAATAGTGCCCTGGCAACGTGCTGAGATGTCCAACTGCGACTGAATGGACTCATAAATCTGCAGGCTAGTGCGGCCGTACGTCTGCCAATGGTGATCCAATCCTGAGGGGACAATCTGGCCGAAATTGCGGACGCTGGCTCCACGAGGTGCGGCGCTGCGTTCAAGTAGAACAACACTCAGTCCGCGGCGTTGGGCGTGGTAAGCATGAAAGGCCCCAAGGACGCCTCCTCCAATTATTAGCAAGTCGGCGGCCCGCTTTGTTTGTTTCACGGGCTTACTCCAGTGCAATGTGACGGATGCAGTCGGGCCGGTAGCCTGCGGGTCCGAGTTTGAATTTCAGTTTGATATTGGATAAAAACGGCGTCCGTGTCCTAATGGATGTTTTTTGGTTTCGCTGCCAAACAACTCACTCGGAATGGACGCCACGCAAAAGACTATCACAACTTTTAGTTCACTCAAACACCTCTTCGATGTTCTCGAATCTGACTTCATCAAGTTGTAACTTCTCAAAAACCCAAGGTTACGGAGATCCGAAGAGGGTTTTGAGGGCGATGTGGTCAGGCGAGTGGCTCGACTAAGCGGTCGACGGAACTGAGCCGGTTGAACCATCGATCGCTTTGCGGCGAATCAGCTCCACC
>JBGSIA010000028.1:0-22092 GCA_041751935.1 Pirellulaceae bacterium | reverse complement strand
CCAATCGCGAACCAGAGGTTGCCAGCTTGATCCTTGATCGATCGAGTAGTCGACCTGATAGGCAACTTGCGGTGAGGGTGGGTTCGATGACGCGACATGCGCCGCAGCGTAGAGGGCAACCGCTGGTTCGCCACGCGGTGTGGCGAGTTCCAGTGTCACTCGCGGCGAATCGAATTTACCGGCAATGCGATGCGTTTCGGCTTGAGCAATGGTCGGTCCGGCGCTGATGGTCGCACGAGCCGATGACTGAAACTCGACTTGTGAGCCATTGTCCGCCAGCCGCGGAATGATTGATGAATTCGCTTGACAGACGGTTGTGATTAGAAGTTTCGATTGCTCCAAACTCTTCGCACCGTCGGCGAAGCGAAGCCAATACTGTCGATTTCCCTTTGCGTGGTCGGTCAGATCCAGCCGACCTTCGAGAACACCAGCGTCTCGCCAGCTTCGCCCTCGGTCGGTTGATATTGCAACACTCACTTGGGCCTGTCCGGTGATCACCAAACCATTACGGCAACCGGACTGATAAATCGCCCACGGCTCATCATTGGGCGGAGTCGCAGCAATGATATAGGGCGATTGGAATTCGAACGTCACGTGATGATCGCTTTCGTCAATGATCCCTTCGCGATAGTCGCCGCTGGCAAAGTCCGGTTGCCAGGTGTAGACCGCGTTGGCATAGCGAGCCTGACCATTATGATGGCCAGCACCGTTGTTCGATTCGTACATTCGCTCGGGTTGGTTAACCCACGTGCGGGAACGCTCAGGGCCGGGTATGCCGTCAGTATTGTAGTTGCGTCCCCAGAAGACAAACGTAGAGCCGTCATCCAGCCCCGGTTCGATATAACGTCGTAAAGTTTCATCGCGGCGCAGATGGACCAGCGGCGGAGGTCCAGCGTACCCGGCCAAATACTCCGCCGTGCGATAGGTGTCAAAAGCCGCACCGTCTTCTGGATGCAGTCCACACACGAGCCAACCGTGTTGCTTTGCGGCCGAAGTCTCCGTCTTTGTTGACCGCTGCAGGTTTTCCTTGATTTCCAAGATCGAGAGTAATCGCTGGCCTTGTTCATCAAAAATGACCGTCGAGACATCGTGATCCAGCAGCGCCCAACGTCCCAGCCCGTACGGACCGCCGGTGAGAAACACTTCGAACGAATTGTGGCCGGTAACGCCGACGACTCGTGCTCGGTTGTGTCCGAGAAGTTGCTCCATCTCAGCAGTCCACTGCGCGTGCGTCGTGCCACACAAGCCAAAGCCGTGAGCGAATAACCCGGTCCAATAATCTCGCGTGGCGGAGTCTGTGTCGTTGCGAAAGTCGTTGTTCCACAGGTCTTCGACGCCCTGCTCGCCGTGCCAGTAGTGAGTGTTTCGCCACAGCCACGCCGCTAATACCCGTTGCTCGTCGCTGGTCGGCCGCACACCGACCACTCGTTCGTATAATGCGGCCTGCGTCTCGGCTAATCGATCAAACGTCGAGCAGGCCAATTCACCCGGATACCAAGGATGGTCGGTCGCGACTTGTGGATCACCAACACCACCGAATACCTCAGCGACGAATGCGGTTGTGATGAAAACGACCACGAACATTCGGCAAGCTATCCATCGGTCTTGGGTCATGGTGGATCACTCCTGGGGTTATTGCTTGGACTCGACGTGTACTCGTAAGCCGTGTCGTCGTTGATGAATAGCGGCCAGTTGCAAGACAATGAGTTCGCCTCGTCATGACCGATGTTCGTCCAAACACAGCGTCACCAATAGTGTAGCGGCGGCGGAGGGGGTTAGTCAGCACTAAAAACGTAAATAGTGCAGCTCGCCCTGCTCATCGCTTTGAGTCGATGATGTCGATCGAAACGGAATTCGCCTGCAAGCTACGTCCAAATTTACATCGCGTTCGACTAACCGGCACCAAGTACTATCTTCATCACTCACGACATGATCGCAACGTCACCGTGCGTTGGGCCCACTATGCGCAGGCGTTTGTAAAAAGCGTAGGCGAAGTCTGTGAACGACGATGTTGGGACATCGACCGCAATCCACATTCGATCCACCTTGAACAACTTGATGCGATCTGCAGTGAACTCGCCAATATGTAGCCATATGTGAGGAAAGCGGGCACACCACTGATCAACGCTAATCGTCCCGGTACTCGGCTTGCGAACTGGTCCTGATGGTCGACTCTACTACGCGATGCGGTTGATTACCACAGCTTGATGCCTTGGTCGTTCTTGTCAATCACGCCGATCTTGATCGACACTCGGATCGTTCCTCGATACTCGGACAGGAAATAGCAATCAGTATCCAACCGCTGCGTTTGTCATACACTATGCAGAATACAGAACACATCTGCCTTTTCGGTTTCTAGACGGCTACCAGCCATCGGACCTGCCATGACGACTCCTGTCAGTCGAATTCGCCAATACCTATTTCTGGTCGCTGTGACCTTGCTTTGCTGCTTAAGACCTGAAGCGAACGCTCAGGATGTTGCTACATCGACCGAAGACTGGCACATGGTGACGGTCCCGGATGCCTGGCGAAATATGCCCAGCGGAAAGCTTCAGCCGATCAACGGTTACTCGTGGTACCGTTGCCTTGTTCAGGTTCCGGAGTCCTGGCACGGCGCAGACCTCACTCTGTTTGCTGAGGCGCTCGACGACGCCCAAGGTTCCTATATCAACGGTATCAACGTTGGAGCGACTGGCACCTTTCCGCCACATTTCCGCAGCGGGCTCGGTGAAGCGGGGCGATAAAGAGATGTCGAAATGCTGGTTGCCGTCCCGTTGCTCGTGACGAACCGAACGTTTTGCCAACACATTCCGAGATTGGAGCCGCTCGGCGACTGTTTGTCCGCTCGGGGTGCAGAGGTCGAAGAGGCTGAAACCAGCCATCCATCATAGACTTCTTCTGGTAACCAAACGCGCGAGGTCGAGCAATTATTCTTCGTCCGGTTGTTCGAGGGCACCGGGTTCTTTCAACGCTTCAACTGCTGCTTCGGCATCCTCGACGTCGCCAGCGTCGAGATCGGGAGCCGATTGGGTTGGCCGCGCATTGGGTTCGTGACTGAGGATTACCGAGAGAGGTAGATGATCCGATCCGATTGGTGGTAAGGTTCGCAAGGTAACGACGCGAAAATCATCCGAGTGAAATAGATGGTCAAGCGGGTAACGCCAAATCCACGACTTCGCATTGAATGTCGCATACAGCCCTCGACCTTTACGCGGGTCAAGCAAACCACTGACTTCCTGGAACAGATTTGTCGATCGAGACCAACCGACGTCGTTCATGTCTCCGAGCACAATCACACTTTTATTATCGCTGACTTCCTTGCCAACCAAGACCAATTCACCATCTCGTTTCGTTGTATCTTCACCAGGACGCGGCGGGTTGGGATGGACAGCGAAAAGACGAACCGGATGGCCGGATCGAAGTCGAAGCACCGCATCAATCGAAGGAATTGTTTCTTTGACCATCGCACGCACGTCGCCTGATACGAGATCGAGATTCGTGTACAGGGCGATGCCGTATTTGTTCTCCAGCGGGTGCTCAACATGATTCATGAACTGTTGCCGAAGCGGTGCCAAATCGTTGATCCAACGCTGGTTGACTTCGCATAGCACGATCACATCCGGTGATTCTGTCTCGACTAAATCTATTAGCGCGGTCGCATCCAAGTTGTCCTGTAGAACGTTTGCGGTCAAGATTTGCAGATGAGCGGATGAATCGTCTGATTTGGCCCATTCCACTTGATGGGGAGCGATCGGCAGGTAGGGGAATATCCAATACAAATGAATGCCGACGCTTGCGAGCAGCAGCACTGCGGCAGGTTTTACGTACGGCTGCTGGTGCATAAAGACGATGACCCCCAGCCAAATCAGATACGCGATCAAGAGCTGAACCCGCGGAAAATCGCCGATTCTGATCCACCACCAGTCGACCGGCAGCAATGGCGCAAAAGCTGTGGCGATGAGAACACCGGCGATCGCTAGGACACAGAACGTCAACATTGGAGTGCGTTTCGTGGTGACCGCGCCAAAGCAATTCCGGCCTGGGAATAAAAACTTGGGCGAAGGTGACACAGATTGGGAAGTCGTGGATTTCATCTTCTGAACTGACATGGTGATCGCTGGTCAGCATAGCACCGACGTCTTTGATAACTCACTCGGCGACCTCAAGAACGCCCGCGAATCGACAACCGCCTGGAACTACTCAGTCCCAGTCGGCTTATCATTCTCAACAGACGTCCGGCGCGAAGCACGTTCAAGCGACTAAGCGTGTTTGGCCTGTTCGACACTCTTCACCGAAATGTGACCGGCACCGGCTTGATTGAAGATTTCCTTGGCCCGATCGACTTCGTCGCTGTTCTCGACACGCACCGAAATCAACGCCCGCCCGTCCTTCAAATGGCCTTCATACTCTTTGGCTTCGTACTCCGAGAAGCCGAGGCCCACCAAGCCTCCTGTCACGCCACCAGCCGCTGAGCCGATTGCTGCACCACTAAGTGCTGCCATGATCGGACCCGCCGCGATGAAAGGCCCCAGCCCTGGGATGGCGAGCGCACCGATACCGGCGGCCCAGCCCAGTGCTCCACCCAGCAGCAAACCGCTTCCTGCACCCGTTGCCGCTCCTTCGGGAGCTTTCGTGTTGCCGTCCATTACAATTTCACCGCCGTTATCGCCATCGGCCATAACGAAGGAAATCTCTGATTCGCGGAAGCCCGCAGCACGTAGATTTTCAGCCACGCGGATGGCTTCTTGTCGATTGTCAGCGATACAAAAGACCGCTTTGTCATGTTCGTGTTTGTTATTCATTGAATTGTTCCTTGAGGATGAGTTCTTCAAAAAGTGCATATCGAAGCAAAACTCAATCGGTTTCGACTTCCAACTCGTTGACGACGGTGGCATTGCCCGCAATCCGTTTAGCGACTTGTTCGATCGCCTCTTTTTCAGATTGCGAATCGACGGGGCCACGCAAGACGACGCGTCCTTCGCCGGTAATGATCTTGACGTTCTTTCCGTTCGTCGACAGATCGTCGATGTCCAACACTGCTTTCCGGATTGCAGCGACTTCATCAATGTCCTTCGACTCATTGGACTGGTCGATGGGCGTCACGGTTGCATCATTTGCGTCCCGAGCGTTGACCGCAGTGTTGTCGCGGTCCGTCCGTTGATCGTTGCTGCTGTCACAACCTGTCAGCAACAGACATCCAACCAAAAGGCCTAAGAAGCATTTCATGCCAAATTTCCTTTGCAAAACACAACTCTTTGCTTCACGAAAGCTTTCGGCGGCAGAAAAAGAAACTACTGAGCCTTGGCCGATACGTGGGTCCAGGCGAATTCCAGGACCGACGCTTACTCAACATTTTGCGTACCAAAGCTTGCCACGTATCTAGGTAAGACTTGCGGTTTTTGAATTTAGCGTCGAACCGATACTGGGGCACAAGCTATTTGCTCGATCACGCCAAGCGTGGTGGTATCGATGCCAAGTTGATTCGTTCCAGGTGGCGACCTGCATGCTCTGCTGGCTGTCCTGCTCGCTGAAGGCGTACAGGTCGACGAGAAGGTCGTAGAGTCCGGTTACGGGAAGTTTGGCTGGGCCATCGACCCTGAGGGAAACAAGCTTGAGCTTTGAAACCGCCCGCCGGTCAATGAGGGCGCAGTTGACGCGAGCAGGACAACGAGTTAGGGTGCGCCGGGTCAAAAACCGGTTTTGGATAGAGAATGAACGTTTCGTACGAAGAGTGCCTAGCAATCGATTTTGGCATCCGGCGGAGCTGCGACGAAGGTAACAACGTCGTGCTGAGCGCCCGTGCGGGTTGAAACTCAGGCCAGCGATTGAGCTCCGCCAGTAACCAATGCATCTGGCACAAAGCTCGTGGCGGACTACTTTTTCTCGAAGTCCTTCAGTTAACGAAAGAACGTAAGTTTTAGTGGCGTAGTAGACCGACATTTTCGGTCCAGCTTGATAAGCCAGCGTTGTTGACTAGTGCCGCGAGAACGAATTGAGGCTGCTTAAACTAATCGTAACCCGACGCGTAAGCGAGCGATTTCAGCAATTTCCCTCGCTTACGCAGCGGGTTACCAAGCAAGGTTACTTCGTTCTCGCGGCACTAGCGTGTCGACTTGATTGATTGGTTTTCAAGCACTTCACCAAGACGATCAGCTTGGTCCGGTAGCGCAAGATCGGTGGCGATCAAAGTGGCTCTAACGCTGCGTTTTGAGCGATGTTTCTCACCGGTCACGACGACCCGTTTGTTTACCTTGCCATGATCTCGCCTGCGGTGGACTATTGCTCGTGCCGCAACCAATCCTGCGTGCCCAGCAACTGTGACCAAAGCGACTTTACGAAACCGAGAGTTGACACGACAACCTGGTGCTGAGAGACAGCTCGTGAACGAGAAACGGTTGCGCCAACGAAAAAGGTCACGGCACAAAAGATGCAAACTTGATTGCTCAAGCGTGCCGTAGTGGACCAGCTAACAAGTCCCGTCGTATCACGATTTCTTGGGGCTCGTAGCCTCGTCCACTTTGATTAGCAAAAAAAGCGATGAGCTATCCGACAACGCCTGACGGTCGCTACTTCGTTCATCGCGGTCGTCTGTGGCGATGCACCAATCCGTATTTAGACGAATCGCTGCATCAACGGTTGGTAAACGAATTGATGCACGCTTGTCGGGATGTTCGCGATGTGGAACGCTCTGGCGACATTGAGGGCATGAAGCAAGCAAGAGCATTGGCCAAGGCAGCGAAAGTTGCTCTAGGCGAACGCGGCCCCACTTGGTGGGATGACGATGTCGATTTGGATAACAATGCCGTCCACCGGAGGACGGCGTCGGGCGTTTCCAAAAGAACCACTCAACCGCCGTCCCTGACATGAGATCGGTGACAGGTGACGGCTGGGAGCTGGATGCGTTAACGGTGCAAGTCTGGTTCTGGGAGGGTTCAAAGCATTCAATCGAGCAAGCATCACGGCCCATGGCACCCAGCAAAGGAAACCGATGGGAAACAGAGAAAGGATCGCGTATGCTAAACTCGAAAGACTTTGTTCTACTCACCCGGAGTGGCGGTGGACTTGGCATCGCGAAGTGGATGGTGAACTCCCGCCGCCCTGTGATTTCCAACGTTCGTCGATAGAATTCGTTCCCGACTCAAGATGTATCGACTAACCTTGCTGCTCATTTTGCTGCTGAGCGGAAACGGTTCTCAGCGGACGTCGGTTTCGGCGAACGGTCGACCTGCACTTGTTGTCGTGATCTCGGGGTTTCGATCTGACGCTACGGCCGAGCAAACCACAAAAAAGCTGTTCGTGGAACTGGGAACAGCGGCGTCTACCAACTGATGGTCGATTTAGAGCAATGCGGTTGTAAAACTGAATTCTTTAACTGGAATGGAACATCTGCCGGACAATTTACCAAGCAACAAGGTCCAGGATCGAAGGCGATCGCTGACTCAATTCGCCTCGCTTACGCTCAATCCGGGTTCGACCACCTCATTCTTGTCGGGCATAGCTGGTGCGGCCACACCATGCTCGAGGTTGCTCAATTATTGTCGCGCGAACCGGCAATCAGTATAGACCTCGCGGTCGGACTGGACGCTTCTTCGTTTTCACGCGGCGAATGAATGGAGTCGTTACCAACGAACGTTGAAAGGCTGGTCAAATACTACACAGGCAACACGTTTTGCTAGGGCGAATGGAAAGACCGCCAGCGAATCGCAAACATTTGCCTGGCTGCCCCTGCGAACGGATTTGTAATTGATGGAAAGCCGGATTATGCGTCACGGCTAGAATGTGCCGCACACAACGCCGCTGAATGGGACGCTAAAATACACGCTGATCCAGCGTACCTTTTGGCTTGGCCGATTTGGCTCATTGTTATTGCTGGCTTTATTCGTGAGTATTTTTGCTGCTGGTTTCGTTGTGACCCTCTGGAGGCGGTGCCCGTCACTAGGGGAATCGCTACATGTCAGCGTTTGGAACCGTGACCTAGATTCTCGAGTAGTGATCTTCAATGACTCTGAGTACGGTCCATATCGTGGTAGCATCATCGGCTTTGGGGGAGCCCCATTGCCGCGAGTACAAGGCTTCGGCGATACTTGGGGAGTTTATTACCGTCATTTCGAATGGCCCGATTCAACACTGTGGACTGTAATGGTATCCAATCGTCGGCTTTACAATAATCCACAGTGCTTTGCTTGCTCGTCGAAATATTCGACCCGCTGACGAAATCGCCAAATAACCAAGTCGTGCACTAAAGTTCGCGATCAGGTGCGTATTGAATGGTAGCCGTTACCGATGCAATACTAAACAATCCGAACGACCCACGTGCGAAGATGATGCAGCAATTTTTAGGAACGCTAGGCGGCGTTCCGTCCCCTCACGATGTTGACGCGATGCGTAAAGACATCCTCTCTGGTGCCGAATTATCCCAGCCGGAAAGCAATTATAGCGGTATTGATGTCGATTCATCCGATGACCAAGAACCGCCAGTGGACGCGGCAAGATGGCTGACCGACAACTTCGATTCGTTAATTCCTGGTTTCATAGAGGCTGCAAAATACGCCTACTCAAGATTGGAGGAGGAGAGCCTGAGTGAAACGGAAGGTTCCCAGCAGTTCCCGGTGATGGCTGACATTTCGGTGTTTTGGCATCAGGAGTGCGACGTTCCTTGTTTTGAGAGAACGAACTTTGCTCTTCGCCGGACATCCAGTCCGGTTTCGGCGTGAGAGTGAGTCATTCAGGATCATTTTCGAGGTTTCTGATGGCGTCAGGGCGCATTTTCAGCCTCTCGCGGAACTCCGCAACTGCAATGGAGACGACGTTTCGCTTGCATCGGTTCAGGAAACTTGCGGTGGCTTGCACAGACGACCCGAAGCAATCGCGAGAAATAAATCCACGAAGCTGCCGAACTCGAAGTGACGCAGGTGGCTGCGGATCGATTTCCACAATCGAATTCGACGCCCCGCACGCTCCACCGCCGCGTTGAAAAGTCCGCAACAAGCTTCCTGGATCTGATCCACCGCGAAAGCCAAGAACATCAGCAACGCAAGCACCGTCGTTAAGTTCTGCTTGCCATGACCATGTTTCTGCTTGGCCGACGCAACTTGCTGGGTTTCAGTTCGACAATTGTCTTCATCCATATTTGCGATGACTTGCTCAAACAAGTGTTGATGATCGCCTGGTTTCGCACCGAGCAGATCTTCGAACGATAGCAACGATGGCTCTTTGGTAGCGAACATGGCGAAGGCACTCATGAGCGTGTCGCTCAAAGAGTACTCTCACGAAGCTTGCCGTCGGCGATCGGGAACGTCTCGGAATCTTCGCCGCAAAGCTTCTATCAATGCGTCGGCGGAGAAGCCGCGTCGCGGCTTGGGTAAATTGCTCTGGTTTGTCATGCTGGCCTCTTGAGTGGAGGCCACATTGTCTATCACCAACCATCGTCTGGCGCCCCCACCCAGAACTGCCTAATTCGTCGCGACGTGCTAGCATTTCCATGTCGCGAAAACACTGGAAAAACCAAACGTTTGACACTCACCGGGAATCACTGTCCCAGAGTCGCCGATTCGTTTCTGAATGATTGTTCGCCATACTGTTGCGCCCATCGTTCCGTTGCGGCGTCCGGTTCTTGCCTTTTCATTGCAAATGGCCTACGATCGTCCACCAATAGCAAACAACCATTGGGGCCACCATAACGAGAACGCGGTGATGACATTCGGGCTGAGAGAGACTCGGAAGGCTGCAGGTGCTCGATCCGGTCAAAGCGCATCATGACACAACTGACAAACAGGGAACCGTTGTACTGAAGAACCGGACTACGGCCATCGCATTACCTGTCTTCAGAACGCACGGGTATGATGAAGCGACAATACCTGACTAGGAGAACAAACCGTTTTGCGAACGCTTGAACCGACACAACTGGGAATCATGCTCCTGTCGTTGGCGCTGTTGATCGGCATGGCCCGGTTGTTGGGGGAACTGGCACGACGCTTTCATCAGCCAGCGATACTCGGCGAATTGCTGGCCGGCGTGCTCCTGGGGCCGACGGTATTCGGTTGGCTGGCCCCGGACATTCAGGTGTTTCTATTTCCACGAGAGGGGCCCAACGCCCTCGTATTGGATGGCATCGGCTCATTGGCCATCGTCCTGTTCCTGCTCGTGGCGGGAATGGAAGTCGACTTGTCCGTTGTCTGGAAACAAGGTCGTGCCGCGCTCAAGGTGGGCTTTTTGGGGACGATCATTCCCTTTGCCCTCGGCCTTCTGGGCGCGGTCGTGATGCCGCGAGCGCTGGGACGCCAGATCGATGCTGATCCGGTCATCTTCGCTCTGTTTCTGGCCACCGCCATGGCCATCTCCGCGCTTCCCGTCATCGCCAAGACGCTGATGGATATCGACTTGTACCGGACCGATCTGGGGATGGTCGTCATCAGCGCCGCGATCTTCAACGATCTCATTGGCTGGACGATCTTTGCATTGATTCTGGGGATGATGGGTACTCATGGTTCTGGACTTGGCATCGGATTCATCCTTCTACTGACGTTACTTTTCGCGGTGCTCACCCTCACAGTCGGACGGTGGCTGATGCACCGGGCGCTGCCGATGCTACAGGCTTACACGCATTATCCCGGAGGGGTTGTCGGCTTTGCCGTCACGATGGGACTCTTCGGTGCTGCCCTGACAGAGTTTATCGGCATCCACGCCATTTTTGGGGCCTTTCTCGTTGGAATTGCGCTCGGTGACTCAACACACCTAGAGGAACGCACCCGGGTGATGATCGACGATTTCGTTTCGTTCGTCTTCGCACCGCTGTTTTTTGCCAGTATCGGCCTCAAGGTAAATTTCCTCACTCACTTCGACACATCGTTGGTCCTGCTTGTTTGCATGCTGGCTTGTGCAGGGAAGCTCCTTGGGGCGGTTTTGGGCGCTTACTGGGGTGGTTTTCCCTCTCGCGAACGGTGGGCCATCGGCTTCGCCATGAATGCCCGCGGAGCAATGGAGATTATCCTTGGAACTCTGGCACTCGAGGCAGGCATTATTCGTCAGCGGCTTTTCGTCGCGCTGGTCGTGATGGCGATTCTCACGTCCGCTCTCAGCGGACCACTGATGCGGTGGGTACTCAGGCGGCCGAAACCCCACCGGCTCTTGTCGTATCTCTCTCCCAAGCTGTTCGTGCGAGATTTAAAGGCAGAGTCCCGTTTGGATGCCATTCGTGAACTGTCAACCGTCACGGCGCAGCAGAGCGGCTTGGATGCCGACGCCATCGAACGGCTGGCCTGGCAACGCGAACAAATTGCGGCGACCGGCATCGGGCATGGTGTCGCGATCCCACATGCTCGGCTTGCCGACATCGGCGAACCGGTCGTCGCCGTTGGCATTTCCGATGCGGGGATCAGCTTCGATGCTCCCGATGGTCAACCCGCACACATCGTATTCTTGCTGGTCACGCCTCGCTCCGATCCGGAAGCACAACTCGAACTTTCGGCAGACATCGCGCACACGTTTCGAGAGCCGCAGGGCCTTGAACGGGTCATGCGGGCGTCAACATTCACAGAACTGGTGGCGGCGCTCAAGACTTTGTCTCCAAAGTAGCGATGTTCGCGTGTCAAGAAGGGTTCAGCGGATACGGCTGACGCTACAGGGTGATAATTGGAGGCGGGTTTGCCTCGAATGCCTGCAAGACGTATAAGAATGAACGACTCGCGCCTCCGGCGACGCGGCTGCTGAACGGCGAACCACGCCGCGCTGCAAACCGGGGTCTCTCGGTGAGAGTCGCCGCAATTCTCGTCCCGATCCCGCAATGAACAGTCCATATTCTGGAAGGCCCTCTTTATGAACAGATGGATAATTTTGTATTTGTATGTCGCCTTGGCGGCCTGTGCCTGGGGATTGTACGTCCCCGTCGTGCATCGTGCCGCGGTTGAATTCCGCAGCAATTTGCGTGCGTTTATGTTTGTCGGCGCGGCTTATTTTCTAGTGGCGGTGCTCGTGCCAGCGCTGCTCATATTCGTGTTGAACTCGGACCCAACGGTCAAAGCGGGCGCGACGCCGAACTTCAAACTCGCTTCGTGCCTGTGGGGCCTCGCGGCGGGAACTGCGGGCGCCATGGGAGCACTGTGTGTGATCTTCGCGGTGACGAAGGGCGGCCCGGGAGCAGCCATCTACGTCGCGCCGCTGGTGTTTGCAGGTGCGCCGATAATCAATACGGTGGTGACGATCACCTACTTCCATCCCGCCCGGACGTTGCCGGACTGGCGGTTCTTTCTCGGTCTGATCCTGGCCGCCACGGGCGCGGCGATGGTGATGCTGTTCAAGCCAGTCGAACCGCCACATGCGGGTTCAGCCGTCCCTGTGAACGTCGTCACCGACAAGGATCCAATGGGGCGGTAATCCGGAATCCTTGTACCTCCCAATCGGCGCCATGATAGTGGGCTGCGCCTTCGGGCCGGATTGTTTTGAAGGAAGCACACCAGTTTGCCGGCAACCTAAACCGAAAACTGTAGTCCTCATTCTGGATTGGACTTCCGGTCATCAAGCTGCCGCCGGATTCCGGGTTCCCAGCCCCGGACGTGGCGGCCTCATTGCCTTTTTGAAGCGGATATTTGAACATTCGAATCGTGGCTGGCGCACCGCTTTTTGTTTACGCCAATCCAATCAACCGCCAACGCCAACCAGCGGAGCGCCGGTTACACCTTACGAGAAAAGCTGAGCTTCCAGATGCAGAGCTTTCAGGGTTTCATGATCAGCCAGCAAAGCGGACCGCAGTGCTGCAGGAATTCCTTCGGCACCGGCGGCTGCAAAAGCGGCTTCAATTGCTTTGGACTGGTGGCGCGGCATGGCGGTATGCGAAGCAGTGGAACGTTGGATGGCACTGTGAATAGCGAAGATCCTGGGACTGTGGATAACCTGCTCAAACCAGTTGAGCGATGGGATCGCCGGTAACGCCTGCTTGCTTTCCTGTAAAGCGACCCGGTGGTAACGACAAACCTTCGGAGGGTGAGTTTCGGCTGGAATCAACAACAAGCCGCCGCGGCGCAGCGACTCTCCGGCGCGTCGGCTTCCCAAGGCGACTGAGAGCGGAATCGACAACATCGCACCGGACATCAAGGGAGAGAACCAACCAGACAGTGACGGCGTAAAAATGAGCAGTAGCCCCGAGACGAGAAGCCCGCCGAGGGTCAGGCCGATAAACTGCTTCGTCGCGTCCTGCCAACCGACGCCCTGTTCATCGCGTTGTTGTGAATTCCACCGTACACTGGTGCCTCGCAGCACCGCGATCACAAAGCGGGTGTGATAAACCGCCATGATAGGTGAAAGCAGCACCGAGACGACGATTTCCAGGACGGCGCTGGCCCACAGCCGGAGTAACCCGCCGTGCAGCGATACGCGCCGCCGATTTTTTGAAACCAGCATCAAGCTCCACAGCTTCGGCAGCAACAACAGAGCTATCGTCATGCTGAAAATCATTAAAGCACCGGGCACTGTGAGCGGTCCCGCCGACGAACCGGCGCTGTCCGAGTCGACGATCGTGCCTGCGATACACAGTACTGTGAACAGCATCCACAGCGGCGATGCCAGATAGGACATTACTCCGCATGTAAAGTGCAGCCGGCTGAGAGGCCGGTAGTTTTCGGCAAAGAGCAGTTTTGCATGTTGCAGATTGCCTTGGCACCAGCGTTGATCACGCTTCGCATAATCGGCCAGGGTGGTCGGACACTCCTCGTAGCTGCCGTCGAGATCTGTGTCCACCAGGACCTTCCACCCTGACTGCACCATCAGGGCCGCTTCAACAAAATCGTGGCTCAGAATCTCGCCTCCCAGCGGAGACTTACCCGGCAAAACCGGTAGGTCGCAGTGTCGACGAAACGCTTCGACACGAATGATCGCGTTGTGACCCCAATAATTCCCTTCGTTGCCGGCCCACACGGAAAAACCCTGAACGAAAATGGATCCGTAAACCGAGGCAGCGAATTGTTGCAGTCGTGCGAACAGCGAATTGCGGCCGATCGGAACGGGGGGGACCTGCAAGATTCCCAGACGCTCGTCTGCGCTGATGCGCGCGACCATCGCCTGCATCGTCGCTGCCGACATTAAACTGTCGGCATCCAATACAATCATGAAGTCGTGTCGACTGCCCCACCGCTCGACAAAGTCGGCAATGTTGCCGGCCTTTCGGGAAGTGTTCATGGGGCGGTGACGATAGAACACACAGTCTCCGGCATCGAGCGATTCCACAAGGTTCGCCCAAGCAACTTCTTCCTGAAGCCACGTTTCGAGATTGGTGCTGTCGCTTAGAATGTAGAATTCAAATTCGTTGCCTACACCGCGGGCGCGAAGCGATAGAAGCATGGCTTGCACACCCGCAAAAACACGTTGAGGCGACTCGTTGTAGATTGGCATCAAGACCGCGGTGCGCTTGCTCGATGACAGTTGTTTCGCTGCGATTCGGCTGACGATTTCACGACTCCCTCCCCGCTGCGATGGTCGACGGGCCAGGACGACAAAACCGATGGTTGCCAAACAGAACGAAAACGCGATCCAGCCGAACAGGATGGCAAACAGCGGAACGCTTAACGTCTGAAAAATGTTCAAACCGCTGTCGCCGGCCGAGACGGCAATGTAGCTGGCGGTTGCAGCCAAGGTGACAATTGCCGTGGCCACCGTGACGAGCAGACGGATCGATTTGGTCCGCGCTTCGAGGGGGACTGTATGAACGTGGCTCATGTTTTGGATGCTTACTTCTTCCTAGCGGTCCAGCGAAGACACTTCACGACGCGGTAGCTCGGGGCGGGCTTCATTGCGCATCTCACTTCCGGCGGTGCAGCTTTTAAGTCATGCTCCACCGCCAAGCCTCCGCCGATGAGCCGGTTGATCGCAATCGCTAGCGCAGATCTCAGCAATTGCGATTCGTTTTGATCGCGGGCTGTCTCCCATACCTGTTCAGTAATCATAAGGCACTCTTGAGTGGCCGCTTCAGGCGACATCCCACCTTGGCATAGATAGGAGCGAATGCGCTGGTTCATCCGTTGCTTGTCGACTACTAACTTTAAAACGGTTGATTGTAATGGGAATGTCGTGGTCATCAGAAAAGATCCTTTGATGGATGAGCTTCCTACGTGGTGACGCAAATTGCAGCGTGACGACTTAGCTAACCAACAAAGGTTGTGCCAAGTAGTCAGGAAGCATCGCTTGGAATCGATCGTATTCGACCGATTTATGAATACTTGAAGGTACCTGCACGACCTAGGGTGCCGTGCGATACCTGTCAGCCGCGCCTACGGAAGAGACTACGGCCTTCTGCAGATGGAATATTTTCCTGATTAGGCTTTGCGAATGCTACGATCATTGCGAGTTCGTCAGCATTCGTTCGGGTACGGACGGCACAGAACGCACGCGATTGAAGCAACCCGACCGCCAATCAGCCACTCATCGATGTGTCAGCACGCCGCGTTGGGCGATGCGGTCTACGGCCGATTCATCTTTGTGAACGATTACAATTCGCACACCGGCTTGATCGGTTCCGATCTGATCGGAATTGATACAAACAAACTCGCTACTGATGGCAGAGAACCCTTAATAGGGGAATCTCCGGAATTCTTTTTATGCGTCATCCAGCGTCATCTATGGCGTAGATACTGGCCGGTTTCATTCAGCAGCGGCCAGCTGTTTGACACTCTCTCGCTGGCCTGCAGACGCCAGCTGCATTAGTGGCGTCCCGCGATGATCCAACGGCGCAATTGTTGCCTAAAGCTCGGTCCAACTTTGTTATCGTGCGGCCTGGGAGTATTCCAATGCGACGTATCCTCTTCGTAGCCTATTCAGTCATGATCTTAAGCACCATTGTTCCCACTCACGTGGTTGCCGAGAGGATTGACTCCGCTAAAACCGATCCATCGATGTCCATGGTGACATCGATGGAGGAGCTTGGTCAGTTGGCCCGAGCCACCGCAGAACAACCGTTTGTACCCCGCGCGGCAATGCCCGAACCGCTCGCGAAGCTCCAGTATGAACAGTATCGGGAGATTCGGTTTCGACCCGAACGCGGTGTTTGGTGGGGTGGCGACTCGCCTTTCAGTTTAGAGATGTTTCATCGCGGTTTTGTGCAGCGCGATCGAGTGTCGCTTTTTACAATTGATCAGAATCGAGTGAGTGAAATTCCCTTTAGTCCAAAAGACTATCACTACGGGATTCCTCTCGCTGAGCTCGATTCGCTCAAGGATGCTGGACACGCGGGCGTTAAAATCGCCGGGCGATTTCCCGGCTACAGCGACGCGCAGGAAATGTTGACCTTCCTGGGTTCAAGCTATTTTCGCGCTCGCAGCGGTGAAACGGTTTATGGAACCTCGGCACGCGGTTTAGCGGTGAATATCGGATTGCCTCGTGACGAAGAATTCCCTTATTTCAAGGCATTTTGGATTACAAAGCCTCAACCCAATTCGACTCAACTCGAGACCGGCTCAGAGGCTACTGACCAGACACTCAAAGTCTTAGCGTTGATGGACAGCCCGACGGTTTGCGGTGCGTACGAATTCGAACTAACACCCGGTTCGGCAGAAACTCGGATCAGTGTTCGCTGCACACTTTACTTTCGTACGGTTCCTGAAAAAATTGGCCTCGCGCCGCTGACTAGCATGTGGATATGGGGCGATGGGCTGGAAGGACCGCCATTGGATCAGCGTCCGGCAGTCCATGATGCCGACGGTTTGCTGATTCAAACCGAAAATGACGGTTGGATCTGGCGTGCCTTTGCTCGCCAAAGTTATCCCTCCGTCACTCGCGTCGCTGTTGACGGAATGCGTGGGTTTGGATTGCTGCAGCGAAACCGCGCGTTCTACCACTTCGACGATCATAACGCCCTTTATCATAAACGCCCCAGCGTGTGGATTGAACCGAGTGCTGATTGGCCACAGGGTGCCATTGAAGTACTGGAATTGCCCGGGGCGCACGAGGGCGTCGACAACATCGCGGCGTACTGGATTCCCGATCAGAAGCCACAGGTCGGCAAGCCGATGAAACTGCAGTACGATGTGCTGTTCTTTCCCGGCGATCGCCCCGATCAGACCTATGCCGCCCGGGCCACAAATTTTTCGGTCGATCGCAAAGCGAACGACACGATCAAGCTGACGGTTCGTTTTGCAGGCGCAGCAGTGAAGCAGATGTGCGACGGCACAATTTCCATCGATGCGTCGTTCGTGCGGGGCGAACTGATTTCCAAGTCCATTGTGCCGACCGACACAAGCGACTGGCTGGCAACGCTGGTGTTTCGCCCGACGGAAGAGGCACCGGTGGAGATCAGCATGAGCCTGATGGACGTCAATCGCCGGCTCTCCGAACGCTTCATGTACCTGTGCCCTCACGAAGAACCCAGCTTCATGTACCCACAAGTCTACACACGGAAAGAATAACCTTATCGCTGGGAACGCAGCGTGCTACGCTCGCGTGGTGATACCCTTTTGTTTTGATAGCGAGCCGTTGGCGATGAAGATTCAGGTCGGCTACGAGTTGGTCTGTCGGTGCCCACGTCAGAGTCATCGGATAACGATCGAAGGGTAATACAACACACGCGGAACTTGGAGTCGAATAAGTTTCCGTCGAATTGTGGATCGGCGCGAGGAAAGTTGCTAGAAAAGGGCTCATTGAAATACCGGCCATCATCCTTCCAGTCAGACACGCGAAAGGATATCCGAAGATAGCGAAGGCTCCGACCCACTTGATTTGCTGATTGCCAAATACCTCAAAGCGGAGAAAAGCGGCCAGGGGCTTGATCGATTTGCTCTCATTGGAAAGAACCCGAAACTGGCTGACTCGCTGCGAGAGTTCTTTCTTAACCACGACCGGATGAAACGCGTTACGGCGGTAGAGGACACTCCCACATTGCCACTGCGCTCAGGTGGACCGGCGAGTGAAGATCCGACACTCCCTCTGACCTAGACGAGAGGCGACGATCCAACGCTCCTATCGCCCGCAGTCGGGTCCGCCACGGTTGCTCCACGTCGGGTTCAGCGATGTCTTGACTGTTATACCGCCACGACGAAAGAAGGCGGCTGGAAGTTAAAACCGATGCAGCGGTTGATTGTGACATCGGCGACTTGGCGACAAGCGTCCAATGTTCGCTATCCTCGCGCTTAGGAAATCGATGCGGACAATCGCTTGCTGTGGCGTGCCAACTCCCGGCGACTTGATGGTGAGGCAACTCGCGATGGCATGCTCACCATCAGCAATTCGCTCAATCGAAAATTGGGCGGTCCCAGCCTAAGATGTCGCTCAAGCTAAACACCAACCATGAACTTTCCGATCCCTGCTGTGATCAACACTGCATCGGCCGATGCAGTGTTCAAAAAAAGGTAATTGAACACAGCACACCATCTGAAAGCACTGACTTCGCACGGTTGGGTAAGTTCCAGGCAGGATGGCATAGCGTTTGCTTCAACTGTATCGCTCAGTTCACTGGCGTAATCAAAGCGCCTACAACCTATCCTATTTACAGAGACCCATGATGTCAGTCCCAAAGTACATTTTCATATTCACCATTGCTTCGGTATGTTGGTTTGCCCAGTCGACTGACCAAACGGCTGAGGCTCAAGTCTCGGTGCAGTTCGGTACGCCAACCTACTACGGCAACCAGCCCGTGTATCGAAGCAATCGCGTCGTTGCGCCAACGATTTACTCGCAGCCGAGTTATCGTTACTCGCAGTCTTACCCAGGTGCTTATGTGGTACCACAGACGCGATATCGTAGCGGTTATCGCGGGTACAGTGCGCCAAACGTGTATGGCAGTGCCTATCAAAGTTATCGGCCCAGTTATGCCAACCCTCAAGTATACGGCAACGGCTATAGCAATGGCTTTACGAATGGCTATTACTACGGTACCCCTTCACAACAGCGCGGTGCGATTGTGGGTGGAACCATCGGCGGTGCAGTTGGTGGCAACCAAGGTGCCAACATCGGTGCTGCTATTGGTGCCGCAGTTCGGAGTCAATGATTTGTTTGTTCGGTTCGCCGTCAACTTAATCGGCAAGCAAGGCCGTTCGTTTGCAGCGTTGCAAGGCACGTCCTTTGGATGTTGGGCATTGGCGAGTCGTCGGTAACGTTGGCACAAGTCACATTTACACTTAGAGTCAAGTGTTTTCATCTGGGTGGAGGTCCATTTCGCGTGCCTCGGAATTTGCTTGCGGTGACCATCGGAAATCACAACCATTACAGCACAACTGGGGGAATCGGCCGTGACAACAAGTCGAACGGGTCAGTTTGAACAAGTCCCTCCCGCCGACTGGGTCGAATCACTAAACTGTCAGTAACACCCCGAACCACGTGTTCTCTCACCCTAAGTATCGCAAACGTCAAACAACCATCACTCGTTGCATGGCCGAAGACATGCTCGTGCGTAATTTCGCCGCCAGAACCATTGATTCGTGCACCTACCATGTCGATCGCGTTGCCAAACACTTCGGCAAGCTCCCCGAAGACCTGGGGCCGTAGGAGATCCGCGAGTTTCAACTCTGGATGATCCAAGTCAACGAATCTTCCTGGAGCCAATTCAACCAGGCCGTTTGCGCGCTCGACGTTTCCTCTACAGCGTCACCATCCCGCGTGACTGGGCGGTCCCGATGATCCGGTTCGGCAAACGACCCAAGAAGCGGCCCACCGTACTCGGACAAGACGAAGTCCACGATCTGATTTAATGTGTCACCCACCCCAATCATCGAGCCGTGCTGCTGACGACGTACGCCGCCGACCTGAAACTCAGCGAAGCCACGCACTTCATGCTACCGGACGTCGACTCAGGCCACATGCAACTTAAAATCAATGGCGGCAAGGAAGGCAAAGACCGTTACGTGCCGATCTCGCCGAGGCTCTTGGAGGAAATGCGAACGTATTGGAAGATCGTTCGGCCAGCCAGTTATCTCTTCCCGGGCATGACCGTCATGGATCGAAAACCCTCGCACTCCCGAATGGATCGAGAGCGGCTAATGCGTACGCTCTTTTATTCGATAAAGTCACAACTTGGCAGTCCACATGCGAATGGAATGGGCTCATCAACCTGGAACGAGGAAACTACGAATCGCATCGAAAACACCGCCAATGCAATCGCTACAACTGCTACAATAATCCCGCTTCAAATCACTCGCCATTGACGCCTTTCGGTTGCCACCACTCTCCCCCGTACCCTAAACTGAGTCACTACCAACGCGGCTTCAACAGAATCCGCATAGCCCCAGCGTGACCTCACGATCGTTTAGCCAAGCGTCTCAGTTCAACGGCCAAACTATCCCACGGCTACGCTCGGGATAGTTTGTTATTCGTTCGTTCGGCGAACGGATGCACCTTGCCCGTTTTCTATGTTCCTTGACAAGCAAGCTCGAAAAGTCATTTCGTCTTGAGGAGGCGCTCATGCAGAGTCTTCGAATCGCTGTCCTGCTGATCTTCGCCCTGATCGCTTCGACGCGTTTCAGCAAGTCACAGGAATTCAATCGGCCCAAGACAAACGCCGAGCAACTTAACCGACAATGGAGCCGCGGGCAGGCGGAAGGCAAGGGACCGGTGAAGCTGGCCAACTTCCCGCTACGGGTCGAGGACATCAACCGCATCAACCCAATGGGGATGATGGCCAGCGGTCATACGACGCCCACAGATCATCTCTACCTTGTGGCGAAAGAGTCGCCGGACAAGGACAAACTCTACGACGTACTGGCGGTGGCCGACGGCCGCATCGTCGTCATTCAATGGCGACCCAACGCAGTCGGCGGGAACCCCGATCCCACCGTTTTTGACCGCGCAGTCGATTTGAAGGTCACCTTAGAACATGCGGCGACCTGTTGGAGCTACGTCGATCACCTGGTCGAACTTGATCCGTTGATTCAGAAGCAAGTTGGCAGCGAATTGAAGCCAGGACAGCCGTTCAATGTGCGGATTCCGGTGAAGGCCGGGCAAGTCATCGGCAAGGTACGCGGTGGGGTCACATTTGACTTTGCCCTGGTCGATACGACCGTGACGGCCAAGGGCTTTGTGGTGCTCGATCAGTTTTTAAATCGTGATCCACAGAAACCGCACCTAGTCGATCCCTTCGACTACATCGACGAGCCGTTACGGACGAGACTGTTGTCGTTCAACGCGCGCCAAGTGAAGCCGTGGGGCGGAAGAATCGACTACGACATCGACGGCAAATTAGTGGGTAACTGGTATCGCGAGGGGACTGGCGGCTACGCAGGTTTGAATCGCCGTTGGGACTACTGGGTCGGACATCTTACCTTCGCCTACCACCACATCGATCCGTCGCAAGTCATCATTTCCATCGGCGACTTTGACGGGCGCGCCCGCCAGTTCGCCGTTCGCGGCAACTCGCCTGATCCCGCCACGATCGGCGTCGGCGACGGTCTCGTGAAATACAGCCTCATCATGCCGCTTGTCGATAGCCGAACCGGCAAGATGATGGTGAATGGCCGAGAACGGTTTGTTGGTACGCTGCTTACCCAGTTGATCGAAGATCGAAAACTGAAAATCGAAGTCTTCGCGGACCAACTTGTCGATGATGTCCGCAGTTTCACAAAGATGGCCTCGCTCTACGAACGCTGACCCGAAAACCGCCGAACAAGGCGGTCAACCTGAGCGGCGGATCGGGCGGACTCTTAAGTCAAAGGTTCTTGGCCGCCAACGGGCTACCTTTGTCGTTTCCCGACTGAGTGTTTTTTGGCATGAAGCTAATCGCTCGCTACTGACAGTCAGTTGTAGTCGCATTACTCGCGGTGGCCGTTGTGTTTCTGGTTGTACGACTACCAAGTCGATACGAGCAAACGGACATCGCGGTCGCGGATGTTGCTCGATAGACGTTACAGAATCGCCCAATCAAACATTGCGAACAACCTCGTTTCATCATCGACTGGCTCATCGAGCCCAAGTCGTTTGCACCCGGCCGGACCGCCGTAGCGTCTCGGACCTGAGTCTGAATCTGCACCACATGCGAAATCGCACGCCTCCGTCTGTTGGAAAAGAAGTGACGGAGGCTACGTCGCCTCCATCACTTATACGTAGCGCAGAATGGGCAAGAATTTAGCTGGTTACATCTGTTACAGCTTACCGTGGACCCGATTCTCGCTGACGTTAAGTCAACGA
>JBGSIA010000027.1:0-74322 GCA_041751935.1 Pirellulaceae bacterium | reverse complement strand
CGCGAAATGCTGCGAAGTGAATTTTTGAGCGATCTGCAAAACGCCGCCGACCAAGCAAAAATCCGCGACCGACTTGAACGCCTACTATTCTTGGCTGCCTGACGAAAACTTTTATCCTCACAACTCACCTAAAGTGCAGTTCTAACATGAACGACATTACTCGCTCACTTGCCTGTCCGGTTTGTGCCGCCCAGCAAACGGCATCGGATACCTGTCGCCGTTGCCGCGCGGACCTATCGTTGGTCAACGCGGCCCAACGGAACATCGCCCTAGCTACTGTGAGTACACTGGTGCATCTAGCCAGTGGAGATTTGCATGCTGCGTCGTTGTCCCTGACGCATCAGCGCTGGATCGCTCCCAATAAGGCAGCGGCTTTGCAGCGGCTGCTGGCAACGAACCCGCCAACCCGATCGCACTGAACGAGAACTCATGCTCGCTATTTTTCGCGAGATCACAGTCACTTGCTTTTTTTCCAGCTACTTAATCGTGTTGGTTTTGGAACTGCTACGCCTGGTCGGTCGCGTCCCCGGCCGCGGGCTGGCGGTGATCGCCATGACCAGTATCGGTCTGTTTACGCATCTTGCGTACTTGGCCTTTCGTGTAACCGTCGACCAGTCCAGCGGCGAGCTAGGCTTGCTGGCGTCTTGGTTGGATTGGTCGTTGCTGCTGGCGTTCGGACTGACCGTTTGCTTTTTGGTGTTTTATCTGAGGCGCCCTGACACCATTGTCAGCTTTTTCTTTCTACCGGTCATCTTGGGACTGATCCTGTTAGCGGTCGCGATGCGAGATCGAGCACCGTTTTCGCGCACCGAAGCTACGGAAGTGTGGCGCAACGCCCACGCACTGGCGATGGCCGTGGGAGCGGGGGCGGTGCTCATAGGCTTTCTTGCCGGTGTGATGTACTTGCTCCAGTCTTGGCGGCTGAAACGGAAGCGTGCTGGTTCGACTTTGCGTTTGCCAACGTTGGAGTCACTTCAGAAACTGAATCGACATTGTTTAATCGTCAGCACGGTTGCGGTAGGAATTGGCGTCTTTGCCGGCGTCGTGATGAACCTCAACCGCTGGGGCCACGTGGGTTGGACTGAGGGCGGCGTGTTGTTCAGCGGCTTGCTGTTTGCGTGGCTTGTTGCCGCCACGATTGTCGAATTCGCCTATGCGCCAGCCCGGCGCGGGCGCAAAGTCGCGTACCTAACGCTAGCGAGCTTCGGGTTCTTGATCTTGACCATGTTGGCCGTTTTGGGCTCCTCACACGGACAGGTGCCCACGTCATGACGCTGCAAATGATGGGCTGCAGCCACCATGATACTGCTGTCGAGTTTCGCGAACGGTTTTCGTTTTCCACAGAACAAGTCACCTCGGCACTGGCGGCGTTTCGTCAACGATTTCCCACCAGTGAATTGGTACTGTTGAGTACATGCAATCGAGTGGAGTTGTACGCAGCTGCGGTCAATGGCGGCGAGCTGGACAGGAAAGATGTCGCCACCTTCATCGCTGAGCAACATTCGTTGTCGGTTGAGGAGGTATTGGAGCACACGATCTATCGAGTTGGCAGCGAAGCGGTCGAACATTTGTTTACGGTCGCGGCCAGTTTAGACAGCATGGTGCTGGGCGAAGCACAGATTTTGTCCCAAGTGAAGCAGGCCTATGAATTGGCATGTACCGCGGGTTCCGCTGGACCTCTCTCGCATAGCGTGTTCCAGGCTGCCAACCGCGCTGCGAAACGTGTGCAGCACGAAACCTCGATCCATCGCCGCCGAGTCAGCGTGCCGAGTGTTGCGGTGGGGGAAATCGTGCCGGAAGTGTTCGACTCGCTCAGTGATAAGCGAGTCGTGCTGTGCGGTGCTGGGGAGATGGCGGAAGAGACGTTGCGATACTTGCACCAGGCCGACGCACGCGATGTTTGCGTGGTCAACCGCTCGCCCGAGCGTGCTGAGGCGCTGGCTCACACCTATCGTGTCCAGACGGCGCCATGGTCATCGCTCCAGGAACAAGTTGTCCGGGCTGACCTGCTTGTTGGTACGACTTCGGCAGCAGAACCGATCCTCTCTTCCGCTCAATTTGCGCCGCTTCATGCACAGCGCAAGGGACGTGTCATGTTGATCTTGGACTTAGCGGTCCCACGTGACATTGACCCCGCGATCGGCGAATATTCCGGTGTTTATTTGTACCAGATCGATGATCTGCAAGATGCTTGCGATAAAAATCGTCGCGAGCGGGAAAAGGAATGGCCTAAAGCAAAGAAGATTATTGCTGAAGAAACGCAGCAGTTTTTGAGCGATTTAAATCATCGCGCTACCGGACCAGTTGTGCGCAGGTTGAGAGAACAAGCCGAGCAACTCAAGGCCGAGGAGTTGAAACGGCTGATCAGTAAATTGGGACACGACGATTGTGACAGCGTTATCTCCAAGGAAATCGAAAAGTCTTTCGATCGGCTTATCAATAAGCTGCTTCACCCGCCACTCGCATCACTCCGTGACGATGCGGCTGAGGGGCACCAGCGCGGTCTGCTCGACGCGCTACGACATTTATTCAATCTCGGTGACGACTAGGGGAGCTCAGTCCCACTCGTCTTCGTCTTCGTCTTCATCTTCGTCATCGTCGTCTTCCCAGTCATCGTCCTCGTCTTCTTCGTCGTCTGGCTCTTCCTCGTCGTCTTCATCCTCGTCTTCCTCCTCATCAACGTCAGCATCATCGACTTCTTCCCAGTCGTCGTCAGCTTCATCGGCGTCCTCTACGTCGTCTTCTTCTTCGACGTCGTCTTCGTCATCCCAGTCGTCATCGAAATCTTCTTCTTCGAGGTCATCCTCCTCCTCGTCATCATCATCATCATCGTCGTCGTCGTCATCGAAATCATCGTCGTCATCATCGATCGCGCGAGGCGATGCATGCAGCGGCTCGGCAATGCCGACGGCGGAGGGATCAAAATGGTTTGCGAACAAGGGTTCGGTTTCGCAAAGTACCGACGCTAGCGAAGTGCTCACGACAGACTCCTTCATTGATGTCGTTAAATCGTTGGGGGTGGAATCGGCTGGCTCGTTTGTGTCGCGAGCTGGATTAAGTGGGGTATCGGGGTCAAGGTTCTGAAACGATTGCCACCGCATCGGCGGCAGCGTTTCGAGATTGGCAAGTCCGAACAGTTGTAAAAAACGTTTGGTAGTACCGTAAAGGTAGGGTCTTCCCAACTCTTCGCTACGGCCGGCAATTCGAGCTAGGTCTTTTTCCATCAACTGCCGCAGCAGTTCTCCACAGGCAACGCCTCGAACCGATTCGATATCGGCACGCGAGACGGGCTGGCGATAGGCGATTACCGCGAGCGTTTCCATCATCGGCGACGACAACCGAACGGCTGGAGGCAAATATCCGAGCCGAGCCAACCAGGTTGAAAACGCAGGTCGAGTCAACAATCGGTATCCACCGGCAACCTGTTCGACTCGCAGGGCTCGGCCTTGCTCGTCGTAACAACGGTTCAGGTGGCGGACAAGTGTACGAGCCTCGGTACCGTCCGCCAAGTGAGCCAACTGTGCAAGTTTTCGTGTCGATAGGGGTGTTTTCGCCAACAATAAAACTGCTTCTAGCCGCATTCGTCGGTCCGACGTCTCCTCTTCATCATCAGAAATGGCCGTTGTCGCTAATTTTTCTGGCAGAGTGACGTTTTGCCACCCCAGCTTGGTAACTGCATAGGGTCGCGTCAGCCGTCCGTGCCCAGCGATTTTCCAGCCTGTTTCTAGCATACTGGCAGGGACATTCGCACCCCTACCCGTCATCGCT
Source organism: Pirellulaceae bacterium (assembly GCA_041751935.1). Lineage (GTDB taxonomy): Bacteria > Planctomycetota > Planctomycetia > Pirellulales > Pirellulaceae > JBBSJZ01. Next base: position 70,554 of record JBGSIA010000027.1, on the reverse strand, counting down.
ATTTGGGCCGAGAGCATTTGTTGATCCAGTCGTTGTGCCCTTGCAAACCATTTGATTGCCATCGAGTTGTGCCGTATGTTCGACTGGTTCGTCCCAGCAGTAAACTGACATGTCTTAGGAACAAACCCAAAAGGTGGTTCGACACTTTTTTCGTTCGATCTCACCTTCATCTTCATCCAGCTATTGCCCCTGACGTGTCCACCTCGATTCCTGCCGATCATGCGACGCCCCGCCTGCCAAGCGACGAATATCAGCCGCCGGGTACTGGCCGCACACAGGGTTCCGGATTTACCGGATGGCTGCGCGGCCTGAGGTGGTGGGTCATCGTTATTTCCGTACTGGGGGTTAGCGCGATTTTGTATTTCGTGATCCGTGTCCAGGGGCACGTTTTTGGTGAAGAGTTCTCCCCTAGCCACTTTCAGCAACGTTCGTTTGAATTCTACGAAATTCCTTTACTTCATCTACAACTGACGCCGGTTCAACGAGCGTCTCGCACATCCAGAGCTGGCACTTACATTCGTCAACAGGGGCTAATTTCGATTCCTTCAGGGCAACCAACCGATTGGCATCTGGTGTCTATTCAGCGAGGAATCGCCGATCCTACCACTGCTGACGCCCAATTGCTTACCGATCAATTACAGATTCTTACAAGCGATAGTTTCTGGAAGTTGTGGAGCGATAGCCATCCCCCGCAAGCCGCTATATTGTGGCCGATTGTACAGCGTACGGCGCAACGTGAGTTGTACGTGCTTATCCCGCGAATGCTAGAGCTGGCCATGTTGCATGCTGATTCTACGACATTCGCCGCGGTTATCGATAGCTACCTGATTGACCAGTATGCTGCTTTGGTTCGTGAAGCTCGCGCCGCCCAGCAAACCGAGCTCGCCGACGAATTACTTGAGGAAGCACTCTTGGACTATCCAGACGACAATCTGTTGCGGTCGCTGTAGTGATTTACCTGGATAACAATGCCACCACCGCTTTGGACCCCGTGGTCGCCGACGCGATGCTGCAAGTGCTGGGAAGCGGACCGCTAAATCCCTCCAGCCAACACAGACTCGGCCAACAATCTCGTTGTCGCCTGGACGATTCCGTCGAACGAATTGGTAAATGTCTGGGCACGCGGTTAAATGACCCCGGTTGTCCGCGCCTGATTTTAACCAGCGGGGGTACGGAAGCTAACAACCTCGCCCTTCGCGGTCTTCGCGGCGGCAACGGCCCGCTCATTGTCAGCCAAATCGAGCATCCCAGCGTGCTGGCAGTTGCCCAAGCCGACCGGCAACGTGGCCGACCGGTACGCTATCTTGGCGTCGACTCGGATGGTGTGGTGCTTACCGATGTACTTGCCAAGTGGCTCGAATCCGCCGACGAATCGACCACCGTTTCGATCATGTCGGCCAATAACGAAACCGGCGTGGTCCAGCCAATCGAATGCATCAGCCGCCTGTGTCGCACCGCCAATGTTGCGCTGCACATTGATGCGACACAGTCGATCACGAAACAGCCTTTTATACTGGATTCGCTCGGCGCCACCGCGGTCAGCATCTCACCACACAAGTTTCACGGTCCAGTAGGCGTCGGCGGCTTGTGGCTGTCCGCCGGTGAAACGATCGTTCCCCAGCTAGAGGGTGGCCGACAACAACTTGGATCACGACCCGGTACTGAACCCTTGGCGCTGATCGTCGCCATGTGTGTTGCTTTGGAACGAGGTATAGCTTTGCTGCCGGAAGCTAGTTTGCGTCTTCTGGCACTACGGGATCGCTTCGAAAACTCGCTTTTAAGCCTTTTCCCCGAACTGGTCATCCACGGTCATACTGCCCCGCGCTTACCCAATACGAGTTGTATTTCTTTCATTGGTGCCGATCGTCAGTCCCTGTTAATGGCCTTGGATATGGCCGGGGTGGCCTGTAGCAGTGGTTCAGCATGTACCAGCGGCAGTAGTCCCCCCAGTCACGTGCTTCGGGCAATGCACGCGTCAGAGGCGGAAGTCGCTTCCATGATTCGCTTCGGTGTCTCGCGGTTTACGGAAGACCAGGATATTGATGCGTCGATAGACATTATCTCTCGTTGCTACAAGCGTTTACGACGCTGAGAATATGTGGATAACTACCGTTCTGCTGTCGACTTATCCACATCAACCTGATATTCTACGTTGCCCGGACTGGCTACCTAAGTTGTCACCGCCGTTGGTGACCGGCACATCCGTCTACTCGAATAATGATGTGACAGTTTGGCTTCGCTTGCCGATACGGTCGTAGAATCGTTCTCGCTTGATCGACCTCCGATGCGCACTCGCAGACGCGATGCTGCGGTCGCCGGTTCGATCCTTCCCTACTTTATCGCTGGTAACGAGAACCGGCTCGCGGCGTTCGTTTGTCGTTCGGATTCCAGTTTTCTTGCTGGTACCAATCCCATTCTGCTGACCGGTGCGACGGGCAGCGGAAAGACTGCTCTTGCGTTGCATCTTGCTGCCAAACTCGCTGCCGACCGTCATACCGTTTCGGCGATAAACCCATGGCAAGGTTACTTGGTGGCCTCTGAATTTTGTCGCCAGTACGCTCAATGCGTTGACTCTGGCGATATGGATTCCTTTCGCTTCCTGATCGACGGTAGTGACGTGCTCGTCGTCGACGATTTGCATTTGATGTTCGATAAACCAGCGGCTCAGGAGGAGCTAGCTCTGCGCCTGACCGCTCGCGTCGATGCTGGTTTGCCGACGATTCTGACCTGTCGCCGCATGCCTTCGGATGTTCGCGGTATGCGTCCTAGCTTGGTAAGTCGTTCTTTACCCGGACTGACGATCCCCATCCGACTACCGAGTGCGACCACACGTCGTGTGATTCTTGCTGAGTTGGCTGTGTTTGAATCGCTTGAAGTCGACGCTAGCACCTTGGATGTGTTGTCTACCGGGTTGGGCGATGATTTGCCTGTGCGACAATTGCATGCTGCTATCAAACAAATGGCGTTGTGGTGTCACTTGCACCAATCGCCGCCGACTGTCGCTGCTGCCCAATATGTTCTCAACACGCTGTGCAATCTGTCGGTCGACGTATCAATTACCGATATCACTCGCTGTGTAGCACGGTACTTTCGGCTTCGTCCAACTGATCTGAGAAGTGACTCTCGTCGCCAGAACGTTGTTCGTGCTCGTTCGCTGGCGATGACTCTCTCTCGACGGATTACTTCTCTAAGCTTGAACCAAATCGGAGCCGAGTTCGGTGGTCGCGATCACACCACCGTGCTGCACGCTATTCGCAAAACTGAATCGCTCCTACTTACCGATGCTGATCTACGTCGCGCAGCGGATGAGGTCAGCGAAAAATTCGCTAAGTCGTAATTATCGTTAAACTTCGCTACTTGTTATTTCCGCTATTTTTTGTGGGTAACTTGTCACTCTTCTGGCTTCTTTCTGTGCTAGTTTTGGGCTACCAGTGGCTAATCTTTTACCTACCGTGTGTTTATCTGTCTGTTTTTCTCTCATTACACCACAGATCACTCACCTGCTATTCACTTGTTATCCACTTTGACATTTTTGTCCTAACTGGTTGCTTGTCAATTGTTTACAGCCCCTCCATCGAGAGTATTGACCACTTTCCCGTTCCTATTACGACGACGACGATAGATATAAACCATTACTTATTAAGTTCACTGAACCCGTTCACTCACTCGTCAACCCACTGCTTTTTTGACTTCGAGTCGGTACAACATTGCAAGTCCTGTCTTGCGTCGTTTTCTCCCCCGGTTGTTGCATAGCGGTTCCATGAAGATTACCTGCCAACGCGAACCTCTGACCGCTGCGTTTTCTCTCGCAGCGAGCGTGGCTCCTACTCGATCACCCAAGGAAATCCTGCAGAACGTTAAGCTGACAGCCAGCGGTGACAAGATCGTACTCACCGCTACCGACATGGAAGTTGGTATCCGCCTGGACCTGTCCGAAGGCGTAACGATAGAGCAGGAGGGGATGGCGCTGTTGCCCGTCCAGCGAACGATGGCAATTCTGCGAGAGAGCAACGATGAAACGCTTTCTCTGGAGACCGACGAATCGGGTATCCGTGTCAGCGGCAGCCGCAGTAAGTACCGATTGCCGGGCAATAATCCCGATGAATTCCCCAGTGTTATCGGATTCGACGAAGACAAGTATCACGTCGTTCCCACTCGTTTGTTCCGCGAACTGGTCAAACGAACGGTATTTGCAACGGATGCCGAGAGCAGTCGCTACGCACTCGGTGGTGTCCTGTTGGAGATGGAAGGCGACAGTGTGATCTGCGTGGGCACCGATGGTCGTCGCTTGGCTAAAATGGAAGGCCGAGGTGAAAGTGTTGGTGGACACCAAACCACCGGGACCAGTACGATCGTGCCGACCAAGGCGATCCAGTTGATGGAGCGGGCACTGAGTGATAAGGACGAAACAGTTGACGTAGCGGCTCGTCAGAACGACCTGCTACTAAGGACACCGCGAGCGGTTATTTTTTCGCGGCTTGTCGAAGGTCGTTACCCCAATTGGCGACAGGTGTTTCCTAAACGAGAGAAGGCGGTACAAATCGACATGACGGTAGGACCGCTGTTTGCCGCACTGCGGCAAGCGGCCATCGTTACGGACCACGAGAGCCGCGGTATCGACTTTACCTTCGCTGACGGAACGCTGAAACTCGAGGCGAGTACCGCTGAAATCGGTGAATCTCAAATCGTGTTGCCGATAGCTTACGATGGTGAGTCGATAACGCTGACGATGGACCATCGCTATGTCGCTGATTTTTGCAAAGTACTCGAAGCAGAATCGAGCTTTGTCTTGGAGATAGAATCAGGAAGTGCGCCAGCCCTTCTGACTACCGATGACGGCTATGGCTACGTCATCATGCCCATGGCTCGTGACCGGTGAGGCTTCAAGGCCGATGAGTATCAACCACCAACCGAGACGCATTCGCAAGATAGGATCACTCGTCAGCCAACTGATGTCGCGTCGTGGGTACGCACAAGCGACCGTAACCGACGAACTGCAGTTATCACTGGCTGAGACCGTCGGTGAAACACTACGTACGAGCGTTCGCGTGGGTTATGTCAATCGCGGCGTGCTGCAGATCTACGCCGCTGATAGTGTAACGATGCAAGAGCTGGTTTTTCAAAAGCGTAGTATTCTCACCGGGATTCAAACCAGTATGCCGCAAAGCAACATCACCGATTTGAAATTCAAAGTCCAGACGATTACTTAGAAATCGATTTTTTTTCTCGAGGTAGCTTTTTATCAGCGTTCGTGTAAGGCGGTTGTTCGAACACGATGTTATCGGACACGCGTGGATCACCAGTGGATAGCAATTCGTTCATCAAACGGCGTTCTAACTGCTGCTCAATCCCCGCCGCGTCGGTGCTGCCACTCAGATTGGTCATGCAGTCGGGATCAGCTATCACGTCGTACAGTTCCACTCGCGGACGTAGGCCGAAAGCGATTTGAAATGATTGAGGATGCTCATGACGATGCGTCGTGATGAAAGCCTTGGTAGGGCTCGCGTCCAAGTCACCGTAAGCGGCAAAGGTATTGTTCGTTAACTCGTAAACCGACGGCAGTGGTTCATCCGGTTTGCCGCAACTAGGCCCTGAACCCATTGGCCAGCGGTCAGGTTCAAAATTGACGATATACAGGTGGCGAGAGGTTCGTATAGCTCGTTGAGGATAGGGAAGATAGCCTTCTCGTACTTCCGCGACATGTCGCTCTCGTCCGGTAAACACAGCGTCACGAGTCGGATCAACGATACCTTCGCGATCACTTCTTAGCACGTTAATGAGCGAATGACCGGTCATTGTATCGGGTTTAGCGATACCGGAAGCTTCCAAAAACGTCGGTGCCAAATCGGGCAAGGAAACCATGTCGTCGACAACGCGTCCGGTATGCTTCAAACCGTTGGGCCAACAAATGGCCAAGGGCACACGAGTACCCAAGTCGTACAAATTGCACTTACCACGAGGAATCCCTGGAATACCGTGATCACCGCTAACGACAATAATCGTATTGTCGAATTGACCAATGCGTTTGAGTTCCTCAACGAGCACACCAACAGCGGCATCGAAAGCTTGAGCCTCGCCTAGGTAATCAGCAAAGTCCTCGCGAATGACGTCAACATCCGGCAGGTAGCTGGGCAACTTGCCACGCAAATCATTCGGTTCAATTCCCCACAACGCTTCGCCGCTTCCGGCGATCCATTTGCGATGCGTGTTGGTAGGTCCGAGCCAATAGCAAAAGGGAGTGTCAGGGTCCGATTTTCCATCACCCACAGGGTCAAGGAACGATCGTACGTTCATTCGCACTTCATCAAACAGATCTTCTTTCGCCAAGGCAGTGTTCTCATGTTGGGTCACGTACTGAGAAAACCCGTTGAATTTTCTACCATGCGAGTTGAACGAGCGGCCGGCACCACCATGCGGAGCATCGGCTGGCGTTCCCGGACTCCATACCTTGTACGTATGACCGATGCGATATCCCTGCTGTTCCAACAACAGCGGATAGCTCGGTATGGAAGAATCCCAGATGGCTCCTTGCAAGATAGCCCCCAAGCCGCAACGCCAAAAATGTTGTCCTGAAAGCAACGAGCTGCGACAGGGCGTGCAGGACGGAGCACTGACGAAAGCATTGTTGAACAACACCCCCTGGGCAGCGATCGCGTCAAAGTGTGGCGTCTTGATAACGCTGCAAACGCCATTAGGATCGGTCAGGCTGTAGGCACTCGCATAGCGGCCCCAATCATCGGCAAACGCCATGACAATGTTGGGTCGCCTCGGAGTTTGGCTCCAGAGGATGCTAGGCAACAAGCAAAAGTAGAGTATCGCGAGATAGCAGAGAGTTCTCATACTACGGGCCGATCCTAAGGGCGGAGACTGAAAACAACAAAACGATTCTTTTCTATTTTACAGCGATGAAACGGTCGTCGGGACGCGTTATCTTGTTTTCTTGCACGGTAAAACAAAGACCAAACCTTCACTAGGAGTATCCATCAATTGGAAATATGGCCAGCGATCGACTTGCGTGGCGGCAAACCAGTCCGGTTACGGCAAGGCGACTACGACCGAGAAACGATATTCGGCGATGATCCTGTCGCCTTCGCGATCCGCTGGCGAGAAGCCGGTGCTAAGCGACTGCATCTGGTCGACTTGGATGCGGCACGGGGCGACGATTGTGCAGCAAATCGAATCGCTGTGGCCAGAATCGTGGAGGAAACGGGTCTGCTGTGCCAGCTTGGTGGCGGCGTAAGAGATGAACAGTCCATCCAACAATGGTTGCAAGTGGGGCTGCATCGACTGGTCGTCGGTTCCGCTGCTCTGAAGCGACCGGATTGGTTCGCCGAAATGAGTGACACGCATCCGGGGAAGCTGGCTGCGGGAATTGACGCAAGAAACGGCATGGTGGCAACCGACGGTTGGCTAGAAACGAGTAGCACCTCGGCAATCTCGCTCGCCAAAGACCTTCGCCAGCGAACCTCCAATATTGCAGCGATCATTTACACCGATATCGCTCACGATGGCATGATGCAGGGGCCAAATTTTGAGGGTTTAGCTCAGATGATGGTCGCGACAGACATCCCGCTTGTCGCTAGTGGCGGCGTATCGTCGCACGACGACATTGAACGACTTAAAGCAATGGGAATGCCAGCAGCAATCGTCGGGCGAGCTATTTATGATCAAGTGATGCAGCTCGAAGACGTACTGAGAATAGCAGGAGATGTGACGTGACAGTTTATCTTAGGCGCTTATTGATAACACTCGCATTGATATGCCCGACAACGACACCGGCACAAGAGAAAGCGTTGCCACCGGTCGGAATCCAATTAGATGAAACTGTCGCCACTCAATTGTATGAACGCGTAGAACGCATCAACGCTGAAATACAACAATTGGTTGGCATCACATCAAATGCCAACGATTGGCAAGCGGATGTTGAAGTCCTCACGCGAGCGGTCCAATTGGCACTGGAACAACAGTTATTCTATCAACCAAAAGAAACTCAGCACGCGGAACAATTGCTTGACGAAGCCGAGCGGCGACTAGCAGCGGTCAAGACTGGTCAGCGAGGATTGGAATTGCTGTTACCATCACAAGAGCCGCTAAACGAACCGACTCCCGTCGTCGGTGGGTTCGTCTCTCGAATAGATGACTCGGTACAACCCTTCGGATTGGTAATCCCCAAGGGCTTCAAACTCGGTGATCAATCGCCGCATCGTATGGACGTGTGGCTGCATGGCCGCGGCGATAACACCGTCGAAGTGAAATTTTTAAAAGAACGCATGACGAAAGTGGGTCAATACTCGCCGGGGGACACGTTCGTCCTGCATCCGTTCGGTCGTCACTGCAACGCCTACAAATTTGCTGGCGAAACCGACGTCTACGAGGCAATCGCGCACGTGAAAACACTGATCGAAGTCGACTCGTCACGAGTAGCCATGCGAGGCTTCTCCATGGGCGGTGCGGGAGTTTGGCACTTGGCAGTCCACGATCCAGGAAAATGGTTTGCCGTAAATCCCGGAGCAGGATTCGTTGACACACTCGTCTACCAGGGTTGGGATCAAAAACCACCGTATCCACTGACTGATGCCAGAAAGAAACTATTGAATTGGTATGACGTGCTACCGTGGGTACCAAACCTGAAAAACACTCGCCTGGTGGCGTACAGCGGTGAGGTCGACAAACAACGAGCGGCAGCCCAACGAGTCGAGGATGAAGCCAAACGGTTGAACGTGCCGATCACGCATATCATCGGTGCGGGAATGGGGCATAAAATAGATCCGCCATCCGCACAAAAAATCGATGCATTGTTGGAAAATATAGCAATCGAGATCACTCCGCCCCCGCGCCGCGAGATCGACTTTGTGACTTATACGCTACGTTATCCAGGAGTCGATTGGCTACAGATAACAGGGATGCAGCAACATTGGACGCCCAGCCGCGTGACGGCATCTATCGATCATGCAGGAATCGTGATTAAAACGGAATCAGTCACATCGTTGAAGATCGATCTTGGCGGGTCGAGCAGTGTATGGAATCGGCGGCGCATTCCGGTCGAGATAGATGGGGACGAGGTTGTTGCCCTGGATCGCGGCGATGCGACCGGTTTTCAGTGCGAGTTGGTACGGGATAGGCATTGGCAACTAGCCGACCTACCGAAACCGGGTTTGCATAAACGGCATGGATTGCAGGGACCGATTGACGATGCGTTTTGTGACCGATTTATTTTTGTCATCCCCAGTCGACCAGCCGCTCATGGTGCCGTGCAGCGGTGGATTGATCGTGAACTCAAATACGCACCGAACCGTTGGCGACGACTGATGCGTGGTGACGTACGCATCGTGCAAGATACGATGCTGACCGATCAGCAGATCGCTACATGCAATTTGATATGCTTTGGTGATTTTCTTAGTAACCGCTTTCTTACAAAAATTGCTGGTAATTTGCCGTTCCGATGGGACCGCGAGAACATCGTCGTTGGCGAAACAACGTATAACGCCAACACGCATGCTGCTGTATTCTGTTATCCGAATCCGGCTAACCCCAATCGGTACATCGTGGTCAACAGTGGTATGACTTATCGTGATTTTTCCAACGTCAGCAATTCACGTCAAATCGCGATGCTACCGGATTGGGCAATCGTGAACGTGGAAACGAAAGTCGACGCAATCTTCCCAGGCGAAGTCGTTGCTGAAGGATTTTTTGACGAACAATGGCAACTACCAGAAACAGCAACCAAAGAAAACTGAGCGGTATGAACCTTTCTTCAAAAGCCTGGATGATCGCCCGTATTCGATGATGATGAGTTGATACCAAAGGGATCGTCGGTAGAGTCAATGGTTGGAGTGACAACAGTCTCTACCGGCGTTAGATTACTTCGCTCTACTCTTCGCAATTCGATATACGAACCGCTATTCAATCGATCTTCTCTGTCATCGCCAGCCTTGACGATGATAGCTGATTCTGAAATCAGGCGTTCTTCCTTGACGTTGATTGCGAAGCACCGCGTTTGACACAAGCCACAGCCCACGCAGAGATCATCCAGCACGACCGGAGCGAGGTATCCCGTACCTTCGATCGGCAGTCCATCAGAATCGATCTCCGTACCGACTTGAGAGAATTCGATGGCACGATAGCCCGCTGCGTTGCATTCTTGAACGCATAAGTCACACGCTTGTAGGCCAGCAAACGGCAAACACGTCGATTCATTCACGATAGCCAGTCCCATTCGGGCGACTTTCTTTTCTTCAATTGGCAGAGCGCGAATGGCACCGGTGGGACAAACTTGTCCGCACGCGTTGCAACTCGAATCGCAACCGGCCCAATTAGCTTCCACCATAGGCGTCCATAAACCTTCCAACCCTTGTTGGAATCCTTCCGGCTGCAACACGTTGTTCGGACAAACTTTGAAGCACTCACCACAGCGAATGCAAATCTCCAGAAAATCTTTCTCTGGCACGCTTCCTGGTGGGCGAACAGGGCGAAACGCATTCGGATCCGCCAAGTTCGCCCCACCTACTTTCGTCACACCCGCCAATCCGATTCCACCGACGGCGGCCGCCGTACTGCCCGCAGCGAGAGACAAAAAGCCGCGGCGTCCCAACGCCGTCTCTTTGGTTGGTGGATCATCTTTAATTTTCAGTTCAACGATATTCCATCGCTCCACAAACTTGATCGCATGCGTCGGGCAAACGCCGCCACAAGACTGACACATCGTGCAGTCGGTAGTCCGTGTCGTGAAATCAGGCTTGATCGCATCGAACGGACAAATCTCCACGCACTTGTTGCAATGGATACACGATGACTCGACCTTGCGTTCAGTGAGACGAAAAAGATTACCCAGCGAAAAAACGGCTCCACTCGGGCAAACGTATTTACACCAAAACCTGGGACGCAGAAAACCAAGACAGAGCACCGAAGCGAACATCAAAATCGAAACAACGTGCCCGATGCCAACTGATGGATTCAATCGCCAGCCGCGCGTCAATCCATGTTGTAGCGGCTCAACGAGAAACAACATCGCACGCGTAATCACGGGAATTGCAGAGAAGAACCCCGAGACCAGCACACCACAGATCGCCGCGACAAGCGTGCCGGCCAACAGGTAGTACTTGATATGAACCCACCAGCCATCCTCCGCCACGCGAAGCTTCTTTGTTCGTCCGGCAATCGCCCAATCGAACAAATCGATCGTCGTTCCCAAGGGACACAGGTAGCCGCAAAATCCTCGAGGTATCAACACACATACAAAAAGTATGGCTGCCGCAGAAACGAGTGACCAAACCCAACTGCGCGACGCTATCGCTGTCGAAAGACTGACCAACGGATCAAGGATCAAGAAAGTTTCCGCTGGAATGATCTCTTTCCTGGCGAGATTGTCGGCATAATGTTGCGGCCATTCTGTTGGGTCACGCTGGTGCAAACTGTACGAACTGGTTCCACCCAGGAACGAATCGAGCCACTGCGACGTTATTTCTTGACGTGGTGCCAAGCGAACCTGCAGCGGGTCACCCTGGACCACGATGAAAGTACCGACGGCCCGTGAACCGCTGCTATTGCTTGTACCTTCCGAGGTTGACTCGTCTACGACCGCGACGGTGTCACCGGATGTCACGCTCCAGTCCGATTCCGTGTTGGTCGCTGGCAAGTCTCGACTCAAAACAAATTCGCCGCTCTGCTGGTCGACTGCTTCCGAGGCCCAACCCAGGGACACTTTGCCAGGTGCGGCAGGTTGGGCGCTGTAGGGCCAACAGACGAAGAAGAACAATACCAGGAATACGACAAGAGTGACGCCTTGAACGACTCGTCGCACCGGCGATGCGAGCCAGGAAATTCCCAGACTTCGCAATACCTTTCGAAACAGCCCACGTTTTTTGGTGGCATGGTTCGATTGTAGTCGAGCCGGAACGAGCTTTCGCAGCCACCGACCGACAAGTGAGTGCGACGGAGATTGGTGTGGCTGTAACTTCTTGAGTGCCGGTACGAACCAATCCATACGGATCGTCGCCAAGGATCGCCCGCGATCAAACGTCGTTAGCCAAGTGAGTAGCGAACAAGCAAGCATCACGACGGCAATCGTGAGAGCGAACGCCAATCGATCCGCAAACAAATACCGATAGAGTTCGTGCTGTGTTGTCGCAGCCCCAATCAACGCGACCGCGAGCAAAGCCAACGCAATTGCAAGTCCTCGTTGGCGAACCGAATGCATGGGAATCGCTCTCAAAAACGAATACGTTTTGTAAACTTAAAATCGAACGCACGGACAGAAAGAACGATGCGGCTACTTCGCTCCCTGCGCTAGTGCGCGAGCCGTTGAATTTACTATGGCCAGCGAAGTGATCGTTGCCCCCGAAGTGCCATCAACATCCTGGAAGCCTTGCTTGTCGATGATTTGCTTGGGGGTGTCGGTGAGCGCAGCGTAAAATTGTTTCTCGTTGTGCTTGGACACGACAACATTCTTAATCTTCGACCCAGCGACCTCGACCTTTACTTCGACTTGTCCATTGTAGCCCATCGTACTGGCGGTGTACGTTCCGTCGGCAACGCGGCTGATGTCCGCTTTGTCAAACAATTGGATAGCTTCGATAGCACCTTGTGCCAAACCTTTGTAGCGGGAGAGGTAATCTTTGTTTCGAGCTTCATTTCGATCGAGCACTTTTTGGTAATAGCTGATCGCTTCGTCCAGTCGCCCAGCGCCGCGCAACGCATCGCCAGCTTTTAGCCAAGCTTCATTGTACAACGGCGTTTTTTCGTAAATGCTGGCAACCTTCATCGCCATGTCGATTTCATCCATGTCGCCGTAAAGCTTGATGGCGTTGAAATGCAGTTGGCGGCCGCGAAGATTGGCTAACGCCATCTCCTTGTTGCCCAAACGCCAATAACACTCCGCTAGAAAAATGCCGGGCTCTGTGCTTTCCGAAGCGTTTGCCTTTTGTAGCCAGTATGCTGCTCTGGGATAATCTTGAAACAATGTAAAGTACATGTCACCAAGCTTCTCCATATCGCGAACGAGTAGCGTATTGTTTTGTTGATGACGATTCATGCACTCATAGATGAGCTTGACGCCAGGTTTCCATCGAGACTCGTTCGGACTCACTCGCCCCCAAATGTATTGGCCGACGTTCTTAGATTCGTCCCACGCGCCGTCCGCCTTGAGCGGCCAATCCAGATCGAGCGTGGCCGGATGATTCATCTGAGTCGACGCCAGCCAGTCAGGCGGAGTACTTCCAATTTGTTCAATAACTGCGAGAACTTCAGCCTTGGTGCGAGTAGTTTTAGCCGTGGCATTGGGCGTTGCAGTCGCATCGCTCAGCGGTGTGATGACGAATCGCTTGCCGCCAAAGGTGACAGCATGAACTTTGTCATAATTGTAAGTCCGCTTGACCAATTGCCCCCCAAAACTGGACTCGAACTCAAACTCCCGGGCGTCTTTACGAATCCCGATCATCTTGCCAGTGAGCTGCGTTCCGTTGAGCATCTCGACGACATCTTCAGCGAATGATGCACGCGGATAGAACAACAAAAGCCAAAAGCAGGCAATGGAAATGACAATACTCTTCGTGAACTTCATTACCCGTATCTCCAAGCGACTACATGCGATGCCACAATTTCAGCACTAACGAATCTTCTGATCGGGCAATTCGGTACCGATGCCTTCGTCCAGTGGCAGTGTGTCGTGGGTGATCCCAGTGGCCTTCATGAGCTCAGCAAGTTTTGTTTGCATGGTTGCAACCACCGCTTGATGTTTAGGGTCCTGACTCAAGTTGTGCAACTCGTCGGGATCGTTTTCCAGGTCGTACAGTTCAGCAATGTGCTTATCGTCGCTGCCGTCACCGTGCGGATAACGAATGTATTTCCAACGGTCACCGCGGATCGCCCGGATGTTTGGCGTGTAAGGAAACTGTTTTTCATAGTTGTAGTGATACAACACGGCCGTTCGCCAGTCCTTTGCCCCATCACCTGCCAAGGGACGAATCGAGGAGCCGTGGATATTCACCAGCGGTTCGGCTCCACACAAGTCGAGAACTGTCGGTGCGACGTCAACCGTCAAGACTTGTTCCTTGATGCGTTTCGGACCAGCGGTTGTCAGTTTTGGATAACGGATCACCATCGGCACGCGCATGCTTGCATCGTGAGCGGTGCGTTTATCGACCATCCCATTTTCACCTTCGAGCAAACCGTTATCACCCATGAAAATGAACACGGTGTTATCGAGCTGGCCCGTTGATCGCAAGTATTCCGTTAAGCGTCCAACGCTGTCGTCGATCGACAGGATGGTGCCCCAGTAGGCGCGTACCATGCGAGCAAAGTCCATCACTCCCTCGGCTTTGTCATTGGGAAAATCCTTACGCCATTCGAAGATCGGCCCGTAGATTCCGTGCCAGGTGTAAAGTCGCTGTTTCATCCACTTTGGCTTATCATCAAGCATGAAGGACGAATGTGGATAGTTCACCGCAACGTTATCAAATGTATGTTCGTACTTCGGCTCAGGAAAATAAAAGCTGTGAGGTGCCTTTTGTCCCAGCATCAGTAAGAACGGTTTCTCGCGGGGCTTTTTCATCCAATCCAGAGCCATGTCCGTAACAACAGTCGTATAGTATCCAGGAACCACTTTACGGCCTTCGCCGTTGGTATTGAATTCGGTGTCGAAATACTTACCTTGCCCCCGGTGTGTAACGAAGTGATCAAAGCCGGGGCGTGGTTCATCGTTGTCCTCACCCATGTGCCACTTGCCGATATACGCCGTCTCGTAACCAGCGGATTGCAGTTGTCGCGGAAAACTAGCGAGCTGGGTGGGATACTCGGTGAAGTTGTTGGTCACTCCGTGGGAGTGCGCATACAGTCCACTGAGGATCGACGCGCGACTGGGTGAACACAGGCTCGTGGTGCAGAACATGTTCTCAAAGAACAATCCGTTATCCGCTAGCGCATCGATATTGGGAGTCTTCAGATACGGATGTCCAGCGCACGACAACGCATTCCAACGGATGTCGTCACAGAGAACGAGAACGACGTTGGGACGCTCCGACTGGCCCAACGATATGGATATCCAACTGCCAATAAAAGCGAACACGAAAAGCAAACGAATCACGACTCAACTCCCAACGGATTGAATAGAAACAAAATATCGATGGTACTCGTCAGCGCCGGTTCATAGCGATGCAATTCTGTGTAGCGGGACATGATCGGAGATCGAAGTCGCATAGGTTGCGGTCCAAACATCAGTGTCGATCGAATCGACCCGACAGTATAGACGCCCATCACCCGCCGGGCGCAGTCGACGCATGGGTATGTCCGTGAGTTCCGTGGCTCAAGAATTCGAGTATACTTCAGAGCCCCTTCCCACCGGCCCCCTTTGACCTTTGGAATTCTATGACCAGCGGCGAGCAGCCTGCCACCGAGCAGCCGAAATCCGGATTGTCCACGGTGCAGTGGTTGATTTGCATCATGGCAGCGATAGGCTTTGCATTCGATATCTATGAATTGTTGATGCTGCCGTTGATCGCTCGTAATGCGCTCTTGGAGCTAGGAAATATTCGACCAGGTACTCCGGAATTTACGTACTGGATCGGCTTGCTTTTTTACGTGCCAGCGTTTGCGGGAGGTATTTTCGGCCTGCTCGGTGGGTACTTAACCGACCGTTTCGGACGTCGGCTGGTGTTAACGTGGAGCATTCTGCTGTACGCCGCATCAGCGTTTGTGGCGGGGTTTTCGACCAGCCTGGGCATGTTGCTCGTTTGCCGTTGTCTCGTCTTCATCGGCGTGTGTGTGGAGTTCGTTGCGGCGATCGCGTGGTTGGCTGAACTGTTCCCCAATCGTATCCAACGAGAGAAGGTGCTGGGATTCACACAAGCGTTTTCTTCATTCGGTGGCATCCTGGTAGCGATAGCGGCCGGAGTCGCGGCGGCATGGAGTCGCGGTGAAACGGCGCCCTTGCTGTTCGGTTTGACATTGCCGGCGGTCGCCCTGCCCGCGATCGAGTTGCCAAGTTTCCTCAGTTTTCTTGGCGAAATCCAAAACAGCCATGCTGATTGGCGTTACACGTTGATGTCTGGTTTGATCCCCGCACTACCGTTGATCATCATTCGCCCCTTCTTGCCGGAGTCACCGGTCTGGCAACAGAAACGTCAAGCGGGCCAACTCAAACGACCCAGCGTCGCTGCACTGTTTGCGCCGGATCTGCGTCGCACGACGATCGTTACCACTTTGATGTTCATGTGTTCGTTCGGAGCCGCATTCGGTGCGATCCAGCAGATGCCGCAAATCGTACCTGGGTTGCCCGATGTGCGGCAAGAAATTCAAGTGGCAACGAGCGATAAGTTTGACGAGACAAAGAAAGCGAGTTTGGTTGCTGATTTGACAGCGGGGGGCAAGAACGAGGAAGAGATCAAACGAGTCGTGATGGCAGAGTCACGAAAGATTGCTGGGCCGATCGAAATGGCAAGAGCAACCGAGGCAACGAAAACGCAAGAGATCGGCGGGCTGATCGGCCGATTCATTCTCGCGGGTTTGGCCGTCATGATTGTGTCGCGTCGTCAATTGCTGCGAGTCTTCCTGATTCCCGGATTGTTCGTCATGCCGCTCGTATTTGCTTGGGCAGGTACCAGGAGCCTTGCCTATCTCGAGTTTGGAATGTTCTTCGCGGGTCTGTTGACAGTGGCTCAATTCAGCTTCTGGGGCAACTATTTGCCGGGAGCTTATCCGCTTCACTTAAGAGGTACCGGCGAGAGTTTTGCCGCGAACATCGGAGGCCGCATGCTCGGAACTTGCTTTGCCGGGATCACGCATGCGATCGCATTGGTATTGCCGATCGATGTCGGGCCAGCCACCAAAGTTGCCTATGTCGCTGCGGGTGTCGCGTTTGTGCTGTACCTGTGCAACTTCATACTCAGCTTCTGGCTGCCCGAGCCGCAATTCGACCATCACGCCGATGCCGAATAGCAAACGGTCCAACCCCGTTTCAAATATTTGAAGAGCGGGTCTCTAGGCCCGCTATGAAACGTGATGTGTTGGGACTGAAGTCTCTACTTATTGATAGAAATCCAAGCGCCGTTCGCCTAACGCCTCGGCTAGTTCGAGGTTACCGTGACGTTGTCGTACTGAATTTCGGCGTTGGTGGCATTACCGAACAAGCCAGGACTTCCCTGTCGATTAGCTGCTTCATCGGTCGCTTCGAGTACCCATTCCACCGGTTCCGCTTCGCCGCGCTGCCAGACCTTGGCTCGCAAGACAGCCACATCATTCTCGACAGCTGCGTGGAACTTCAGCGTGTACCAAGTATCCGCTTTCCAGGCGAAGGGCACACTGCGAGCCATCCGCAATTGGGCAGTCCAAGTACGAATCTGCAATTGCTGTGACTCACCCATCATGTCCAGCGTGTAACGCTGAGCGATCAGACCGATGTCGGGCAATTTGACCGATCCCGCCGCCGCTTTGACATCCGCTGTGACGGTGTAGTCATGAAGGTCTGTCGGCCCTATCCACGTTTGACTTCGCGTGCCCTTAGGAATGGTCGTTATTTTGACGATCACCGGTTCGCCATCCACCTTACGTGCCTCGTGCCGATAACGGGCACCGATCCAAGTGATCGGCACTTCTCCGGGACTGAAATCAAATTTCCAAGGTAGGGCTGGAATCAATCGCAGTCGGGAACGACCAACGACATTGCCACTGCGTACCAGCACGGTCGTTGCAGAATGCTCGTTCGACGCGGCAACCTGCACGACACCACTGGCGTCAACGCTTGCCGAATTGCCGTTCACCTCGAACTGCAGATCGTCGGGTAGCGATGGTAACCGTTGACCCAGAGAGTTAAACCCGACGACTTGCAACGTTAGCTTGTCACCGGTAACGACCATGGCTTCGGCCGGGATCAATAGCAATTGAGCGAGCTCCGCATCCTCGGAAACGCCTTGCTCCTGTGGCTGATTTTCACTTGGTTGCAACTGAGGCTCGACGTCTTGCTTGCCCAGACAGAACAGCCCACCGGTTGTCGGAAGATACACACGACCGTGAGAAACGATCACCGAACCTCCAGCCTCGTGGCCGCGCGGCAAGCGAATCTTGAAGATCGATTCCAATCCATCGTCAACTGGTTTGAGAATATGAAAAATCCCACTCGCCGTGCATCCGTAAACCTTGCCATCGGCGTACACCAGACTGCCACGCATCGTAGTGCCCAGCTTGACCGGCTTGCCGACTTCTTCCCCGGTTTCCGCATTAAGAGAATGCAGTTCACCGGAGTCTTCAACAACATACAACATGTTACCTACAAGCAGTGGTGAACTTTTGCCAATCATGAGTTCTTCGGTGCGCCAAACCTCAGCAGAGGCTGATTCGAGCGACGCTGCGGAACCATCGATCCGCACCGCAGCGCCCATCGTCGTGCCGATAGGGTTCTCTTCACCGTGCGAGGCATACACGGTGCCGTTTTCACCCATGACCACGGACGTATTGATGCCGCGTCGTGACAATGGTTGCTTCCACAGAATCTTGCCCGTACGAGGCTGTATTCCGTAAACTTCTCCATCACCGCTGCCGGCGATCATTACTTGTTGTCCGTTGATGATCGTGATTATCGGCGTACTGTACGTTGTGTCTTCGGGCAGCGGTCGTGTGCTTGTAAGCCAAACCAGATCGCCAGAAGTTTTATCAAAAGCTAGAAAACGGTGGGCCGGCCGTGCGGTCTCGTCCCAGCCAGTTGTCACGCCGCTGATGATCACCAAATTTTCGAAAATCACCGGAGTGTTTGTGCGACCGCCATAAGTGCTCAGCATGCCAAACTCTTCGCTCAGCGAGTGAGACCAGATCGTGGTACCGGTTTCCGCATCGATACATTGCAGTAGGCAACATGCGCCCAGCGCGTAGACTCGATCGGTCAGCGGATCGCCGCTCACGTGAGACCAACCAACGCGCTCGGCGGGTACGTCCGAGAGGAACACGTTGTAGACGTTCTCCCACAACACTTTGCCGCTAACAGCATCCAAACAGATCACTTTTTCCGCATCCTTGGATGTGCCTGGTGAGTCGCGAACAATCGTGAACAGGCGACCGTTCATCACGATCGGAGTCGAGATACCCGCCGCTTCTTCGCTCTTCCACAGCACGTTGCTGCCATCGCCGCCCATGGGGTCAAACTCTTCGATCAAGCCGACTTCGCGCGAAACACCGTTCTGATGCGGGCCACGCCAGGAGGGCCAGTCCATCGGATCGATCACGCTTGGCGGTGCCGCTGCAGCAACACTTGCCACGGCGAACGTCAAGCCAGCTACGAGTAAGTACGCAAGCAGTTTTGAGTTGATAGTCAGGTTAGTGCGAGTCACAGAAGTACTCCGAGAAAACGGCACAGTCGCCAGGAGACGGTTTTTGGGCGGGAACGAATGGACTTCGTTGATAGCGATTGAGAATGGATGTGACGTCGCCCTGTGTCAAGAGACCGCGACAAAAAACAGCCACCATTGAGTACTGTTGCCAAACGCTCCAGACGGGGAATTTGGCACTGTCAGCAAGAACGCCGTGTTACCCGTCGTTTGAACCGACCGGCTTAGTGCTTGACTCGGCCTGCCGCGATGACCGCTTGCCACTGCGGATCGCACGCGATGAACTTGCCCAATCCAGCGTAAGAATCAACGAGCCCGGCAACTAACTGAGTGTTAATTGAACGAAGCCAAACGTTGTTGAATCGATTCAAACCATGCCCTGGTTTCGCTATGGAGATTCCCTGGCGGTTCCAGAGAGTAGGTTGCTAGTGATTTGTGATGCGCTCCATGTGACGTATGATCCGAATTGGAGACAACGCTGGGCTGGGTATACAAATATCACGGGTGCAACGGTCAACGCAGCGCGGAATACGATCAAACCTGAGAAACGCCGAACCGACGAGCCGGGGTTTTGGAACGGGCTGAGTCGGAAAGATGACTTCTTGGCAACATTGGAGTTGTTAGGGTCCTCGGTGCCTAAACCGCTAAGGCGAATACTTCGTTATCGCACCGGGAGTGTAGGGCGCAGCGAGGAGAGGGCGGGTTTGGAAATTTCCACTGAAAACCCTCCCCGACCCAAAGCGGGCCGACCTTGCCGGCGAGAGGGTGAAGAGGACCGGGAGATGAGGAGGCGGCGCGGTGGCGTGAGAAAGGAATCGTTGGATCGCAGCCAACCACACCGACCTTGGGAGTGTTCAACAACGTCGCAATAATTTCACCAAGTGCGATCGCCGCTTATGCCGAGATTCTGACGCGAGTGCCCGACGCGAAAATCGTCGTCAAATACGGCGATCGATTTGGAGTCAGGTTATTGCAGAATATGAAGCTGATGGGGGAAGCATCACCGCTTGGCTAGGCTAAAGCGAGACGCCAAGCACGGCGATTAGAACGACGCCCAGGCCTGCGGCCATTTTGCCAACGGTGCCGATGGTGCGTCCCCAAAATGCTGCATGCCCAATTGTCCAGCTCTCTTTCCACACTGTACCGTTGCTCCACTCTCCGTACATCGCTCCAGCAGTCGCTCCCAACCCGCCAAAGAGGATCGCTGCGATCACGCTGCCAATGACTGGTATTGGTACACCAATTGCCGCACCGAGAATCGCTCCAACCATCGAACCGATCATGGCAAAAATCGTTGCCCGGCGGCTGGCTCCAGCCCGGCTGGCACCGAGAGCCCCGGCAACGAACTCGAATATCTCTCCGCCCAGTGCGAACAAAAACGCAGCGATAACGGCCCCGACTCCGATCTCGCCACGTCCATCGCCGGGAGCCAGCCAGGCATAAAGAGCAACGGCTGCGACGGCCACCCAATTTCCCGGTAATGCGATCAGGTTGGCAGCCCAACCAGCGATGCAAACCAAGACTAGTAGCACCGCCAGCAGGACATCCGTGGTGGTTGCGAGCCACTCCGTCCAGGAAACCGCCAATGTGAGTGCAAATAGTGAGAAAGCCGTGAACATTCTGTGTCCGTCGCCGGTTCGAGTTTGGCAGCCAGTCAGGCGCGCGGTTAAAGTAGATACCTAACGTAGCCGCAAGGCAAAAGGACATGTGAAACTATCGTGCCAGGGCGGGTGAACCCGTTGCTAGTTTGGGAGTGTCTGTGGCGGTTATCAACGCGTAAAATCAATGCACTCTTTGAAAGCGTTTTTTCCGTAGCCCATCGTTGAAGTGAAGGACCAGAGCAAGAATGTCACAAAGTGCTCTCGAAACGAATGTCTTGGTGCTCAACCGCTTCTACATGGCGATTCGAGTCGTTAACGTCCGCCGAGCGTTGATCCTTCTGTATCGCGATTGTGCCGAAGTCATCAGCAATGATAACGAGCAATTCGTCAGCTACGATTTCGAGAGCTGGTGTGAGCTGAGTCAATTAGCGTCGCTCGATAAACAACCAGGCGAAGATTACATTCGCGCCGTTGGGTTCGAGGTACAAGTCCCGCGCATCGTGCGGCTGACTCGCTTTGACCGAATGCCGATGCAAACGGTGAGGTTCAATCGCAAAAATCTGTTTCTGCGCGACGAACACCGTTGTCAGTACTGTGGCAAGGCCGAACCAAATCACAAGCTCAGCCTGGACCACGTCGTGCCGCGTTCGCATGGCGGCCAGACGACCTGGGAGAATATCGTTTGCTGTTGTTTGAAGTGCAACGGACGTAAGGGTGGCCGCACGCCACTACAAGCCAAGATGGTGCTATTGACGCGACCCGAAAAGCCGCGATTCAATCCATTATTGATGCAGCCCATTGACGATCCAAGGTACCAGAGCTGGAAGACTTTTCTGCCAACCAGCTAACACCTCTACGTAAGCGGATCACAAGTAAGCGAATAGTACGCCAACGTCACTCCTCAGCGAGTGGCGTTTTCTTTTCTGTGATCACCTCGCATTCGTCCGCCTTCGTGGCATTCAGCTCGATATAGCTCTTCCATTCTTCAGGAACATTGTCCTCGTGAAAGATCGCCTCGACCGGACACTCGGGAACACAGGCTTCGCAATCGATGCACTCTTCCGGATGGATGTACAGCATCTGGTCGCCTTCGTAAAAGCACTCCACCGGGCAAACGACAACGCAATCGGTGTACTTGCATCCGGAGCACGGCTGGCAAACCACGTGAGTCATTCTCACACCTTTCGATGAATCAAAACAGGATGGGGTGTTTTTGGACTGAAAAAATATATCGACGAGTCCAACTCAGGGCTGTACTCGTTTTTAGACCATTCTTGCGACTGCGACGCGACAGTGCGACTAGGGCAGGTGAGATTTTCGCCCTTTCCAGCAATTTCTGGACAAGTCTTTTCCAGGTCGAGACAGAGCAGGGCATTTTGCTTTCCAGCCCAATCAGTCATCTTGGCGACAACGTTTCACGCACGTTGTTGATTCACACAGCAAAATATTCGTTTGCTCCAGTACCCTCACGCGGCCAATCCACCAAGTGTCTGACTTCTCTCCCAGCGTCACATTGCGACTGAAACCGTCCCGCCAGTACCCGTTCTTGGCTCGCCATCCCTGGGTCCAAACACACGCCTTGGCTGAAACGGGGGAGCAACTCGCTGTCGGCCAGGTTGTCGATTTGGTGGACCACGATGGGGGTTGGGTGGCTCGCGGGTTGATCAACCCCCACAGTCGGCTAAGAGTTCGACTTTACGCGTACGACCCCAGCATAGCGGTGGACGAATTGTTGTGGGTTTCGCGAATCGACGCTGCGATCGCCCGGCGACGACTGTTTGAGCCCTATGATCCAACGGCGGCAGAGCGACTGGTTTTCAGCGAATCCGACTTGATTAGCGGCCTGATCGTCGACCGATATGCCGATCAACTGAGTGTCCAGTTCACGGCCGGGGCGCTACTGAAATATCGCGGTGCCATTATCGAGCACCTGCAAACAGCTCTGTCTCCTCGTCATATCGCGGTAAAAATCGATGCGAAAACCGCCAAATTTGAGGGGATCGATGATCTTGACGTCGTCGATCTTGTGGGCCAGGCTGTTCACAGTCGAGAGCCAGCGAATCTGGTGTTGACTGGCGAAAATACGCCAAGCACTGGCGGTTCAGTCAGCTACCAACAAAACGGATTGAAATTGGTTGTCGATTTGCATTCGGGGCAAAAAACAGGAGGTTACCTGGACCAACGGCTGAATCATGTCGCGGCGGCGAGGTATTTGAGGTCGCGGCGCGTCTTGGATGTCTGTTGTTACACTGGTGGCTTCGGGCTGGTAGCTGCAAAACATGGCGCCGCGTCGGTGCTTGGGATCGATTCCAGCGAAGTCGCGCTCGCTGCCGCTCGAGAAAATGCTGAGCGAAACGCATTGCCAGCGATGGAATTTCGTCGCGCCGACTGTTTCGATGAACTCAAGCGGTTGAGCGAAGCGGGCGAGCAGTTTGATGCGGTGATTTTAGACCCGCCACGGTTCGCGGGCAGCCGACATCAGGTCGACGCGGCAATCCGGGCCTACGCGAGGCTGAACTCTTTGGCCCTGGATTTGCTCCCCCCTGGCGGTTTGCTGGTGACTTGCAGTTGCAGCGGCCGAGTCAGCCGAGCAGAGTTCGAGGACATGCTCAGCGATGTTGGTCGTCGTCGTCAACGAGACTTGATCGTCTTAGAAAGCCGTGGTCCGGCGCCGGATCATCCTGTGGCCATTGCCTGCCCCGAAAGCGATTATCTCAAGTGCGTGATAGCGCAAGTGCAATAGCGGCCAAGTACAATTAGCAACTTGATACGTTCCATACTTGATACAATCGCGTCTCGGTACAATTGCCGTAGCGAAGCAATGCAAGGTAACTTGTGCGGAAGACGCCTCTCGGTTTCGCGTGTATAGTAACCATCAGCCAGGATGGCATTATCCTCGATCTACTCGTCTTTCGGAGTGCCCTATGACGGGCGTTACCATCAAGATTCTTCATGGCGCCGATCGCGGTAAGGTTTTCGAAGACCTCGTACCGCCGTTGACGATTGGTCGTGAAGAAGGCAATGACATCCAACTCAACGATGAGCGAGTCAGTCGTTGTCACTTCAAGATCCAACGTGACAACGAGCGTCTTGTGCTGACGGATTTGGACAGCACCAACGGCACGAAAGTCAACGGCGTCGAAACGCAACTGAAAATTTTGCGGTACGGCGATTTGATCAACGTCGGTCGGTCTCTGATGTTGATCGGAACCGAGGAACAGATCGCTGCGCGGCTCGCCGTGATGAATAAGGATGGTGCCACACAAAACCGCGAAGTTGCTTCATCGGAAAGCTCGATCGCCATTGAGTTGGAACGAGAACTGAAGAGCCCGGTGCCCGCGGAAGTGATGCAGATTAACGAGGTGCCGTCGATTCCCGACGACTTGACACCGGGGCAGAAGGCGCAAATGTGTGAGATCCTCGATTACTTGCAGTCGCGATTGAATCGGTTGATCGAATCGGCGCGGATCGAGGAGTCAAGCCAGGAAGTCGTGCTCAACATGGCGGCTTGGCAACGAATGCTGGACACGCAAATCCGCTTGGCGACCATGACCCGCCAAATCGCCGATCCTGAATGGCCCAAGTAGCTGACGTACTTAGCAACGAGAGAAGAACAAGTGCTGGCGACTTTCAGCCGCCAACCCCAGAAACGTCGGCGAAAAGTCGACGCCAAGTCCAGATTGCTCTTGAAATTGGGTTTCGGGTCTGTGGTCTTCCAGTCAACGGCATGCCGTTACTCGCCAAACAGCACCGAGAAGTCCACGTTCACTGGCGCTTCGCGCACTGGATCAACCTGACCGTAAACCAACGGTTGTGGGGCCGGAGGGATTTCTTCGGCATCTGGAGCGGGCAGGTCTTCGGGAACTGATACCGGTTCGGCCGCTGGACTGGGATCAACGTTTTCCTTGGGTGTCAATGCATCGCTGCTATCGCTATCACAAGTCACGCAAGTCTTCTCGGGCGTCCAGCTGTATTCGCACTTGGGACACTTGTACTTTTCGGTTGTCAAAACGCATACCGTGCGAAGACGAGCACCGTTACTAGCACACGGGTTACAGGCCGTTTTTTGCCAAGGAAAGACGATTCGGGGGATACAAACGACTTTTGCTTCGACATCAAAGCACGTCTTTTCCTCCTCAACTTCCTTCGCTTCGAACTTGCACGTGTGGTGACAATGTGGACACACACAACACGATGCTTGGTGATTATGTCCGAATTTCGCAAAGCTCGACGTTGGTATAGTTGCACCAATCGCAAATAGGATGCTGAAGGCTGTGATTGAGTTCAGAAATTTCACGGTAGAGGTCTCCGATCGACAGCAACGTCGATGTCTGGAAAACAATGAGCGGAAGTACGAGTGGGTCGAACTGCGAATCAGCAAGTTCGATCAAAAATCAATCATGTAACGCATGCCCAGGATCGTGTATTCACCCGAGACGCCAGCGAGTGTCGGTGACGGAGCGAGGTTTTCCCCCGCTCCTGCAATGTCACCCCAGATCAAGTTCGTTTGCAGTTTTGAGTACGCCGTCCAGTACCAGTTCGTTGACAGCGTCAGAGCGTCTCCGACTCCACCCTGGATATCCGAATCGGTGAGGTCCATGTGGTCGTATCGCAAGCCCATCGAGAGGGCTCCCCAGCCACGACCGGTTCCGCCGCGACAACGATCAACAATGAAGAAGTTCTCGAGCGGCTTGACGCGATCGATCGTGCCAGACACTCGTTCCAGCGGAATGTACTCGCCGGTGAAGAAGTAGTTGACGAAAACGTATCCACCATGAAAAAACAGATCGTCACCGGAGAAACCACCAAGCGGATCGCGTTGGACCCAGTTGTTGATGTACTCGCCGGTGATCTGTATCGCCCCCAAGTTGAGTACGGACTCGAACGCAAGTTGCTCGTAGTTATCGGCACCAAGAATGCGGCCGGTGTTGTACCAACGTTCGTTACTGCGAGCGAGCGGCCGAGTACGAAAGCGAGCGTTGTTTGGATTCGTCCCGGCGTCCAATGAGCCGTCACCATCCACCGCGTTTACACTGCCAGCGATCGCACAGTGAAAGTATCCACGTCCGCCGCTGATATCGTCATACCAGGGACTGGCAGCCAGGCGACCATACAAGCCAGCCTCATCAAAATCGCCAATCACATTGCCGCTGAGATTTGGATTCTCGAGCAAGAACACACCGTAGCGCCAGTTTACGACTTCATCGTCGCTGTAACCGTACATACACGCTCCGATACGGCGAGCATCTTCGTTGAACGTTTCGACGGCCAATGGTCGTTCGATGAATACGTTGTGACGGCTGCTGTTGAGGTGGTCCATTCCAATCGGACGCTTTTGGTTGCCAATCAACAGTGTTTGGTTGTTAGGCAGATTGTTAAAGCCAAGGTAGGCGTCTTTGATTTCTGGTGCTTGCGGATTATTGAAGTCGACCTGCATGCGATACAGCATGTTATTGGGCACGTCGCCTTGCAGTTCCAGTCGCAGACGTCGAAATTGCCAACGATCCTCCGCCCCGCGAGTAATGTTGCCGGTTTCCAGGAAATTCGTTCCCGCGTCGGAATCGAGAAAGCTCCACTGGTCCAAGTGAACGCGGCCATTGATTTTCATCGTTGGCTTTTTCTTTTTCTCTGCGGATTCTTCGTCGACTTTGTCTTTGTATTTACCCCAAGACTCTTCGACTTCCTCTACACGTTCGAGAAGCTTCTTGTAGTCAGCCAGCGGAACAAATTCGATGTCAGCTTCCTGATTATCCTTGGCCGCATCATCGGGCTTCTCAGCAGAGTCGGTATCGGGGCTAGGCAACTCATCGTCCGCGACCATCGCGACGTTGAGGAAGGTCGAAGGTACTACCCACGACTGGCGAATATCTTGGGCGCTCTCGATCAAGCCGCCATCACTCGGATTAGCCAACGCCGAGCGCGAGTTCAGACATACGCATCCCAACAAGATCGCAGCCAGCCGAAACTGCCGCGACAGTCTATCGTCAATCGACATTGCTTGTCTCTTCCGTGAGAAAGCGGTAGTGCTTGCACGTTCGCGAACATCCTTGTCCGCGAGTCCATTTAAGATGCCAGCTTCAATTGAAGCGATCCCGCCTAAGCACATCTGATCGGGTGGCCCTTAGTTCAGAGCGCTGCAATGAACTTTCATTTCAGCATTTCTTCATAAATCAACGCCATCCAATCGCGCCAGCAGTCGCGATCGTGACGCTCACTACAGTTTGCCAGTACAGCGAGAGTGCCGTGCGCTATGATCGATGGAAATGAACATGCTTCCACTGTCCGTCAATGCGGTGCCAGATTCGAGTTTCCTGTTTCGTAGCGGTCACAAAGTTGCCGTCACTATCGAGTCGCTGCGTCAACCGAATGTAAGCAATACACGCACTGTCGCCATTCAGATGAACGATTGGGCTGGTGATTGTCGTGGTCACGTTCTTGCCGGGCGAATCGCCAGCGCGGTCAAAGTAGTACTGGTGAAACGGCATTCCTTGGACAAGATAACCGCCCGCTTCCGCCTCGAATGCAGTGATTTCCGGTGAGCACAGTTTTTCGTACGTCTTCCAATCCGCTGACACAATGGATTGCAGCAATTGGGCGGTCAGGCCAATGATGTCTTGAGCAGTGGTGGGCATGAACGAGTGGTCCTTAGTGGATGTAACCGCGAGGTGTAACACGCACGAGCCTGCCGTGTTCACGGCTCCAGAGTCCGGTGCGTGCTGTGATGTTTCCGATTTGAGTTAAAGTTTGGCCGAGCGCTGACGCGGAGATCTTGGCTGCATCGGCTTGGCTGACGGTCAAAATCATCTCAAAATCTTCGCCATCGGCCCAGGCGTGCTCCAACGGAGTTTCGCCACTTTGCATGCTGCGACGAGTCGCGTCCTCGTGGATGGGAATTTGCGTCATGTCAATTTCTGCACCGACGCGACTAGCGGCACAAAGCCGATCCAGATCAAGTGACAACCCGTCACTGATATCGATCGCTGCGTGAACATCGACGAGTTCTCTCAACGGAAGGACCAAGTCCACTCGTGGCGTCGGGCGCAGATGTCGCCCCAGTAAGCTTCCACCCAGTGGCCCTGTGACATAAATAACGTCACCGTTCTTAGCCCCGCTGCGAAGCCATGCTATTCCTTCGGGCACGTCGCCGAGCAACGTAATACTCACCGCAAGTGGGCCATCGTAGGTGGAAATGTCCCCGCCGGCGATCGCCACATTGAACTTTATTGCCGCTTCAAGAATGCCTTCGTAGACGCCTGCAGCGATCCGAGTGGCGTCCGATCTTGGTAGGGCAAGCGTCACCAGGGCCGACGTCGCCTTCGCCCCCATCGCAGCGATATCGCTGAGGTTGATCGCCATTGCCTTGAAGCCGACATCAGCAAGCGGATGCTCGGCGGAGACGAAATCGACTCCATCGATGATCTGGTCGGTGCAAGCGATAAGCGAGCCAGCGGGCGGATCAATGACGGCTGCATCGTCGCCGATTCCCACACGAACTTGCGGCAAATTTCGGCAGCGACCACGAAGGTAAGCGAGAAAGGACTGTTCCATCGGCGAATACTGTAGCGAACGCGGTATCGCTAAACAATCGACCCTCAGCGAACGCAAGCGATCGCCGCAGACTCGAAATTCACCGCCCCGGGTTACTACCCTCGTGAGCACGGCGAAACTCGACTAAAACCATAAGTTTAGCGTCGAGTCGTTTTAGAGAAGGTTCAGTATGGCGAAGGGCTTGTTCACACAGGGGATGTGCGTCCTCTTGCGGAAGCCGGTCGCAATCAGCGAATTGCAGGCCCGATTGAAAGACTTTCAGCTAGTCGGGCAGACGGAGACCGTGGAAGAAAGCGAGGCCCAGGAAACACTCGTCATGAATTATCGCGACGAGGTAGGTGGGCATTTACTCGTCACGCATTGTGATTCCCCCTGGCCAGACGATATGGGCGATCCAGATGAGTCGCCCGACCGTTTTGTGGCTTGGTCGTTGGGCCAGTTCGGTCCGCTTGCGTTCCCCGGCTGCCTGCAACGTGCAACCGACCAATCCTGGGGCTGGGAACAGGCCGCTGAGTTGGTCAAACAGCATACCGCCCACATTCGTGTTTTGATCAGTTATGTGCTGGGTCCGGAAGATCCCGAAGAAAGTATCGACGACGATTCGCCGCTGATCCCAACGGACTATGACGCGATGGACGAACTGCGGTTCCTGACCAAAGCGGTCGCCGCCCTGTTGGAACTTCCCGAAGCGATTTGTTATTTCAATCCTGGCGGTGAAGTACTCCGCGACGAACATGGTCTGCGCCAAGGCCTCAATTCGGCTTGGAGCCACGACATCCCGCCGCTGGACATGTGGACCAACGTGCGACTGTTTCGTGCCGCTGACGAGTGGTCGTTGATGGACACCGTCGGTAATGGGCAATTCGATTTGCCGGACATGGAAGCGGTTTATGTTGCTCAGCGATATGAGCCTGCCGATGTCGAAGGTTTCCTGCGCAATGCATCGTTGTATCTGCTGAGCGAAGAAGACGACGTCGAAGAAGGCGACACAGCGGACGGTCCCGCCGGTATCACTTGGATGGCGATGCAGTGCAACGATGCACTAACCGATCCGCCTCGACCCACCATTCGCTGGATTCCACAAGATGGCAGCGAACCGCCGGATGAATTGTTAGAAGTCGGAGAAGCCATCGATGACGAAGACGAAGACGAAGAAGAGTTTGCTGACGACTACGACGACTTTGACGAGGACGACGAGTACCTCGACAACGACGCGGCTATCGGTTTTGGGGACAGCAGTTTGCGACTCGATGGCACACTGTTTGGATCGGAGTCAATCGACGAACAACTTCTCGATGACGAACTCGACGAAGACATTGACGCCGACTTCCCAGACAATGACGACGATGATTCCGATGCTTCGAAAAGTTGACGAAAGTACTGAGGACTACTGACGATGCTGGGATCCAAGTAAGCATCGGTCAACCAATTAGCCCATATCGCACGTGATTTGCGTTGAATTCACTCGTCTTGAATCGCTTCAACGACGTTCATCACGGGTCGATACTGATTGACCAACACACATCGTCGTGCCAATCGATGATCATCCACCGTCGCTAGTTTGCTGAAGGCAACTTCCAACGAATTGCCGCGGTCGGTCCAGTGTCGACGAGCGAGCTCGTTGCCGAAGTGGTCTTGCATTCGTTGTCGTAGGTTCATGGTTTCGCCGACGTAAAAAGAGCCATCACCATTGTCGCGAATGACATAAACCCCAGGCGTTGCCGGAAGAGCGTCGGGATCCCTGCCGAGCCGTTCCCACATCACAGCATCCGCCAAAACAACGCAACCGATCTCGCTGCTTCGAACTTGTGCCACGGCCAATTGTTTTCGTAAGGAAATGGCGCCCCATCGATACTCCAGCGGTCGAAAACCAGGTGCATACCGTGCCGCTAACTCGTCAAATTGGGCAGCGAGCCGTGGGTCGGCGAGAAATTCCTCTAAGCTGTGTGTTGGATGCTCATCACGCAATTGTCGCCAAGCAATTTCGCTCGCGAACATGTAGCGAGACATCTGTGCCCAAGTGAAAGCGGTAACTCGCGAGGTATCAACGTCGTTCTTTTTTAACTCGCCAAGTTTTCGCAAACGAAACAACTCACGATTCCGCTCCGCTGGAGTTCCAGGGATCGTCGCCCGATCGCAAGCAGTCTGGAAATCCTCGTTTCGCACCGGGTCGGCAACCATGCGATCGACCGAGTACCCGTCGTGCGTCTGTTTCAGCGCCGTTAGTAGCTGGGCGGTGCATTGGCTCAATAGTGCATTATCCAAACGTCCGGAGTCGAAATCGGCGAACAAGGGCATCTCGTTGACCACCGCTGTTTTTCTTGCTTTCGATTTCTTGCCTTCGTGCGACCCTGGCACACTCACACGAGGATCTTCGCTGCCGTCAAGTTGATCGCCGACCGCGATCCGACTGAGCCGCTCGATGCCGAGATTCACGTAGTCCTCGGACAAATCAAAGGCGGCAAATTGGCGGCCAAGTTTTTTGGCTACGACAACTGTGGTTGCGCTTCCCGAGAAAGGATCAACGACCGTGTCACCAGGATTGCTGCACGCCCGAACTATCCGCCCCAACAATTGTTCGGGCATCTGGCATCCATGAAACCCGGCTCGTTCTTTGAACGTTCCGGCGACACGCGGGAAGTACCAAATGTCTTCGTCTGCGTTGAAACCATCGACAAGGTCTTGAGGACGCAAGATCCATGTGTCATCGGGCAACCGTCCAGTCGCATTGGCTCGTCTGTCGTTGTAAACCAGTTGCCGAGCAGATGGAACGCGGATGGATTCGACATTGAACGTGAACTGATCAGGATTCTTCACGAAGTGGAACAAATGCGCGTGAGAGCGAGTGAATTTTAACTTACAGTGAACACCGAACGTGTAGTACCAGATCACCCAACTGCGACAAGTGAAACCGGATTGTCGAGCAACGATCTTCAACTCGGCGGCATACTCGTCGCCAATCGCCAACCAAAAGGCGCCGTCGTCCTTGAGAATTCGATACACCGCTGTGATCCACTCGCGAGACCAAGCAATGTACTGGTCGTCATCCAGCGAATCGTGGTAGACGTCGTACCGGTAACCGATGTTGAACGGCGGGTCGGCAAACACCAAGTCGACGCTACCGGCTGGCCGATCGTTCATCCCAGCGATGCAATCAACGTTATGAATGCGACCAAAAAACTCGACGCTCGGATCGGTTAACAATTCGGTGGAGTCAATGTCGGTCGATGTCACGGAACTTGCTGCCTTGCTATAAGAGTACGGTGAGCGACGATTCTGTCAATTAAGGTCGCTGCTGTCGATAGAGTTGCCGTCATCGGCTGTATTTCGCGGTTGCCTCCGTTCGACTGGCGCTCGCATGGACCGCTGGCAGGACCGTCTTGGCCGTATTCTCGGACAACTCAAACAAGGTGAATCCGTCCGCACCCAGCCGCCGCGTGATGTGAATTTGACCGACGACACGATCCGCAGTTAACGTTGCTCGTGAAGCCGTCACACCGATCCCGGGATACAGCGGTATGTTGTCAACCAGGTTTCGCTGTTGTTCAATCCAAGCAATGAATTGGTCGTCATCTTCGGTGTAGTTCATCGGACAGAGAAAGTCGACATAACCACGCTCGGCCCACAGCGGCCACTCTTGAGCAACGGAATCACGACAATCTGGATAGTCGGCAAATACAGCAGCGGAAACTTTGATCCCGGGACGGATCTTTCGTGCTTCGCCGCTGATCGTTTCCACAAGTCGAGTGATTTGGTTGGCGCGCCAATCGCGATAGGCTTCGCGCAACTTGCCAGAGTGGCATTCATCGGGCCAGTTCGTGATCTTCAAACCCGTGTCGACCTCAAACTTTTGTCGACTGAAATCGCTGTAATCGAGATCGTTGTTTGGATAACGGATGTAATCGAAGTGGATGCCAGCGACATCGTATTTACGCACGACTTCGAGCATGCTGTCGACTTCCAATTGGAAATTTTGCGGATGCGCGGGGTTGAGCCAATCAGTAACTTCGCCATGAACATCGATTTGAGTACGCCCAGCGTTGCGCATGCGGTCGATGAACTCGCGCGGAGAGAGGTGACCTGGATTGTGGTTCACTTTCCAGATGTGAACTTCAAGCCCGTACTTCTTTGCTGCAGTAAGGCATTGTTCAATCTGGTCTCCATGTTCTGCGAACGTTTGGCTGCGAGGCAATACGTCACTCGGATAGTGAGCCACACCGGCCCAGAGCATATTGGGGATGATCATGTTGAATCCGGCTTCGACAAGCTCCCGGCACGTACGATCCCAGTCGCCTGGATAGGCACCCATGCCGCTGTGTTCCCAGAACGCGCGAGCTTCGACTGGCGGACTTGGTTGTGCGCCCAAATAGGCGTCGATGCGCAATTGGCGACAGCGACTGATAGCCTCGTAGGCCTCGAATCCCTTACCGCTCGCGATCAGCCGACCTGCATCCGCGAACGCGACATCCGCAGCACGCATTTGCTCGCGACCGGTTGGTCCCATTTCCGACGCAATCGTGGCGACCAGTTCCTGATGAGAACGGCAGTGACCAATGCGCTGTGCTCGCTCCACACCCGTTGCAACGATCTCCTGCCACACTTCAGGACGCAGCGCCGCAAGAACTGCGGCCAGCATTCGTTTTTTTGCTTCCCAATCATCACGGAGAATCACGTGACTTAGATAGGCACCACGCTGGCTGAGAAGGATCGCGGGCTTGTCGGTCGGTTTGCCTTGAGAATCGTACCACCAACCGATCACTCGCGCACCATGTGATACAGGTTTAGAGACCGCTAAATTCCACGACGCTTGTTCGACCGAATCCGGCAAGCCCGCCATGTCGGCGGCATCAAAGCGAATCGATTCAAGTTGCGGCTCTCCTTGCCCAGGTCGGTAATATTCCCCGCTACTGAATCCAAGGCTTTGTTGTAGCTGCTGCGGTATGGAATAGCACAAAAATACCTTGCCGCCCTCGTCGACAAATCGTTTGATCACCGCGCCGACTTGATCAGGGGGACGGTTGTACGGCAACAGCAACAACGTTCGTTTGCCAATTGAACCTGTAAGTATTGATGTTTCGGAAATCCGATCAACACCGACGCCGAGTTCACCAAGCATCTCTTCGAGGGTATCAGCAGAAGTGAAAGATGCCTTCCATTCTTCTTCGTCTGAATCCGGCAACACTATTGCCGTGTTGTTCCATGTTTGGTTCAAGTGACGCAGCAGGATTGCTCCATCCTCAGACCGTGATTCCATCGATTTCCAGATAGCAATGCGAACGCCATCGATCTTGTCCCAGCCGGCTGGTTCGTCTTCGCGACCAAATGCCGACTTATCAATCTGCAATGTTTGCCAGCCCTTGCCAGACAAGCGAGCGGCACCCGCAAACCATCCGTTCTCGCTGTGAAAGTACAACGACAGGTGAGTGACAGCCGTTGGATGCGACAGATTCACATCCATCGTGAAGGCACTGGCCGCTGTCAAATCTATCGTCACCTTGCGATCAATCACCACACGCCGTATCTCAGGCATGGAAGCGAAGGGTGCGGTCGCCTGCAACGCGTGTCCCGCCGCTGCGTTGTATGCAATGACCGGCGGCGTGCCCTCGCTGGGTGTCCAGTGGGCACGAGCTTCGTTGTCGCTGGTGTATTGAAGCTTATCGATCGGCTCACTGGGTCCAGGAACCGCCGTCAGTAGCAGCAAGAGTAGTGCATTCATTTTTGTCGCATCAATTCTCAAATTCGAGTTCAACGTTGCCTTCAACTAACTTTAACCGAGCATTGAATGTTTTACCTGCTTTCGTCTTGAAGCCTTTTAGTACGCCCGTTTTGCCGCTGTGAAGCATTGTCTTGGCCATGCTGGCGGTGATGCGTTTCCCAGCGATCGTTTTCCAGATGGTCATTGGGCATCCATCTTGCCAGCGGCTGCAACTGTAAGACTTTTTCTGCTCGATAACGGGCGCATCGCACAGGGGGCATCCACCAAGATCCGCTGCCGTTGGTTTGTCCGCGGATCGAGTCCGAGCGGAGGGGGCGACTGATTTATCAGACGCACCATCCTTCAATGTTTTGCGACTTCTCGTTGATCGCTTGGCCCCAGAAATGGACTTACTTTTGGTTCCGTCCTGGGAGTGATTTTGCTCGTTGCCTTGGGGCACAGGGATCTCAACAATCGTGCCTGATGGTGTCAAGCTCAACACGACGTTGCCAACATCGCCGAGATTGATGCTCTCGCTTACCACACCACGCTGCAGCAGTTCACGAATTTGTCGGTGACTCAACTCGACATTGCGATAGTGATTCGGAAGCACGAATTTGCAGCCATAACGCCACGCCGAACATCCCATCGCTTGTTTGCCGCGTACAACCGGCTTGCCGCAGCACGGGCAATCACCGATCTTGCTTTCGTCGAGTTGCACATTTTCGCTAGCTCGAATGATCTCGTGCGTGTAAGCCGCGATCTCATGCATGAACTCGTCGGCGGAAATTTTTCCAGCTTCAATTTGTTTGAGCTTAGATTCCCACTCGCCAGTCAGTTCCGGCGACTTGAGTCCTTGGTCGCGAACAAGCGAAATCAAGTATCGCCCCAGATCTGTTGCCAACAAGTTTTTCTTGTCGCGACAAATGTATTTGCGACTCAGCAACGTCTCGATTATCGCTGCGCGGGTTGCGGGAGTGCCAAGCCCTTTGTCTTTCATCGCTTCACGCAACTCAGCTTCGTCGACAAGTTTGCCAGCAGTATCCATCGCACCCAGTAGCGTGTTCTCGGTGAAGTGCTTGGGCGCCGAGGTCTGGCCAGGTTTCACGTAGGGTTCGTGCGGTCCACTTTCTCGCGGCGTGAACTCGGGCAACGATTGTTGGTCCTCGCTGTCCTGGTCGCTGGACTTTCGCGGATACAACTCTGTCCACCCTGGAGTTGAAACGCGGACACCGCGAGCACGAAAGGGGACCTTACCAACCACAGCATCAACGGTCGTTACCTCTTTGACACAGGCAGGATAGAAGGCGGCGATGAATCGCACGACGATAGCGTCATAGACTTTTTGTTCGCGATCGCGGAGCCCGTTGGATACGGTGCCTGTCGGGATGATCGCGTGGTGGTCCGTCACCTTTTGGTTGTTCACGATTCGTCCCCCGAACGACAGTTTGCGGAGGTCGAGCTTGTCGATTTCTTGTGGTTTGATGGTACGCAATTGCTGCAAAATCAGCGGAACATTCTTCTGGACCTCAGTGGTTAAATAGTGAGAATCTGTGCGCGGATACGTCACGAGCTTGCTTTCGTACAGAGACTGGGCGCTGGCCAGCGTATCGGCAGCGGAGATACCGTAGCGACGATTCATGTCCCGCTGTAGCTCTGTCAGATCGTATAACTGGGGCGGCAGTGATGATTCAGGTTTGCGCTGAATTTTTAGAATTACTAGCGGTTGAACTGTAACGCGTTTTAGAAGCTCAATCGCCTCGGATTGCTGATCGAAGCGATAACCGGTGTAGCGAAAATTGACTTCGCAATACTTCGTCATCAACTCCCAGAACGGTTGCGATTTGAACGTACGAATTTCGTCGTCACGGCGTGTGATCATTGCCAGCACAGGAGTTTGGACGCGGCCAAGACTCCACAGTATCCCTGCGGTCGCGAACCGCAGCGTGTAGTTTCGCGTTGCGTTGAGTCCGACAATCCAATCGGATTCGCTACGACACTTGGCCGCTGCGTAAAGGTTGTCGTAATCGGCCAGCGGTCGCATCGAGCGAAATGCGGTACCAATGGCGTCGGGCGTCAATGAACTGAGCCACAACCGTTGCGCAGGTTTATTCGCACATCCAGCGTGGGTGACGATGTAGCGAAAGATGAGCTCGCCTTCGCGACCAGCGTCCGTAGCGCAAATGATCGAGTCAGCGGCAAGCAGCAACCGTTTGACAATCGCGAATTGTCCTTGCACTCGGTCGTCTTTTCGCAGTTTTAATTTGAATTCGCGGGGGACAAACGGCAAGGTCAGCAGCGTCCACTTTTTCAGCGAGGAGTCGTATTCATGCGGCTCTTGCAACTCGACGAGATGCCCCAGTGCCCAAGTGACTTGATAGCCACCGCCTTCAAAGTATCCCTGACGCTTCGAGGTTGCCTTAACAAATGCCGCCAAGTCGCGAGCCACAGACGGTTTTTCAGCGATTATAACCTTCATAAGATGGCTTCTTCCGAGAAGGTACCGGTACCTAGCATGCCCACATAATTTCACGCTCTAGGCGTTGCGCTCAACGTAGCGATTCAGCGTCAAGAAATGACCATCGGATTGGCAGGTAAACGACTTCTGCTCTCAGATTAGAAAACGGCGAGACTAATCCTTTTTCGTCGGTCAGTCAACAAATAGGGTACCGAATGCCTTTTTGATGACTGCTGTTCGAATCGGTTGATTTCGCTAAATTGCCCTTCGCCTGTTGCTGATTTCCGTCCAAAAACCGTCGTGAGCAAGAACTGCGATGTCGACTCGTCCAACGAATCCGCCCACTTCAATTCCAGCGGTCCGAAAAATTGAGCGATTGTTGGTTGCTAACCGCAGTGAAATCGCTACTCGCGTTTTCCGCAGCGCTCACGAAATGGGGATTCGTACAGTGGCGATTTACTCTCACGAGGATCGCTACGCGCTGCATCGGTTCAAGGCAGATGAGGGTTACCAAATCGGCAAACAGGGTGAACCGATCCGGTCTTACCTGAACATTGACGCAATTGTCGACCTTTGTGTCAATCATCAGATCGACGCGGTTCATCCAGGCTACGGTTTTCTCTCGGAGAATCCTGAGTTTGCACGAGCGCTTGAGTCTGCGGGGGTATTGTTCATCGGCCCGAGCGTCAAGTCACTGGAGTCACTCGGCGACAAAACGAGCGCGCGTGAATTGGCTCAATCCGCTGGCGTGCCGGTGCTGGGCGGTACGAATCATGCCCTGACGAGTCTTGAAGAAGCTAGCGAAGTTGCTCTAGCGCTGGGGTATCCTGTTATCGTGAAGGCAGCCAAGGGCGGTGGCGGTCGTGGCATGCGAGTTGTCGAGTCGCCTGACCAACTTGCCGCGGCACTCGAAGCAGCTCAACGTGAAGCCAAGACCGCATTCGGTAGTGATGAGTGCTTTATCGAACGCTTCGTCCGTGCCGCTCGTCACTTGGAGGTGCAACTGATCGGCGACCGACATGGGAATTTGAAACACCTTTATGAGCGGGACTGCAGCGTTCAGCGACGGCATCAAAAGGTAGTCGAGATTGCACCGGCCCCGAATTTGGACCCTGCTATTCGTGAAGCGTTGTGTGAGGCAGCGTTAAAAATCGGACGCCAAGTCGGCTATGAGAATGCGGGTACCGTTGAGTTTCTCTACGACGTTGATGCTCAGCAATTCTACTTCATCGAAGTGAATCCCCGCATCCAAGTCGAACACACGGTCACCGAAGAAGTCACAGGTTACGACATCGTACGAACTCAGATTCTAGTCGCACAAGGATATCCTCTTGAAAGTGAAGAAGTTGGTTTGCCACCTCAATCGGAGATCCGAACCAGCGGCTTCGCCCTCCAATGCCGCGTGACGACCGAAGATCCGGCAAACCAGTTTCGGCCTGACTACGGCCGTATCAGCCACTATCGTTCGGCGGCCGGGCTCGGCATTCGGCTCGACGCGGGAACGGCGTTCAGCGGCGCGGTCGTGAATCCGTTCTATGACTCGATGCTGGTGAAAGTCACCGCACGCGCAAGATCGCTTGCCGAAGCTTCGCGGCGAATGGATCGCTGTTTGCACGAGTTCCGTGTGCGTGGTGTCAAAACAAATATTCCGTTTTTGATTCGGATGGTGAATCATCCCAAGTTTCTCGCGGGCGAAGCAACAACGCGGCTGATTGACCAGACGCCGGAATTGTTTGAGCTTCCCAAGCGGCTTGACCGCGCGACGAAGTTGCTTACGTACTTGGCCGAGACGATCGTAAGTGGCAATCCGCTTGTTGCCGGTCGTCCGGTTGCGAAACGCCGTGATCCCGCACCGCTTCCAGCCTTGCCGCATTCGGCGACGCCACCGCAAGGCACGCGGGATGTTTTTCGACGTGAAGGTGCTGAGGGTCTCGTCCGTTGGATCAAGCAACAGAAGGGCTTGCTGATTACTGACACCACGATGCGTGACGCGCACCAATCGCTGTTGGCAACACGCGTTCGCACATTCGATATGCTGCAGATCGCGCCCGCCTACTCGCAACTCGCATCGAGTCTGTTCTCTTTGGAAATGTGGGGCGGCGCGACGTTTGATACGAGCATGCGGTTCCTCAAAGAGTCGCCTTGGCAACGTTTGGCGGACCTCAGCGAAGCGGTGCCCAACATTCTCGCCCAGATGTTGCTTCGTGCCAGCAACGCGGTCGGTTACACGAATTATCCCGACAATGTGGTGCGACTGTTTGTTCGCGAAGCCGTCCAAGCAGGCATGGACATCTTTCGCGTGTTTGACGCGTTGAACTGGGAAGAGAACATGTACGTCGCGATGGATGCTGTCCTTGCCGAAGGCGGTATTTGTGAAGCAGCGATCTGTTACACCGGAGATCTGCAGAACCCAAAACGGACCAAGTATGACGTTAAGTATTACGTCACTCTTGCCAAGCTCCTTGAAGCTCGCGGCGCACATCTGTTGGCGATCAAGGATATGGCTGGTTTGTGCAAGCCTGGATCGGCGGTCATCCTGATGCGAGCGCTGCGAGAGGAAATCGGCATTCCAATTCACTTTCACACGCACGATACAGCGGGAATTCAAGCTGCCTCGATATTGGCTGCTGCGGGTGAAGGATTGTCCATTGCGGACGCGGCATTGGCACCGATGTCCGGCGGCACCAGCCAAGTGAACTTGAATACGCTCGTCGAGGCATTGCGATTCACGGATCGCCAATCATCGCTGGAAACCGATTCACTGACTGAGCTAGCGACGTACTGGCAAGCCGTGCGAGAGTTCTACTTGCCTTTCGAGAGTCAAGTCTTGCCGGCAACGGGTGACCTGTACGATCATGAGATGCCGGGCGGGCAGTACACGAACCTGTACCAGCAAGCGAGGGCATTGGGGCTGGCCGATCGTTGGTCCGAAATTTGTCGTGCCTATGCTCACGTGAACCAACTGCTTGGCGATATCGTGAAGGTTACGCCGACGAGTAAAGCAGTCGGTGATATGGCGTTGTTCCTTGTCGCTAATGACCTCAGTGCCGCTGAGGTGTTGACGACCGAGCGAGCGTTAGCGTTCCCTGCCAGCGTGATCGACCTAGTGGGCGGTCGAATGGGGCAACCGCCCGGCGGTTTCCCCAGCGAAGTGATTCGCGTGATCCTCGGCGACCAAAAGCCCGTGCTCCAGCGACCTGGTGAGTCGTTGCCGCCTGCGGATTTGGAAGCCGCCAAAACGACTGCCGCCGACATCACCGGTGATTCGCCAAATGATCAAGACGCCGTAACCTACTTGCTGTACCCGAAGGTTTTTGAAGAGTTTGTCTCGCATCACGCAACGTTTGGTGATGTGTCTCATTTGCCGACACCGAATTTTTTCTACGGCCAAGAACCAGGCGAAGAGATCGCAGTCGATATCGAGAAAGGTAAGCGGCTGATCATCAAATTCCTCGCTGTCGGTCAACCGCACCCAGATGCCACGCGAACGGTGTTCTTTGAACTCAATGGCCAGCCACGTGAGATCACCGTCGTTGACCATGCACTGGAACCAGACGTCAAAGCATCGATCAAGGCGGACCCCAAAGATCCATCACAAGTAGCCGCGTCAATGCCGGGGATGGTGATTACGGTCGCCGTGAACGAGGGCGATAAGGTGAAAGAAGGTCAGAAGCTGATGGTCCTCGAAGCGATGAAGATGGAAACCACGATCAACGCTCCGCGTGCCGGCACGGTCACCGCGATTCAGACGCCGGCGGGAACGCAAGTCGAAGCCGGTGATTTACTGGTTACGATCCAGGCCTAATCGTCTAACTCGCGAGAGTTCGTCAAGGTGTCGTGAGCGAATGCGGGCCATCGCATGTTTGATTCGCGCAACATCGCGGGGCGAATAGCGAGAATAGTCAACCACAGGGTTTGTTCCCTCGGTCCAATTGGATGTTTCGTCCAGTAGCGCCACCGGCGGTGAGTCGTAAGCCACTCGTGATTGAATCACACAGGCAAAAACCATCAGTACGACGCACGCAGCAATCGTTACGATGGTTCGCCAACTTCGTTGCGCGGCGACCAACGGTCTGAGCAGGAATTCAAATAACGCTGGCCAGATCAAATGGACTGTGAATAACGATGCCGTC
Organism: Pirellulaceae bacterium; assembly: GCA_041751935.1. GTDB lineage: Bacteria > Planctomycetota > Planctomycetia > Pirellulales > Pirellulaceae > JBBSJZ01. The sequence continues at coordinate 29,812 of JBGSIA010000027.1, read as the reverse complement.
CAAGCTGCAAATACGATCGTGATCCAACATCCAACATGCAATAGGTCGCGTCCCCAACCGGCTCCCTCATTGTTGGGCTGCCAGGGGTCGCGAAGTCCGCCGTAGATCTCCTCCCACCCAAAGTATGCTGCAACGATCGGCCAACCAAGAGCCACCGTGATGATCGGAAAATAGATCAATCGAAGCGTCAGGCTCAGTAACAGCGATCGCCTCGGTGGTGGTTCGAGTTTGGAAAGTTGAAGATAACAGTAACGTGCATGCACGAGTGTCACCAGCAGCGACAACGGTAGCCACACTAGCATCGCGAAATCATCGTCAAACGCAGCGAAAACGAACCATGTCGACAGCAAACTGACGACAAAGACGCCAAACGCTAATCCACCATAAAACGCGGCAGGATCATCACCCTGAATTGACGATGCCACTGAGCTAAAACTGCGGCGATATTCGCTCGCCGTTGCTGCCGTACGGTCGAGTCCATTTCGGATCGCTGCCGTGATTTCGTGCAACCAATCACCCACAGTTCGCCCGGTGATAGTTGGCGTCGAAGGAGCAGGGGTACTGGAACAGGCGCCGGCATTCTGTGTCGTATTCGGATGCGAGTGGATCGTATCAAAATCCCGACGAACTTCCGCAGCGGTGCCGTATCGTCGATAAGGTAGCTTTGCCAGAGCCTTCAACACGATCTCGTCGAACCTTACATCCACCTCAACTCGCTGGCTTGGCGGATCAAATCTTCCGATAGGCAGTTCACCCGTCAACATTTCATAGAACACGACTCCCAGGGCGTAGATGTCGGCTCGATGGTCGACGTTCTTGGGCGTTTCGATTTGTTCGGGAGCCATGTAGTGAATCGTACCGATGATTGACTGGGTCAGCTCCTCGGTTGACGCTTCGAGTGTTAACTCCTCCGCGTCGTTATCGCCCACAGGAACTGGCCTCAAAGACATCATCTTTGCTAAACCAAAATCGGTGATTTTCAATCGTCCGTGTTGTTCGAACAGCAGGTTTTCAGGTTTGATATCGCGATGCACAACGCCTTGGTCGTGGGCAAACGACAGGGCATCGCATAGCTGGGGAACGATCTCGAACGCTTCCTCGGGAGTCAATTTTCCCTGAGCCAATACGTCACGCAAACTTGCTCCATCAACCAGTTCCATCACCAACATTGCGTAGGGACCGGCTTGTCCGTAATCGTATACGGCAACGATGTTAGGATGATTCAGCTTGGCAAGTGCACGAGCTTCGCGAGCAAATCGTTCACGAAACCCTGGGCGTTCGGCAATTGAGGGTGGCAAAATCTTGATCGCTACGCCACGATCCAGCGAGAGTTGCCGACCGCGGTATACCGCTCCCATCCCTCCGCGACCAATTAGCTCTGAAACCTCGTATCCGACCAAGTGCTGGTTCAAATCTTCGACGCTGGGCGGATCGAACAATTGCCCAGGACCAAGCGTGATCGCTTCCCGACGAGGGCGATCCCAGGACGGTCGCAGCAGACAACGGGGACACGGAGCAGCGCTGTCACTCGGTAAAACGGCTCCGCAACGATGACACGTGGTAGACATGGCTTGCTAAATCACTTGTGGGAATTCAATAAGGTTCTCCCATGTTCTGACCGCTATTTCAGCAACCGTTACTTATTATTTTCTAGAAATTTTTGGACTCAGTAAGAGCCTGTGCTAAAAGAACTCTAACTACGTTAGCTCAGGGCGTCGAACAACAAGCGTCGTTCCTGGCCTATCTCTGCTGGATCGTCCACTGTTTCGGCGACGGCGGTCACCAATCGAGAGCGGAATTTGGCTCGCAACCGATGGATCGCAACTTTAAGCGCCGTTGCCGACAATCCCAATTGCTCCGCAAGGCACCTTCGATCCGCGACCGCATCGGATTCGCTTAAAAAGCAACTCAAAGCATCAAACCATTCCTGCTTGCCTTCCGCTGTGTATTCGGCACGTAACTCATCGAACGTTTTGCTGACCAGCCAGCGCGCCCAATTACGATCAAACAACGCTTCAGCATCCAGTCCGTTATCAGTCAGCTCCCATTGAGTAAGCGATTCGGCACTCATCCGATGAGAATCGGCGACTTGTAGTGAAATAATTTCGACGTGACCGCCGCGACGCTGGGCTGTTTCGTGTCGAACGCGTTTAGCCACGTAATGATCCAGTGCAGTAAACACGAATGCGCGAAAGCGGCCACGACTCGCATCAACTCGCGCCAAGTCATCGCGGCTGAGCAAGTCCGCAAAGAATCCTTGAACATCGTCCTCAGCGTCGGCGGCACTCGTCCCACGGCGTCGCAAGTACGCGTAGAGCGGCGGCCAATAACTTTGACAAAGCTCTTCCAACGATCGGCGAACCATCGGATCAGTTCGGTCACCGCCAGCGCGAACGACCAAGCTCCAGCGAGTTGTCGGCAATCGTCCTCGTAGTGTCATCTTTGATTGATCCAACTTTTCTCGCGGTTATCAACCAAGCAGACGGCGCCACCACGGTCGTTCGTCTGGGGGCGGGTCCAGATGATATACCGGCATCGGTCGTGTCGTATCAACGCTCCCTCGTGAAGAAAGATCCTGGGACGCGGTGACTTCGTCTTCGGTCGAAAACTCAATTTGCAATTGCAGCGCACCCACCTGCAACACTTGATGGGGCATCAGAATTTGGTGATCGACGCGATTGTCGTCGACATAGATCCCGTTCGTCGACCCTAGATCCTTTACCACGAGCGCCTCGTCACCGTTGAGAGAAAATTGGCAATGCTGGCGACTGATCGAGTGATGATCAATACAAAGATCGGAGCCCGGTTCACGTCCTAAAATCACAGGTGTCTTGAACGTCCAACTACGGCGGCGAATACCGTCCACTTCATTTTTTAAGATAAGCTTGTAATACATCGTTCAAACCGTCTAAGAGAAGAGAGATAAGCTGGCTACAGAGAATTTTATGTCGGTGCACGCTGGAAGTTAATTTCTTCATAGGGCTGGACGACCACGAACCCGTTTCCTGTGAATCGCAATTGCAGCGATTCGCCTGAACCACGTCCGAGGAACGTTTTGAATTGCAGGTCGGTTTTAAGTTCGGGTTCAATGTTTCCCGACCACAAAACGGTCGCATTCGGGTCCGTGATGACCGGTTGGGACGGTGTCACGGGAAGCGTCAGGGGGTCGTAGTGGCTGGTTACGGCGACCATGCCGGTGCCTTCGAGCCGAATATTAAACAGCCCCCCGGCGAGTACAGCGGTCATCCGCTTCATCATCTTGATGTTGTATCTCAGGGACATTTCAAAAGCGAGCAAATCGTTGCCATTGACACAAATCGCGTCATTCTCCAATTGAAGAATCGTGATTTTCTTGCCAGCGTCCGCACAAAACACAGAACCCTGGCCACTTACTTTCGTGAGTGCCGTTCCTTCTCCGGAAACAGCCTTTTTCAGCAAGTTGGCTACGCCTCGGGATAGAATTCCCTCACGCTCAAACTTGACGTTCCCGGTGTAGGCGATCATCGCGCCCATCTTGATCCAAACCTCGCCATTCAGGTTGATGTCGAGCATCCGCTCGGACTCCAACTCGAATAGCCCCTGGTTCAACTCACGGTCTTTGGTTTTTTCCAAAAACGCTTGTAATGAATAGCGATTGTCAGACATCGATCATCCTGGAGGACAGCGGAATAGGCTCTTTTAGTTGGATGAGTTTATCGTATTTCGAAATAGAAGTGGGTTAGTGAAGGCCGCTTTCGCAACCTGGTCGGACCGACGATGATGAGCCGATTCGTTCTATTGCGGCGTGCGTTCCAAGCGAGATTATGTCCGACCTATCGACACCCCAACCGGCGACTGGTGTAGTGGCATTTCTTACATCGGGCCGCGGTCTGGTGATCGCCTCGGCGCTACTGTGGAGCACAAGCGGTGCGTTTGCCAAAGCTCCTTGGTTCGATGATTGGCCCGTCGAGACCCGAGGGTTGGGGTTGGCATTTTGGCGAGCGATCTTTGCGGCGATCACCGTCGCCCCATTCATTCGTCGGGTAGAGTTCAGTTGGTCGTTGGTTCCGATGACAGGTTGCTTTGCCGGAATGACGGGGTCGTTCCTCATGTCCATGGTCATGGGCTCCGAAGCAACAACGATCTGGCTACAGTACATCGGCCCGACCTGGGTCGGTTTGGCCGGCTATCTGGGACTCGCCGAGCGACCTAAACGCGCCGACTGGCCGATGATGATCGCATCGATGGGTGCCGTCATTTTCATCGTCGCGATGCAATCCAGTTACGGCAACGAACCGCTGCAGGCACGGGCTGCTGGATTAGCGTTGTTCTCCGGCGTGATGTACGCCGGCGTGATGCTCTCACTTCGCCACTTGCGATCGATGGACCCAGCCTGGCTTGGATTTGTCAATCACTTGGGGACGGTGATTTTTCTAGCACCATTGGTCTTCACCCGACTGCCTATACCTCATGGTGGACAGTGGCTAGCACTGATCGTTCTGGGAGTGGTCCAGCTAGCAATTCCGTACATCCTGTTTGCGCGAGCGGTCAAACGGATCGAGGCTGCTGAGGCTTCCCTACTAACGCTGGTTGAACCCATCGCCGTACCAATTTGGACGGCTTTGTTATGGAGACATCTCGCAAGTTACCGACCGCCACCCTGGTGGGTAATCGTCGGAGCCGTGGTGATCTGTCTCGGATTCGTCGAACGATTCTGGGCCTGGCGACAACTCCGCCGTGCGGGCAGAACGCTTTGAGAGCAGAGTACGGATTGTCGCTATCCGGGCTAAGTTTTGGCTCTACAATGCGAGTGAAGCTATTTCGCCAGCCGATTTTCCCTGCAATCCCGCATTGTTTGATGCAACTACCGGTCATTAACCAACCCACTCTCGATGCCGCCGAAAAGCTCGCTCCGGGAATGTCACGAGACTACTTGTCCAATTTGACCGCTGGAGGCCGCACGCCCACAGGGCCGCTGGCTGTACAATCATTGCCGATGAGTATGCAGGAAGCCCGCAAGCGTGGCTGGGACGAGCTAGATGTCGTATTTGTTACCGGGGATGCGTACATCGATCACCCCAGTTTCGCGATGGCGATTTTAGGTCGGACGCTTGAGGCGGCGGGATATCGTGTCGGCATCATCAGCCAACCGGATTGGCGATCCTGTGAACCCTGGACGCAGTTTGGGCGACCCCGGTTATTCTTCGGAATCAGTGCCGGAAACATGGACTCGATGATCAACCATTACACGGCCAATAAGAAGGTACGTAACGACGACGCGTACTCGCCAGGCGGGCGGATTGGCTTGCGTCCAGATCGCGCGACGCTCGCCTACTGTCAACGGTCGCGAGAAGCCTTCAAGGGAGTTCCAGTGATCGCCGGAGGTGTCGAAGCCTCGTTGAGGCGACTGGCGCACTACGACTATTGGAGCGATAAAGTCAAGCGATCGATTCTCCTGGACAGCAAAGCCGATCTGGTGGCGTTCGGTATGGGCGAGAACGCGATCGTCGAAATCGCGCGACGTCTGGAAGCAGGCGAGTCGGTGAAAGATCTGCGGGACATGCGCGGCATTGCCTTTGCCCTGGGTGCTTCGGAAACCATTCCCGAAGATGCGATCGAACTTCCCAGCTACGAGCAAGTCGTAGCGGACAAAGTTGCATTTGCCGAAGCGACTCGAATCATTCACAACGAAACGAATCCACACAATGCTCGGCGGTTGGTGCAACGGCATGGCACTCAAGCCGTTGTATGCAACGTTCCGCAACCGCCGATTTCTGAAGCGGCGATGGACCAGATTTACGGGTTACCGTACACACGACGTCCGCATCCAAGTTACAAGGAAGCGATTCCAGCGTATGAGATGATCAAAAATTCGGTCACCATCATGCGTGGCTGTTTCGGCGGTTGCACCTTTTGTTCCATCACGGCACACCAGGGTCGAATCATCCAATCGCGGAGCAAAGAATCGGTGCTCAGCGAAATCACCAAGATGACCGGTGATGCTGCGTTCAAGGGCGTGGTGAGCGACATCGGCGGTCCGACCGCGAACATGTACCAAATGAATTGCACTCGACCGGAGGTGGAAGCCGTCTGTCGGCGTCAATCTTGCGTGCATCCAAAAATTTGTAGGCTGCTTGGCGTTGACCACAAGCCGGTGATCGAATTGATGCGTGAAGCTCGCAGTATCCCTGGGGTCAAGAAGGTTCTCGTTGCCAGCGGCATCCGAATGGATTTGGCTCGTACTTCGCCGGAATACCTCAGGGAGCTGACAGCCCATCACGTTGGAGGAAAACTGAAGGTTGCACCGGAGCATGTGGACGCTGGCGTGCTGCACAAGATGCGAAAGCCGAAGAACGACGACTTTGAGCATTTTACGGAAGTCTTTAATAGCGAATCCAAGCGGGTTGGCAAGAAGCAGTTCATCGTGCCGTATTTCATTGCCTCGCACCCAGGAAGCGATGTGGAAGCGATGATCGAGTTAGCGTTGTTTCTCAAACGCAACGGATACAAGCCCGACGCGGTGCAAGATTTTATTCCCGCGCCACTGGATATCGCCACGACGATGTACTACACGGGATTGGACCCGTTCACGTTCAAGCCTGTGTATATTGCCAAAGCGATGAAAGAACGCAAAATGCAACGAGCCTTGATGCAGTTCTTTAAGCCGGAGAATTACTTCGAGGTGCGTGAGGCGCTGAAGAGTGTCGGACGTACGGATTTGATCAGCGATGGTTGCGACGGATTGATACCCTCCAAACCGCCACGTGAGGCAATCGCTCAGCGGCGAGAGGACGCGAACAAACGATTTCGTGGCGATTACGTCCACACGATTGCGGCGCCCGAGGAAGCGGGAAATGCCAATGTCGGCGAACAAAAGAAGGGCGGAAAGAAGCAGCGTCGAGAGCGAAAGAGTACTGGCTATCGTCCCGACCGACCGGGAGCGAAGTAGACTTCGCTAAATTCGTCACAGCACGCTATGATGGAATCGCAGCACCCTTTGTGACGTCGCTGCAGCATCGCTGGAAGAAGCAATGCGTAATCAACGTGCGTTTATTGTCGCCGATTCTCTATGCTAACACCGACAACCTCGCCTGTTCCCCGAACAGAAGCTTCGCCGCCGCGGTTTGTGGCGGTTATCGATATTGGCGCTACCAGTATTCGGATGGAAATCGCTGAGATTCACGTTGACGGGACCATTCGCACTTTGGATGCGTTGGTCCAAGCGGTGGATTTGGGGCGGGAAGCGTTTGATTCGCGGAGATTGTCGCGAAAAAGCATAGAAAAAGCGGCGTCGGTGCTCAGACGATATCGCCGCGTTCTGCGTGAGTATGGAATCACCGCCCCGGCTGATGTGCGCGTGGTAGCGACCAGTGCTGTGCGCGAAGCAATCAACCGCTTGGCGTTCATTGACCGCGTTTATGTAGCGACTGGTTTCGACGTCGAAACCATTGACGAAGCACAGGTCAACCGCATTACGTATATGGGAATCACGCCACATCTGCAGGCGCACCCGGAATTGGGTGGCGGCAAGACCGTGGTTGTCGAAGTCGGTGGTGGCAGCACCGAATTGTTGGTTGTGCGCAACGGCAATGTGCTGCACAGTGAATCGTATCGGCTGGGATCACTGAGGTTAGCTCAAACGGTAGAACCGGTGCGTGGCAGTCCGCTGAGGCGACGCGCGTTATTGGAAAGTCATATTCGCCGAACGTTGGTGCGGATCACTGAACAGATCCGAGCCGACATGACGATTCACTTGATCGCGATTGGTGGTGATATGCGATTTGCTGCGCACCGTATTCTCGAAGATTGGAATGGTGTGTCGCTGGCGGAATTGCCCACCGATGCGCTTGCAGAGTTGACAGAAGAAATTTTGCAGTGCGATGAAGATGGGATCGTCAAGCAGTTTGGCGCGAGTTTCATCGAAGCGAAGACCCTCGGACCAGCGCTATTGTCGTACACGTTGTTGGCTCAGCACTTTTCGTTACCTCACGTATACGTGTGTGATACGAATTTGCGAGATGGATTACTTCACGATATGGCCGTTGGCGGTAGCTGGACGGCGGAGTTTCGCAACCAAATTGTGCGTTCGGCGGTCTCCTTGGGACGCAAGTTTGACTTCGACGAGTCACACGCGAGAAACGTTGCTGAGCTCACTCGCAAATTGTTCGACGAGTTGACGCCAGAGCATCAACTCGACAGCCGCTATGAGGTATTGCTTTACGTCGCCGCGCTGCTGCACGAAATAGGTCTGTACATCAACGTGCGCAGCAATCACAAACACGCGTTGTATTTGATTCGTAACAGCGAACTATTCGGATTGTCGCGTAGTGAGTTGTTATTAGTAGGTTTGGTCGCGCGTTATCATCGTCGCGCGTTCCCCCAACCCGCGCATGAAGCATATGGGACACTTGATCGAGACGGCCGAGTCGCGGTCTCCAAACTCGCCGCGATTCTGCGACTGGCAATCGCGCTGGACGATACACGAAGTGGCAGGATTCGCGAGATTCAATGTCGACGGGAAAACAAGCGGCTGGAAATCCTTGTTCCAGGTGTTGACGATGTTTCTTTGGAACAACTGGCGATGAGACAAAATGCGTTGTTGTTTCAGGATGTGTTTGGTGTGCCAGTTCTATTACGTGGCGGAGTCTTATCGTGAGGCGATCCATGCAGCGAATCCCATTTTTTATAGCCCAAGGTATTCTGGTGACACTGTTCGGAGCTGCTGCTGCGTCGTTTGCTGCTGACCGTTACGCGGAAGCTCGTGAACGGCTGGTGCGTGAACGTGTGGAGTCGGCGGGTGTTAAAGATAAACGTGTTCTCGATGCGATCCGCAATACTCCCCGTCACGAGTTCGTACCAGCAAGTCAGCGCGATCGTGCCTACTTTGATATGGCGTTGCCAATTGGTGAATCGCAAACCATAAGCAGCCCGTTCATTGTTGCCTCAATGACAGAGGCTCTCGAAACCAAACCCACAGATAAAGTCTTAGAGATTGGTACCGGAAGTGGATATCAAGCGGCTGTACTGAGCCCGCTGGTCGAACATGTGTATTCGATCGAGATCGTCCCCGAGTTAGGTGAACAAGCCGCAGAAACGCTCAAGCGACTGGATTACCAAAACGTATCCACTCGCGTAGGCGATGGGTTTTTGGGTTGGCCCGATGCAGCACCGTTTGACAAAATCATTGTCACATGCAGCCCCGAAAGCGTGCCGCAACCGCTTGTGGATCAGCTCGCCGATGGTGGCATGATCGTCATTCCGGTGGGCGAACGCTATCAACAAACTCTGTATCGGCTTACCAAGAAGGATGGCGAGTTAGTGCGTGAGGCATTGCGTCCAACACTGTTTGTGCCGATGACCGGCACCGCTGAAGAGCGTCGTAAGTCACAACCCGACGCGGCCAATCCGCGAGTCGTGAACGGCGATTTCGAGACACTGGCGGACGCCGAGACTGAAAAAATCATCGATTCAGTGCCCGGCTGGTACTATGGCCGCCAAGTGCGCCAGATTCGAGGCGTTACGGGTGATGGGGCTGCGTTTGGCGGGTCAACATTTGTACGGTTTGAGAACTCCACTCCGGGCCTCAATTCACACCTGCTGCAAGGTATCGCCATCGACGGACGTAGCGTGACGATGTTGCGGCTACGCGGCGTGGCACGCGTGGAAAACGTGCGCAAGGGCCCGGATCCAGAATCCATGCCGCTGGTCGCCATTAGTCTTTACGATGAGCAACGGCGGGATTTGGGGACTTTCTGGATCGGGCCATTTCGTGATTCGCGAACTTGGCGTAGCTCCAGCCGATTGATACGCATCCCTAATGAGACTCGCGAGGCCATTCTTCGAGTTGGTCTCTTCGGGGCCACCGGGCGAGCCGACTTTGACGAAATCGCCGTCGAATCGGTTGACTAGCACGCTGGGGCTCCAATTGCGGGAGCGAAGCACAGCAGCGACTCGAGTTTCGACCGCCATCGTAAGCCATACAGCCAGCCTTGCCTGCGCATCTTTCCTTGGCTGCAAAATTTCCCTTGCCTGCTTGATCGATATAGCTGGGTCGTTATCCTACCACCTATGCCATCGACACAATTGAACGATGGTCAGACACATTTTCCCTGCAGAACTGATAAAAAGGGATTGTTACAGCTATGAAGTATATGAAACGTTGGACCTGCTTGACGGCAATGGTCGTTGTCATGGGCGCCGGCGATGTTGCCCAGGCTGGTGGCTCGTCAGGTGGATCGATGGGTTATTACGGATCGAGCGGAGGCTACGGTTCCTCTGGTGGTTACGGTGGCGGCTCCTCTGGTGGTGGTGGACTACTAAGTCGTTTGCATGCCCGCAAGGCAGCCGCATCGTCCGGAGGTAGCGGTGGTTACTCCGCGTCTTACGGTGGTAGCAGCGGCGGGGCTTCGATGGGTCCACTCAAGCGTCTGTTCGCCAAGATACATGCACGCAAAGCGAGCAGTGGTGGAAGCAGCGGCGGCTATGTTAGCTACTCCGGCGGCAGCAGCGGTGGTTCTTACGGCGGCGGCAGCAGCGGCGGCTATACCAGCTACGCTGGCGGTAGTACTGGTGGCTATGCGGGACATTCCGGTGGCGGCAGTGTGGCCAGTTACTCGATGGGGTCTTACTCATCGCCGGTCTATGAGTCGCCAATGATCGACTCGTCCTATGAATCGTATCCCTCCTACGAATCCTATCCGATGGACAGCGGTTCGATCATGTCGGATGAAATCATCAGCGACGGAATCATGCACGGTGCTTCGATCGGCAGTGAGGCGACCTATGCCGTCGATAAGCCGACATTGGATGACGATGCCGCTCTGTTGACGGTAGCGGTACCCAATGATGAAGCCGAAGTCACTGTCAATGATCATCCGACATCCAGCGAAGGTTCGGTTCGTCAATTCATGTCGCGTGGCTTGAAGACCGGCTACATTTATACTTACATCGTCAAGGTGAAGTATAAGATCGACGGAAAGGAAGTGACCGATAGGAAGGAAGTAAAACTGCGTCCAGGCGATACCGAACGATTGGTCTTCGAACCATCGGTTGCCCAACCTGCCAATGACAATGCGGATAGTGCTGAGGCGACGGATCAAGTGTCCAATGCCGTGCCCGCTTTGGAAACGGTTGTCGAGTTGCACGTTCCGGCCAACGCGGAAGTAACATTGGCTGGCAACCCAACTCGTGGTCAAGGTGCAGTGCGAACTTTCCGTACGAAGCAATTGAAGGCTGGCGAAAGCTGGAAGAACTACACCGTATTGGTGACTGCCGTGGTTGATGGTCGCACTGTGACTAAACAGCGCACCGTTGACGTTCATGCCGGTGATCGTGCGGAGCTTCGGTTTGACTTTGATTCGACATCAGTCGCGGTTCGTTAGTCAAGACTGAGCGGTTTATATTCAAGATGTAGCCGCGGCTCGAAAGGGCCGCGGCTTTTTTTGTCGCTATACATTGCCGCATTAGTAGTTAATTTAGTTACGATTGGACAGGATGAAAAACGAAGCCGTGACACCACATGACCATAGTACGTCATCAACCGATTTAGCTGGCCATACGGTCAACGATCCGTCGTTTTCTCGCGCCAAGCGTGCATTTCTTAGCGTCCTGATCCTCATCCATTTGTGGGCAATCCTTGCGCCACCTCTGGCATTCCAGACTCAGGGGCCTTTGGGTAGTTCGCCATCGGTACGCACGATGTTGGAGCCCGTCCGTCGCTACGGTGAAGTATTGTATCTGAACCGTGGATATGCGTTTTTTGCACCCGATCCCGGCCCCAGCCATCTGTTGCAAATCCAATACGTCGACGCGTCCGGCAAGCGAGTGGAGCGGCGGTATCCCGATCGTGACCAGCAGTGGCCCAGGTTACTGTATCACCGTCATTTTATGTTGACGGAATTCTTGCACGACGTTTATCAACCACCGGGGCCGCCGCAGGAATTGATTCAATTGGCACCAGTGGAGGCTCGGCAATGGGCGGGCGCACGAGCACGATACGAGTTTTTACGCAAGTCCTATGCGGACCACTTGCAGCACCGATATGCCAGTAACAGCGCACCGGGAATGTTGCGACTTGAACATCGAATCCCATCGTTCATTGAATTTATCGAGCAGCCGTTGGCGCTGACAGACGATCGCTTCTATGGAGTACTTGAAGATCGTCCGCTCGAAATTGATTCCGACAATGTTCCGCGTGAACCTGAAGTCATTCCTGCCGACGGTGTGCCTGAGCCCGAGTCCGATGACAGTTCGGAGTCCAACATCCAAACGCTACCGCGCCAGGCATCTGAATGAAATTTGCTGCCCCACTCTCAGAGGTCCAAAACTGGACCAGCGGCTGGTTCCACTTATGGGATCGGTTTTGGTTCACACCGCGCAGTCCGTACATGGTGTCTGTGCTGCGTATAACAACGGGCATGTTCTTGTTGTATTCGCACTTGGTGTTGGCCACCGACTTAATGTCGTTCATTGGACCTCAGGCTTGGGTCAATCCAGAGTTAGCACAATCGTTACACGACGGAAGGTTTGGCGAATCCGATTGGGGACGCAGTTACCTTTGGTATATCGAAAGCAGCGTGTTGCTGTGGTTGCACCATCTGCTTGCGATCCTGGTTACGTTCGCGTTCACCATCGGCTTTTGCACACGCATCACCGCGCCGATTACCTGGTTAATTCAGTTAGTCTATATCCATCGCTTGACAGGTTCGCTGTTCGGACTCGATCAAATCATTACCTACATGGCGATGTATCTATCGATTGCACCTTGCGGAGCCTATTTTTCAGTCGACCGTCGCATCCGTGGGCGTTTGGGTGACAAGCTTGATACCAGTCGAAAACTGCGTTGGTTGTTTCCCGACACCACCCCCAGTGTTGCTGCGAATATCGCCACGCGACTGCTACAATTGCATCTTTGCGTCATCTATTTGTTCGGTGGTTTGGCGAAGGCTCGTGGCCAGTCCTGGTGGGATGGAACCGCGATGTGGTTTGCGGTCGGAAATTACGAGTACCAATCGCTCGACATGACATGGCTTGCGCGATATCCGCGAGTGTTCTCACTGCTCACGCATGTGACGTTGTTCTGGGAAGTGTTTTATTGCTTTTTGATTTGGCCGCGTCTGCTGCGTCCCCTGACCCTGTTTCTGGCGTTTGCCGTTCATGGTGGGATCGCCTTGTTTATGGGAATGACCACTTTCGGGCTGGCAATGATTTGTGCCAACGCGATCTTTATCGAACCGGCATGGATCAGCCGGTTGGTTTGTCGACAAAGCGATGATGAAGGCGATGAGCAGGATGCAGTTGATTCAGAACTGGACGACTCCGCCGAGCCAGATTTGTCCGAGTCGGATCTTGTCGAAACTCTCGATGCGACCAAACTGCAGCATCAAGCGGATAAAGTACGTGCTGCGGGTCGCAAAGTTCGCAGACGATACTTGGCCCTTAAGGAAAGGGAGAAGGCGGTGGCCAAGCGAGCCAAAGAGCTTGATCGCCGCGAACGCAAGTTGTCCAAACGAGAATCACCTGGCGACGATCCAGTCGCCTAGGGGGCTGAAATAAAAACTTAAATTTTCTCGCCGTGGTTTGGCCGCCGCCTGGACGTTTTCGAGCTAGGTTTCAAATGGCGTCCTCTTGGAAACGAGGTTTTCAGGCCTCTGGGGAAGAGTTAGCCACCGCACACTTTTCTCCGCATCGACAATGGCGAGCACCGGCGAACATGGAACTTCAACTTCGTTACTGCATGACCGAACCCCATCGCCGATTTCGCCGACGCTATCGCATCGCGCTGGTGATCATCGCGACATTAACGGTCTTGGGGCAACCTGGTTTTGCATTCACAGCCCTGATATGGGCCAGTTTGCTCTTCACTGCGACCCGAGTCTTGGAGCCCATGGCGCGCCGAATCGAAATACTCGCTGACCAACTTTTTAGCATCGCGCTTGCCGAGACACGTGGCGGTACCTTCGCCGACGAGCACGGGTTACGAGTGCGCGAGCCTCAGCCTCAAAACATTGCTCCCCTCGAAACCGATGAGCAGTTAATCGAGTCGATTCACATGGATATGGATGAATTGCTGAAGACCGCGAACTCCGCCACTCGATTCGAGTCGGTTGATGATGATTCACCGCAAGTAACACTGAACAAAGAAGCGCAGCCCACGATCACTTACTCCGTTGAGTTCACGACGCCGATCTCAATCTGATCAACTTAGATGCGGACCAAAACTCGTCCACGAATATTACCAACCAGGATATCATCGATCTTTGGGTTGAGTTGGTCGAGTTCTACTTCAGTCACAATTGCCTCAAGCGATTGAAGTTTCCACTCAACTGCTAATCGTTGCCAAATTCTCTGTCGTTCGGGCATTGGGCAAAGTGCGGAAGTAATACCCGCCAAGCGGACTCCTCGCAGAATGAAGGGATAGACGGTCATGCTCAGCTCAGTGCCCGCAACCATCCCACAAGCCGCAACACATCCGTTGACGTCAACACACTTGAGCAAGGTTTCGAGCATTGATCCGCCGACGGTGTCAATCGCTGCGGCAAAGCGAGCCGCCAACAATGGACGTGAAGCATCTCCATCAAGTGTGTTTCTAGAAACGACCTCACTCGCTCCAAGTGACTTAAGCCACGCGGTCTCGTGCGGTTTTCCTGTTACCGCAATGACTTGATAACCGAGGCGAGACAATAACTGAATTGCCAAGCAACCGACTCCACCAGTCGCACCGGTAACCACGACCGGCTTACCATCGGTAGGAACTTCATTGCGGACGAGTTCGCGTACACATTGAGCAGCGGTAAATCCAGCGGTTCCCAGAATCATTGCCTCCCGAGTCGACAGTGTGCTGGGCAGCTTCACCAACCATTCTTCTGGGACGCGAATTCGCTCGGACCAACCACCCCAGCGTTTCCCACCGAGATCGTAGCCCGTCACGATGACTTTCGTGCCCTCGGCGAATGCTTGGGTTCCCTCGATGACGACACCGGCGGCATCGATTCCCGGCACGTGAGGAAAGATCGGTGCGATCGCCTTGTTACCTGTCGCTGCCAATGCGTCCTTGTAGTTCAGGCTTGAGTATTCGACCCCGATCGTTACATCACCCATCGGCAACTCGGTGTCGGGACGATCGGTTACATTGCGACTTAACCGCCCATCGGCTTCGTGAACATAAAAGCAACGCACAGGAACCTCGTTGAACGGGCCTCACCGAAAGGACCTAACTGAATAATGGACCCGTACGGCAAGTGATCGATTTCACATTACCGTTGGTAGATCGGCAGGTAACCACGGTCCAGTTGCAGCATGATCAGATTGCATGCTGTGACATAGACACTATGAATTTGGCCCTCCCAATAACCGTCCGGTCTTTGTTCGCTGACGATACGATCATAAAGCCGATCGCGGAACGGCTGCCACAATTCGTCACCTTGGCGATACGCGACTTGGCTGTAGTACAGATACGTGTAGTGCCAATGACCAAACGCGCGTGCCGCATCGCTGATGTCGTGCAGCGAGTCTTTGGCGTAGGCCCACATCTCGGGCACCTGTTCACTGTCGTAGTCGCCGGCATTGTACAACGCGGCAAGGGCGGCCGCCGTGATTGCCGGGCGACTGCTACCTTTCTGGCGGCTACTGTAACTAATGCCGCCGTCTGGATTTTGGCACTCATAGATATAGGCTTTGGCTTTCTCAATAATCTCGCTGCTGACTGGGATGCCAGCGTTGCGACAACCCCGCAGCCCTTGAACTTGCGTGATCGTCGTCGAGCCCTCATCGAAATCGTTACCCTCTCGCGCCGAGACATAGCCCCAGCCTCCGGCAGCTGTTTGAGCGTTGCCACTGAACTCGACGGCTTTCGTCAAGACTTGGACGAGTTCTTCACGACGATCAACCAGTCCCTCTTCGCCAAGCACTTGCGAAAGGAACAACATCGAAAATCCGTGACCATACGTGTAACGTGAATCCGTTTGCGGATCACCGATCAAACCGTTATCGCGACTCTTAGAAATGATGAAGTCGGCGGCCCTCGCTATTTCTCTCGCGTATGGGCCCTGGGTCGTCGTGGAACCGCTGCCAATCAGCGCCGTGCCTGCGAGAGCGGCCATCGCCGTGGGATAGACTTGTGTATTCCACTGGCCCCGAGACGACTGAGTTCGCGAGAGCCAATTGAGTCCCTTCTCGACCGCATCATTCCATCGCGGGTCGCGGGCTGCAGCAGCCGGCCTAGAAATCGAACCGAGCCCAAACCCGGTCGACAACACCGCCGCCGTTTTGAGCCAGTCTCGGCGTGTAGGCGTATTTCGTGTAGACGTAATTGCATCGCGACCGATCAATGGCTGGCAGCGGCTACCCAACTCCAGAAAATTCGGATGACGCTGAGTGGACGTGAGGTTAGCGGGGTCAGTCGAATATTGCGGGCGAACGTTTTTCATAGCCATATTGTACCGCAGTCAAATCGCTCGGGCGAATACCAAAAAGCTATGCTTTCGACGCTTTTTGCGTTCCTTTGGGCTGTTCACGTCTAGGTACTCTGGTGAGATTCATGTAACTCCACCAGGAATTGGATCGTTTTCGCAACCTGGTTGGGATGGCATGGCTCTTGCAAACGGCGTGTTGGTAATTCACTGCATATTGGTAATTCATCGCCGCGTTTGGCACGCAGGACAGAAGAACGTGCTTCGTCCCGCCTGTACGATGCGACGAATTTCCTTCCTGGCACAGCGAGGACAAATCTCGCCCGCTCGATCGTACACTCGATGATAGTTTTGGTAACCACCGGCGATGTTCAGTGCATTGCGATACGTACCGTCACTGAGCGTGCTGCCTTCGTGCAAGATCGCCGCTTCCAGTACTTCGATGATAGCGGCTTGAATTCGTGACCACTGGGGACGCGTCAACTTGTCACAACGAGAGCGGGGGTCGACACGGGCAAGGAATAAAATCTCGGCAGCATACAAGTTACCGATACCAGCGACATGTCGTTGATCCAGTAACGCTGGCTTGATCGGACGCCGACTGTCTCCCAGTTTTGTAGAAAGCTCCTCGGCGGTAATCAGCAATGCGTCAGGACCAATCCGCTTTCGCAGTGAGTGTTGCAAGTCGTCGGCCGAGAGCAGGCTAACGGTTCCCAATCCACGCCGGTCCCAAAACAGAACTTCATTTGGTTCGCCGCCATCGAGAACAAGTCGCAATCGTAAATGCTCGCTGGTCGGGGGCTCAGCCAGCAATACCAAACCTGTCATCCTTGGTTCGATGACGATCGCAGAACCGTTATCCAGTTCGATCAGGACGCGTTTACCGAGTCGACTGATTCCGGAAATTCGTTTTCCGCGAAGTCGCCGCGCCAGCACTGGGTAGGGTGGAGTGATGGCGATCGGTCTGCGATCGCATGGCGGCAACGCCACTTCCACGATGCAGTGACCAACCACCGGAAGCAGCCCACGGCGCATGGTTTCGACTTCGGGTAGTTCAGGCATCCTGGTTGCTACTTCAATTTGCTGGATTCGGCTTGTTGAGCAGTCGTTATGGGGATTCTTGGCCCAAAAGAGTTTTGCCGCTGGAGGAATTTCGGTCAATGATTGGCCGATGCGTCCTGCGGCACCGCAATTCTCGATTCGAAATGGAGTTGGTGGTGTGCTTCACGTTGACCGCACGGAAAGATGTAGTGAGAATCGTCTCGTAGGTTTCAACACCCGTTAGCAAAGTATCGAGTTATTTCGTTGATGAATACCGCATCCGCCGCATCGCATGCCTCCGCTTCCGTACCTGACGCTCGTGGGCGTTTCGGTGACTACGGAGGCCGTTTTGTTCCTGAAACACTGACCAGGGCATTGGACCAACTTGCTGAAGAATACGAACGGGCGAAGAAAGACGCCCAGTTTCAGCGTGAACTGACGTTGCTGCTGAAGACATTTGTTGGTCGTCCCAGTCCACTCTACCACGCCCGTCGACTCACGGAGGTTGCTGGAGGTGCCCAGATTTGGCTCAAGCGAGAAGACGTTAATCATACTGGGGCGCACAAGATCAACAACACGATCGGTCAAGCCTTGCTAACGTTGCGAATGGGTAAAACGCGAGTGATCGCGGAAACCGGCGCTGGACAACATGGTGTGGCCTCGGCGACGGCTTGTGCCCATTTTGGCTTGCCTTGTCGGGTTTACATGGGCAGCGAAGATATTCGGCGGCAAAAACCGAATGTGTTCAGCATGCGGTTGCTCGGTGCGGAAATATTTCCTGTTGAAAGCGGTTCGCGAACACTTCGCGATGCAGTAAACGAAGCGATGCGAGATTGGATGTCGTCGGTCGAGAATACTCACTACATCATCGGCAGTGTGATTGGTCCGCATCCGTTCCCAATGATGGTGCGAGACTTTCAGAGTGTCATTGGCCGCGAGACTCGCGAGCAGTGCATTGACTCCTTCGGACGACTTCCCCAGTGCGTCGTCGCATGTGTGGGTGGCGGTAGTAACGCGGCCGGTATGTTCTATCCGTTTGTGGAAGATGACGGCGTACGAATGGTCGGTGTCGAGGCTGGAGGTCGCAGCAGCCAACCAGGCGATCATGCTTCGCCGTTGTCATTTGGACGCCCCGGTGTATTGCACGGTAGTTATTCCTACGTGATGCAGGACGAGGATGGTCAAACATGTGACGTGCATTCGATGAGCGCTGGACTCGATTACCCCGGCGTTGGTCCAGAGCATAGTTATTGGAAAGATTCCGGCCGTGTCGACTATATCGAGTGCGGGGATGACGACGCCATGTCGGCATTCGACAAGCTGGCTCGAACGGAAGGAATCATCGCGGCGCTGGAAAGTAGCCATGCGGTCGCCAAGGCACTCACTATTGCTGCGGAAATGTCTAGCGATCAACATTTGGTTGTCTGTCTGTCCGGTCGCGGCGATAAAGACGCGATGGAGATTGCTCGCCTACGCGGTGAGTCCTGGGGATAAACGGCCCTGAGATTCGTAGTGAACAAACGCAATTCGGTTTTCGTAAAGAGTACGGTTTTCGAAAATTTGTGAGCAACATTAACACTTCCGCCCGTTGCTTTGACCACTAGAATGTCGGTTATGAAACGACGTCGTGTTACACGAACGAGCTCGCAAGCAATCGCCTTTCTGGCGGCGATGATGCTCTGCGTTTCGCCGGTCAGCGCCGCGATGCGAAGTTGCTGCTGTGAATCGAGAACTTTTGATTGCCATGACGACACGACGGTTTCCGCGTGCTGCGCGGCCGCGTTGGAAACACAACATCAGGCGACAGATCAAGAAGTAACTTGCTGTTGCCAGATGCATGGCGTTGACTTGGAGGCTGCTAATAACCAGTCCACGTGCACCAACCAGCCCCTATGGACGTCATGTACCTGTAGCGGATGCGACTGTGATGTTGTGGCCGCGGTGGCGCGTGTGGCTAATTCTGAATCGTCGCTTTCATACCATCTGGCGAGCTCCCTCTGTTTGGATTTGACGCCGCTAGAGTTCCCAATGATTTGGGCGATCGAATTCACGTCGCCTGTCATTACCGGCTCGTCGCGTTCTACTTGCATACGGTTCTGCCGCTGGCTGAATTGAGACGCCTTGGCGTTCTTTTTCGGGAGCGAAATGCGAGGTGCATTTCTGCCTGATTCAATTCACCATTTTCTTTAGAAGGTAGTACGATGAGAAAAGTATTCTCTGTGTTCGCGCTTGGATTGTTGTTCGTAGCGGCGCTCGCGTTTGTTTTCGACTCAACCAAAACAGAAGCCTCAACCTCGGCGGTTACCGCAGCAACGGGCTGCGATTGCGGCCAATGTGACGAGGCCTGTGGTTGCTGTCTCGACGAAGCCTGTGTGTGCAGCGATTGCGCGTGTGACCTCTGTGCAACAAGCAAGCAATGCGCGTCGTCTTGCTGTGCTTCGTCACAGTCCGCAACCGCTGCGGCGCTGACGAAAGTCACCGCTAGCACTTGTGAGTGAGGCGTATGCGCCGATGGTTGTTCGTGCTGTGCCGATGGCGAGTGCGTTTGCAGCGAGTGTGAATGCCCATTGTGTGAATAGTTCAATCGATGGATTTCACCACTGATCCATCGCACAGTGCATGCGTTTTGTGAACTTGGGCGAATCGTTCTTTAATGAACGGTTCGCTTTTTTTTTGTGCTCTGTGGGTCCTTTTCATCCGAAAAGATTTCGCAATATCAATGTCGGGACGATGCGACTGCGGAGTTGATGATGCGATAGAGCACAATCTTCAATGCGAAAAACTGTGTCGCAATCGGGATCGCATAGGCGATCGCGACGCCAGTTGCTCCATAGTGCTGTCCCAGATAAACGCTGCCCACGACCGTTAAAATGAGGGAGCCAATGGAAAGGTAAACGACTAGGCGATTGTATCCCAAGAATTGCAACACATAGGGGGCTGGAGAGAAGACGACGGCGATCGATGTTCCCATGGCGATGACGACGAGCGCCGGATAGCTTCGCAAAAACAACTCCCCAAACGCTCGGAGTAAGTGATCACCAAGAAAGCTAAGCAATAGCGTGACTACAAATGCGACTGAGCCAACCCAAATCCGACGGATGCGAACATCATGTTGAAAGGAAACGAAATCCAGACGCTCCAAGTGCACTGCCAACAGGGGCAGATAGTAACGATTCGTCGCCGTAGCGATCAGCAAGATGAACGTGCCGACGCTGAACGCCATCGCGTACTCGGAGACGATGGGATCGGACGGGTACAATAGCTTCAGAACGATAATGCCAGCTTGGCCTTGCGCGGTCAGCAACAAACTGTAGATAAACAGTGGCCATGAATTCATCAGCCAAACTTTGGTTTGCGTTTCGCTGGTCGCGACGAAGGTTTCCGGTGGTCGTGCGCGACGAAAAAAATAGGCCAAAGTCCAGGTCGTGACGCACCATGCACAGCAAAACGCAAATGCCGCGTGAATCGCAGTAAGTGAGACGCTGGCCAACGACAGCGACGCGACAATGACCAGAATACAACTGGGCGTCAGGACGCGATAAATCATCGCCGCCAGTATTTGCCGGTTGTAAGCTGTTAACGCATCCGTCAGAAACAATCCCCAGGCGATTACCGGCAAGCCGGCGACGACGATGGGGATTGCCAGATGGTAACTGCCGCCTGCGGCAACAAGAACACTTTCAAGACCAAGTCCAGCAACGACCGCGATAATGATCGAATTCCAACCAATCCAGCGCCGTGCTGTCTTTAAGAATCCCAACGTTTGATTCCAATTGCGACGTTCGCGAAAAACGGGCAATTGATACAGAGCGTATTTTTCCAAGCCCAATGTCGCAACCGTCGACAAGGTGACAACGATAGCTAATGCAACGTTGTAGTCGTCGAAATCCGCTGGTGCCAAGTTGCGTGCTAAGACTACATTTACCGCAAACTGGATGCAGTAGCTCGTTAGCGACAATATGCACAAAGCAATCGATGTGCGGTGATCAATGCGATCACGACCAGCCACCGCGCTAGCTGGCACCAATCGTGACTCGGCAGCGTGAGTAGTTGGCACGTTCACCTACTCATGGCTGGGCTCGACGTGAACATGAACATCTCGAACTCGAGGCAGTTCGTGCAGCAAACGATCCTTGACCGCGTGACCGATTCGATGTCCCTCGTTTACGGTCAAGTGCCCATCGACCTCGATGTGGATTTCAATGAAGTACTCCAGTCCGCTCTTGCGTACTCGCAACTTTTCGACGTCGTCAACGAAATTGACCGACTCAGCTAACGTTCGTACCCGTTCAACGAGCGCCTCATCAGCTTGTTGGTCCATCAGTTCGGCGGCCGTCGCCGAGAACATTCTCAGTCCCGTAAAGACCAACAACGCACAGACACACAGCCCCGCAATCGGATCGGTCCAAGTTGCCAAAGGTCCCAAGTACGGAGCAGCAAGTAGAGAGACGGCAACTCCAGCCGAAGCAAACGCATCACTTCGGTGATCCCACGCCGCAGCTCGCAGCGCCGCTGAACCTAAAGAACTGGCGACACGACGCGTGTAGCGAAAAATGATTTCCTTGACGACCGCGCACGCGCCGGCGATCATTCCGGCGATCGGGCCAGGAATTGATAAGTCGCCGCTGAAACGCTTCACCGTTTCCAATGCCAGCAAACCGGCACTAAAAGTTACCAACAGCGCGACACAAAGGCCGGCGATCGATTCGGCCTTGGTATGCCCATAGGGATGATCATCGTCCGCTTCCATTTGAGCGACATGCAGAGCACCGCGGACCGCCAGGGCGCTAGCCACGTCGCCGATCGAGTTCACGGCGTCGGCGATCAATGCGGCTGAACCGGTTACCACGCCGCCACCGAGTTTCGCAAACACCAGAAGCACATTGACACCCAGCCCCCAGCTCGCGGCGCGGTTAGCGTCCGAATAGACGCGATCGCGCACTGCAATCGAAGCTTCGTCGCGGCCACGGTGAATCGACAAGAAAGGAACTCTGTGGTCAGTGGGTGATTGATGGTCGAACGAGTCGGCGTCAACGGTAGCGGTAGCATGGGCAAATTCAAGGGAGCGAACGAGCACGCGATCCGAAAAAACGGTTGGGTAAATAAATCGGTGGCTTTATTCCCTCACCGATGCCAATTTGCAACCTACGATTTGAAGTTCCATGCATGCCCACCAACCACTCCCCGTGATCCATGCCCACTCAATCCGTACCATCCTACCTCGCCGCTGGTCACTGTCACGTCGACGTCCATCCTAACGGCAAAACCGCTACAACAGCACCCTCGTTGGCTGCATTCGGCGCCACGACGTTGTTGGGAGCGTTCTTGGTTTTCCAAGTCCAGCCTGTGATCAGCAAGTGCGTGTTGCCATGGTTCGGTGGCACTCCAGCGGTCTGGACAACATGCATGCTGTTTTTTCAAGTCCTATTGTTCGGCGGCTATTTGTACGCGCACGTATTACGAACCTACTTTCGACCAGCCGTCCAAGCCCTCATTCACTTAATTCTGTTGGCAACCGCAGCAACGTTACTTCCCATCGAACCGTCCAGCACATGGCGACCCACGGGCGAGGAGTCGCCGATGTTGCATTTGCTGTGGATGCTTTTGGTACATGTTGGAATGCCGTATTTTGTACTTTCCAGCACCGGACCGCTGATTCAAGCATGGCTAAGTTATCACGACGACAGCGACCGCGTGTATCGGTTATACGCGCTTTCGAATATCGGTTCTTTGGCAGCTCTATTGAGTTACCCGTTCATCATTGAGCCGGTGCTGTCGGTATCCCAACAGTCGTCGGTCTGGTCAGCTCTATTCTGTGTGTTTGCGATAGCACAAGGTTTCGTCGCGATTGGATTGTTTCGAGTCCAGGAACGCACCAACGTCTTGGTCGAGACTAAAACTTCCAACGAGACTGCGTGGCAAGACCGTTTGCTTTGGCTTAGCTTGCCCGCATTGGCTTCGACGATGTTGCTGGTGGTCACCAACCACGTGTGTCAGGATGTGGCCGTGATTCCCTTTTTGTGGGTGCTGCCACTGAGCCTGTACTTGGTCAGCTTTATCGTCTGTTTCGATTCACCCCAGTGGTATCATCCCAAGGCAATTGCGGCGATTACGCTGCTGGCGATTGGCGCAATTCAAGCCAAGGGAATCCTTCCTGGTTCGTTTCAACTGATCGTCGAAGCGTCCTGCTACATGTTGATGTTGTTCGGAGTCTGCTTGTTGTGTCACGGTGAAGTGGCGCGACTAAAACCTGCGGCGCGTCAGTTAACTCAGTTCTACGCGTTGATTTCAGCCGGAGGCGCCGTCGGTGGACTGATTGTTGCCGTACTGTGCCCGTTGCTGTTGAGCAACTTTGCCGAAGTCCCCTTCTTTGTCGCCCTGGTAACGTCACTGTCGTTTGTCCTGTTCTTCTCGTGTCGCCGCTGGAGTGGTTGTGACTACGATTGGGCTAAAGCCAAACGTTTGCGACTTCCGGCGACGGTGCTGATGGTTGCACCGCTATTGGCGATTGTGCTCGCCGACTCCGATGAAACGCTCGCTTCCAAACGCAACTTCTTCGGTGTTGTACGAGTTATCCGTGATTCCCAAGGGATACGACTGGTCCATGGAAGCACGATTCATGGGATGCAGAGGGCTGGAACCGCAGCACAGGAGCCGACAGCCTACTACGGACGAAGCAGTGGTGTGGGGCTGACCATTGCCGCGATGCAACAGCAACGAGAATCCATTCGCATCGGCGTCGTCGGCTTGGGATGTGGTGTACTTGCAGTTTACGGTCGCGAAAGTGACACCATGGACATGATCGAAATCAATCCGGCCGTGGTCGAATTTGCTAATGAGTATTTCACGTTTCTTAGTGATTCGGCAGCGACGATCCAAACGCGCTTGGGTGACGGAAGATTGGTTCTCGAAAGAATGCGCGACGCGCGTTTTGATGTGCTGGTATTGGACGCTTTTAGCAGCGATGCGATTCCAGCTCACTTGATGACATGCGAGTCAATGCAACTGTATTGTCAACGATTGACCGATGGCGGAGTGCTGGCGATTCACGTCAGCAACAACCACTTGGATCTCGTTCCGCTGGCGCACCGGCTTGCCGCACAGACAGGACTAACCAGTCGAGTGATGCGTGTATCGGGCGATGAGACGCTGGGGACGAAACACTCGACATGGATGCTAATCGCTGATCCAGACAATTCATTGTGGGCTCATGCCACACTGGTCACAGCCGAGAACGCAAGTGCCGCCGATTTGAAGAACGGACCGTTGTGGACCGACCAGCACCACAACTTGGTGAGCGTATTGCGTTTGTGGTAGGGCGAGCGGCGGATGAAAACGTACCCACGACGGTAGAGTAACTGCTGCCGCTCGCCTAAGAGCGTTCAGCCCGAGAGAAAAAAATTTCTTTACAGTTGCCCGTTGCAATACAGATATGTCGCTGATCGACCAGGATGGACGATCAAGAACCAAGCGATAGAGCCATATGATCGAAGAACGAGCATTCTGCTTCGTGGCTCACCGTTTGCATTTTCCGCAGAGCAAAACCAAGCTTGTTCTAGCTCACACGGAGATATCTCTCATGACGTTTATCAATCTGCTGGCGTATGTCCATTTTGTTATTCTCGTGTTGCTTACCTGTGGATCACTTCTTACCGTAAGTTCTAGCGCTCATTGGTTCATTCGGGGCTGGGATTTTCCACGGGTCCAGCTTGTTGCACTCGGTTGGATAGTAACTGGAAGCTATTTCGTCATGGATAACGTTGTATCGCCTGAGATCCAGATACCAGCATGGGCCGTTATAGCTCCGGCGACATTTCTATCGGTTTGGCATGGAATCCGAATTATCCCCTACACTCCGTTGTTTCCCGCACAGGCAAAGTCGAGCAAAGCGAAGTCGAGCATTGCGGTGACGGATGATCATCAGCTTGGGAAAAATGCTACGTTGCGAGTTGTGGTATCGAACGTTGAGGAAGAGAACCAACACTACGAGTTGTGGATGAAGGTCATTGAATCGGCCGATCCAGATGTGCTGGTCGTGCTGGAAGTCGACGATCGCTGGGCGCGTGCGACGGAGCGTCTGATTGATCAGTTTCCTCATCGAGTGATTCGGCCGCAGAACAATTGGTACGGAATGATGTTGCTATCGAAATACCCAATCGATAACTATCAAGTGCGATTTTTGGTGCAGGACGATGTGCCCTCGATCGATGCGGAGATCCGCCTGGACGCAAGTACGCTATTGCGTGTCGTCGGCGTACATCCCCGGCCGCCAGAGCCGATACGCGGCAACGACGCTGTCGCACGCGATGCGGAACTGTCGCTTTGGGGCCAGGAGCTGCGACACGAAAATCGCCCGGCAATCATCCTCGGCGACCTTAATGATGTGGCTTGGTCGAATACCACTCGATTGTTTTTACGAACGAGCGGTCTGCTCGACCCACGCCGCGGTCGCGGATTTTATAACTCGTACAACGCAAAGCATTTTTTCTTCCGATTTCCAGTCGATCACGTCTTTGTTTCAAAACATTTTACGATTTCTGGTATCAAACAACTACCCTTCGTTGGGTCAGACCATTTCCCGATGCAACTTGAGTTGCGTTACGCCCCTGAGATGCAAGGCGAACACGAAATCATGGAAAGAACAGAATCCGATAAAGCTGACGCTTCGCTTCGCGTCGAGCGAGCCATCGACGATCCCAAGATGAATGGTGATGTAATCGAGGTTCAACGAAGAGGCTTGGCACAAGGGTGACGGGGCCGGTCGCGGTATTCCTTTGCATTTCGCTGTTCACGTGGGGTCTCGCCAGTTTTTGCTGACTCAAGAAAACACTTCGAATCTCACGATACTTCAAGTCTTGCCTTACTCATTTGGCTACCTTCATTTTGCCTGATTCAAATCTAAAATCGTTTCTGCGTCAGTTGCCTGAACCCATTGGTACAGCCGCAGTCATCATTTTGCTGGTGGCGACCGGTACAGTGACGTTGCGAAATATCCAGCGTCTTTGGTCGGATTCTACGATCGTTGAGAAGTTGTACGAGAGACTCGATTTAATTGACGCTCTGGAATCTGCGCTCACCAAAGCAGAGTCTGGACAAAGAGGATACATCGTCACGGGGGACGAGTCTTATCTCGAGCCATACGAGTCGGCGAACAGCGACTTGGATAACCTGATGCGACTCCTGCGAGAACACACCAAAAATGATCCCAATCACGCCAAGGTCTTAGCTTTGCTGTCGCCGCGAGTTGTACAGGAACGTGTGGAGCTTAGTCAGACGATTGAGGTGCGACGCAGCGAGGGCTTGGACGCCGCACGAGACATCGTCATCGGCAGCTTTAGCAAGCGGGCGATGGACGGCATCCGAGAGCAGTTGGCGGAAATGCGCAGCATCGAGGAATCGCGCATGAGAAACCATAAAAACGATTCCCTCAATACCTACCATGTTGCTTGGTACACCGGATTTTTGACCACAATTGCGGGGCTCGCTCTCTTCGCTGGTGTGATGTTAGCGGTGCATCGTCGTAGAGTGACTGCCGAGCGAGATGCCGAGATCATTCGCAACGAGCGTGAACGATTGCAACAGGCGCTGGACGCACGCACCAAACTTGAACATCGAAACCGGGAACTTGATCAACACATTCGATTGTTCGTTGATCAAATTCAAGACTATGCCATTTTCACGATGGATACCGATTTCCGAGCGACGAGTTGGAATTCAGGCGTCTCCAAAGTGTTAGGCTTCACCGAGGAAGAATTTCTTTATCAAGATGTGCGTCCATTGATTTTCACTCCAGAAGCGATTCTCAACGGAACGACCGATGCGGAATTTACTGCCGCCGCGATTACCGGCTCGGCGAACGATGATCGCTGGATGATGCGAAAGGATCGCTCTCGATTCTGGGCCGGCGGTATTACGTCCTCGATCCGTGATGAACAGGGCAAGCTGATCGGGTACAGCAAAGTCATGCGTGACAGGACTCAGCAAAAGAACGCGAGCGATGAGATGAGCCGTTTGGCAGCTGAGCTTTCCGAAGAATCGCGGCGAAAAAATGAGTTTCTCGCAACATTGGCACATGAGCTGCGCAATCCGCTTTCGCCGATTAAGAACGCTGTCCAATTGATGGGGATGATGCAAATCGACAGCGAACTTGAAGAGCTTCGCGAGACGATGGACAGGCAGGTCGACCAGCTTGTGCGACTGATCGATGACCTCATGGATATTTCGCGCATTGGTCGCGGAAAAATTGATCTGAGGAAGCAAGTCGTGGAGATTGCGACGATCGTTAATTCCGCACTGGAATCGTCACAGTCGTTGATCGAATCCAATCATCAGGAATTGCATGTCGATATTTCCGACGATGGGCTATGTGTCAACGTTGATCCGGCACGCATAACTCAAGTGATTTGCAATCTTCTCAACAATGCATCCAAGTACAGCGATGTTGATTGCACAATCGAGTTATCGATCGCTGCGGAGCACGAGAACATAGTGGTCCGAGTGAAAGACGACGGTAACGGTATTGAACCGTCGCGTTTGGAAGACATCTTCGAGATGTTTTCTCAGGTTGGTGATTCGGTCGAACGAGGCACAGCGGGTCTGGGCATCGGCTTGACGCTCGTTCGCACGCTTGTCGAGCTTCACGGCGGCACTGTGGCCGCACATAGCGAAGGTATTGGCAAGGGTAGCGAGTTTGTAGTGACGCTACCGGCCGCCTCGCCCGACGATACTCCAGATGTCACAGACACGTTGGATCATTCGTCAACGGTCTCACGTTCGTATCGCGTCTTAGTTGTCGAAGACATGCGGGCACTGGCCATGATTTTGTCTCGCTTGCTTACCAAGCTGGGCCATCAGGTAGAAGTCGTCGACAGTGGTGCCGCAGCAATCGAGAAACTGCAAAGCTACGATGCTGAAGTGATCTTCTCGGACATCTCCATGCCGGGGATGACTGGTTACGAGCTAGCACGAAAAATTCGCGCCGCACCAGCAACCGCTGACGTACGCTTAGTCGCGATGACGGGCTACGGTCAATTGTCAGATCGTGAGCAAGCGATTCGCGCTGGTTTCGATGAACACCTAGTAAAACCTGTTGACGTCGGCAGACTTCGAGACTTCTTTGCCGCGATATCGTAACCAGCCCGCAGTTGCCAAGGCTCAACAGCAGTAACGAAGGGAGTGGCTCTAAAATCGGCGAACGGCTGGTCGCATCGCTTCGCCTTATTCGAAGGAGTTAGAGTACGAGCTACAGCGAAAATGAGGTCGGCTGGAAAACATTGCGACTGCCCAACTGCCTGTGCAATCGCTAACTCATTTGGCTCTTAACTTCATCGGAATCTGCGGCTAACATCCGGTGATCCAGTTCATTGAAGAGAACGGCGAGAGTGAAGCGGTCGCACGTTCGGGAGTTTGGTCGCGTGTTCGTGGGTTCATCCAAAAGTTTAGCTTCGAACCGGGCCTGACCGTAAATCGCGATACGTTATTGTATGAAATCGAAGACGACGAATATGTCGCGGCGCGAAACGCGAGCGCTGCTGAAGTAGCCGCCGCGGAGGCCGCGATCAAAGTTTCCGAAGCACAAGTGCTGACCGCGCAATCCGAGGTCAATCGAGCTCAGCGATAGTTTGAAAGGCAAACCACTCTGTTGGCACAACAGGCAACGATTGTTTGTGCGAGTTCGCATGCCCGTCTCCGATCTTCAAGATGCATTGCTTATCCCTGCACGAGCCGTTCTGCGAGACCGTGATATATCGTTCGTGATGATTGTGGGAGAACACAATCTAGTCCAACGACGTGATGTGAATTTGAGAGATCAACAAGCAGGCTGGGTGGTAATTCGAGATGGGATTGAGGAAACTGATCGAGTCATCACTGATGGATTGCAACGATCACGGGTCGAAACGCCAGCCGATCCCTGCGTATATTCCACTGATTCAAAAGACTTGCCGCCAGCGTTTCAATTGAGTGCCGCCCAGTTATCTGCTGCGGAACAACCTTCCAAACCTCCGAGTAACAAGCCAATTGATGGCGCAGACGCAAGCAATGAGGAATCTCGCTAATGTCGCGATTCTATATTCAGCGACCGATTTTTGCATCGGTTATTTCTATCGTGATTGTCATTGCCGGCTTGGTTTCGTTTGGTGCGTTGCCAGTTGCAAAGTTTCCAGAAATCGCACCTCCCACCGTGCGTGTCACTGCGGTCTATCCAGGTGCAAGCGCCACGACAATCGCTGAGACGGTGGCAATGTAACTTCTCAAAAACCCAAGGTTACGGAGATCCGAAGAGGGTTTTGAGGGCGATGTGGTCAGGCGAGTGGCTCGACTAAGCGGTCGACGGAACTGAGCCGGTTGAACCATCGATCGCTTTGCGGCGAATCAGCTCCACC
>JBGSIA010000026.1:0-15802 GCA_041751935.1 Pirellulaceae bacterium | reverse complement strand
GCGAAATGCTGCGAAGTGAATTTTTGAGCGATCTGCAAAACGCCGCCGACCAAGCAAAAATCCGCGACCGACTTGAACGCCTACTATTCTTGGCTGCCTGACGAAAACTTTTATCCTCACAACTCACCTAAAGTGCAGTCTCTCTGGAAAACGACTTTTGTAAGCATACGATAGCGCGGAATTGCCACGGACTTGAACCATTTGCGTCTCAAGCTGATGGCGATCCACTCTCTTGGTACATCTTCTGTATGTCTGCGGCCATCATTGTCGTATTCGTTCTTGGCTACTCGGACGTGTCAGTGCGGTCATTGACAACGTTCCATTGGTGGCGGCGGGAATCGAGATGTACGCGTTACCCGAGAACGATCCGTTTTGGATGCTGCTTGCCTACTGCGCAGGCACCGGCGGCAGTTGCCTGATTATCGGTTCGGCTGCCGGTGTTGCGGAGACGGGCTTGGAGCAGATCCATTTTGTCTGGTACCTAAAGCATGTCACTCCATGGGCTCTCGTCGGTTACGCTGCTGGGGTGACTGTTTTTCTAATGCAAACGATGCTGTTAACCTCTTGAAAGTTGGTTTCGACCGTTTAATTCTCAAAATCGCTCGTGATCCGCTCTTGCGTTACTAACTGAAGAGCTGATAATTTCCGTAACCAATGACCGTCGGTATCCGACAGTTCCATCTAAGTACACCGCCCATGCTTCGGCGTTCTGCCCAGTCGAATTCAAATCATGTCGCCGCATGGCTTTGCGGTTGTTGGGTATTGCTCGCGTTCTTAGGACCGATCGCCCAGGCTGGTAATGCTTCTGAACGCTGCGCGACCACCGACAGTGTCTCGGCAATCATCGCGACGTCACCATCCTATGGTGTCAGCGCTGTCGATGAATCTTCGTTGTGGCTTTCCATGTCCAGCTTGACAGAAGACTTTGTCGGCTATCACCATGGCGTCATTGACGCGACGTTGCGATTGTCATATTTCCCCAGCGCGGGTGTGTCGCGTTGCTTAGGGTCGTGCCAACCCACACTGTTGGACCTCGGAAGCTTACTGCGTTTATAACGCTCTTCTGTTTCGTCAATTCACTTTTTGACGTTTGCCTCTTAGCTGGCAAAAACATCTGACGTTCGCGGTTCGGGAATCTCGTTTCCTGTGATCAGCGGTCGACGTCGATCCACTGTGCTTGTCGTATTGCGGCGAATCGTTTCATTCACGAAACCCCCGCGATATTAGCAATTTCCTGACATCAAATACTGAATTTAAATCACAAGGTAACTCCATGGCTATTAATGCAAAAGCTCCCCAAGCACTCGCGGCACTCGTCGTTGCACGGGATGAAAAGACTAGCAATGAAACTGTTCGGCCACTCGAACCTAAACTCCAGCGAGTGAAAGAGTCGGTGCTGAAAAATGACTACCAGCGCGCCCTTGAGTTGTTGCCCACCGACAGCCAGGACCCGGAAATTCGAAACTGTCGCGCGGTTTGTCTGATGCGATTGCAGCGGTTTGACGCTGCTGTGGATGTGCTTCGTAAAACAGTCATTCACGGTGGCCTCCTTTCGGTTCGGCTCGACACTCCAAACCACATTAAGGTCAACTTCGCAACGGCCTTGTTTTACAGCGGGCATCCGGCTGGTGCCTTGGATATTCTGAACGAGATCCGCAGAGAAGACGATCCCGGTGTCCAACGACTGCGACAAGCTACTGTGGATTGGGTAGCCCAAATGAGCTTTATTCGTCGGCTGGATTGGAAACTCAATCGCATCGCACCGAAGAAACTTCCTGCTGTTACCGATCAACCACTTGGTCAGTTCCTTTGGGATGTTGTATGAAGTTTAGCAGAAAAGCTTCAACAACAAAAAATATGGAAGACGCTCATCGTAAGCTGTCAAGCATGATCCTGTTCGTCTTTTTGCTGGTGGCACCATTGCTCGTCTACTGGGCCGGGCGAGCCGTCGGTACGAATTCGAATCGACTCTCCGACTGGCTGCCCAGTAACCTGGTCGAGACCATCGCGTTGCAGAACTTTAATGCATGGTTTGGCGACGGTCAGTTCGTGGTCGTAAGTTGGGAAGGTTGTCGAATTGACACCACGGTTGATCCATCGGAATCATCAAAGGATGATCCGCGGCTTGAACGTTTGGCAAACATGCTCAGTCCGAAACTCGAATATGAGCCGACTAAAACTTTGCTGAATGAATCGCAGGTCCCGACGACTGAGCTCACCGAAATGGTGCTTCGTGGCCCTTCAAATTTTGACAAAGCAACGACGCCCTCCACACCAATCGTCGACGAATCGTTGGTAGACACACGCGATGATTCAGTCCTGAGTAAACAGGAACGTCGGCTCTATTTTCGAAAAGTGGAAACCACGAGAACGTTGCTACAAAAGCTGACAAAGGCATCTCTGGGAATCAAGCCTGCTGAAGCCGTTAAACGTCTCAGCGGCACCGTTCTCGGCCATAAATCACAAGCGTGTTGCATCGTTTTTCTTAGCGAATACTCAGAAGAGCGACTGAACGAGGCCATCGGATTTCGAAGAGCACGTTGGATTGACCCTGACGCTCCGCAAGGGGCACTGTTTCGTGCATTGCAAGCATGTGACATTCCGCTTGAATCCGTGCATTTGGGAGGACCTCCAATTGACAACCTATCCATCAACGAAGAAGGGCAACGGACACTCATTCGCTTAGCATTAGCCGCAGGCGGACTCGGCCTCCTTCTCGCTTGGTGGTCTCTTCGAAGCGTAGCGCTGACACTGATTGTGTTTCTGTGT
The DNA here is from genome assembly GCA_041751935.1 of Pirellulaceae bacterium. Taxonomy (GTDB): domain Bacteria; phylum Planctomycetota; class Planctomycetia; order Pirellulales; family Pirellulaceae; genus JBBSJZ01. The sequence continues at coordinate 13,033 of JBGSIA010000026.1, read as the reverse complement.
GGGATTGTTAGCACCTGCGGAGCGACCGCCGCAATTTGGGTTTTCGGATGTCATGCTGATGCGATCGTGCTGGCAATGCCATCGCTCATCTATGTGCTGACAATCTCAGGTGCGATCCACTTGGTGAACTATTACCGCGAGGCAGTGAGCACAGGAGGTATTCCCGGTGCTGCCGCGCGAGCCTTGGCTGCCGGATACAAGCCAGCCGTGTTGTGTAGCATCACCACAGCAATCGGGCTATTGTCACTGTTCGCTAGCGACTTGACACCGATTTGCCGCTTCGGAGTTTTCTCCGCATTAGGAATGGTGTTGATGCTCGTGGTTCTTTTTTTGCTTCTTCCAGCAGCTTTGGAATACTTTGGTCGTAAGCGAGCATTCGGTTTCGCTATTGCTTCTGGTAGTGCAGATACTGAAATCGACGCCGCTGGCAATGGCTCCGGTGCGTTGATTGAACGCTGGGCTGGACTGTGGGCGCATTGGGTCATCAGGCACCATCGAAGCGTTTGTTTGGCGGGAGTCGTGCTGATGGTCGGCCTTAGCGGTGGAATTGGCAGAATCCATACATCAGTTGATTTGCTGAAGTTGTTCGACTCTAAAACACGCATTCTCGCCGACTATCACTACCTGGAGGACAACCTAGGCAACTTAGTGCCACTCGAAGTGCTCGTTCGATTCGATGCTAGCATGATCGGTCAGCGTGGTCCCTCGGCAACCGACGGTAGACTAACTCTGCTCAATCGGGCTCGAATCGTTGACCATATTAGGACCCGGATTGATGTAACGTTTGGCGACGAGGGGCAGAACTTAATTTCACCCTCAATGTCGACTGCAGCGTTTCTTCCCGTACTCCCCTCAAGTAGCCGTGGAACGGCTGCTGGAATTCGAAATCGGATTCTTAACAGCAAGTTAGAGCAGAATTTTGAGTCACTGGTGTCCAGCGGTTATCTCACGATCGATCCGCAAACCGGCGATGAATTATGGCGAATCAGTTTGCGGGTCGCGGCGTTTAAAAATGTCGACTATGGTCGCTTCGCTGAAGAAGTGAAAGCTGTCGTCGATCCGCTCTTGTCTCAAGCGTCGGCCAAAATTGCTGCACGCCCCGGTCTCGCTGACGTGACCCCAATCATGGCGATCCATACTGGCGCGATACCCATTGTCTACAAGGCCCAACGTGCATTGCTTGAGAGCCTGATTGAAAGCACCGTTTGGTCATTTTTAACTATTACACCGCTGTTGATGTGGGCAACTCGAGGCATTGCAGCGGGGTTGATTGCGATGCTACCAAACATACTGCCGGTACTGGCCGTCTTTGGATCAATGGGCTGGCTAGGAATTTCGGTCGATATCGGATGCATGATGACCGCAAGTATCGCACTCGGTGTCGCGGTCGACGATACAATTCATTTCTTGTGTTGGTTTCGACATGGCCAACAAACTTGCCCCAATCGTAGCCTAGCGATCGAATCAGCGTTTCGGAGTTGCTGTCGACCGACGCTGCAAGCCGCACTGATCAACGGGCTGGGATTGTCCGTGTTCCTATTCAGCACGTTCGTGCCGACGAAACAGTTTGGCCTGTTGATGCTTGTAATCCTCACCTGCGGTGCGGTGGCTGAATTAGTACTTCTACCGGCGATCCTTGCTAGCCCGCTCGGCCGTTATTTTGAAATCAGCAGGTCGAGTCCTGACATGGATCGACGACAACATCGGTTAAGACTGTCCGCTTTACGCATTCGCTTTGCAAAACAGGAAAAGGATACCGTATGAATTGGTTCTGGATGGCACTTGGGATTATCGTTGTCGTGATCGGTGCCGACTTGCTCGTGCGCGGTGCCGTTGTGTTGGCGTCGGCGTTACGGATTTCATCGTTGGTTATCGGCCTGACCGTGGTGGCCTTCGGGACAAGTGCACCAGAAATGGCTGTTTCAGTTGTCTCAAGTACGCGCGGTGAATCCGAGATTGCATTAGGCAATGTGTTGGGTAGCAACATATTCAATGTGCTATTTGTGCTTGGTGCTTCCGCACTCATCGTCCCACTGGCTGTGTCAAGCCAGCTCATTCGATTGGATGTGCCTTTGATGGTCGCCGCTTCATTGATCGCGTTCGTGATGTCACTGGATGGTGGAGTCTCGCGGCTTGAGGGATTGTTGCTGTTCGCTAGCCTCATCGCGTATACCGTAGCACTGGTGTGGATCGGTCGCCGCGACGGTTCTGCTCGATCCAACGACCAAGATGCTGAAGAATCGAATCCTCACTACTCCGCTCGTATGCTGATTGCCTACGCAGCATTGTTGGTGCTGGGATTGGTGTTGCTCGTTCTTGGTGCGAGTTGGCTTGTTGAGGCCAGTTCGGCAATTGCCCGTGCGTTCGGCGTTAGTGACCTAGTGATCGGTGTCACCATTGTCGCCGTGGGGACTTCGTTGCCCGAGGTCGCGACGTCCTTTGTTGCTGCGTTCAAAGGCGAACGAGACCTAGCAGTTGGAAACGTCGTGGGCAGCAACTTATTTAACTTACTCGGCGTCCTGGGAATGTCCGCCGCTGTTTCGCAAACAGGGATCGCCGTGATCGATGACGCCCTGTGGTTCGACATGCCAATCATGTTGCTGGTCGCGATGATTTGCTGGCCCATCGTCCGATCACAAAACACCGTTGCACGCTGGGAAGGTGGAATGATGGTGTTTGCGTATGTGCTGTATACGGTCTACTTGATCTTGATGGTTGAAGGAAGTTCACACCTGGATCAGTTCAAAGAAGTCGTGCTGTATTTTGTCGCACCGGCAGCAACCGTTGCCTACCTTGTGCTGACGAAGCGAGACCGGCTCCGATCAAGCATAGCGCTGAGTCAGATATAACCGGCGAATTCAAACGGAGTAGGGCGATCTAGGGCTTTCTGATTTTTCGAACAAACTGGTCTCCATGATGTTCGATTTCCAGAAAGCTGGCATTCTCCGCAACCGGCTTGTAAACATGAAACGTTTTCATCACGCTCAAACTCGCGGCGCTCTCCAATGGTCCAATAAAATCATCCTTGGCAATTCCGAAATCCTCTTGCGAACTCCAGCTTTGCATCTGCTGGTGATTAAGAAAAAAACAGCCTGAGTGTGGATTCAGCGGTCGTTCAAACTCAATGGATCGACCGAGAAACTTGCTGCTCAATTTGGGGACTTGGTGGATGTCCTGGAACGGCTGGCTAACGTGCGGCTTGAGGTCTCCATCGAGATAGCACTTCTGGTAAGCTAGGTTTGCGGACACTTCGTATCGGTTCGGTAGCAATAGCTTGCCGTCTCCTAAATGGCCGTTGAACCAGACTAACTTTTCCAGAAACCAGGAATCGTGCAAAATCAAGTCGTCTTCCAGATAGCCGAAATAATCAAACTCCCCTGCTCGCTCTTTCATTAAACGATGGCATGCAAAGCCCAAAGAAATGGGTGGATCGCTGACCACGATCTGCTCGAATGAATCACTGGGCAAATCCGATTCTGCCAAGGCATGGTCCACCTCGTTGGTGACGACGCAAACATGCACTTGATGCTTAAACGGTTGATTCGCGGGGACCGTTTTTCGCAAGCCGACGAGGATGATCGCTTGCAACGTCCCCAGCGTCTGATGTAGCGATAAAATGCAACGGCGAAGCGCCAATCCACGTTCGACTCGATTGCCTGTTTGTGAGCCGTGTTTTCGCGTCGTCTCGGATGTGGCACAGTAGTGCGGGATTACGAACAGTAAACGCATTTCAAACGTCTCCGGCAACTAATTGGAAAAGCTGCTGCATTTGTTCCAGGCAGACGGGGATACTGTAGCGTCGTTCGATTGCTTCACGGCCAGTTCGTCCCAACGTTTTGAAATCTTCGGGCCTCTGCAGCACATGAAGTGCGTGCTCTACCCAGGCGTTAACATCAAAGAAGTCTACAAGCAATCCGTTGACTTTGTTTTGCACAAGTTCACGCACCGGTGCTGTATCACTAGCCAGTACCGTGCATTCGCAACTGAGGGCATTCAGCAGCGACCAACTCAACACAAAGGGTGCTGTCAAGTAAAGATGCAAGTCGGAACGAGAGAGGAGCCAGACCAACTGGCTTGGCGGCAACCGGCCGACGAAATGAATCCGTGTCAGATCGGGTTGATGTTTTTGGATTGCCCATTGCTTAAAGGTCTGCTGACCCGTGAATCGCAAGTCACCCCCGTACGCGACACGATCTTCGCCAACGACGATGACGATCACATCGCTTCGAGAACGACAAATTCGGTCGGCGACCTGCAAGAAGATATCAAACCCGCGCATTGCCTCGAAACCACGACTGACGTAGGTTACGACGCGATGCCCTGGTGGAATCGTGACGCCGCCAATGTTGTTCGGTGGCGACTGGTGTCGACGCCAAAAGTTCGTATCGATTCCATCAAAGATCGTCCGCAGTTTGTGCTGAAATTCGTGTGGGATTTGGGACCGTTGAAAGTCGGTGGGTGCATAGCCGACATTGCAATTGTGCAGATCCAATAACAACTGTGCATTTCGCGTTCGAACTCGCAAAAAGTCGAGTTGACGTGGTAGTGGCAAGTCGTGGCGAAAGTCCATGTCGCTGCCGTGGGCATGATAGAAAAACTCGAAGTATCCGATTTGCGGGGTATCGGAGTAGAGTTCTCGCAAAAACAACGACGACACAAATCCGCTGTGAGCGACAATTAAATCGGGTTGAATTTCAGGGCGTTTCTGTAACGCTTCGAAGGCTGCGTGGGAGCGCCACGTTTGGTTTTCGAATGTTCGCGTGCAATAGTGAGTTTGTGCCACCGCACCGCCTGCGGATTGGAATCGAACGTGCGTTATCTCCGCTGAGTCGGCTACTTCCTTCTCACTGACAAACGTGCAGCGATAGCCGCAATTGCGAGCCAAATGCATCGCCACTTGGCCGAACTGAGCGGGGAAATTTTGGTGCAAAAACAGAATATGCAAAATGGAACGCCTCGACGCTTTTCGGTCATGCAACACAACGAGTAAAGTAACCACAGCCGAAGCAAAGTTTAACGCGGGACGCTTCGCTGAACATCGAGCGACAACGTAAGAATACAGATCAAACACTGCGTAAGGCGATTCTTCCAGGGCCGAACGGCTGAAGCCTGGACGCCAGCGCGAAGCGGCTGATTGTCGCGATTAGCCATCGCTGATGTGTCGAGTTGCCTCAATTTCTACAAGGCATTTAAGTTCGGCATCGGCAAACGAGAAGAGTCGCCATGACCTGCTCGTTCAGGCGAACCCATCAGTCGACTCGCAAATAGATTGCGGTGTTTACGAGGTCGGCGATCGGAATTTCAATACCGATGCGGTTCGCTCCGCAGCCATTGACGGTAGTTCGCAAAAAAAATAGTGTTTTAGCGCGCGGCCCAGGCAAGCACAGCGTCCTTTCGGTTACCCAACTGTTTTCTCGATTGTAATGAAAGATACATGGCGCGAAGCTTGATGGCCAATGGCCCTAAAATTCGACGGCTGCGTAAAACGCAAGGCTATAGCCAGGAAGGACTTGCTGTTGCAATCAGCTGTGACGTTAAAACGATCCACAATGCCGAGCTTGGCAAACGTGTCCACGTGGAAACGCTGCTCAAGATTGCCCAGGCTCTCCATGTCGAGCTGGCCGTCATCCACATTGGCTCGGACGACCCCGAGGAGTTTCTAGAGGTTCGACTGCGTAGGATTCGGCATTGGCGGGACTGCTTTGATCGAAAGGAATTGGAATCAATTGTCGAAGTTTATCACGACGAAGCACAGGTGACTTATCCAGGCCTGGGGCTGTTGACTGTCGGCGGCACCGCGATTGGTAAGCAGGCCATTCGCCAGCAATTGGAGTCGATCTTTCAAGAACTCCACTTCGATCCTTGGCCAGAAACGTCCGAACGCATTCATGCATCGGAGAACTACGTTTTTCTCCGGGGTGAATTAACCGGGCTCGTTCGCAGCAGTGGCCTTCGGTTCACGTCCCTGGCCATTCATGAATTTGAGTTTGAGCGAACGCGAATCCGCCGCCACACAGGAATGTTCGACACAAGCTCGTTGCATCGAAGGTAACTGGATTCGGCTGATCTACAACCTTGAACTCTCGCGGAACCCAGTGAGGTCGGAGATCGAAACTCGATGCAGAATGCGCCCATCGCTGAACTGGAATTCGTTCAAGAACCGGGCCGTGAACTGTCTGCCATTCGGGAGGAACCTGAAGGTGGCTGTACTTCGCAAAAACGCGACCTCATCGAACGCGTGCAAATCGAAGTCATCTTCAGAAACATGAACTATTTTGAAAAAACGAAACATCTCGATCATATGATTGCGAATCTGGTCGAATCCTGAATAGTTTCCGCCGGCCGGAAGTCCGTCGGAGCCGGGGATCTCGAGGATCGAATTCTCGTGGTGCAAACTCATGATTCGCTCTACATCTGACGCGACGTAAGCATCGTTCCATGCCAAGACGATTTCCTTGTTGCGTCGCGATTGAACCTCCGATCCCGCGGCACATTTCATGATCAAAGCAGGCTCGCAATCAAGATGTTCCGCGATCGCGACGGCAACACGCAAATCGATTCTCCCGTTGCTGGATTCCGCTTTACGCACCGTTTTCTCATCGCAATCAATCTTGGCTGCCAAATCGCCCTGCGTCAGACCCGTTGCGATTCGCAACCGACGAATCAATTCACCATCAACTTCCACACCACGCATCGTTCATCACCTAATACGGGCTGCGTAACCTTACCGCTGTATCATATCGGCTTTTTCCGCGTACGCGAAACTCTGGATGTTACGTACATCTAAGGCAAGCGGCGGAAAAAGTCTTACCAACACACCGGAGGGCTCGCGTCCTGCCGCTACCAATTCTAGCGGAACGGCGCGAGCCGTCCGGTAAATGCGTTTCTGCCGCTCGCCTAAAGTCGCAACGCGACAACAGGTACTAGCCTGGGATGCAAATCCCAGGTTTTCGTGAAGCAGTATACCTTATTCGTCCGCGCCGCGATCGACCGCACAGACGGTCGATCGCGGCGCGGCAGCTTCAAATCAGGATTCCGTTGCATAGGGTTATTTGACTGATATAATCAAACATGGTTCTCGTAACCGTGTCCATTTTTTCCAGGGACAGTCATGGCGGTTTTAAAACAGTCTCCGAACGCCAGTGTCGTTGTTTTGCGCAATGTCGATTGGGCAACGTACAGTGCGCTGCGTGATGACGACGCCAATCGCCATGTGCGCATGACCTATGATCGAGGAGCTCTGATCCTGATGTCACCGGGAAGATTGCATGAACGGATTGGAGAATTGTTGGCCAGGATGATCTTCGCCTGGACTGAAGAACGCAACGTATCCATGCTCAGCGCAGGATCCACGACGATGCGAAATAAGCTTCTGGAACGAGGGTTCGAACCAGACAAATCATTCTATATTCAAAATGAGGAACACGCGCGAGACAGCGACGATTACGACGCGGAGACTGATTTGCCTCCCGATTTAACGATTGAAGTCGATGTCTCTCGTATCTCGATGGCTCGGATGCCCATTGTTGCCCAATTTGGAGTTCCCGAAGTTTGGCGTTGGCACGAAGAGCAAATCATGATCTATCGACTCATTGATCATTATTACACCAAAGTCGAATCATCCATTGCACTTGCCGGTTTTCCGTTTGCCAAGGCGCTCGACCTCATCGCCCGTCGCCACGAACTCAGCGAAACACGCCTCATCGCAGAGTTTCGGAGGGCCTGTGGTGATTGATCCAGAGGCAGAGCCCAGTCTGTGCCGGAGCAGCCGTACGTATCTCGACTGTTCACCACCGAGCGAATAGGATTTCGCTCAAACGGTTTTGCAGCTTTCGTGCAAACCAGTCAAATCCGAAATCGCGCGTCGAATCAAAATTCGTCCATCTTTGAATTGAAACTCATTCAAGTAGCGAGAGGTGAATTCTTTGCCGGTCGCCACAAATCGAAAGGTCGCGGTTGTTCTCAGAAACGCCATGTCATCAACAGCATGCAACTCTTGTTGGTGATCCGCAAATCGAACAAAGTCAAACATGGCGAAGACATCGATGTGATGTTGTCGAATTTGCTCGATTCCTTCGAATTGGCCGCCAGCAGGAAGACCTTCCGAGCCTGGAAAATCGAGCTTTCCTTCGTCGTGGTGTAAACTCAGAACCCTGTCAAGATCCTTGACCGAATAGGCGTCCTGCCAAGCCAAAACAAGTTGTTTGTTGCGTTGGACTTGAACCTCCGTTCCGGGCGCCCCTTTCATCACCAAAAGTGGATCACACTCCAGTTGCGAAGCAATCGCCACCGCGACACGCAAGTCCACGCGTCCGCCACTTTCAGCCTTACGCACCGTTTTCTCATCGCATTCAATCTTGGCTGCCAAATCGCCTTGCGTCTGACCCAGAGCGGTCCGCAATCGACGAATCAATTCACCATCAACTTCTACGCCACGCATCGTTCACCACCTTCAAGGGCTGCGATTCTCGCCGACAGCATCATATCGCCATAATCCCCGTAGGCGAAACTCTACGAAACTCCAGTCGCGATCGCGCACAGGCTGAATTCATATCTCCGGCAAAATTCGTCGATTTCAGCGATTTCAGCGCGCGAGTCTGCTGGCCTCTTTGTCTTTATCGGTTGGAGCTCCATCAACCTCAACACATGCACCAAAACGTGTTCACATGATCACTTTTCTTGACTTGTAGCGGCCGACTCGCGAGAGAATTTTGCAACTTCCCGGTAACTTTCCTGGTCGACGCAACGACACCACGACAAAATTACGGGTTTAACGCGAACCACCCGCTTTCGCCGCCGCCTCATCCATTGATCTTCCAGTCCAGTCAGTTCTTGAATTGAATTCATGTTCAACAAACGATCCCGCTCAACTCGCCGAGAGCAAAAGGAATCCCAACTCCGGTTGCTAGCTCGTCGCCTGATGTGGCGGCGAAAGTTGCTCTTTGAATCGCTGGAAACTCGCCGTGTGCTAGCCAACGTCGTTTGGGACGGCGGAGGTGATTCGACTAGCTGGAATGATCCACCGAACTGGGACGTCAATGCGCTACCAACTCAAAGCGACGATGTCATTGTCGCAAACGTGCCAGGAACGTCTCTGGTCACTTCGACGGGACAAGTCGCCATCGCCAACCTGTCGACATCGGAATCGCTCCAACTTGCCAGCGGTAGCATCAGTATCCAAGGACCAATAGACCTGGGGGCAACCCTCGAACTCGATGCCAATTCAGTGCTGCATACAGGCGGGCCAGTCGTCAGCTCACAGCCGATCCAGATCGATGCTGGAGCAACCTTTGCCGTCAACAACGTGCCAAGCAATGGTTCGGTCGGGCTATGGCATGCGGAAGGAGACGGGAATGACGTCGTTGGCACGAACCATGGAACGCTGACCAATGGAGTAACGGTGGGCGTTGGAAGGATCGGTCAAGGCTTCGTGTTCGATGGAGTCAACGATCGTATTTCTCGTGCGACTCCGACCGGGCTTCCCCAAGGAAATACACCGCGCACCGTGATGGCTTGGGTCAATCCGAGTAACCTGACCGTAGGTGGCACGATTCTCCATTACGGAGATGGAGTTTCGGCGTCGGGACCATCGCCGGGATCAGAATTTGTATTGCAAATCACCAAGGCTGGCGGAACAACCTACTTGTTCACGGACAATGCTGACGTTACCGGTGGCACTAATATCACGATTGCCGGAAGCCAGATTCCGCCGGTCGGCCAATGGAGTCATATCGCTTTTGTCTACGACGGCGGATCAGGCTGGCAATATTATTTGAACGGAGTGCTCGCCAAAAGCGGCACATTTGCAACGCCACTAAACACGGTGACTCCGACAGTCATGAATATCGGCGGTGCGACGCCCGATCCCGCTTGGGCACACTTTCCAGGACAGATCGATGAAGTCGCGATCCACTCACGGGTTCTTTCACAAGCCGAGATCCAGGGCGCGATGTCCGGAGGCGCGCTCACGCTGAATGGTGCCAACTCCACCACGGTATCCGGCACTCTCACAGCCGGATCGACGTCGATTCAAAACGGTACGGTGGTTGTCGGGAACACAACATCGGTGCCCGGTGCGGTCAGCTACTGGCGCGGCGATGGAACGGCCAGCGACAGCGCCAATGGCAATCACGGATCACTTCAGAACGGTGCGACTTACGCCGATGGTAAGTTCAGACAGGCGTTCAGCATTGATGGCGTGAACGACTACGTGCATATCCCCGACGCGGCGAACTTGGAATTGACGACCGCCCTCACGTTGAGCGCTTGGATCAATCCCCTCGACGTGAGCAACAATCGGCAAATCATCAGTAAGTTCGGCAACGTCGGAAATTACGCGTACCAGTTGGGCTTAGCACCCAATGGCAGCTTGCGGTCAGATATCAGCGAAAACGGCAGCGCCTATGACCTGCTCGTCTCACCCGGCGCCGCCATCCAGCCCGGCGTATGGACGCATGTAGCAACCACATTTAGCAACGGAACGTGGAAGCTGTTTGTCAACGGTGCGGAAGTCGCCTCAAAAAACTCGACGATCGTTTCAATATTCGCTGGTGGCAATGCAAGTCCAGCGATCGGTCGAAGTTCCGAGTCTGGTGGAATTCAACACTTTTCCGGGCTGGTCGACGAACCCGTCATTTTCGGCCGCGCGCTGACCGCCGCCGAAGTCGCAGCCTTGGCCGATGCGAAGTCTTACGAAATCGATGGTACGTCCATTCTCGCGTTTGGCGGCACGATCAACGGCGGCGTCCTAGTTGCAGGAACTGGTACACTCACCGGTACCGGAGCGGTGACTGGAAACGTCACCAACTTAGCGACCATCGCTCCAGGCAATTCGCCGGGTACGCTGACCATCAACGGCAACTATGCGCAGGCGTACGTGGGAACCGTCTTTGGCGTCAAGACCTTTGGCGATAACGTCGTTACATCGAGCGCCCCGGCGGAACTTTTCTCATTCAAAGCCGACGGAACCTCCTTAGTCGACTTAGGCCCGGTTCGGCTCAGCGGGGTGAACATCGACGTCGATGGGCTCGCCCTTTCGCCGACGCTCGGGTTACTCGGTTTTCAAATTGAGTCCACAGGTTCCACGCTGCTTTCCATCAATCCATCCAATGCGACAGCGACGACCATTGGAAGCCGCATCAACGGTCGCGAAATCCGTGGCGCGGCGTTTGACGCCACCGGGAACCTCTGGGCAATCGACGCAGCGCTGAATGACCTCGTGAAAGTCGATCCCGCCACAGGCTTGATCATCGGTACCCCAATTTCACTTACGCTCAACGGTAATGCGTTTAACTTGGGAACTGGAACAGACATTGCCGTACGTAGTGACGGTACGGTGACCCTGGTCGACAGCACGAGTTCATCGAATTCTAGCATGTACAATCTCAACACAAGTACTGGGGCGCTGACCTTCGATTTCTCCGATACCACTAGCCAAACCACGACCCAAGATCCTGTCAGTCCATTAGTACCGTATCATGTCGGTCTTGCCTTTGGGATCAACGATTCGTCCCTAGCTTTGGATGTGATCGGTCGAGAAGACATCTACCGGTACGATCCAAACAGTTTTGCTCGCACTCAGTTGTTGGCCAATCTTGTTCCGAGCTTCAATAGTGGCCGCGGCGACTTGGCTACGAATGTCAACACGTCCCCCGACGGTGCACTTGATATTGAAATCGGTGTCACGTCGGTGTCTGGCCAATATGATCAACTGGTCGTCAATGGCACGGTCACTCTTGGCGGTGCATTGAATGTGAGTCTGATCAACGGAATCGTTCCCTCCGGCGGCAGCGTTTATCGCATCATTGAAAATGATGGCACCGACGCAGTCGTAGGAACGTTTGCCGGTTTGCCCGAGGGAGCAACGATCACCGTAGGCGGAACCCTCCTCACAATTTCATACATTGGCGGAACGGGTAACGACGTCGTCTTGTTAGTCGGTGGTACCGTGACATGGGACGGCGGAGCCGGAACGCTGAACTGGTCAGATGCAGCGAACTGGAGCAGCGATGCGGTTCCGACGGCTGCGGATGATGTGGTCATCGACATACCCGCGTCCAATCCCACGATCACGATTTCCGGCACCCGCTTCGCTCGCAGCGTGGTCACCAATGAAGCGATCACCTTCAGCGGCGGCACGTTTACTTCGCCGTCAGTGCAACTCAACGCACAAGGCACCATCGCCAGCGCAACCCTCGTCGGTACGACTTTCTCCGGCACCGGTTCGTTACAAGTCTCGTCCGCCGGTGGGACGCTTAACGGCGTGACGTTAGGAGTGAACACGACGCTGCGCGAAGGCATCAGTGGCAGTGGCAATCAAGTGACGGTGCTCAATGGATTGACGTTGTCAAACAATAGCTTGCTGCGTCTGGAGCGGACGACGAACCATGACTCTCCCAGTTTGGACGTGGGGCTGAACTTCTCAGGCGTGACCCAAAGCTTGGTTGGCACCGGCACAGTCGAGTTGCATAGCACGCTAACATTCAACTTCGGTGTCGGCAGCACCGAGGCCAATGTCCGCGTGCGGCCGACAGGCGGCTCGAGCCTGACCATCGGCGCGGGGATCACGCTTCGCAATACGACCAACTCTAAGTTCACGACGCTCGGCGATGCCACGGGCGGGGTGATTATCAACCAAGGGACGATTCTCGCGCAGTCCAGCGGACAGACGCTGCGGGTCACCGGTTCGAGTGTGACCAATACCGGAACATGGCAAGCGACGGCAGGCGCGTTGGACGTCAATAACCTCAGCGGTAACGTAGGCCTCACTTCATTGTCAGGTACTGGCACGCTGGACTTCGATGGAACGTATGCATTCGATCAGCCCGTCAGCGTTGTAGCGGGCACAACGTTAACTCTGCGAGGCAACTGGGATAACAACAGTTCCATCGATCAATCCGGTGGCACGATTCATTTGGGAGACACGTTCACCGTCGCGGACCTTGGAACGTTTACAGGAACCGGAGGATTGGTCAGCATCTTTGGGACACTGGATGGGGCAGGAACTCCCAGCAATGAAATACTGACGATTGAT
>JBGSIA010000025.1:0-66806 GCA_041751935.1 Pirellulaceae bacterium | reverse complement strand
GATCGAGACGATTCTCAACGCGGCCATCGAAGAGGAATCGTTGGGTGGCAACACGAATGATGATCAGGCATCGGCTCAAGACATCGATTCCAGCTTCATCACACCGGCTGGCGGCGTCGAACAACGCGGCGCGGTTCGCGGCATAGCCCAGGAGGCGACCGATGACTTCTTTCAATTTACTGCGATTGCCGGAGACCGAATTTCTCTTTCCGCTAGCGGCGACGTCCAAATCGATTTGCTCAACAGTGCGGGCCAGCTCATCAGTCGTGGTATTGCCACCAACTTGGGCGAGCAAGTCATCAACCAATACGTGGCCAACGCAAATGAAATGTACTTCGTTGTCGTCAGTTCCGCAGTGGATGACGCAGCCTACGCTCTTGTCGCCACTCGCAATGTCGATCTTGAAGCGGAACAAGACGCTTTCGATGAACAGGCACAGGATATCCATGATACCGGTGCTGTACTGGGACGCCTTGAATTCAGCTTTGACTTCTACAGCTTCGAAGTCAACGACGGTGACACGTTCACGATCGAGACCTTCACACCAGGTGGCGGGCCGCTGGATCCAGAAAACCTACTTGATCCCGCAATCGAATTGTTCGCGCCGGACGGCACTAGCCTCAGCACCGATGACAACTCCGCAACCGACGGAGTCAACGCAACGCTAACTCATAACGCGACGGTGTCTGGGACCTACAGCGTGAGGGTAACAACGAACTTTTTTTTCGGCGCTGGTGGTGATTATCTGTTACGAGTTTCCAGTAATACGGGTACGAGTGGGCCGGTAACTGTAACATCGACCAGCCCGGCGGATGGTCAATCCGTTCCGGCATTTCCGACGACGATCGACATCAATTTCAGCGAGGCGATCGACGTTACGACTTTGACAGCCTCGGACGTGTTGATCGGTGGTCTAGCGGCAACAAGCGTGACGCAAGTCGATGGCGACACGTTCACGTTCGATGTCGACCCGGCAGCGGCAGCGGGTGACGGTCCTTACGCGGTCGAACTTGCGGCCGGCGCCGTCAACGATTTGCAAGGGGGCAGCTTGGTCGCGTACACCGGTTCATTCGTACTCGATACGGTCGCTCCGAAATTGACGGGGCTCACGTTCAACGGGAATTCGCTGGATGCTAGCGGCATCATCGAACCGGGACCACTGACCGTTGTCGCATCGTTCGATGAAGCGATCTTTGATCAAGACGTCTTCTTTCCAACGAATGTTCTGCTACGCCATGTTGAATCGGGAGCAACAATTGCGCTCATCGCCGGAGGCACCTTGAACGCCGCATCCGACGAACTGACTTACGAGTTCGATTCGTTGATCGACGGCAATTATACGCTAACGCTGGCGTCGGGCGATGGAGCCTTTGAAGACCTCGCCGGGAACGATTTGGACGGCGAGCCTCTCGGTGCCGGAATCGATGGCACTCCTTCAGGCGATGGTACAGCGGGCGGCGACTTTGAAGTTAGCTTCATCGTGGATCGTTCCGTCGCGACACAAGTTCCGCTCAGTCGAGTTCAGCCGCTGGGCAGTTTGATCTTCCGCAGTCCCTCCACGTCTAGCGCGCTGCACGAGGCCACGGATACTGATGACTTCAACTTCGATGCTTCCGCTGGACAAACATTGTCTGCGGTTCTCCGTCCGAGCGATCCCACCGCTTCACTGAGTGTGACCTTCGGTGGAACGAAGGTCACGGGCAATGCTGGCGAGACAGTGGTGCTTCCGCTGCAAACGATCGACACCACGGGCTTGCAAACCATCACGGTCAGCGGCGATTCGGCGAGTGCCTACACGCTGGAGGTGACGCTCAATGCATCGTTGGAATTATTTGCGTCTGGCGGCGATACGTCCGACGGAAATGAATTGGCGATCAATGATTCGGGACTGTCCCTAGGAAGTGGCACGCGGTACGCGGTCGTCGGCAGAGTCACGCCGACCTTGAGCATCAACGCCGGGACCACGACGCCTTCAACCGACCAAACCTTCACGGGAGACAACTTGGACCCAGGGCTAACTTGGGATCGACCTGAGGAGGACGGCTCTGCGCTCTCTGGTGAGATAGTGCAGTATCACCAGCAATCATTTACAGTTCCTGTGACTGGAAACTATCAGATCTTGTCGGTACAGGATTACGATGGTTTCATCCACTTGTATGAAACGACGTTCGATCCCACGGCCCAGTTTACAAACTTGCTCGCCGGCAATGATGATTTTTCGGGCAACAGGCAATCACGCATTGACTCGGTCAGTCTGACTGCGGGAACAACGTACATCCTGGTGACATCGAGCTTTGGTGCCGCGAATACGGGAACCTTCACCAGCACGATCACCGGTCCCTTCGCTAGCTACAGCGGCGATAATACTGCTCCCAGTTTGATTTGGAATCGTCCCGACGACGCTGGACCCAATATCGCTACCAACGGACCGGTTCAATACCATGTCGCGGCACTGTCGGTGGATACCGCAGGCGAATTCGACATCCTCTCGTCGCAAGATTACGACGGGTACTTGCATCTGTACCAAGGATCGTTCAATCCGAATCAGCCGCTGTTGGGGTTGATTGCCGGTAACAACGGTACTGCACTTTCCGACGTCGCGTTGGAAGCGGGAACCACGTACTTCGTCGTGACCTCCGCCTTCGCTAGTGGTGGCGTGGGAATGTTTACTAACTCCGTTGTTGGTAATGGTGCGATCACCGTTAGTCCCGTTGATGTCGAGGCGGATGTTGATGAATACACGATCGATCTGACAGGCAGAATGGGCCAGAGCATCGACATCGTTCTGGCGGATCAAAACGGTCAAGACATTTCCGCGACGATGCTTGAATTACTCGATACCGACGGGGCGACCGTTTTGGCAACGGCAACGGCGAATCCGCTGGGGACGACAGTGTCAAACTTTGATTTTGGGATACTGGATTTCATCGTTCCCGCTGATGGTGTCTACACCGTCCGTTCAACAGCCATCTTTGGCGGTGACTACTCGCTGGTGGTCACGGACTCCTTGAGTTTCGATACTGAACCCAATGATGACGCGGCAGTCGACACGCTGCGTGATCTGACGCTCAATCGCGCGGCCGTTGGTTTGATTATTGGTGAGGCAGTCTTCTTCACCGCTGACTTCAGTGACGCTGGGAACCCATCACTGGACGGATTCACGATCGATCCCGATGCGGCAAGTCAATGGCATTTGTCGACTGGCCGCGGTGCCGATATGGGGCATAGCGGGCTGGACAGTTTGTACTTCGGGATGGGTGAAGACGCGGCCGGAAATGGCAGCTACGACACGGGGGCGCGAGCTCTCGGTAGCGTGACCTCGCCACCAATTGATTTAACGTCGGCGTTATCCGCCGAATTGACGTTCAACTATCTGCTAGAGCACGAAGACGGCTTCGATCAAGCATCTGTGCAAGTCAGTACGGATGGTGGCGCGACCTTTGTCACACTCGTTGTCGATTTAGACAATACCGGAGGAGCGTTTGTCGCCCAAACGGTCGACTTGAATTCGTTCGTGGGTAGCACCATTCAAGTTCGTTTCAACTTCGATACTAACGATGAACAATTTAACAACTTCGAAGGTTGGTATCTCGACGATGTTGTCGTCGGAACGGCAATAGCCGTTGTTGATACTGTCGACCATTATGCGTTGGACTTGACCAGCGGCGATCAAGTTACGGTCACTGCCGACGCATTGTTTGATTTGGCGACAGTGACACCGGGTAATTCACTTGATGCGAAACTGACGGTGATCGCGCCCGATGGTGCGACGGTCGTTGCGACGGACAGCGATACACGAGACGGCAAGAACCCCGCGTTGACGTTCACTGCCTCGACCGATGGCACGTACACCATTCGCGTGGAGACTGAGGCTGGGCTCGGTGAATACGTTCTAAACGCATCGGCCGCAGTATTCACGCCGACGATTACCGAGTCGAATGGAAGCACGGATGTCGACGAATCTGGTGCGACGGATTCGTTGGATGTTGTGCTTTCATCGGTTCCCACAGCGAATGTCACGACCACCCTGACTCCCGATGCACAGGTCGATCTCGGCAACGGTCCGGGAGTGCCGATCACGTTGACGTTCACACCGACCACAGCTTTCACACCGCAAACCGTCACGGTCACGGCGGTGGATGATGCAGTTGCCGAATCCAGTCCGCACACCGGAACGATCACCGTAACGCAATCCAGCACCGATGCCAGTTTCCATGCCGTGGCAAATGCGGATGTGACCGTTAATATCACGGACAACGATTTCCTCACGCCCGTGATTTTGTCGACGGCGACCGATCCGACCAACTTGCCATTGATCCCGATCACGATCGACTTTGGTTCAGTTGTAACCACATTTGATGCGACCGATTTGGTGGTTGCTGGCGGCACGGTGGGCGACTTCAGTGACGATGGTGGCGGTGTGTTCTCGTTCAACGTCACACCGACCACTGACGGTACAGTCACGGTGGATGTCGCAGCGGCCGCAGCCCTGGATGCCGGAAACAAATCAACGTTAGTCGCGACTCAGTTTACGATCACCAGCGACCGAACGGCTCCCACGACCACAATCACTGGTCCCAGCGGTCCCTCGAATGTGGAACCGTTTGATGTGACGATCACGTTTAGCGAAATCGTGACCGGTTTTGTCGCCGGTGACATCGCGGTCGTTGGTGGCACAGTGACAAACTTGGTGGATAACCTCGATGGCACGTTCACAGCGACGATCGATGCAACGGCTGATGGGAATGTAACGGTCAATGTTGCCGCAGGCGTTGCTGCTGACGCTGCAGCCAATGCGAATGCAGCGGCGACTCCGTTCGCAATCCTAATCGATACGACAGCGCCTACGGTCGTCGTCAACATCGTCGACCCGGCGCTGGGTATCAGCGATAAAGTTTCCAGTGTGACATTCACGTTCAGTGAAGCGACAACGGATTTCACCGCCACCGACGTGACGGTTACTGGCGGAACGCTTTCGGCGCTCACCGGCAGCGGCACGAGCTACACGGCAACGTTCACCGCCAACGATGATTTCGCTGGAACCGGATCCGTCACCGTCACAGCCGGCAGCTATACCGATGCGACTGGCAATGTAGGAGCGACTGGCGCGGATACGGTGGCGATCGATACGAGTGTCGCTTTGCCCACGGTGACGCTGGCTGTAAATAACGCCACCATCGCTGAAGCAGCTGGTGTGGCTACGGTTACGGCAACGCTTTCCGCGGCTGCAACGCAAATAGTGACTGTCAACTTGGTGGTTACTGGCACGGCGACGAATACCGTCGACTACACACTGAGCAGCAACCTGATCACGATACCTGTTGGTGGCACATCGGGCAGCGTGACGATCACGGCAATTCAAGATACGTTCGTTGAACCGAACGAGACGGTAATCGTTGCAATTGCAAGCGTCACGAATGCGACGGGGGCGACACCACAGCAAATCACGACAACGATCTTGGATGACGATACGGCGACCGCGCCAACGCCTGTGATCACCGGCCCGTCCAGTCCCACCAACTCTGATCCGTTCAACATCACGATCAACTTTGGTTCGGTGGTCACGGGATTCGAGTTGAGCGACATCGCGGTTACTGGCGGCACGGCGTCAAATTTGGTTGATAACGGCAGCGGTAGCTTCACGGCAACGATCGATGCGACAGCCAGTGGCACGGTGACGGTGAATATCGCCGCCGGTGCAGCGATGAGTACAGGCAGCGTAGCGAGTTTGGCGGCGAATCCCTTGACGGTCGTCGTTGATACCGTCGGTCCCGCGCCGACGATCACTGGCCCGGCCAGTCCCACGAGTTCCGATCCGTTCAATGTGACGATTGCGTTCAGTGAAATCGTGATCGGTTTTGTCGCCGGTGATATCACGGTTGCTGGCGGTTCGGTCACGAACTTGGTCGATAATAGTGATGGTAGTTTCACCGCGACGATCGATGCGACGGCCGATGGTGCGGTCACGGTTGATGTGGCAGCAGGCGTTACGACGGACGCGGCTGGCAATGCGAACACCGCCGCGACTCAGTTCTCGGTGACAGTCGATACGAGCGTAGCTTTGCCCACGGTGACGCTGGCTGTGAATAACGCCACCATTGCCGAAGCGGCTGGCGTGGCCACAGTCACGGCAACGCTCTCCGCGGCTGCAACGCAAATTGTGACTGTCAACTTGGGTGTTAGTGGCACGGCGACGATCGGCTCCGACTACACACTCAGCAGCAACCAGATCACGATACCTGTCGGGGGCACAACGGGCAGCGTCACGATCACGGCAATTCAAGATACGTTCATTGAATTGGACGAGACGGTGATCGTTGCAATTGCAAGCGTCACGAATGCGACGGGGGCGACACCACAACTAATCACGACGACGATTTTGGATGACGATACGGCGACCGCACCAACGCCTGTGATCACTGGACCGACCAGTCCCACCAACTCGGACCCGTTCAATATCACGGTCAATTTCGGTACTGCTGTAACCGGGTTTGAACTCAGCGACATCACGGTCAACGGCGGCACTGTGTCAAATTTGGTCGATATCGGCGGCGGTAGCTTTACGGCGACCGTCGATGCGACAGCCGATGGCACGGTAACAGTGAATATCGCCGCCGGTGCGGCGATGAACTCCGGTGGAACGGCTAGTCTTGCTGCGACACAGTTCAGTGTCGTTGTAAACACGGTTGCACCAATTCCCGTGATCACGGGGCCAACCAGTCCAACCAATACTGATCCGTTCAACATCACGATCAACTTTGGTTCGGTGGTCACGGGATTCGAGTTGAGCGACATCGCGGTTACTGGCGGTACGGCGTCAAATTTGGTTGATAACGGCAGCGGTAGCTTCACGGCAACCGTCGATGCGGCGGCCAATGGTACAGTGACGGTGAATATCGCCGCCGGTGCAGCGATGAATGCAGGTAGCGTAGCGAGTTTGGCGGCGAATCCGTTGACGGTCGTCGTTGATACCGTCGGTCCCACGCCGACCATCACTGGTCCAAGTAGCCGTACGTCTTTGAGCCCGTTTGAACTCACGATCACATTCGGTGAAGCAGTTACTGGCTTTGTTGCTTCAGATATCACAGTCACCGGTGGCACGGTGGCGAATCTGGTGGCAGGTACGGTAGCTGGAAGTTTCACCGCGTCGATCACGCCGACAGCGCTGGGAACGACCGTCATTTCGATTGCTGCGGCGGTGGTTACGGACGCGGCTGGAAACGCG
Organism: Pirellulaceae bacterium; assembly: GCA_041751935.1. GTDB lineage: Bacteria > Planctomycetota > Planctomycetia > Pirellulales > Pirellulaceae > JBBSJZ01. Next base: position 59,581 of record JBGSIA010000025.1, on the reverse strand, counting down.
AACTTAGTCGCTGTGCCATTATCGGTCACGGTGTCGGCACCGAGCACGCCTGTCGTTAATATCTCGCCCACCGGTCCCAACGCTGAGGAAGATCCGGACGACTTGCCCAGCGGTACGCAGCCAACGATGTGGTCCCTCCAGCGCAGTTCACTTCGTGAGTTGGTCATCGATTTACCGACAGCGCTCACGACTGTCTCCGCGAGTGATATTGTGTTGACCAACCTCGGTGTTAATGCCGACATGGACGCGGATACCGTCATCACGCTGCGAGACGATCAACTCACGCTTGCACAAGGTGGCATGCAATTGCGTATCACGTTCGATATGGGCCAGCTCACCGATGGCGTTTATCAGGTCCGATTGCTAGGTGGAATCACCGGTGGCGGTCCATTCACACTTGTTGGTGATGCGACAAATAAATTCGGCGTCTTGACCGGTGACTGGAACGGCAGTGGAGCGGTCACGAGTTCTGACTTCGCCACGTTCGCGTATTGGTTTGGAAGTGGTGCTGGCGTTGCACCCAGTTACGTGGATATCAATGGTTCCGGTGCCGTTACGATCGGCGACTTTGCTGGCTTTGCGGCTAACTTTGGCAAGAGCATCGTATTTCCAGGCAGCAGTGCACCAGCGGCGCCAGGCGGCGAAGGTGAACTAGCCTCTGCGATGCAAACCATGCTCAATCCGCCCGATGTCAATGGCGATGGAGTAGTGACCGCTGGCGATGCACTGGAGGTACTGCATGAGATGTCTCTAGGAAACACTTCGGTCGATGGCTGGTCGCGTCACGATGTCAATCGTGATGGACATATCTCCGCGAGTGACGCCTTGAACATCATCAACGATCTGCACGTTAAGTCACTGGGCGTATTCAACTCTGGCGAAGGCGAGAATACCGTTGTTGTGACAGACGTTTTGAATGAGCCAGCGGCAAACGCTGTACCGCGTGCTGTTGATACATTCCTCGCGTCGCTGGAGTCGATCGAGCAGAAGTTGATTGGCGGTGAATCGCCATCAGCAGTCGTTGTTGCTGGTGGAGAATTCGTGGACATTCTGGTCGACGACACAGAAACAGTGACACAAACGGTGGATGGATTATTTAGCGATGAATCATTCTTGGAGGACTTAATCGCTCGCTAAAGCAGCCAGACAATTGATCGCTGTCATCGATCTATGATGCTGCGCGGGAATGAGTCGGTGTCGCTGGCAGCCACTGCAGTAACTCGTTGAGAGTTCGAGTGGTTGCACCGCGATGTTGTCGGACGATGTCCTGCGCGGCTTGGCCCAGTTGATCAACGAGTGACGCATCGCTCAAGCAGCGGCGAACAAATACTTCTAATTCTGTTGAGTTTTGAACTCGAACCGCACCTCCAGTTTCAAGCAATCGATTCGCTATATCTGCAAAATTGTTAGTGTTCGGTCCAAACGAGATCGCCGCGCCAAATCCGGCGGGTTCAAGCATGTTCTGGCCACCGCGGTTACCGAAACTGCCGCCGACGGTGGCGATGTGTGCCACTCCCCACCAGTGCAATAGCTCGCCGATCGTGTCAACGAGAATTACTCGCTGGCCATCCCATGTGGTACTGTCCAAAGATTTGTCGCTACTGCGGCGATGAGGAACCAGTCCTCGGCAAGCGATCTCGGCCGCGACCGAATCGAATCGCTCGGGATGTCGTGGTACAAGTACTAATCGCAAGTCAGGAAAGTCGACGCGAATTCGGCAATAGAGATCGAGCGCCATTTCGTCTTCGCCTGGTTGCGTGCTGCCGACGACCCACACCCGATGCCAGGGATCGATGCCGGCCCAATGGACACGCTTGAGAACATCCGCATCGTCACGAGAAATGATTGTGTTGTCGAACTTCATCGAACCGGTAACCGTCAATCGTTCAGGAGCGACGCCGCACGCGATAAAGCGATCACGACATGTGCTGTCTTGGCATCCGACCCAGGACAGCTTTTCAAAAATCGCACGTGTCAAACTGGCGAATCGCTGGTAACGATTGCTGCTTCGCTCGCTCAGCCGCCCGTTGATAACGACCACCGGACAGTCGCTTTCGTGAGCGAGTCGAATCAAGTTTGGCCACAGCTCCAATTCACTCAGCACGATCAATTTTGGACGTAGCGTCCTCAGTGTTCGCCGCACTGCCCAGGAGAAATCCAGCGGACAGAAGAATACTCGTTGTTCGCCGAAGTGCTTGCACGCGAGATCGTAACCGGTGTCCGTCGAACTGCTAATGACGATCCGCGCTTCAGGAAGTTGTTGTTGTATTTGTTGGACAATCTTGGGCAACAGGTTGACTTCACCGACACTGACGGCATGCATCCAGATGCAGCGATAGTCATTGACGGATTCGATGTTGAGCAGTCGCGGACGAGCGGTGGTGGCTTGAGCGGCGGCGCGATACAGCGCCGCCGATCGCTCCGACGAAACACCCAGCAATTTCTCAGCCAGACCACGGCGATATCGACCATGACGAAGGATGCGATAGAGCACAAGCGGCGAGACAGCGATCAAGCCGATGAGGTAAAGCAAATTGGCGAACATAGGAATCCTTTCCGAAAGCTGTTCGTTCGGCGTGCCTAAGCCAGCTTTCTCATGCAGCAGGCTTTGTACTTTTTACCACTGCCACAGGGACAGGGATCATTGCGACCGATTTTGGGAGCGATATGACGGATCGGTTCGGGCTTGACGTCCTCTTGGCGATTGCTCGACTCGGCAGCCCGTTGAGCGGGCGTGTCGGCGGCTCGCGCCAATTGTCCGGTCGCTGAGTGTGCTTCATCGTGACGGGCCGTTGCATCTACCCAAGTGCTGCGAATGAAGTCTTCATTGAACGATTCCATGCGGAAGATCAAATCCGTGACTCGCTCACCGATATTGCTCCACATTGAATCGAACAACCGCATTCCTTCGCGTTTGTATTCCACCTTGGGGTCCATTTGAGCATAACCCTTCAAGCCCACACTGCTTCGCAAGTGATCCATCGTGAGCAAATGGTTCTTCCAGGCTTCGTCAACAATGCTTAGCAAGATCTGGCGTTCCATTCGCCGCATTTCTGGGTGAAAACGATCGTCCACGGCACCATCAAGCGCCAGTTCCAATTGGCGACGATTCATTCTCGCCAAGTCTTCGCGGTGGGTTTTGTAGCCCAGTTCATTTTCCATCCACTCCCCGAATGAATCCAACGAACCGTTGCTGCCGCTGGCAACGGCGGCCGTGGTTTCCGGGCCTGACTTGCCAAACAAGTCCGACAATTTGGCTTCGGCAAGGTGGTACTGTTGTTCAGCCGAGCCGCCGGTTTGGCGACTGTACTGCAGCAATTGGGCCTTCAATTCGTCGCGATTGAGTCGCACGTCGTCAAGATTCATCTGGACACCAAAGCGACGTTGGATCCAATCGACCAAGCCTTCGCGATCCAGCGAGACTTGTGCGCCCTGCTTGGAGGTGAATCGTGAAATTCCGGCAAGAACTGGGTATTCAGATTCCTTTTCGCTGTACGCTTGCTCGGCGCGTTGCATGAGGACCTGGGCGACTTTCTTGCGGTCTTCGATATCGCGGAACTCGTCGGGTGTCGTTTCGATACCAAACTTATGACGCATCCAACCGCACAGAGTCCGCAATCCGAAGTCGGATTCCAGGAAATGAGAGCCTTCGCTGAGGTCCGTCTTTTCGATGCGTTCTTGTGACTTCTCGATCAGCGCGGCGATCATCTCGTCGCGATCCATATTGCGTAACTGGTGGTCTTGGAAATTCGTACCTATCCGCGTGTTGGCCCATGTCGCCATCGCCTTCCAGTTCCATTCGTCTTCCATGGATTCCGGCAAGTTCTCTTCGACGGCCTCCAAGACGATTGTTTCGGAAGCACGTTCGGCTTGATCCCTGGCGTAAGTGTTGGCCATGTCGAAATCCATATTCTGGAAATCGCGAGCATCGAGCTGAACACCGAGCAGCCCACCAGCGAACGAGGCGAACGAGTCAACGCCGTAGTTCTGTTCGAGGAACGTTTCGACAAACTTATCGATCTGGCCACGAATCAAGTCCAGAATCATCTTTCGCGAGCTGTGTCCGTCCAACAGATTTTGGCGATAGCGGTACACTCGCTTTCGTTGCTCGTCCATCACTTCGTCGTAATCGAGCAAGCTCTTACGCGTCTCGAAGTGGCGTTCTTCGACCTTTCTCTGAGCGGACGCAATGCGGCGAGTGACCATTTGTGATTCGATGGCTTCGCCTTCCTTCATGCCCAGACGTTCCATCATGCTCTTAACGAAATCGCCAGCGAAGATTCGCATCAAGTCGTCTTCGAGCGATAGATAGAAGCGGCTACTTCCGGGGTCACCCTGACGACCGCAACGACCGCGAAGTTGCAGGTCGATACGTCGCGATTCGTGTCGTTCGGTTCCGATCACGTACAAACCGCCCAGCTCACGGACCACGTCGCCTTCCGCGGACATTTTTTCAAGCTGGTCGATCTCCTCCACTAGCGTTTTCCATTCGACTTCGGGAACTTCCAATCGTGTGGGATACTTGTGTTGCAATTGGCTCCAGGCCATCGTTTCGGGATTACCACCGAGGATAATGTCGGTACCTCGTCCAGCCATGTTGGTAGCAATCGTGACGGCGCCGATGCGTCCAGCTTGGGCAACGATTTCGGCTTCGCGACCGTGATTCTTGGCGTTCAGCACTTCATGCTTGATACCGCGACGTTCGAGCAATCGCGACAACCGCTCGCTCTTTTCGATGCTAACGGTTCCTACTAGCACGGGACGACCGGCGCGGTCGATCGATACGATGTTCTTGCGGTGGAACGTTTGCGGCGTCTTCTCACCCTTGACGAGTAGGGTAATTTCATCGCTCGTTTCGGATACGATTTCACCCCAGTACTCTTCGTCCTTGAGCGAAACCACATCCCACTTGTGCGTGCGTTCGACGTCGTCGGCCAACGCTTTGTATTTGTCTTTTTCCGTCAAATAGATCAGGTCCGGGTGTTCAATGCGTTTCATTTCCCGGTTGGTCGGAATCGCCACGACATCGAGTTTATAGATCTTCATAAACTCGTTCGCTTCGGTCATCGCCGTCCCGGTCATTCCCGAAAGTTTTTTGTACATCTTGAAGATGTTTTGCAGCGATGCGGTAGCAAAAGTTTGCGTTTCTTGCTTGATCGGCACGCCCTCTTTAGCTTCGACGGCTTGGTGCAAGCCGTCGCTCCACTGGCGACCGTCCATCAGTCGTCCGGTGAACTCGTCGACGATGATGATTTGCCGATCTTTCACCACGTAGTTCACGTCGACTTTGTACAGGTAGTGGGCCTTGAGCGCGTTATCGATCAAGTGCGGCCATTCCATGTTTCCCGCCGTGTAGAAGCTCTCGACACCCGCAAGTCGCTCGGCTTCACGTACACCTTCATCCGTGAGCGTGACATTGTGTTGTTTTTCGTCGACGGCGAAGTGCAACTCTTTCGACAAGGCGCGAGCAATTCGATCAGCTTCGCCATAGCGACCGAGGTCCAAATCCGCTGGGCCACTGATGATCAGCGGCGTACGCGCTTCATCGATAAGAATATTGTCAACCTCGTCGATGACCGCAAAGTTGAGCGGTCCTTGACACTGCTGTGCCTCTTTAGGGTACCGATCATCACCACGAGCGGCCGGACGCATGTTGTCGCGAAGGTAATCGAAGCCGAACTCATTGTTGGTACCGTAGGTAATGTCACATGCATACGCTGCTTGCTTCTCCGCTGTCGACATACCGGACTGGATCGCACCAATCGTCAGCCCCAAGTTCATGCTCAGCGGTGCCATCCACTCCATATCTCGGCGAGCGAGATAGTCGTTGACCGTGATCACGTGAACGCCCTTACCCTCCAGAGCGTTCAAATAAGTTGGCAACGTCGCGACGAGTGTTTTTCCTTCGCCGGTGACCATTTCAGCGATCCCACCAAAATGCAACACCATGCCCCCGATCAATTGCACATCGTAGTGCCGCATCCCAAGAAATCGTTTGCCACCTTCGCGACAAACGGCGAATGCTTCTTCGAGAATGTCATCCAGGGTCTCGCCGTCCCGCAAACGTTTACGAAATAGTTCAGTTTGTTCACGAAGCTGCTCGTTGCTCATCGCTTCGTACTTCGGTTCGAGCGCGGTGATGCGGTCGGCACGTTCTCGCAACCGAGCGACTTGACGAGCGTTGGCGCTGCCAAATACGGCTGTCAAAGTGTTGCTTACCGACGTGCCCAAGCCGCCGAAGATTAAGCCGAGGATATCGAAAAGCCGTTCAAAAAATGACATGGTGGTTCGTTCAGACAGGTTCGTGGTGTTCGCTGTTTTTTATCAGCGGAACGGTTGCGGCCGGGCCAGTTGGGATCGGGACCTTTGCAGGCGACCCGAGAGGTGTCGAGGTAACAGTGCTCAGTCGGTGAACTGACGAGTTCACCGGGGAAACTTGACGAGAGCGATCATGCTCGCCTCTATTTGAGCAAATTCTCGTGAGTTATACGACGCTGACACTCCGTTATTTCGCTAGCAAGTGGCTCGTAAGTTCTTCCATCAGCTCAAGTTAGGCGTTTAGGGAAAATGGGTCAACTGCGATTGTTTTTATCGCCTGAAAACCGTCATTGTCCGAATCTTCGGTCGAAATCACGCCCCGATTAGTGGCCGCGTGGTCGAACTGGCTGATTTAACGTTCGACGGCGAACGACGACTCTTCTACGATGGATCGTGTATTGGACGCTGTTCTTAGCAACATAAGTGGTGGCGACTTTCAGTCGCCAATCCTAAAAACGTCGGCTAAAAGTCGACGCCACGTCAAGAACGCGTCACTGATTGATCCCGCGCTGCTTACGCTTTCCGTTGGCTGAATGGTAATGCTTTTTTCTCGGCTGGATTCACGACAAATTTATACGGAGCACTGCGACATAGGGAGTGATTCGTTGCGAATCGGAGTTTCTTGTCAGCCGGGGACGGGGCATTTGATGGTCTGTCGTTGGACAGCGGGGTATTGGCGGACAGCTTGCTTGTTCGTCGTGATGGCGATCTCGGCGATTCAAGGTCAAGATGCAATGGCCCAACCGCTGCCCGGTGGCAGGGCATCGAGCTATCCGGCGCAACAGTATTATTTGGCTCTGGAAGTGTACCGCAGTGGTGACTTGCCGACGGCCCTGGAAGCGTTCGACGCGGCATTGGGGCAATCTCGCCTGGATGGCACCGGACGCTGGATCGATTCGATACCGGCGCTAGCGATGCTTGGCGAATGTCATTACCAACTCGGTAACCTGCCGATGGCGATGGTCAATATCGAAGCTGCATTGCAGCTCACCGTGCGACATCGAGGCTGGTTGTCACGCGTTGATTTTTCCACGGCGCTGATGGACGGCATCCGCCAACCGGACTCACAATCCGGCTGGGCGGGAGCGAGTAATCTGAGAATGTTACCAATCGCGTCGCGAATGCCGGTCCAGCGTGGCGAGGTCATTACGGAACAACGCGTCAATCAAGGTGGCTCGATCGAGCCACTGAATGTTGTGTCGATGGACGTCGCGGAGATCATGAGAGGGATCGCGATCGCGCTGCACCGCCGTCGAATCATCATGGGCGAGATGAGTAAGGACAGCGGTATCGCGGCGGAAGTCCTTGAAGCAACGAAGTACCCTCAGGATCTTCAAATCCCCATCGGCCGTACTCTGATCGGATCGATTCGTGCGACGGGCCAGTATGCGGATATGGACAATGCGCGAGTAGTTGCGGAGGCGCCGACGGCCAGCACGCTCGGTGGCGGAATACACCCACTGACGCCGATCGTGTTGCTCTGTTATGCCGAAACGCTTGCAGATTCGGCGCGACCAATCGACGCTGTTCCTGTAGCCCTCAACGCCGCACAGACAGCAGCTGCACTCGGACATCACGAATGGATCGGAGAAGCGTTGCAGTTGGCACTGGGTTGTAGCGAACCAGCCGGAGTGCCAGCGATCCGCAATTCCGCAACGAGTGCCGCCGGCGTTTATGCTCGCTCGGCCAAGGCGACAACACTCGCGGCACTGCTTGTCGCTAGCGAAGCAGCGATACTTAGCGGAGAGCGAGACGCCTCAGTGACGCTCTTGCAGCAAGCTCAGACGATCTCTGGTCGTCGTGGTTTTCTACATCCGCGACTAACTGCCTACGGCGCCTATGTCAGCGCCCTGTCGTCGGCGTTTTCCGGTCAAACGCTCGATGGTCCCGCAGCGACAACGACCAACGTTTCGCTGACAGCAATTCGCAACTTCACATTCAACAATCGCATTCGCAACAAGGTCGTGGCCTCCAATCCGAGTGTGTATCAACTCGGCGGGCTGATCGCTGGCACGCGAATGGGTGCATTGGATCAACGCAGCGAACAGCGTTTGCGGTACTTCACCGACACGCCACCAGATGCGATGTGGCGGCGTGATCCCGTGGAGGCGCTGGGGTGGTTGATGAATGATCGCAGTCTCGCACAACAGTCGCTACTGGCCTCAGCGGCGGAAAGTAGCGATCCGAAAAAGATTCTTAGTGAGACTGATTTGACGTTGCGCCGAGCGTTCGCTGACCAATTGCCGCTGTCGGGACGACTGCAGCAGGTTCGCACGCTGGCAACCGTGGATGCGACGCGATTGAATAAAACCGGAGCCGACTTTCTGAAAAAACCACCCGCACAGATTTTGTCGTTGCGTGAAAGTGGTGCGGCACTCCAGCAGGCTGCTGCGGCCGGTCCTCTCGCCATGGATGCATTGCGAGCGGTGCAGTCGCAAGCGGCGGTTGCGACTTTGATGCGATCACGTTATCCCGAGGTCATGCTGCCGGCTCTTGAGCTGGATGATTTGAAGCGATTGCCGCCGCGCACCGGAATGTTAGTCTTTACGTTGGTGAACAATCGTGTGTTGGCGACGCTCGCCAGCTCGAATTCGATTGTGAGTTGGCTGGTCGGTGATGCTTCCCAAGTTCACAATTCGATTGGCAAGTTACTGAAAGAAATCGGAGTAGGTCAAACACGTGCATCGAAACTCGAAAACGGTGATGCCTGGAAAACATTTGCCGCTGAGTTCGGTCGTCAGTTGCTTGCGGAAACATCCTTCGACAGCAAAAGATTTGATGAGTTGATTGTGGTTCCGGCTGGGTCTTTGTGGTACTTGCCTCTGGAAATCATTCCCGCTGGTGGTGAGGATGCACCGCTGATCGGCAGCCAATTGCGAATTCGGTATGCACCGACACCAGGTTTGGCTTTGCAATCGACAGCACTGGCGAAGCTCCCTTTCGATGGAGCATCCGAAGCTGGAGACACGGCGATCAATGCAGGATTGTTTTTTGCTCCTCGAGATGCCACGGGGAACCAAGCCGCAGTACAAAGTCTTGTTGACGTCTCCGGTGCAACCGTTCGCTTACCACTCTCGCCGCTGGTGCCATCGGGATTGCTCAGTCCCTCGGTGCAACGATTGGTCATCGCGGCGCCGCGTGCCATTGATCCCACGCGGTCACTACAGTTTTCGTTGGTGGAAGAAGACAACGGTGTATTCGAGGGAACTCTCGCAGGTTGGTTGGCGCTTCCGAATCACAGCCCGACAAGTGTCGTGCTGCCGGGATTGAGAACGACGCTTGCCAGTGGTCGCTTGGGGGACGGTAGTGAATTGTTCATGGCTGTCATGACACTGCACGTTTCCGGGGTTCGTGACGTGCTGTTAAGCCGCTGGGCGATCGGCGGGCAATCGACGACCATTGCGATGCGGGAATTGCTGCAAGAACTGCCGCACATTGGTATGCAGGCGGCCTGGAATCGGGCTTTGCTGCTGTTGCAACAGGCGGAACTTGATCCAGAAAATGAACCACTGCTGGGCAATGCGGATAAGGACGCCGCGATGCTGACCGGCGAACCTCCGTTGTTTTGGGCGAGTTACTTGATGTCCACAACAGGCATGGCGGCTAAGCCCTAAGGCGAGCGGCAAGATGATTTACACCGGGAACGCAAACCGAATAACTTCACCAACCGCTACGATACTTCGCTGCAATCGTCTAATGCGGCACAGCCGGAACGTCTGGGCTCGGGTATTCGCTACGATCGGGCCGATGAGAGTTACCGAGCGTTTTCGTCAACATCGATAGGACACGCTCGTCTCGTACCCGAAGACGCGGAAGCTGTGACGGTGAATTCAATTTCGTTCAAGTTGCTGGGGCCGCTGGCGATTGTCGTTTCGATATTCGCTGGGGCTCAAAATGGCGTTGCACAAACGCCGACTGAGCGAGCCATGATTCCGGAAACCGAAGTGATCGTTCCGGATGCCCCTGAAGAATCATCGGTGCAAGTGGAGCCTGCGGAAACGCAGCAACCACAGCAATCCTTCATGCCAACTCCGGCGAGCAATTCGCCAACGGCTGCACCGGCGGTACCCATGGCCGCACAAAGCTTGCCTGGTTCAACAAGTGAAGACACACCCGGCCAATTTCCCAGCCAACCCCTGCCTACACCGACGGTAGTTTCCGCTACACGCAACGAGGTGCCGGGGCAAAGCGTTGGTAGTGCAATGACCGTCATCTCGAGCGAAGCAATTCGAAGTAGCGGCCAAGTGGAAGTGGCCGAGGTATTGCGAACCGTGGCCGGTGTCGACATCAACCGTTCCGGAGGTGCCGGGCAACTCTCGTCCGCCTTTCTGCGTGGAACCAACGGCAATCAAACCAAAGTTTTGCTGGATGGGATGTCAATCAACGACGTGGGTAGTGCGGGCGGCGCGTTCGATTTTTCGTTCCTCAGCGTCGACGATATTGAACGCATCGAAGTCTTGCGAGGACCACAGAGCACGCTTTATGGCAGCGATGCCATCGGTGGTGTGATCAACATCATCACCAAACGAGGTTCGGGGCCGCTGGTAGGCACGCTCAGTGCGATGGGCGGTCAGTACGATACGTCGCGTCAAGCAGCAACCGTCTCCGGCGGCAACGACAGTTACTATTACAGCTTCGGCGCAAGCTATCTGGATACGAATGGGTTTTCGGCTGCCTCGCGACCTCCGGGCAATGTCGAAGGCGACGGCTATCGTGGTGGCAACCTCAGTTCTCGCGTCGGTTGGAACGTGACGGATGACTTAAACATCGACATCATTGCTCGCCACACGGACGCACACAGCGAAATAGATTTCGGATTTGGATTGCCGCAGGACGATCCTTCCTCGATTGATCAAGTGAACACGTTCGCGCGAGTGCAAGCGACCTGGCGCACCTTTGACAACTTGTGGACACACCGCTTCGGCACGGGATACACCCAGTACGATCGACTTTCCAATGCACCGTTTGGCGGACCATTTTATGGCCGTAGCGGGCGGCTGGATTGGCAACAAGACATGGTGCTTGTCGACGAGAAGAACACCCGCTGGGTTGCGACTTCCGGCGTCGACTACCACGAAGACATCGCCCGCAACGATTCGATTACCGATCGTCGTCAAGACAATCTCGGCGGTTTCGCTCTACTGGATGTCGGGTTCTTTGACCAACTGTATCTCACCGGCGGTGGACGTTGGGACGATTATACCTTCTTTGGTGACGTGTTCACTTATCGAACGACCGCTCGGTGGCAGATCGCAGATACAGGTAAGGCACTGCATGCATCTTTGGGAACCGGGTTTCGCGCCGCAGCTCTTTCGGAGTTATTCGATCCGTTCGTAGGCAGCGTGAACCTCAGGCCCGAACGCAGCAAGGGATGGGATGTGGGGCTTGAACAACGCTTCCTCGACGACCGCTTGATCATTGACACCACGTACTTTCGCAATGACATGCAAGACTTGATCGTTTTTGATTTTGGCACGTTCCAACTCGCCAACATTGGCAGCGGACTAGCCAACGGTGTCGAAGTCACGTCACTGTATCGGCTAGATCCGCGGACCACAATGTTCGCCAACTACACGTACACGAACACGCGCAATCGTGATACCGATTTGCGTTTGCTTCGTCGACCGCGAAACAAATGGTCGCTCGGATGGAACCGCTCGCTGATCAACAGTCGGGCAAACTTTTCGCTCACTGCCAACTACGTCGGCAATCGACTGGACACAGGAGACGAGATCGCTGACGCCTATTGGCGAGTCGACGCCTCGACTTGGTATCGCGTGAACGATTCCTGGCGAGTGTTCTCACGCGTCGACAATCTTCTCGATGAGGACTACGAAGAGACGATCGGGTTCAATGCGACACGGTTCGCATTCTATGGCGGCGCAGAATGGACGTACGGACCAGGAAAACGCCGATAACGCGGTTTTGCCTCAACGCAAGAAACGTACCGCCGATGCGTACAACAGCATCGCGAAATCGCCGCTGTAAAGCTGGGCAAACCAAGTGCTGACGTTTAGCTGTCCATGTTGTGATTGAATGACTTGGATCGAGGCGGCTCTCAGATCGTGAAACGAGGAATGTGTCGCGGCATGGAAACGGCCGATCATCGGTCGCCACCAATCGCTGTAATGTCGGCATACCAGGCGATACAAGTACGATGCCATCCAGCGGTCAACCGTGCGTGGCTTAATCACGAAGTGAAACACGATCACGAACAACACACACAGGAACACGAACATCCACGTGACGGCATCCAGATACTTAGTTTTCGCAACACTGAAACTGAGGCTCGTTAAAAATATTGCGATCGCGACTGACAACGACAAGCCATAACCCACGCACACCAAGCCGACTCGGACCATATTGTAAAGCTGCAGTTGTGAGGCGGGAAACGTTTTGTCGATTTGTTGCAACAGCTTTAGCGTCACGCCTGGAAGGTGCCCTGGGTTGACAGGGGCGAGTTCCGTTTCCAGGCGGTCATGTACTTCTTCACATGCCCACAACCAAGATGCAATTCGAGCATCGTCGTCGTCGGCTGGAAAAGGGAACTCCTTGCACAACTGTTCGGGATGCTGGCTCAAATGGATTTGACAAGCAATGATTTCGCGGTCCCCGGAATCGCCTGGGCTTAAGCAAAACGTTCGCAGTGCATGGTCGATCATGCGACACAAATCTCCCCGGGCGACAAACCGCTCGCGAACCCGGATGTATTCAATCAATTGCGTATTGAATTCCAGCTCATATTCCATCAACGACCCCAGATACTCCGCATTCTCTTCGACGTACTGCAACAACCGCTCGGCGCTTGCCAGCGGTGCTCGCCAGGCTGCCATCCGCAACAAATGGCAAGTAAAAACGGTGCTACATCGAACGAGATGATCATTAATATTGCTGCGACACGTCGTCAGAACTTGCTCAAAATCGTGCCAACTTGCGGTCGCACACAAACGATCCAGTAGCGTCTCGGTGAAGTAGTAAAAGCGATCGGTGGTAATGATTTTCGAGATCGTTACCAGTACCTTCGGCAAATCGGCATCCTCGATTTGGTTCGAATGCAGATACGTATGCAACAGCCGTATCAGCGCTGGTTCGCCGGGGTGTTTTTTTATTCCAATCAGCAACCAATTCAAGAACATCATCTCTGATGGTTCATGCACGGCATCGGACAGTATTGCCAGCGAGAAATAGTCAAACGGTGTACTTGACTTGTTGTTTTTCAGCTCAAGATAGAGCTCGGATGCTGGCATCGACTCGAGCTGGGCCAATAAATGCTCCCGCTGTTGCAGCTTCGAGTCGACGATCTCTCTCGGCACGCCAAGTGAGTTTGTTGTTGGGTCGTCGATTGCTGCTGTGATTTCGGGGTCGTTGAATCCTGAGACTGGAAACATCGTCGAGGATGATTGTGGCGGACGACCGTACCGCAGGCTGGCGTCGAGATCCTCGTAGGCAGCACGCAGTTTTTGAAATTCGGCGGGACACTTGTCCGGCTTAAAAAGTTTCAGTAGTCGGTTGTACGCTCGCTTGAGGTCCTGGCGATCGAATCCGGCTGCGAGTCCGAAAAACTCTACCGGTCGATGCGGCAGCAAATTCCAATCTGCGGACGAGTCTTCGCTCATCGGTTCAGTGCCGCGAGAAGACGAAAGATCGCGAAGAAAACGATCGCCAGAACCCAACCGGGAACCGGAAACTTGAGGTTCAACAGCGACCAACGAGCACCGCTCGGCGCTCGGACAGTGATCAAGTCGTCAATCCAATGTGGGTCGATCGCATAGATCGTGGGATACTCTTGTTTGATCAATCGAGCTGCCCACTTGATTTCGCGACCGTAACCGTTTTGCAATGCATCGCGCCAAGCCAGTTCTTTGATGCCGGCCAAGTCTCGCGGCATCGCAGAAACACTACGTCGAATGTACGTGAACAACCGAGTTCGCTTATGAATCGCAGCACTCAATCGAGGGAACTCGGCTCTCGCAGCGGCCGCTCGCGCCAAACGGTCCACAACGAGCTGCAATTCGGGTAGTGATTGAGTATCGATGGTGCCCAATTCGGATTGCAGTTGGTCAATCGGCAGTTCCCAGAACTCACCGCGTATCCGATCGATTGTTCGTTGGTTGTGAGCGACGATTTCCGGCGAGACCAAAGTGCGAGGTTTATTGCGTGATTGAGTTTCCAAATTGAGTACTACACCGCGACGGGCCACGATCAACTCCGAGCCTGCAATCGGATCACGCCGCAGTTGTTCGCGAAAGTATTCAAGATCAAGCTTCACGGTCACTCACTCGCCTTGGGCATCGAAACCGAGCGAATCGAAGTCGTATCCAAGTTGGCTGAGCGTGATCAATAATCCGTCACGGGCAACCTTAAAGAATTCACGATCACCGCTGCTCATTGCTCGCTCCCAACTATCGATCGCCGATTCCAGTTGCTCTCGTTGCAGTGGGCTGATCTCGCCCACCAGTCGCTCGCAAAATCGCAGCAACCGTTGGTTCTCGATCTCATCCCGCGGATAAAACTTTACCGCCTGCATTTGCTTCACTGCCGCCTGGATCTCTGTCGGCGTCAAATCGCTGTTGGGACTTGTCAGTACCGTGTGGTATTTATTGCCAGTTGCTGGAACGAACGCTTCGACTTCCAAAATCCCGTTGTTGTCGTAGGTGAATCGCACGACGAATTCGGTTCCAGCGGGGCCAGGAGGCAGGCCATCGATAACGAGTTCACCGAGCGGCAAGTTGTCTTTCACCTTGCGGCTTTCGCCCTGGAAAACTCGCAATTTCACCGTGTATTGGTTGGCTTCGATCGTTGTAAAAGAACTCTCTTTACTGACAGGTATCGTCGTGTTGCGGTGGATGATCGGTTCAAAGTAACCGCTGCTGATTTGCGAACCAAATTGCTTCACAATTTCCACGCCAAGAGTGTGTGGGCAGACGTCGGTCATGACCATATCATCGACGGCGGCATCCTCGGTCAAGAGTGCCGCTTGTACTGCAGCGCCGAGCGCAACCACTTCATCGGGATTGTATTTAAGCAGTGGCTGGGCACCGAGTTTCGCGGCGATGTATTCGCTCATGCACGGCATACGTGTCGCGCCGCCGACAAAAATGATTTCGTCGATCGACTTCGGGTCCCGCTCGCCGTCACGCAGAGTGCGATGAATCGGCCCCATCAAACGTTCCAACAAGGGTTGCATTAACGCGGCAAAGGATTCACGACTCAGTTCCAACGGCGTGACGGTGTGATCGATTTGTCCATTCGATGTCGGGCAGGCAATCTTGATGTTGGGTTCAGTAGTGATGGCTAGCTTGGCGGTTTCACATAGCTGGCGCAGACGTGCGACACGTAGCGGCTCGCGCATCTCAGTCACTTCGAAATTCAGTCCCTGTTTTTGGAGTACGGCCGCGACAAGACGATCGGTGAAATCTTCACCGCCCAGCATGCTTTCGCCTGCGGTCGATACGATCTCGAGCGTCCCTTCGAAGATCTCCATCAACGTCACATCGAATGTGCCGCCACCCAAGTCAATCACAAGCAAATGTTTTTCAACGTCACGGTCGTGAAAGCCATAGGTTAACGCCGCAGCCGTCGGCTCGTTGATGATTCGGCGAACTCGCAAACCCGCCATCTCGCCTGCCAACCGCGTTGCACGTCGTTGCAAATCATTGAAATACGCTGGAACGGTTATCACGGCATCTTCGATTGGCAGTCCTAGGTGCTTTTCCGCGTCTGCTTTTAGCGATTTCAACACCCAACTGGAAAGTTGGGGCGCGGTAAACGACTGACCGGCAATCTGGATCGCCTGGGCAGTACCCATGTAGCGTTTGAAACGCGATGCGCATCGCTCCGGTTGCGTCACTCGCAGTTCCCGCGCACTCTCACCGACGATGACTTGACCGTCCGGCAGAATGCCGATGACCGATGGTGTGAGAAACGATCCATGAGCATTGCGAACCAACTTCGGCTCGCCGTCTTGGAACAGGGCGCACAGCGAGTTTGTCGTCCCGAGATCAATACCGACAATCATGAGGAAGCGGGGTGCAAAAAGCGTGAGGCGTGCAGAAGCCCCCATTTTCTACATCCTCTGAACTTATTCTCCAAGCTCCCAATGCTGCGCCTCGCTTGTTTAGGGACCGTCTTCAAAGAAGTTACCGAATCAGCGGGAACGCGTTAGCGTCCGGTTTCCGTGAAAACCGTGTGCTAACGCACTACGGCTGATCATCAATACGGTAGTTAGTTTACGGACGGTACCTTAGGTTCTGGCGCCGTCCCAAGCTTCGGCGAAAAGTTCGACGGCGCGGTCGACGCTGTCGCGGCTCGTCGTCCACCCCAGCGAGACTCTCAAGGTGCGGCCGATCTGGGCGTCCGTGCGGCCGATACTGCGTAGCGATCGGGTCATCTCATCCGCAGGCGATTCCGACTGAGCTGTGGCAACCACCAATTGTCGTGCCGATCGTTGCAACCGTTTCGCGTCTCCGGGCATTTCGATTGCCAAGGTATTGGGCAGTCGCGACGATGACTCGCACAAGAGAATGGGTTCGGGCGAGATGACGGCTTTCAATCCGTTGATGAATCGGTCACACAACAGTCGCAAGTTATCTGCGGCGTCGTTGCAACAACGCGCCGCCAAGGACGCGGCCGCTCCCAGCCCCACGCATCCTGGGATATTTTCGGCCCCCGGTCGCAGCCCCATCTCACGGATCTCGCCGAACGAAACCGCTGACAATTGCAGTCCACGGCGAACGTACAAGGCTCCCGTGCCCTTGGGACCATAAAACTTGTGGCCGCTGATCGACGCGGTGTCGACGCGTAACTCTGTCACATCAACCGCCAGCTTGCCAAACATTTGAGTCGCATCACAGTGAACGTGAATCCCTTGGTTGTGACAAATATCGGCCACGGCACGTACCGGTTGGATTGTGCCTAATGCAGCACTCGCCGCAGTCAAGCACACTAATTGAGTATCGGGCCGCAACAGACTTTTGACTCGTTCGGGATCAATGACGCCGTCGTTTTGAACTGGGATCGTTTCCACCTGCCAGCCGTTGACGCCCAAATTCATCGCCGCGCCCAAGACGCTGTCATGTTCGAGGGCAGAAACCAGCACGTGACCAGGAACTTTTTTTCGTGTCCCACCGAGTACTGCCAAGTTATTCGCTTCGGTGCCACCTCCGGTGAAGACGATTTCGAAGGGATCGCAACCGGCAAGCATCGCCAATCCTTCGCGAGCGGATTCCAGCGCCTCGCTGATTGCTTGAGCGTGCGGATGCTCTTGGCCGGGCAGCATGAAGTGCGTGGCCCAGAACGGTTGCATCGCTTCGAGTGCCGAAGGCGCCAAAGGAGTGGTGCGATTAAAATCGAGATAAATCACAAACAAGCTCGGTGAAGTCAATCAAGTGGGTAATTCGAAACCGTGGCGAAGTCTCAAAAGATTAGTCGCCGCAGCCCCTGGAGACTGTGACGATGGATAGGGAGAGGATCGTTCATCGCCTTTTGCTGGGCAGTCGGACAGTTGGTTTTCGTCACTGCCAAGCGTGTGGCTAGGGCAAAATCCTGACCAAGATTTCTCGCCGCGCCGAGTGGTGACCCCGCCGCGGGGGCCGCCTGTTGAGGACCAACTGTGCTTCATTGAGGCGGGTTTTCAGTCGTTGAGGCAATGTATTTGGAAGGAAAAGTCGAGAGAAAATGCGTTTGAGACGGGGAAAAGTCGATCAACGGAGCGGTCACTGGTGGTAGACTGGAGCGTAGAAGACGCGAGTCCCTGAGAAAAGCTAGCGATTGCATTATGGGGCTCGACTTGCGATAATTCGTTTACGAAAGTCCGTTCGCGACGAGCGCCGCCAACGATATTATTAATTCCACCTGCGCTCAGCACTTTTCTTTGTCCCCCTCGGAGCGCAGACCCATGAAAAAAACACGCTACGCCTTTACCCTCGTCGAATTGCTGGTGGTGATCACCATCATCGGCATCCTCATGGGCCTGTTATTGCCCGCGATCCAAGCGGTCCGAGAATCAGGACGAAAAACTCAATGTGCAAGTCAAATTCGGAACTTAGCACTTGCAGTTAAGGTTCACGACACGAATAAGAACCGGTTGCCAGGTTACGTTGAAAGATATGGTCTATTCACTGGTGGGCCGATGGGTGCGGGAGCGGTCGACCCGTCCGATCCAAATAATCACATGGGAGCCGTGCCTCGTCACGTCAAGATTGGAACTTGGGCCGTTGCCTTGCTTCCAAGCCTAGATGCTCAACCAACTTTTGAACACTGGAATGAGGACCGCTATCCAATTATCGCTGATGCGGCCGGTGACCTTGGAAACACCGGTACAAGTGCCAATCCATCGGGCCTAAATTACCACACGTTAGCGGCACCTAATTTGGCGATTTTCCAATGCCCAAGTAACCCTGTTTCTGAAGGCGAATTTGCCAAAAATAGTTACATCGCGAACAACGGCATGTACCACCGTGTTGGCCCAGCGATCGCTGATACCGCCGTTTCTGGCGTAACCTTTCAGGGGTCTCAAGATCGAGCGAACGGTGCCATGAATAACAAATACAATGTTGTGGTGATGAGCACTAAATTCGTTCATTCGTCAGAAGGTGGGCCTGTACGAATGGATGACTTCAAGGATGGACAAGGTAATACGATTCTGTTTTCTGAAAACGTTCAAGCACTACCCTGGCACGTAGCCGGTTTCCAACTTGATGCTACGATGTTTGAGACAGCTGCCGCGACTGATACGGAAGTATTGTTCAATACTGGCTCGCAAGCCGTTGACGCAGCACGGCATGTCCACGGTATGGTGTGGCATTACGAAGATCCGGATCCATCCAATGCGGGCTTGGCAACTCTCTGGAATACGAACGGCACTGCGGCAGCCGTGGTTCCTGGGTCAGTAAAAACTCTGCACAAAATCAATGGTGGTGGAACAACCGCATCTGAAGAAATTTTTACGAAAGTAATGACTGCGGCAACTGCGGCTGACCTTGCTCGGCCATCTTCCGCCCACGTCGGCGGCGTCAATTGTGGTATGGCCGATGGACAAGTTCGGTTTATCCTCGAAACCATTGACTATCGTGTATACCAAGCACTTTGCACGCCACGCGGTAAGAGTAGCAATGTTCCCTGGCAGGAATTTGTGCTCACGGATGAGGCAATTCAATAGTCTTTTCCAAACCGCTAAAATCTCTCAACACCGAGGTTCCTGCAAAGGAACCTCGGTTTTTTATTGCGAGTTCGGCAAGATTTCACTGATCTTAACTTGCAACGGCATCGACGGTTTCAATTAACGTCGCCTTACCTGTTTAACTCATCCAATAACTCAAATGCCCGACTAACCGTCGTTTCGTCGGCGAGTTGGCGGATGAGTTCCAGACTTCGCTGCGATATCGGCATCGGGCAGTTCGGCGGCGGTAGACGCTGCTCAATTGCCCCAACGATCCGCTGCTGCAACCGATCGATCCCCTCGCCGGTTGTCGCTACAGTCTGAATCAATAGCGGCGAGTTTTCTGCGACGCTTGGAAACGTATCAACCTCGAGCTGGTCGGATTTGTTGAGAACTGTCAGCCATTCGCTGCGGTCCAATCCGTCGAGTTGTTTGTTCAGTCGTGAAACGTCACACTGAGGGTCAATCACCAGGACGACCAAATCAGCCTCACCGATGACACCATAGCTGCGTCGAATCCCCTCTCTTTCGATCGGTTCGTCGCTTTGTCGGATACCCGCAGTATCCGTCAACTGGATCGACAGCCCCTGGAGAACGGTCGAACCGTTGAGCAGATCGCGCGTTGTTCCCGCCTCGCTCGACGTGATACTGCGATCCCAACCGAGCATCGCGTTCATCAGCGTGCTCTTACCTACATTTGGCGGACCCACCAGCACAACATGAAACGGAGTCGCCAAGCGGACGCCGATTCGTCCCCAGCGGACTAACCTCTCGCAATCGCTACGAAATGCTTCCAGCCGATCCTCGTTGAGCAGATGTTTCCAATCGTCCACCCAGCGAGAAAGTCGTCCGCGAACTTGCTCCAAAACAATGGCTGCCGTGCGCGCGGTTCGGCACTGTGACAGCAGCAGCAAGGCTTCCTGATGCAATATCCCATGGCGGTTAATGATCGGATCGTTTGCACGACGAACGCCAACTGATGATAGGTCAGCAATTATTCGTTCAACCGCTGCGGACCCGCCGTGGCAATGGACCTCCAGCGTATCCGGCGCCAACAGCGAAACGACAACCGATTCTCCTGAGTCGAGGACGTTTTCTTTGTTATTCACAGTCGACAATTGTTCTGCGAGCGGCCCGACCCAATGGCCATAGCGAAGTTGTCCGATTCGCAATTCATGATCGCTGGCCATGCACATGCATTGCTCGACGGCCTTCAACGCATCTGGCCCGCAAATTTCGATGACGGCGATTGCTGAACGCCCGGTCCCAGTTAATTGCCGACATTCCGTTGGCTGTCGACATGCCGTCTTGGTACCGTGAGTCGTTCGAGACATGATGTACAATTAATCGCTTTCCAGTTTCATTCGACTAGCTCCATCCGATAATCCTTTGCCTCAACCCAGCCCCAATCAAAGACTACTCGAAACACCGGAGGCGGCTGAGGCGGTGCGGATCATCACGCGATTGCGTGAGCAAGGCTTTGACGCATATTTGGCCGGCGGATGTGTTCGCGATGCACTCTTGGGGCGACAACCCAAGGACTTCGATGTTGCGACCAATGCGACGCCCGACGCCGTTCGCGAATGTTTCGGTCGCCGTCGGACGGTGGCATTCGGTGCCGCCTTTGGTGTTATCGGCGTGCTGCCGGATAAACCGCCTCAGTATAATCGTGATGTCCCCATCTTGCCCACCGAGGTCGCCACATTCCGTAGCGATGGCGAATACAGCGACGGGCGTCGACCGGACAGCGTCCATTTTGGGTCCGCGGAACAAGACGCATTGCGACGCGATTTCACTATCAACGGTTTATTTTATGATCCGCTTGAACACCGCGTAATCGATTATGTGGGTGGCCAAGACGATTTGGCGGTGAGGGTGATTCGTACCATCGGTAGCGCGTCGGACCGGTTTGGTGAAGACAAGTTGCGAATGTTGCGGGCAATTCGCTTTGCGACCACTTTGGGAATGGTTATTGAACTCGAAACGTTTGCGGCGATTCGTGAGCATGCTGCAGATATCGACGTTGTTAGCGGCGAACGTGTTGGTGCGGAAATGCGCCGTGTACTCGTTGCCCCCAACGTTTCGCTGGGGCTGCAACGGTTAGCGGCAAGCGGGCTGGCAACGCACGTGTTACCGCAGTGGTATGACGTGAATCAAACGCAAGTCGCAAGCGACATGCAGTCGTTGCATAGTGGAGTCCAAGAAGCGTCTTTCTGTGTTTCGTTAGCACTGCTTTTGGTATCGCATTCACGCGCTGTGAAAGTATTGGGCGAGCTGACACAGGGCTGGAAGCTTGCCAATGACGAGCAGCGGCCGGTTGCGTTTGCGTTACAACATTGGCAGCAGTTCGCCAACGCGGATACTTTGCGATGGTCCCAGTTGCAGCCCCTGTTAGTCAATCGTGACTGCGAAGTGGCGTTACAAGTCGCCGCGGCTCGAGTACGAAGTGATTCCGGGAGTACGACGGGTATCGATCGCTGTTTAGAAGCGATGCAGTGGCCGGACGAACGACTGGATCCGTTACCGTTGTTGACCGGTGATATCTTGCGACGGCTGGGGATGGAACAGGGGCCGATTTACCGCACGATCATCGAGCGAGTCCGCCAAGCGCAGCTTGACGGCGAAATCACAAGCAAAGACGACGCAATCCGGCTGGCCCAATCCATTCAAGAAGCTGGTTAGCAACCTGTCGATCGAATCGATTTCAGCGAAAGGCATCCATCATTAAGCTCGGGCTTAGAACAAGCGTTGTTCACGAATGGTTGGTGTTCAACTTTTAGGGGATCTGCTCTGGGAAAGAATCGGCTAAAGCCTAAACACCAACGGCTTAGGACTCGTGGCATTCAAGCTTGATACTTATTCATTGATCGTTCGTCGGTAATTCTTTTTCGTTGGCGTTTCACTGCCGAGCGTCCCAGTACCAAGCAACTCAAGCACATCATCGCCGAAGTCGAAGGCTCAGGCACCGCAGACGCTGACCCTTCGGTTAGCCAAGCGATGGAGTTGAGGAAGTACTGAGCATTTGCGGTGTCGCCATACCTCGAGTTATAGGTAGATGCTCCGATCGATTCCGTTCCAAACGCATTCACGCTTGTCATGAACAGGAATCGACCGCCCGTCACTTCACCGAAATATCCGTCTGGTGCTTGTACGGCTCCGGAGCTGAATGAGGTCCCAATAGTTGGTGTTCCTATACTGCCCGTTTGCGATCCGAGCTTAACGTTTACGTCGCGTGCAATGAGAGTACCCGCACCTGTACCAAAAGGTGTCGAGTTTCCAGGGCTCGAGAACTGTACAGCGTTTCCATTGTTGGTGTTGTATTGTGAATTAGTCGAAAAAGAGAAATCTGTTAAGGCGGCGCGGTTGGCTAACGTTTGTGAAAGGCTACCCGCGAATGAGTTTGTTAATGATGTACCCATCGCAAGCAACCGGCCACCGCTGCGCACAAACGAATCCGCAGCGGCAATATCCGCTGTTCCTAATAGGCTGTTTCGGCTAGTAAGAATCAGCAAATCAACATTCGTAAACGATACTCCCGAAAGTGATGTGACTTCCGTAAGGAAGTTAAACCCGTAGTCGATCACACCGGTCCCAGCGCCAAACAGGAGCGGATCATTCAGGTCGTTGAATGCACTTTCGTAGCGACCTCCATTAACGAACGCGCCGCCCGTTCCTCCATTGAGAACCAAAGTATTCACCACTGCTGCGGGTGCAGGAAACGAACACAAGATCGCCAGCAACGCGGTTACGAAAAAGCGATGAAACATGAACAGTTAAAACCCGGAGATAAGCATGTGCTTGGCCCAAGCGACCTTGGCACAAACGCTGATATTTTTTTCAACGCTGTGCAAAGTTTAATGGCTCGTGCCAAATCGCACATCACCAGTTTTTCGAGGGTGCGCCTGGCTACCAACCGGGTCGGGTGCCCAACAAGCTTATTGCATCGCGAAATGCTTGGGGGTATGGCTTTCCCGCCGGAACGGCCTTAGCTCGCGAACTTGGCGAGCTTCTCCATGTTTTCAACAAGCTTGCCATAGAGATCCTGATAGATGGGGAACAATTGGTTGTAAGCCTTCACTGCGGCGTTGTTGGGTTTTGTTTCTGCGGCGACGGCGATTGTCGCTTTACAGGCAGCTTCGATGTTGGGATACGCTCCGTCGCCGACGGCGGCCAACAGGGCGACGCCGAACGCAGGCCCCTGCTCGACTTCGAGCGTCGTGATTTTCTTGCCAAACACGTCCGCTTGCATTTGCCGCCACAGCGGATTGCGGCTGCCACCGCCTGAAGCACGAATTTGCTTCACGGGGACGTTGAGTGAATCAATGATTTGCAAGCTATCACGCAGGGCAAACGTCACGCCCTCCATCACGCTGCGAGTCATCGCGCCGCGATCATGGGTGGTGTTCAGTCCAACAAATGCTCCACGTGCATTGGGATTCGCGTGTGGTGTTCGTTCGCCGTTCAAGTACGGCAAGAACACCAATCCGCCGCTTCCAGCAGCGATTTTCGCGGCGGCCGCTGTGGCGCGATCGTATCGTTTCGCATCGATCTTTGCGTCGGGATCGGTGAGCACCGAATCCATCCACCATTGCAGCGATCCGCCGCTGGTCAGGTTGACACCCATCATGTGCCACTTGCCTCGTACCGCATGGCAAAACGTGTGCAGTCGTCCTGCATCATCGTACTGGGGCGTGTCACTGTGACAGAACATCACGCCGCTGGTGCCGATCGACGTGCTGAGAACGCCACTGCGGACGACGCCGTTACCGATTGCCCCGGCCGCGCAATCACCGGCACCGCCGACGACTTTACAGTCAGTGGTTAAGCCGAGAAGTTTCGCGGCAGCCGAAGTAAGCGTTCCTGTAACATCTTCGCTCTCGACAACTCGCGGCAAGAGCGACGAATCAAGATCGAGTTTCGCCAGCAGTTTATCGGACCACTTGCGGTTCACGACATCCAGCAGCAGCGTCCCGCTGGCATCGCTGACTTCTGTGACATAGTCACCTGTCAATCGTCGGCGGAGGTCATCTTTGGGTAACAGCACTTTCGCCAAGCGAGCGAAATTTGCTTTCTCTTGGCTACGTAGCCACAAAATTTTGGGAGCCTGGAATCCGGTTAGCGCCGGGTTGGCGACCAGTTTGATCAGTTGCTTGCGTCCTCCAGCGGCTGTAGTGATTTCTTCGCATTGGGCGACTGTGCGTTGGTCATTCCAGAGAAGTGCTGGGCGAATTACCGTGTCGTTCTTATCCAGAAACACACTGCCGTGCATCTGGCCGCTCAGGCCGATCGCCTTGATGTCTGCTGGTTTCAGTTTCGCGGACTTCACCGCCGCGCGAACCGTTTTCACCGTGGCGTTCCACCAATCCTCCGGCGATTGCTCTGTCCAGCCCGGTCGCGGTTGGTGTAGCGGGTACTCCGCAGATGATTCGGCAATGACGTTTCCAGCGACGTCGATCACCAGTGTCTTGGTACCGCTGGTACCAACGTCGATACCGAGATAAAAGCTCATGGGGAATTCTCGAAGTGAATGAACCTGAAGCGAACCGGCCAGCAATATAGTGCGTATCCGCGTCAGTCGCACGTATACACGAGGAATAGTTTTGTCAACGCAATTCACCCGCCGAACCACCCTGGCTGCAGGCGGATCATTGATTACCGCGTGGTTGGCGGGTTGTAATTCACAGCCGGAATCGGTCGAGGTATTGCCTCAAACTCCGCGATCCGAGGTCCCTTTGCGAGTGCTGTTGATTGGCGATTCGCCAGCGACGGACACAATCACGCGTGGCTGGTCGGCTGCCAACTCCGCAGCAATAAAATTGGAAGTGATCGATATCCCACGAGCCGAGGCGGGGCGGCTCACCGGTGATGTGCTTAGTAAAGCAAAGTCGAACGACGTTTTGATCGTGCCGCTGATCAGCGTCGGCGAATTATTTACTGGCGAGCAACTCACCAAACTTGAATTGTCCTCGCTTCCAGGTTTGAGCGAAGCGACGACAACGCTTCCCGCGGCGATTCGTAGCGGCGTTGCTCGCTTCGCCGACCAAACCGTCGCGCTTCCGCTTGGGGGCCAAGTGCCAGCCGTATTCTCGGTCGAGTCCATCGAGCCTTTGAATTCTTGGGACGAATATGCAACCTTGGTTGACAAGTCATGGCAGGGTGCGGCAGCGGAACCGTCGGCGGCTGGTTGGGCTGCGGCAATGTTTCTCTGGCGAGCCTCCTGGAGTGCTGGCGAAGCGTGGCTGTTTGATCGCGATTCGTTGTCGCCACTGATCGACAGCGAATCTTACGTCGAAACGTTGACGCTGATGGTTGAGACCCATCGCCAGTACAAGCAACCGCGGATGACGCCTGCCGAGATTTGGTCGGAACTGAAGAAAGGAACGTTGCGTGGCGGCATTGCTTTTCCAGGCCGCGACGTGGACGCGTTTCCTGATGTACAGCTCACCGGGATGCCGACGGGGCAATCGGTCGCCAGAGTTTTGTTCGATCCCTTCACACCGATTGCCGCAATCTCCAGCGGTTGTCGACAGACGACTCTCGCGAAACAGTTTTTGGCTTGGTTAGCGACCGCTGACGGAACCGCAACACTCAAGCAATCACTTGACGGAGTATTGCAAGTCATTGCACCGGAGCAAGGTTTATCGAATTCTGGTGATAGCGGTTCGGTGTATGAGCAATGGTTACATGGTGTCTGGCGAACTCCGCTTGTGCGAATGAATTTGCAATTGCTGGGCGGTGGTGGATACTATGAATCGCTGGACCACGCGGTGAGCGAAGTGCTCGACGGGAAGGCAGAGCCCAAAGCGGCATTAAGCGATGTCGCCAAACATTGGCGAGAGTTGACTCAACAGGCTGGTGAAGAGCAACAGATGAGTGCGTGGCGTCAAGCTCAAGGCCGACGAGCGTGAATCCGACGCGTGTAAGTTCGTATCGCAAAAAACAATCCGACTGCTGCGTCTAGCGTTTAGGGAACGCTTTCGGATATCCGTACCAGTCGGGATAGGAGCCCGTTCGAACGGCGAGCAGGACGGCCTTGCCGTGAAGATGTTCTGGGCCGTGAGTGCAGTCCCACTCCAGTCGTTCTTCGTAACGCAGAATTCGTAGTCTCGATTTTGGTTCAGTCGCCATCGTCACCAGTTGATTGGGGCCGAAGTAGTTAATGACCATTGCCGCCGTTTCGCTGATGGGATCATTTCGCAAACATCCTGGTTCGCTCGGGCAACCCGGGTCGTCGGTTGTATGAACTTGGCAATAGATGAAACCATCGGGGCGTAGTGCATTGGTCATTCGCTGCCACAGCGTTTCAGCATCCTTGGACTCGATATGATCCAGCACCGTTGTCGCCACGATTGCCGAAAGTGAATTCGGTTCCAGAGGCACATGACGCACATCACACAGCAGCGTCGAAATGCGGTGAGCGAGGCCCGCAGCAGCGGCACGTTGTTCAATACGCTGCAAGCCTCGCTGGCTCAGGTCGACAGAAGTGACATCGTATCCGGCTGCGGCCAAAGCCAGCGAGTCGCGTCCGGCGCCGGCGCCGAGGTCGATCGCGCGACCACTGCCGCCAACCTGGGCCAGATAACTGGCCAACACTGACGATGGTTCTGTGCCGTAGGCAACTTGGTCGCGGTCGTAAGCTTCAAAAAATGGATCGTTCATCACGCGCCGCTGCGGCTGAGGGAACTGGACTATCTCCAGGCGTGCTAAGATAAGCGGCTCGGGGTTCACCGCACACCGGGGCAAGGTCCTCATTCACAGGGAAAGGCTTACTTTCATGCCACGATTGATCCTGTCCGTTAGCTCCGTTTTGGTCGTCGTCGGCTGTTGGTGCTCTGGTCGCGTGGTCGCCGAAGAGCTGGCGATTGTGCCCCGAGTCCCTCGCCAACCATTGGTATCGGCGACGGAGCGGTTGATCGAATCGCTGGAGTTTGCTGGATCGCCGCTTCCAGGCCCGATTGTCAGCAATTGCAGATCGCCGGGAAACACGAAGATGCAGCCGCTGCCTCACACAAGATTCAAGCGATTCTTGATCCGCTGTGTTTGGCGGAAATACACATCAACGCCGAAAGTCGGGTCAAGGTTGCCGAAGGTCCGGTGGCGAAGAAACTGATGCAACAAGGCTGGCGAGAGTTCCTCGTCAAGGTACACAACGAGGCTGGGATTAATCCCGAGTTGGTGGTTGAAAGCCCCAATTCACTGCCGGTTCACGAGAAAGGACGCGGCGCGCGGGAAAAGCCTCGAACGGATAGCGAGCTTGTAAACACGGACGACGTACCCAACCGATGGCTCGATGTGTCGATGCTCAACCGCGAGCCGATGAAGCGGCGGTTATCGGGGCTGGCAGTTGAGTACCGGATTGTCATGTTGTTCGCTCGCGATGCTGGTCAACACGAAGCATTGCTGTCGTTCAACATCGGTCAGGGAACACAGGATATCGGGTTTCGCAATGCGGTCCCAATCTTGTTCGATTGCCAAAGAGCTGTCGAAGTGAAGCTTAGTATCAAAGACGACGACGGCTTGGGGTGCATGGCAGCATTGGTGATTCGTGACAACCAAGATCGCGTATATCCGAACCCAGCGAAGCGGCTTGCGCCCGATTTCTTTTTTCACAATCAAGTCTATCGCGGTGACGGTGAATCGGTGTTGCTGCCCGCTGGTGACTACCAGATCACTGCGACTCGTGGTCCAGAGTACTTAACGACGCAAACGAAGGTGACGGTGCCTGAGGCTGAGCAACATTCCGTCGAAATCCGGTTGCAACGATGGATTCATCTGGCTCGTCGCAATTGGTACTCGGGCGATCACCATGTTCATGCTGCTGGGTGTGCGCATTACGACAGCCCCACCGAAGGCGTGGGACCGGAAGACATGATGCGGCACATTCTTGGTGAAGACTTAAATGTCGGTTGTGTGCTTTCTTGGGGGCCGTGTTGGTACACACAGAAAAACTTCTTCGAAGGCCAGGCGTCGGAGCTTTCCACCCGAGATAACTTGATGCGTTACGACGTCGAGGTCAGCGGGTTTCCCTCGTCGCACGCCGGCCACTTGTGTTTGCTGAATTTGAGCGAAGACGATTATCCTGGAACGACGTTGATCGAAGAGTGGCCCAGTTGGACAGTGCCAGTGCTGCAGTGGGGACAATCGCAAGGCGGTGTGGTTGGATACAGTCACAGCGGCTGGGGGCTGGCGCTTCCGGATACGATGCCCGATGGCAGTCGCCAATTCGCCGGTCGCCCCTGGGGCGGAGCGGATGCGAAATGGAATGGCACTGCGGCAAATTCGCTGCCCGATTACGCCATGCCACGATTCGATGGCATCGGAGCGAACGAATTTGTTGTCGCCTCACCATTGGGTGCCTGTGACTTCATCTCCACCGTGGACACACCAGCGATTTGGGAGTTGAACGTTTGGTACCACACACTCAATTGTGGAATGACGTCTCGGATCAGCGGTGAAACGGACTTTCCGTGCATCTATGGAGAACGCGTCGGGCTGGGGCGAGTCTATGTCCAGTTCGATGAGCAAACGGAGCTGAACTATGCCGATTGGGTCGCAGGGTTGAAGGACGGTCGCAGTTACTGTGGCGACGGCATGAGTCACATCATCAACATGAAAGTGAACCAGCTACCGCTCGGTGGGCGAGCCAACCCACAGTCCCTGCCCAGTCGCTTGGATCTTGAAAAGGCGTCCTTGGTCACGTTGACCTTCGATGCTGCCGCATTATTGCAGGAACAGCAGTCCGACCAAACGCGGCGAATTCGATCGTTGCGGCTGGACGAGAAACCGTACTGGCACATTGAACGTTGCCGCATGGATGAGTCGCGAAATGTGCCGGTGGAGGTCGTCGTCAACGGGCAAGTCCACTCCCAGCATGTGCTGGTGGCTGATGGCAAAATGCAAAACTTCGAGGTTCCGATCCAGATCGATCAGTCGTCATGGATCGCCGTGCGGATATTGCCTTCGGTTCATACCAATCCGATTTTCGTGCATGTTGACGACCGACCGATTCACGCCGATGCGAAGAGCGCCCAGTGGTGTGTGGATGCAGTGAAAACGTGTTGGGATTCCAAGCGACCGATGATTCGTCCCGAGCAGCAACAAGCTGCCAAGCAAGCGTATGATCAGGCCGAGGCGGTGTATCGGGCGGTTCTCGAGTCATCGCAACCGCCCGCCAATTGACACCCGAGCCCCTTCGCACTTGGGGCTGTTCGCTGGTACATTTGCCGGTTCAAATTTTACGCCCCTCGCAGTACAAGTACCTGCTCGCAGTCTCATGGAAGCTGGAATTGTTGGCTTGCCCAACGTCGGAAAAAGTACCCTGTTCAACGCTCTGACCATGTCCAAGTCAGCTCAGAGCGCGAACTACCCGTTTTGCACCATCGAGCCCAACGAAGGCATCGTCAGTGTGCCCGATGAACGGTTGCATCGCATTACCAAGTACATCGTGCCTCAAAAAGTGATCCCGTCGGCGTTAAAATTGGTCGATATCGCGGGCATCGTCAAAGGTGCTAGTGAGGGCGAAGGTCTGGGAAACAAATTCTTGAGTCACATTCGGCAGGTCGATGCGATTGTCCAGGTTGTTCGGTGTTTCGAAGATCCTGACGTCATCCATGTCAGTGGCAATGTCGATCCGCTGTCGGACATGGAAACGATTGAAACAGAGTTGATGCTATCGGACATGCAAACGCTCGAAAACTCGCTCAGCAAGGCACAGCGCACCGCGCGAAGCGGCGACAAAGAAGCCAAGCTCCGAGTTGCAGTCATTGAGAAATGCAATGCCCACTTGGCGGCCGACCAGCCGTTGCGGACCTTGTCGTTGAACGACGTCGAAGCATCGGCCATCAGTAGTTATGGATTAATGACGGCTAAGCCGGTGCTGTATGTCGCCAATGTCGACGAAACGGACTTAGCGGGTGAGGCTGAGTTGGTGGGAAAGGTTCGCGAGTATGCTGCAAAAAGTGGAGCCAATGTAGTTTGCGTTTGCGCCAAACTCGAAAGTGAATTGGCGGAACTCGATGAGGCGGAGCGAAATGAAATGCTGAGCGAAGTGGGTTTAAAAGAACCCGCCCTCAATCATATTGCTCGCGCTACTTATCGTACCTTGGGATTGCAGAGTTATTTCACTGCTGGCGAAAAAGAAGTGCGAGCGTGGCCCGTTCCCGTTGGCGCTACAGCGCCACAAGCGGCTGGTGTGATTCACAGTGATTTTGAAAAAGGCTTCATTCGTGTCGAAGTCTATTCACTTGCCGACTTAGAACAATTTGGCTCCGAGAAAGAGATTCGCCAAGCAGGTAAACTACGTGTCGAAGGTAAGGCATACGTGATGCAAGACGGCGACATTTGTCACTTCTTGTTCAACTAACCGAAAAGAATTGGTTGCCATCGGAAAAGTAATGCTCTTCAAATTCAGGGGGTGTACGAAGCCTATTCGGTTTGTTGGTCGCTCGACTCCTTCTCGTGCCTCGCTGCTGCAGATTACAATTTTGGCATCCCGCTTCTTGACTCCCTTCCCAATCTCCCATGCATAAAATGTTGATACCGATTCTGTTTGCCCTTGGCACTGCCATATTTTGGGGTTGCTATGGACCGACTATTGGCAATGCCGCGGCGCCGCGTGTCGATGGGCGTGCACTTTGGACACCCTTCAAGCCGTATGTATTCATTGGCATTGCCTACCTGTTCATCGCGATTGCTGGCGGGTTGGCGATGATGAAATTTAACGGCGACAACTTCAGTTACTCAGGTGTGTATGCGCCGACGATGAAGTGGGGATTCTTGGCAGGTTGTTTGGGTGCGTTCGGTGCTGTGTGTTTAACAACAGCAATGATGACCAGCAAAGGCAACGCGCTGTTAGTGATGCCCATTGTGTTCGGAGGCGCGGTGACGGTAACAGCGATCGTTACGCTGATTCGTACATATGGACACGTCACCATTCATCCGATGCTCTGGATCGGGTTGGTGTTAAACGTTGTTGGCATCGTGATTGTGGCTCGTAACACACCGGTCGTTCACGGTGCTCCACCAGCGCCCGCCGCCACGACGACGCATGTTGAAACATCGGGCCCAGCCTATGATGCATCGAGCCCAGGCCACGAAAACGCGACTTGATGAACGGCCCGCTCCCGTCGAACTTAATGGACGGCGTCCGCGAGATCGATTCCCAGATCTCGCACTTGTGGATGGTTCGTACGTTCCTCAAACACGCTGACGAAGCGGAAGAGGACGAGGAGCTGCGCGATGTCGTTCGCGATTTGTACGACTACATTCTTGCGTTGGGTCCGATCAATGAAGTCGATGACCCAAGTCGCTATTTGAAAACGGCGAAAAAGAAACTTGGAAAGCTACGTCGGGCCAGCAACCTTTACACCGAGATCCAACCAGAAGTCAGCGGTCACACGAACTTTGTGATGGCTGAGAAAAGTTTGCGACTTGTCGTACAGCAGATCGAGCAAATCGTCGCCCGTTACTAGTCAACGCTTCCCAATCGACGTCACGCGAGAGTTTACCAGCGATCAAAACTGTGGTGCGTCGGCGTTGAATTTTTCGGCGCGCCGTCCTTTCCATTTCGGCAAGCAAGCAGATCATCCAGTACGTGGTTCGTTCGTTCGCAATCGAATTGCATCCGATGCATCCACAATGACTTCATTGTTCCAACGCTATCGAACAGCTCGGGTCGTAACATCAGCAGGACGCTGTCGGCGACTTGGCGATTGGCCTGGGGCAAGGCCACCGTCGGCGATGACCGACGCGAAAGCGTGTCATGCATCGCTGCAGCGAGCAGCCAGTCGCTAGTGCGCTGAGCGTCGCCACAGGATTGGCAGCGGGCGTCTTCGGCATAGTTGCGTGCCCGATCCGCATCGATGGCATATCGAATTTCTGTGGGAACACTCGACCACAAGCGTCCCAGGAGTGCATCGTTCCAGCGCTCAACTCCTTTTCGCAATCGATTCAGTCGCACCGCATTTTGCACGCTGCTGCCCCGCCCGAACAGCATCAAATGCTGGACGCGATTGCGAGTTTCCAAGTGGCTCAAGAATATGGCATGGGTAATCGGCGAGAGCTCTTCGTCGTCCTGGTTGCGATCCAAACCAGCGGCCAGCGCCGCGACGACTCGAGTCAGCAATTCGCTAACTAGAATTTCTTCCAGTACCCCGATATGGTCTCGCCACCATGCTCGCATCCGGACCCAATCGCCGGAATGCTCGGCGCGTTGGTAGCGCGCGATCGCACCATGCCAGAGTTCAAGTCGCGTACGTGAACTGGTCCAGTACTGCGTTACCGCTTGGGGAGAAATCGATTGGCGACGATAAAGAATCGCTGGCCCATGTGTGGAAAGGACAGCGGCCAGGTCGGCGAGGTAGACACAGTGCATTGGGTACAACGGGCAAGGAGTAGCTGCATTGAAATCGTGGGGAGAAAAGCTGAATCTGTTCTCCGATCTCAGGACCATGCACGCCCAGTACCGTTTTGGCTGGCCATCCCTGAAATCTGGCGTAAGTCATTGTTTCGTTATGACTTGCGTCATGCCGGCGGATCGCGGGCAGTGCCTGAAAGGCCACAAAATTGAGGCCAAGACGCAACACGCGTTGCCGCGTCGCATCGGATGAAGTTGGCTGGGAAAGTGCAGCGTGTGGCTGGGAAATTGCAGCAGAGAAAAGAAAAAAGCGGTCCGAATCTTGTGCCCCAGACGTAAAGTCTCGAAAAGATTCGGACCGCCTCATGCTTGATAATCGGAAAATCAATAGCAGGTTCGTGCCCCTGGTTTGCCCCAAGTGTTGGCTGCTACCCACATTCCTCATCAATCAACGAATCGAGGAAATGAATTCCTCGACAGATAAATCTATCGGCAAGGAATGGGGATTAATGAAGGAAACTCATCCGCAATGCCGTAATAATGTCTGCAGCTCCAGCCACTGAGATTTTTCACAGGCGTTTATCTGTTGTGGATCTCCAGAATCGCGAGCAGTTCGAACGGCATCACAAAATGTTGCAGCATCACGATAAAGGCCACCTGATTGTCGCATCAGCTCGGCGAAAACTGGGTGTGAACCGACACGTCGAAACCAATATTGGGCATTCCCAAAATCGCCTTCGCGACGGTGCATGATGCCGTGCAAGTAGCTGCCTTCGCGATTGTCGATTGACTGGCTGAGTGAATGGCTGCGATCCAAGTCACCAGCGACCAGCCACAATGCGCTAAGCCATTCGCTCAACCGGTTCTCGGGAATCGAACCCAATGCTCGCAGTTGACTGTCCGCATCGGTCGCCTGGATCGTTCGCAGGATGCTTGCTAGCGGTTCGTATTTCGGCCCGTCGCCCAGGCTGGGACACTCAGCCGCAAGCACTTGCTCGAGTAGAGTTGGATTCAAAACGGAAAACGCTTCTTGAGTCGTGGGATCAAGTTGAGGCATGTTGGGTATAGTCAAGTTGAGAAGCTTAATGGGTGGTAATACTGCGATAGAAGTCGGGACAGCGATCCGCAAAACGGTCGATCACATGAGCGCCTGGAGTTCGTTCGATGCGCTTGTTTCTTGCATGCTGGACATCAACATCCGCGTACAGAATCGTTTCTTCATCGCCGACGGCTCGAGCCAGTTCCACGCCGTCTGGGCCGCAAATCGAGCTGCAACCGCAAAAGCGAAAGCCTCGTTCAGTACCGATTCGATTCGCCGCGACGAAGTACAGATGATTTTCCATGCTTCGCGCCGGCGGCACAATCTCGGCTGTACGTCGTGCGGCGATCGGCCAATTCGTTCCCAAAGCAATGATGTCAGCGCCGCAAAGTGCTAAAACTCGCATCGGTTCGGGGAAAGAACTGTCATAACAAATTGCTAGCCCCACGCGAGCACCATTGGCATCCAGAACGCGATAGGGGATGTCGCCGCGATCCACAAACCGATCCACACCCAAGTGCGGAAGGTGCACCTTTCGATAAAGTCCGACAATTCCTTGAGGGCCAAGTAGCACGGCGGAATTGAACAGTCGAGCCGCCTGAGATTGGGTCGCTGGTTCAAGTTCCAAGAAACCAACGCTGGCGAACATGTTTTTCCCCGCCAGTACGCTGCAAATTTGCGAAAACACTGGATCATCCAAGGTAAGTGCATGCGTCAGGGCTTCCTCTCGGCTGTCCATTGCGTAACCTGTCAGCATGCATTCGGGAAAAACGACCAGCTCTGCATGCTTCTCGTGCGCACTTTGGAGCGTTGTGAGAACTGAGTTGAGGTTATGTGGTAGGTCGCCGAAATGGATATCGGTTTGAACACAGGCGAGCAACATCGTGAGTTTCAGTTCCTAAGAAATCGATTGTGAGCAAGTGACCAAAATGAAGGGATCAATATGACCGAAACGAAATTTGATTATGACCTATTCGTAATCGGAACGGGGCCGGGCGGCGAAGGTGCTGCAATGCAAGCCGCTAAGGGTGGCTTGCGGGTAGCGGTTGCTGAACGATATCGCCAGATCGGTGGCGGGTGTACGCATTGGGGGACGATCCCCAGTAAGGCATTACGATATACCATCACCAGCACGATGCGGGCGCTTCGCAATCCGACGTTCCGTGAAATGGGCGTTCATGTGAGCCCCACGATGGAACAGCTTCGTCGCGGTACACAGGCCATCATTGGTCAGCAAGTTTCGATGCGACAATCGTTTTATGATCGCAATCATGTGCCGGTTTATGCTGGACAAGCAAGATTCGTTGACGAGCATTCGGTCAGCATTGATGGGGACACACCGGTCACGGCAAAGCACTTTGTCATCGCCTCGGGGACGCGTCCGTACCGACCAGCCGATGTTGATTTTTCGCACCCGCGAATCTTTGATTCCGACACCATTCTTGACATCAAAGACAAGCCATCCAGCGTCTGTGTGTACGGCGCGGGAGTCATTGGTACTGAGTACGCTTCGATGTTTCGCAACTTGGGAATCAAGGTCAACTTGATTAACACGCGCGAGAAGTTGTTGGAGTTTCTTGACGATGAAATCATCGATGCACTTTCTTATCACTTGCGTGACCAGGGCGTCATCATCCGGCACAACGAAACGATGGAACGAATCGAAGGCACGCACGATGGGGTGGTTTTGCACCTCAAGAGCGGAAAACGAGTCAAGACGGATGTCCTGTTATGGGCCAATGGCCGCAGCGGAAACACAGATGATTTGGGGCTCGAGACTATTGGAGTCGAGGCCAACACTCGCGGGCAAATCGTTGTCGATGATTGTTTCCAAACGGCCGTCAAGCATATCTACGCCGTCGGTGATGTTATTGGTTATCCGTCACTTGCCAGCGCCGCGTACACTCAAGGTCGCGCTGCGGGAATGCACATTCTCGGTCAAGCCGACAGCAATTTGCGGGTTAACGACATACCCACCGGGATCTATACCAGCCCTGAAATCAGCAGCGTCGGCAAGACTGAGCGTGAGTTAACCGCAGGTTGTATTCCCTACGAAGTCGGTCAAAGTCAGTTCAAGAGTTTGGCGCGGGCTCAAATCACGGGCGAAACGACGGGGATGCTCAAGTTGTTGTTTCATCGCGAGACGATGGAGATCCTGGGTGTGCATTGCTTTGGTGCGAACGCGTCAGAAATCGTGCACATCGGTCAAGCGATCATGAGCCAGCCGCCGGGACACAATACGATTGAGTACTTTGTTGAGACTACGTTCAATTATCCGACCATGGCCGAGGCGTATCGCGTGGCGGCACTGAATGGGTTCAACCGATTGTTTTGAATGCCTGACGGTGATATCGAATGTTGAACCGACTGATCCTTGTGCCGACACCGCTCGAACGCGGCATCATCGTGGATGCGTGGAACGAATTTGGTGACTGTCCCGAGCAAGATATTCGCTTGTGTGGTTTCGGCCCGATCGCCGCCGCAGCTCGTGCCACTCAACTCATTACAGAAATTCGGCCGAGCGAAGTAACGCTGCTCGGGATAGCCGGTGCATTGAGTGATTATTGCGAGATCGGAAGTGCCGTGGACTTTGCCACAGTCGTTTGCGATGGGGTGGGCGTTGGGACGGGCGACGATTTTCAACCTGCGGTCCAGCTTGGTTGGTCGCAGCGCATCAGCAAAGAGGGGCAATTGATCCTCGGCGACCGTATCCAGTCACTGCTTAGCGCTGGCCATTGTGAGTTGCTGAGCGTCTGCGCCGCGAGTGCGAATCCGGGTCAGGCGGCGGCTCGGAAGAAGCGTTTTCCTGAAGCAGTTGCCGAAGACATGGAGGGTTTCGGGGTGGCGTTAAGCTGTGAATTGCTTGGTGTGCCCCTGAGGATCATTCGCGGGATCTCGAACTATGCCGGGGACCGCAGTCAGGCGAATTGGAGAATTCGGGCCAGTTTATGTGCGGCCGTTGCCCAAATTCGCGGGCAAATATGAGGCTTCCAGGGCGAGCGAGAAAGGTCCCGCAGGAATAGGAGTGCGGATGAGAGGAATCGAACCTCCACGACCTTGCGGCCACAAGAACCTGAATCTTGCGCGTCTGCCAATTCCGCCACATCCGCATGTGCAACTTACGAGCAGGAGCGAAAATTTATCTCC
Source organism: Pirellulaceae bacterium (assembly GCA_041751935.1). Lineage (GTDB taxonomy): Bacteria > Planctomycetota > Planctomycetia > Pirellulales > Pirellulaceae > JBBSJZ01. Next base: position 22,564 of record JBGSIA010000025.1, on the reverse strand, counting down.
TGAGATGCTCCCATGCAAGAGCCAAGCGAATGGAGTATCATGGCTGGGTGCCGAAACCGCTCGGCATCACCGAACCGTCTTGCGTTGTTGGCCCTTGATGAGCTGAGCAGCGCCGCAGTAGACCGATCCCGATGCGACTGAATTGTTTAGGCACCGTGGGGTACCACCCCAACTCAATCCGACATACCTCGTGCTACTTTTTGCCCGAAAGCGGCATTTTGCTGGACGCTGGTACGGGGTTGTTTCGGCTTTCCCCGTTAATCACAACCGACACGCTAGACGTGTTGCTCAGTCATGCGCATATGGATCATACGTTTGGCTTGACGTTTTTATTGGACACTCTGTATGAGCGGCCAGTAAAAAGTCTGCGGATTTGGGGCGAGCAAGACAAGTTGGATGCGATACAGCAGCACCTATTCAACGAGTTGCTGTTTCCGGTGCCATTAGTTGCGGAATGGTGCCCGATCGACGAATTCACGAAATTTCAAATCGGCACAGCGACGGTTACCTGGCAGCCCCAGGAACATCCTGGTGGTTCGGTTGCCTATCGAATCGATTGGCCCCAGCAGGGCAAGGCGCTCGTGTATGCTACTGACACCACCGGTGACATCAGTCCTGGCTCGAGCGAATGGAAACAGGGTGCGGACCTGCTCATGCACGAATGCTATTTCCGTGACTCGGCGGAAAAGTGGGCTAGGAAAACCGGCCACTGTTGGACCAGTCGGCTCATTGAAGTCACCCAGGCATGTGAACCGAAAAAACTGCTGGTCACGCACATCAACCCCATTGAGAAATCGTCCGATCCCATCGATCTCGATGTGATTCGCCAAGAAGTGGGCTGTGAAGTTGTGCTGGCGGTGGACGAGTTGAACTTGGATTTCTAGCGGTTCACGCCTATTAAGGCATACGATTTCGCATGACGTCTGGTAGTTGGCACACCATCTTGACGAGCATCCTTCGGTGGTTGAAAAAAATGAACCTCACTGGCTTGCTGGGCGTCAGAGATCAGGGTGCAGAAATTTTTTGCCGAGAATCTTTTGTTGCATGACTCAAAACAGCCAATTCCATCTTGCCGCGCTGCGCGGGATCGCTACACTCTGCCCTTCCAGGGAACTTGACAGCAATGCGTCGGCCTGGATCAGTCCGATTTGACGAATGTACAACAGCCAGTGTAGCTCAGTTGGTAGAGCTGCTGATTTGTAATCAGCAGGTCGTGGGTTCGAGTCCCTCCGCTGGCTCTTTAATTGAAACCAAGCCGTAACGAGTAGAGGACGACAAGACGCCGCCAGCATTGCGGGCACACAAGTTCAAAAGGGGGTTTGCCCGAGTGGTTAAAGGGGGTGGACTGTAAATCCACTGACTATGTCTACACAGGTTCGAATCCTGTAGCCCCCACTTTTGAAATTCGCGGGTGTAGCTCAATGGTAGAGCAGCAGCCTTCCAAGCTGAATACGAGGGTTCGATTCCCTTCACCCGCTCTGATTGGGCATTTTCGCTGTGGAATTTGGGTTTTTCCCGAGTCATGCACAGCGTCAGGCCGAGCATCTGCTGCTGTAGCTCAGTTGGTAGAGCGCCTCCTTGGTAAGGATGAGGTCGCGGGTTCGAATCCCGCCAGTAGCTTTGAATTGTTCGCGGTGATTCAGTTTTTTTGCCGGTTTGCCAATTGCAAGAAACGCTTCACTTCGCCACAACTTACGCGTCAATGACCTCGGTCTCCACGGTGGAGGTCGAGCGAAGTTCAATATTCGATTTTTTTTGATCGAGACAGACTGTCGCCTTCGGGCGATCGGTGAACCTCCGCGGGTGTGAACGCGGCCACCGGTCGAGCGAACTGTGGGGAGCGTATCTCCGACACAGGCGTGGCAAGGTCAAGTGCAGGTGAATTAGAAATGGCCAAGGAAACTTTTAAGCGAACTAAGCCCCACGTCAATGTTGGTACTATTGGCCACATCGACCACGGCAAAACGACCACAACTGGTGCAATCCTTGCGGTACAAGCCGCTAAGGGGCTTGCCAAGGCAAAGGGTTACGCCGAAATCGCTAAGGGCGGTACGGTCCGTGACTCGACGAAAACAGTCACGATCGCCGTGGCTCACGTCGAATACGAGACCGCCAATCGCCACTACGCACACATCGACTGCCCTGGGCACGCCGACTTTATTAAGAACATGATCACCGGTGCCGCCCAGATGGACGGTGCGATTTTGGTCGTGTCGGCCGCTGACGGCCCGATGCCGCAAACCAAGGAGCACGTGCTTTTGGCTCGCCAAGTGGGTGTGCCTTACATCGTCGCTTACTTGAACAAGTGTGACTTGGTCGATGACGAAGAGTTGCTGGAGTTGGTCGAACTGGAAGTTCGTGAACTGCTGAGCAAGTACGACTTCCCTGGTGATGATTTGCCAGTCGTTCGTGGTTCGTCGCTGCCAGCTTACAACAATCCGTCCGATCCAGTCGCCAGCAAGTGCATCAGTGATCTGATGGACGCGTTGGATGCGAACATCCCTGAGCCACAGCGCGAAGAGGACAAGCCATTCCTGATGGCGATCGAAGACGTGTTCTCGATCGAAGGTCGCGGAACGGTTGCCACGGGCCGAATCGAGCGTGGAATCGTTAAGGTTGGCGAAGAAGTTGAAATCGTTGGCCTGGCTGCGACGCCAGTGAAGACGATTTGCACTGGTGTGGAAATGTTCCGCAAGGAAATGACCGAAGGTCGTGCCGGTGACAACGTCGGATGCTTGCTTCGCGGTGTGAAGCGAGAAGACATCCAGCGTGGTCAAGTGCTCGCTAAGCCCAAGAGCATTAACCCACACACCAAGTTCGAGGCTGAAGTTTATTGCTTGAGCAAGGACGAAGGCGGACGTCATACGCCGTTCTTTAGCGGTTATCGGCCGCAGTTTTACTTCCGCACCACGGACGTGACCGGGACTGCGAACCTCGTCGATGCCGAAATGTGCATGCCTGGTGATAACGTCAAGGTTACCATTGAACTGCACAAGCCAATCGCCATGGACGATGGTGTCCGATTCGCTATTCGTGAAGGCGGTCGAACTGTTGGTAGCGGTGTTGTTACCAAGATCGTCGAGTAGCCCTCCGCTAGTTCTGTGGAAAATCGGTCAGAGCCTATGGTTCTGACCGATCGGTGACAGATACGCCAAGTGGATAAATCTAGCTTGACCAAGAGATAAAACAGGCCAACACGATTGGCCTGTTGCGGTTGATACGTTACGCTAAATGTCGATCGCTCGAAGGGGCGTAGCTCAATTGGTAGAGCACCGGTCTCCAAAACCGGGGGTTGCGAGTTCGATTCCCGCCGCCCCTGCTTTGAGTGTGTGTTAAGAGTTCGCGTCGTTTTGGCTTTGTGGTCATCACGAGCAATCGCGAGGGAAGAGCGATAGACGTCGGTTTTCAGGGATTTTTAGGAGTTTCTCAAGGTGTCTCGAGACATTGCCGGGTCGCAGGGCGATCCGCTAACCAGCGAAATGTTCCATACGTCGGTTTACAAGCCGACCCGGGGAAAGATTGTCCGCCAACTTACCGCGATCGCGATCTGGGTTGTCGTGGCGTTTGGTTGTTGGACTCTGTACGGCGCGCTTCGTGGTGTCTTTGAAGCTCCCTACGTCGACAAGATCATTCCCTCGGTGTTGCTTGCCGCAGGCCTATGGTTTGGCTTTCGGCTAGTCAATTGGCCTCGCTTTGCCGACTTCTTGATCGAAGTCGAGGCGGAGATGAACAAGGTCACTTGGCCAAGTAAGGGCGAGTTGATTCGCGCCTCGATTGTGGTGATTTTTACCATCTTTTTCCTGGCCGTGATTTTGTTCGCGTTCGACGTCGTTTGGAAGTTTATCTTTGATTTCCTCGGTGTGACGAGCTGAACGAGACCACTTTCAGCCCGTTGTTATTACTGGTCTTTTTAGTTTCTATTTTTTACCGAAGCATCGGATTTTCTAAATCGTGAACGATTCTGACGACCTCGACGACCAAGAGACTCAGTCCGATGCGGAAGACGTGTCGTCGGGTGACGATTCGGTAGAGGCAGCGGAAATCCAGGCTGAGCAAGCGAATCCTGCAAAGGATGCTGCCAAGCCAGCGAAGCCCAAGACGGCGATGCCGGCTGTTGATGTCGTTGACGACGCGCCTCCGATGGATTGGTATATCCTCAAAGTTGCCTTCAATCGCGAGGATTCCATTGCGGACGCATTACGAAAACGCGTCAAGATGGAAGGAATGGAAGAGTATTTTGGCGAGATCGTTGTTCCCACCGAAGACGTGGCGACTTTCACACGGGATGGCAAACGTCGAATCACCAAGCGGAAGTTGCTGCCCGGGTACATTATGGTCTATATGTCCATCAATGATGATACCTGGTTTTTGGTCCGCGAGACTGGTGGAATAAGCGACTTCACCGGCGCGGCTGGGAAACCGATGCCGATGGAGCCGGCGGATGTCGAACGCTTCGTGAATAAGCCGGAATTGGATGACGAGGAAGAGGTGAAAATCAAAACTTCGATCCCGTTCAAGCCCGGCGATCGAGTTCGAGTCAAGGAAGGAAATTTCGAGAACCAAGAAGGCGATGTCGATCTTGTCGACGAAGCCAATGGACGTGTGACCGTGATCATCAATATTTTCGGTCGAAGCGTTCCGATGGAGCTGGATCACTGGCAGGTCGAGCCGCTGTAGAGCCCCGGGGGGGATCGCAATCCTGGCTCCGAATCGTTATAAAGAGCCGCGATCGCTATTCAAGGCCGCTGTGTCGGGTCACTTCATCCTGCGTCAGTCGGCGATTATCGTCTCAGAACAGTTTGGCTGGGATGGTAACAACAAAAATATAGTAAAACCTTAAATCTTCAAATTGATCTTCGTTAGTTGAAACATGGCAAAGCAAGTTACTGGACAAGCAAAGTTCCAAGTCCCCGGTGGTCAAGCGACTCCCGCACCACCAGTTGGTACGTCGTTGGGTAAGTATGGTGTGAACCTCGGTCAGTTCGTGATGGCGTTCAATGAGCGCACCAAGGAATATGCGGGAACTCCGATCCCGGTTGTTGTTACGGTTTACAATGACCGAAGTTTTGAGTTCATCACCAAAAGTCCACCTGCCGCAGCGTTGCTGAAACAGTCTGCTGGAATCGCCAAGGGTAGTGGTGTTCCCAATCGCGATAAGGTTGCCAAGGTTACTCGCGCTCAATGCGAAGAGATCGCCAAGAAGAAGATGGCGGACTTGAATGCTCGAAGCGTAGATCAGGCGACTCGCATGATCGAAGGCACCGCCCGCAGCATGGGCATCGTTGTTGAAGGTTAGGGCTTCATCCAGAGAAACATCTCCGGTAGTGGAATTGTTATAGATCCGTCGCATTTCCGGAGCGTGAACAAGATCCACTACCTTCATTAGCGCATTGGTGCTTGATGATTCAGTTGGTGAGCTTGCCGCCCCCGATGAGCAACTCCAGCTCCTGAGACAACAGGTCTCTTAGGACCTCTTCCCCATCGAATCCAATGTGAGCAGCTTGGATCGTCTTGTCGGGTCCGACAATGATCGTTTGAGGCAGGGCGTCGATGCGAAAAGAGTCAGCGATCTTTTCGTCCACATCCAAAATAATGGTTGCTGTCCATCCTTGTTTCTTGGCAAAGTCCGCGATCGTTTTGGCTGACTCGCCTGTATTCACCGCAAAAAAAACGACGCCCTTATCAGCATACTTGCTGCAGACATCGCTAATCACCGGCATCGAAGCGATACAGGGAGGGCACCAAGTTGCCCAGAAATCCAGGACGATTACCTTTCCGGCGAGCGATTCGGAATTGATCTTATCTCCGGTGAGAGTTTCGGTTTTGAATGCCGGCGCCGCCATTCCTAGCAAGGGATGTTTTTCCCCGACTTTACTGATCGTTTCGAAATAGTCTTCAAGCGACTTGTATTCAACAGCCTCTTTGGGCGGATTAAAAGTAAACAGTCCCTTGTCAACTTCTCCCGACATCCGCCATGACATGAAATCGAAACGAAGTTGATAAGTGTAGTCATCGGGAACCTGGACTTGTCCGGCAGCTCGCAGCATCGGTGTCAGGTCAACGAGCAAGCGAAGCGGTTTGGGTTGCTCGCCTTGAGTGATCCAAAGGTTCCAAGAAACTCCGTCATCTTGAACTCCCTTAAAGTGAATTGCTGGAGTCTCGCCGCGAAACTTTCCTCGCTCGACCAACTCGACGCTTTTCATCGCTCCCAAGAGAAAGACAGCGGGGTCGACACCAGCAAGCGATAACGCCAATACGGGCTCAGGGTAGGGACCCATCGCTACCGGTAAGCTGGTGACGGCCATTTGGGTCTGGATGGGTTCTTCGGCGCGAAAAAACGCATCGGCCGACATGGCCACAATCATTTCCTTTCCGTTGCAGTACACACGCAATCGTTGTTGCGGTTCCTTGAGATAAACCGTGAACTGATCGGGAGCGATTGAGCCGATTTGGTAGGTCGAGGTTTGGCTGTCGACAATTTGTGCGCCAGTGAGTGACTCAGCGGACAGTTCAACGGTCACGCGAGAAACATCGGCCTCCGCTATGGATTTGAACAGCGGAAGAATCGCCAATCTCACTTCTTCGCTAAGTTCAAACGCAGGTTTTTTCGTTTCTTGATCTGTCTCGCTCGCAGTCGCAGCCACCTCAGCAGTTGAGGGATCCTTTGGCTCATCCGCATCAACGACCATTGTCGTGGCGAAAATAAGTGCACAGCAAAAAAGTCGAAATTGGCAACGCATTGTTTCGGGCCATAAGTTGAGTGAACATCGTTTAGTAATGAGCGGCAAATAAGTGTCCGGTGCGGTTTGTGCGAAGTCCGCGTAGGGTCAGTTGCTGACAAATGGTATCGAACACTTATTTACCCACCGATTGTCTAGTCGATGACAGCGATAATAAAACCGTCAGGTGCTAAAGTACAGCAGTTGCAATGTGAAAGGATAGGCATCGATTACATTGCCGATGCGTTTTCGTTCATCGACGTACTGAAAAATTGAAACATGGGCTCGAAACAGGGCCGCAGCCAACGTGCTCCGTAGGTAGAGAGATGGTTGTCATCGTAGTAAAGGGAGCGACCGTCGGCGACGATTTTTGCGATCGATGATTCTGTAAAGAAGTAGGGAACTGGATCGACAAACTGCAAATTGGTTCCAGCTACACTTTTGAGGATTTTCTCGGCGCTGCCGTGACTCAGAAGTACTTCCTGTTGGGAAAGTGGAATGTTCGTTGTCGACATTCCCCAGCTATTGGCGACCGCCAAGGCTCGCGGCACGTCAACTCGCGCGTCGGGAATCGGCAGCACGATCCAGACTCGCAATCCGAGGGATTCGAATCCTCGTAAAGTTCGTTCCCAAGCCTGTTGCGTCAACATGCCGTCTGGGTATCCGCCCCATCGCGCGATGACGACAACGTCAGTCAACGAGACAAGGCGTTGAAGTTGCTTGCGGACGCTTTCGTAGTAGTGCGAATATTCTTTGCGTGGTCCGCTGGCGTCAAAGATCAATGGAATCGTAGCTGACCGGGAAATGAAAACAGTGGGTACTGCCATTTCCTTTGCCAGATCTTGCATGACGGGTAACATTGCGTTTCCATGACTATCGCCGATGATCGCCAGTCGCGGCGGTTGGTCCCCAGGGCAGTCGTCAATTCGCGACAGTCCTTTCTGTTCAATGGTACGTTCAGGAACGTTGTAGAAGTCACTTTTGGTTGGATAGCGATCTTGCATTGCGTCCGCATAGGCCAGCGATGTCGAACTGAATCGTCCGCGGATGCCATCGGACAGATGCAGTCCCAGGCCGATGATTGCGATACTCGATAGCACCGTTGCGGCAGTGCAATAAACCCAGCTGGGTGATGTCGCTTGTTTTCGTATGCGAAAAGGTGTTTCGACGAATCGCCACGAGAGGGCGCCCATTACGACAGCCAATCCCATCAACAGAACGAGTTCCGGTGTCGAGTAGGCAGTGGGATGCAGGTACTTGGCGAAGACAATGATGGGCCAGTGCCAAAGGTAGAGCGAATACGAGATTTTTCCAACGAACACAACGGATGGAAACGCCAGAATTTTGCTGACGAATGTCGAATGATTTGCGCCGACAACGATCAAGATAGCTGCACCGAAGCAAGGTACCGTCGCAGCAATGCCTGGGAAGACTGTCGTTTCACTGTAGGCGAAACCACTCCACAGGATCGCCGCTATGCCGATCACGGACCAAGTCGTCGCAGTTCGTCGTTCGATCGTGATTCGGTTGACACATTCGGCCGCAATACCGCCAAGCAGCAATTCCCACGCGCGGGCGGGTAGCAAGAAGAATGATGCCACGGGATAGATCGGCGTACCAATAACACTCCAAAGTAACGAAGCGCAGGCCAGCAATACCATGATCGCGAGACTGCGGTTTCGGAACAAACGGTGGACTCCGATCAGGAAAAGCGGCATCACCAAATAGAACTGTTCTTCGACGGCTAGCGACCATGTGTGTAGCAGCGGTTTAAGTTCCGATGGCCCATCGAAGTATCCGGCTTCGTGCCAGTAATGAACGTTGGCCAATCCGACGGCCATGGCTAGTAAGCCCTGTCCCAATTCTTGAAAGTCGTTCGGCACAAGAATCAAATACCCGGCCAACAGGACCGCAACTGACATGACCGCAAGGGCTGGCAGCAGACGCCGGATTCTTCGCTCCCAAAACTTCAGGTAGGAAAACTTCCCTGCAGCGACATCACGATCAATGATTTGGGTGATCAAATATCCGGAGATGACAAAGAAGACGTCCACGCCAACGTAGCCGCCGCTCAACCCGATATCAAAATGAAACAGCAGAACCATCGCCACGGCAAGAGCGCGAAGGCCGTCAATATCCGCTCGATAGACGAAATGTGTCGACCCAGGCATCACTGTTGTCATTATTTCCGGCTTACAAACAAATCAGGTCTGATAATCGAAAGCCGCAAACATTTTAATCGTCCTGGTGGAACCGTCTAGCCAGCGATTTGCGATCCCGCCGATCTCAAAAACTGCAGTACTTCGTCGCCAACCAACGGAGCGTCACAAACGAATTGCTCACAGCGATAGAGTGTTGGTTTGCCGTCGATGGATTCTTTACCTATGCTCATCGCAGACAACGTTTCTGACTTTGGCGTCCCAGCGACAATCACGAAACGGGTAGCCCGAGGTTCGAACGGTCGCATCCACGCTTGACGCAACGATACAAACATCGCTTCGTTGGGCACGACCAGGACCCACTGTCGCGAATTGTCGAGGAAACGATCCAGTGACGTGAGCAACCCGGCGCATGCCGCCGCTTGGCTTTGCATTACGTCACTTGCGGCGGCGAATGTGCGCTCGGCGGCTAGCCGGTATTCGTTGCGGTCACAAAGGCTAGCCAGTTTCAGCAATCCCATCGCAGCCGATGCGTTACCACTTACAAGACTTCCATCGTGCCAGTCTTTGTTTCTGGCGATCAGTGTCTCGCCATCATGTGCCGTGAAGAAGAAACCACCGCCAGACTCATCTTGAAATCGATTGAGTAGTTGGTCAGCGAAATAAGTTGCTTGCTCAAGCCAATGAGCATTCGCAGTAGCCTCGAACAACGCAATCAAGGCTTCGATTGAGTACGCGTAATCCTCAAGAAATCCAGCAACATGCGAAACTCCGTTGCGAAACGCATGTCGCAGTTGGTGGTCGTCGGTGGTCATCTCGCGCAGCATGAACTCCGCTGCGCGAACCGCCGACGAGATGAATGCTGGGTTATCTAGTACGCCGCCGGCAACAGCGAATGCCTGTATCGCAAGTGCATTCCAAGAGGTGAGAATTTTGTCGTCACGCCCTGGTCGCACTCGAGTGAGCCGATGGTCGTACAACTCGTTGATACACTGACGAAGCTGTTGCCGCTCTTCGTCGTTGACGGCGACGTCATGAAGGAGGTTAGGGATGTTGTGTCCTTCGAAGTTACCCCTCTCGGTAACGTCGTACACTCGGCAAAACAATTCCGCTCGCTCGTTCCCTAACAACTCACGAATTTCACTAACGCTCCAGACGTAATACTTGCCTTCGATGCCCTCACTATCGGCGTCTTCGCTGCAGTGGAAACCGCCGCTTGGATCGACCATCTCGCGCTGCAAGTACTCGAGCGTCTCGCGGGTGACCTCCGCGTGTCGCGGTTCATCGGTGATTTGAAACGCTCGGGTGTAACACAGTGCCAACAGCGCATTGTCGTAGAGCATTTTTTCAAAGTGCGGAACTAACCACTGAGCATCGACGCTGTAGCGAGCGAACCCTCCACCGATGTGATCACGAATACCGCCGGCGGCGATTGCATCCAAGGTGAATGTCGCTGCGGTAACCAAGTCTCGATTTCCAAGGGCCGCGCCGCGAGTGAGCAGCAACTGGAGGTCGGTGGCATGCGGGAACTTCGGAGCGTTGCCAAATCCGCCGTAGCGTCGATCCAAGACTCGGATCAAGCGGTCGGTGGCGATTTCGATAACCGCAGGGTCAGTTGCAAACGATTCGGTACTGGAGTCCGCTCCAGACAATTGAATCAACGCGTCACGGATCTCCGCGGCGTGCGTCTCCACATCGCTTCGCCGCGTCGTCCACGCCTCCACCAGTGCGTCCAGAACTTGCATGAATCCAGGCATCCCATGACGCGCTGTCGGCGGCCAATACGTACCGGCATAAAAGGGCTCGCGACGGTAGTTCAAGAACACACTCATCGGCCAACCGCCACGGCCAGACATAATCTGTACGGAGTTCATATACACTTGATCGATGTCCGGGCGTTCCTCGCGGTCGACCTTGATGCACACGAAGTGTTTATTCAAGAAGGCTGCGGTCTGGACGTTCTCAAACGACTCATGCTCCATCACATGGCACCAGTGACACGCTGCGTAACCGACGGACAGGAAGACTGGACGATCGGTTTCTCGAGCGAGATCAAATGCTTCATCACACCATGGGAACCAATCGACTGGGTTATGTTGATGCTGGAGTAGATATGGGCTGTGTGACTGTGCTAATCGGTTCACCGCGATTCCTTTGGCCGTTGATAAGCAAACGATTGACAGTGAACCGGCAAAAAGCGAGCCAGTTTACGCGACGCGAGCGGCGGATTGACAATAGACCCGTGATTGTACTCCCCGACTGCTGCGTTCACTCAGTGGTGAACGAATCTTTTGCAGAGCATTATTCATTGCCACGGCATCGCGAAATCGCTTGTTGGGCGTGGGGTCAATCGCCTTGCGAATGAGCGACACCAAGTCGGATGAGAGTCCCCGGCGAAGTTTGTTGTAACCTGACAACGGTGGCGTAAAGGGATATTGCGGTAGTTCTCCGGCGAGCATGCGATAAATCACCAGACCCAACGAAAATACATCACTGCGGTATGTTGGGTGACCCATTGCTTGCTCTGGAGCCATATACCCGAGCGTCCCGGATGCGGATTCAACATGGCTTCCGCGTTCGACTCGGGCGAGTCCAAAATCCGTCAAACGGATTTCTTGGCCGGGAAACAAAATGAAATTGTCGGGTTTGATGTCACGATGCAGCACTCGGTGTTGGTGAGCGTATGCTACGGCTTGAACCATTTGGTGGACATATTCAACCGCGGTCGCTCGGGCGATTCGCCGCGACAACCGGTCGCCAAGCGTTTCTTCGCCAAGAGGGAAGACCATGACAAAATGACTATCGATGAATCGAGCATCCTTCAACGGCAGGATACAGGGGTGTTCAAGCTTGGCCATGATCCGTACTTCTCGCTGGACATCATCGAGCGTTTGAACGTTGGATACGAATCGACTGTTGGGAATCTTCAGTGCGACACGACGATCCTCGATCGTATCAAGTGCGGCAAAGACGGTCGCAAACCCTCCCTCTCCCAATCGCCGGATCAGGCGATATTTGTCAAGTCGGCTGCCAACACGGAGATTGCGAGTCACGACAAATTCACCACTAAAAATTTTCAAGGAAGCTGTCACTCGGGGTCTCGCGTTTCACGAAGCAGGGTTCCGAAGGTTGCGAGTTCCAGCCCACAACCAACATACCGCTAATCGTCACAAGGCTTCCGGGCGCTACAACCTTTCCGAGCGAGCAATCCGGTTCTCGTGATACCACCCGAATTCATAAGCGATAAATTCGGAACAGCTTAACAGCAACGCGAGACATTTAGACGGAAGTGATACCCAATTTGGGAGCTGTCCGATACGTCGATTTGGAAATGGACAACGATGCCGCATCGATCACCAAGCACACACCACCGTCACCCATCACACAGGCTCCCGACAAGCCGGGGATGTGCGCGAAGTGCTCGTCCAAGCTCTTGATCACGACGTCACTGTTGCCTTCCAGGTCCTCCACTTCGATGGCGATCATCTTGTGACCATCACGCACCAAGACGGCTTGAACCCAATCGTCAACGGGCTGTTTCGCAACTGGCAAGGCGTCGTTCCAATTAAAGAGTTGATCCAGCCGATAAAGCGGCAGCAAGTGGCCCCGCAGGTCAATCATCTCTTTGCCTTGGGCGTTAAAAATCTCGCGACGTTGCAGCCCAATCACTTCGCAAACGTCCGTGACCGGAATCGCCAAGCGGAATCCGCGGAATCGCACGATCAGCGAGTTGACGATGGCCAGTGTTAGTGGCAATCGCAGTGTCACGGTGCTGCCGCGTCCTGGGCGACTATCCAGTTCCACGGCTCCGCCCAACGCCGCGATGCGTTCTTTTACCACGTCCATCCCCACTCCCCGTCCGGAAATATCGCTCACTTTCTCCGCCGTACTGAAACCTGGCTGCCAAATAAAACCATACACGTCGGTGTCACTCATCTGGCTCAGCCCCGCAGGCGTTGCCAGCCCCCGTTCGATCGCTCGTTGACGAATTCGGTCGGCATCAATGCCCGCGCCATCATCAGAAATTTCGATGACAACGTTGTTGCTTTGGTGAAACGCACGCAAGCGAATCACACCTTCGGCTGGCTTGCCTTTGGCGGTTCGCTTTTGCGGCATTTCGATCCCATGATCGAGCGAATTCCGAATCAGGTGGACCATCGGGTCACCCAATTCGTCCACCATTCGTTTATCGAGTTCAGTTGACTCGCCGTCAAGTTCCAACCGTACTTGCTTGCCTTGTTTGAGTGATAGGTCGCGTACGATGCGACGGAAACGACCAAAGAGTGGTCCAACTTGCACCATCCTTGTTTCCAACACAGCGTGTTGCAGACTCTTGGACAAGCGAGCAAGTTGGTCGACGGTCTCAGAGACTTGTCCAGCGACACGTCGCCCCCGTTCCATCCACCCGCGTCGATATGAATTTTCGCCATTGTCTCCGTCACCACCGAGAACAAAGCCGCCACCCAGTCCGCCGTTGCCGCTGTGGTCACTGTACCCCAGCATGTGCAGGAACGATTCGGCTAACGGCGAACCAGCCTCGATCGAACCGCCGGCGCGAAACAGCATTCGCATTTCGTCGGCCAACTGGGCGAATCTCGCATTAGTTACCGCCAGTTCACCGGCCAAATTCATCAATCGATCCAAACGATCAATTCCGATCCGGATCGTCTCGGTGTTTTTTCCCCGCGAAATGGAGGCCGATTGTGGTGCCAGATCACCGCTTTCAGCAGTCTCGATCTTGGCCGGTGAACCTGGTGTCACGCCAGCACTGGATGCCGCTCGCGACGGATCACTGGCAGCCGCAAACGATTTGGCAACGTCATCGAGTTCCTCGAAATAAATGGCGTCGATCCCTTCGATGTCCAACTCTTCAATCAATCGATCATCAGTATGGATCGTGCGTAACATGATCCGCAAAGTGATCGGCGGCGGAATATTGTCGAGATCATCCAGTGACGGTGTGATGTCGCCCAGATCGCCAAGCGATTGCAAACGAGCAACAACCAACCTCGCTTTCAGTTCCGGCAGTTCCATGGCAGGATTCATCCGCACACACAACATGGCCGTCCGACGAGGCCCTTCGCTGGTGTTTTTCAGCGGTAGGTTCGTGGCGATTCGCGTCGGGGGGGCAACATCACTCGCGGCAGGCGTCACAGTTGCCGAATGCGTTGCCGTTTCTAAGTCGTGACGCGTGATGGCTGCGATGCTCGCTTCATTGATCGCCTCATCCAACGCCTCGTTGAGCGCCTCGTCAAGCGAAGCTTCATCCGAATCGCTTTCCCGATCGTCCGCTGTCGCATGCGAGGCTAAATTGCCAACACGTTGGTCCGTGTCTTGGGATTCCCTTGAATGTCCAGCCGCAGGCGACACGCTACTTGTTGCCGAAGCGACGGCGATGAGTTCGTCGATCAGCGGTCGGGGGTCGCCTTGATCGGCATCGCCGCTGCGCAACCGCGCCAGGAATGCGCGAAAGAAATCGATGCAACGCAATGTGACGGAAACCGTATCGCTGGTCAGCGTCTCGCGGCCGTCGCGGTAGGCATCAAATCGAGTTTCCAGTTCGTGCGCTAATCCATTGACACGTTCAAAGCCCATCATTCCGGACGAGCCCTTGAACGTGTGCAGCAACCGAAACGCTTCCCGCAGCGTCTCGGAATCGTTTGGCGACTGCTCAAGCTTTAGCAGCAACTCAATGAGCTGTTCCGCTTCTTCCTCGCTCTCCTCGAGGTAGATCTGCAGAAACTCGTCCATTTCGTCGGGCGATTGCGTCATTGTCGGCTTTGGCGGTTCTCGAAATGCTCAACAGATACGTCACGACAGGGACGCACGCGCGTCCCATAATAATCATGTCCCATGATAATCACGTCCAGTAAATTCCAAGCGGTTCAGGCGGCGAAACGACAACAATCGCTCCATGGAGACCCGCACGGCCGGAACCTTTGTCGCTTTCAAGCTCGACGTTCCGCCCTTGGCGCAGGCACGCAACGCAAATACGGGCTTCCACTTCAGCTTTTTCGCCTGAAATTCAGCCTGAATAATCCGATCATTCGACTTTATCCTCAGCAACTGATCAATCGGTACCGACATCAAGAAACCGGGACAACGATGACCTGGGGTGCGTCGAAGCGGCAGCGGGGGTTTTACCTCCAGCCTGATCTCGCGTAGCATCGTGCTTGACGTCCGAGCGGAACACGAAGTTAACATCATGTCCACCAGTAACAACAATCCTATCGCTGAAAATTCCCTCTCGTTCTCACCCGGCGAGTTGCGGGTCCTTGTGGTCGACAACGAGGCCGCCCACGCCCGCGCGATGACGGAAAGCTTAGAAAAAGTGGGTTACAAATGTGAGGTCGCCACCAGCGGTCCCGAGGCTGCGAAGCTCATTGAGCGGGAAACCTACGATATCGTGATCACTGACATGGTGATGAACGAAGTTGACGGGATGAAAATTCTAAAACTGTCCCGAGAACGGTTGCCCGACTGTGAAGTCGTGATGGTCACTGGCCACGCGACGGTACCGATCGCCGTCGAAGCAATGCAAAAAGGGGCCTTTAATTTCCTGGAAAAACCGATCACGCCCAATCGTTTGCGAGCGATTGTCGAAAAGGCGTCCGAAGCTGTTTCCCTGCGTCGACGCAACACGGAATTGCTACAACGACTTGACGAACGTTTCGGCTTTGAAGGAATTATCTATACCAGCAAGAAAATGCAGACGGTCATCGATCGTCTGCGCCGTATCGCGGCAACCGATGCCACCGTGTTGATCACTGGGGAAAGCGGCACCGGCAAAGAAATGATCGCCCAGGCGATCCATCAAAACAGCCCACGACGCAACAAACGCATCGTGGCATTGAATACTCGTGCTGTCTCGGAGAACTTGGTGGAGAGCGAGTTGTTCGGACATGTCAAGGGTTCGTTCACCGACGCTGTTTCTGATCGTGAAGGTGCGTTTCAGTATGCGAATGGCGGAACCTTGTTCTTGGACGAAGTCGGTGACATGCCGATGAACACCCAAATTAAATTGCTGCGTGTTCTCGAAGAAAGTCAAATCACTCGCGTCGGTGACAACAAGACCATCAAAGTCAACGTGCGATTGATCTCGGCCACGAATCGACCGCTAGAAGAAATGGTCGACGCAGGAATCTTTCGCAACGATCTGTACTTTCGCTTGAAGGTGGTCACGGTCGAGCTTCCGCCTTTGCGGACGCGTCGCGAGGATGTTATTCCCTTGATGGATCACTTTCGAAAGTTCTTTCTGCGGCGACACGACAAGTCGACAGCCCACTTTTCTCCTGCGGTGACGAAGAAGTTCTTCGCTTACGATTGGCCCGGCAACGTTCGCCAGCTCCGCAATTTTGTCGAGACGATGGTGGTACTGGATACCGATGGCACACTCGATTTGGATGACTTGCCACCAGAACTGCTCGACGAGGACAGCGAATCGCCGGAGTTAGAGCCAGTGACGCTCGGTGGCGGCGGGGAATCGGCACTGATTGGGCAACCGCTGGAAACGATCGAGCGTTGGGCGATCGAACAGACGCTCGCGCTCACAGGCGGCAATCGTGAAGAAGCCGCCAAAGTGTTGGGAATCGGCGCGCGGACGCTGTATCGTCGCTTGGATCAATACAAGAACGAATAACGCTAATTGCTCTGGGAAATCGCTTGTCTCAAGACAGGCTCAAAGACTTTGGCTTGGCGCATGAACCCCAGGTCACTGGCGTGCGATGCGTCGGTAGCCCCTTCGGTATCGTCGCCGTACAAGTGATCGCCAGCGATGTAATGCAAGTTCGGTACGCCTTCTTTTTGCAACTGCTCAAACGCCGCTTGCAGCGCCGCATGATTGCGTGTGTGGTGCTCGCGGCGCGACGGCAAGATCCAATCATTGGTGTTACGCCGATCTTCCACCAAGACGATCGGTGTCGTGGGTTTTGCCTGGCGCAACTGTTTTACCAGCGGGATGCACTTCGCCGTCACCTCATCGGCGCCCATATTCGGTAAGCAGTCGATAACAAAAGCGGCTGCATCAATTTGGACTAAGTACTCGCCAACTGCGGAATCCATTTTGCCATTGCCGGAAAAACCTAAATTGACGACCGGTCGATCCAACCATCGACCCAAGATTGCTGTGTGAACCATGCCTGGGCGGCTGGCACATGCACCATGCGTGATGCTGGTGCCGTAAAACACAATCGGCTTTCTTCGTGGCTCCAGTCCCGTGAAACTGCTGCCCTTGGGAACGCCGATACTCAACGATTCAACTCCGTTGTACAACGGCAGGTAGGCAGCAAATTCGCGAGTGCCGGGAGCCATGCCACTGATGATCTCCGCTTTCACTTTCACCGCGGCGGGTTTCACGACCTGCACCCATTTCCAGACACCGTCGACGTCGCGAGCGTAGAGGTCCACGCCGCTCACACCCGTCGCGGGCATGTGCGGCATCGCCAGATTCGATTTGCGAAGTTCGTAGTTCACGTGGATCGCGGTGGCGTCGGTGCGAAATCGAACCATCATGCCCGCACTGTCGCGACTCAAGTTCCAAACATTGCTTGTTACCCGTCCGTCAGCCGATCTGGGAAACCGATCGAACCAACGATCTCGTTCTTGGTCCGACAAAATTCGGCCTTCGACCCCCCAGTCCGTGACATCGTGCCACATCAAACCGTCCCCGGCGGACTTGTTGATATCCATGGCCGGATCGAGCTTCGCGGTTGCCGGGGCATCTTGAGCTGTGGCTGCCGAGTACAGGCAGGTGGTGAACAGCAAGGAAAGGACAAAGATCCGAATCATGGACAGACTCCAGTCGATAAAATGGGAGGTTCAGTGCAGTTGAATACGATAATCGATTGCTCTGGCGCTGGGTCGCACGACAATTGGCATGGGAGGACTCTAGGGCAAATTGCGAGCGCCGGCGGCGAAGTCGACCGTCGATCCGACTTCTAAACTCCGAAAGGCTTAGTATTCGTATTGTGCTAAGAGGCAAGGAGTTGTATTGATGTCGTAGTTGACCACAGGGATGCTCGGTGGAAAACCGCAACTCCGAGCAAGACAGAAAGAAGACGACATGGACGCGACGGAATTGGCTGCATCGGCAGGTGGAAATTCTGCTTTTAAACTCGACGCATCGGTGCCGGCGTCGGTTGAACCCCAGCGACATCCGACGCTTTCGCTCGTGCTCCCCGCATTCAATGAGTGTGATACGATCGAGCAAGCTATTTGCGAAGCGGAAGCGGCACTTTCGCATTTATGTAGCGATTTCGAAATCCTTGTCGTCGACGATGGCTGCAGTGACGGTACGGCAGACGTCGTTAATCGTTTCGCGGCGACCCGACCCAACGTGCGTTTGCTCAGCCAACCTAGAAATCTTGGCTATGGCGCAGCTTTGGCTCGGGGCTTTCGTGAAGCCAAAATGGAACTCGTCTCGTTCACCGACTCCGATTGCCAATTCGACCTGCGGGAACTCGAGCGGCTGATGTTCCTCGCACGTGACTACGACATCGTGTGCGGGTACCGGATCGATCGCCAAGACCCTTGGTTACGCAAGGTGTACTCGCGCGTTTACAACTCAATCGTGCAATTGCTCTTGGGTACAGGCGTCCGTGACGTGGACTGTGCGATGAAGGTTTTTCATCGCGAGGTGATTCAAGGCATCTCCATCGAATCACAAGGTTTTTTCGTCAACAGTGAAGTTTTGACCAAAGCTCGTATTCAAGAAAACACCGTCGTGGAAGTCGGTGTGACGCACCGCCCTCGCGCCGGAGGTGAGAGCACGGTGTCGCCACTGCACACCATTCCGGTGATCGGTTCGATCTTAAAATTTTGGTTCAATACGATCCTGTTTCCCAATACGGCCATCGCCAGTTCCAGAACTGAATCAAGTTTCTCGCTTCGCCAGGAGTTCACGCTGCTACTGGGTTTGATTTTGGTTTGCTGTGCAGTATTACTGCCGAACCTTTCTTATCCCCTCATTGAACCGGACGAGTCACGGTACGTCCAGATTTCGTTGGAAATGATACAAACAGGAGATTGGATCACACCAACCCTAGCCGGCGAGCCCTACTTGGATAAGCCGCCGTTGCTGTATTGGTTAACAGCGGCAAGCATGTCGGTTTTTGGAATGAACGAAGCCGCGGCAAGATTGCCAACGGCACTGAGCGCGGTGCTCACCGTACTGATGCTGTTTGCCATCGGTCGCCATTTGGTTGGTCGTCGCGCCGCTTTTTGTGGTGCTGTCGCCCTCTTGCTGTCCGGCGGTTTTGTGTTGGCCGGTCGTTTTGTAATCATGGACGCGCTGTTAACTTGCTGTACGACAGCTTGTTTACTTTGCGGCTATCTTGGCAATACAAAGAAGTGCTCCAATGCTTTCTCTGGTTGGTGGATGCTGGCGAGTGTCGCAGTCGCTCTGGGCGTGTTGACGAAAGGCCCCGTGGCACTAGTACTTTGCGTGCCGCCGCTGGTTGCGTTCGGATGGCTCAGCGGTGAGACGCTGACGTATCGGTTACGACAGTGGCTCGTGCTGGCAGGCGTCGTGCTGGTGATGGCGACTCCCTGGTTCGTTGCGGTGTCGGTCGCGAACCCCGAATTTTTGAGCTACTTTTTTGTCAAGCATAACCTCGCGCGGTTTGCTGGCGGCTTCAATCATCTTCAGCCATTCTGGTTTTACATCCCGATTGTGCTGGCGGGCATGTTTCCGGCATCGATGTTGCTTCCGTCTCTGGCGGTATTTCTGTTGGGTCGAGCCCCCTCGTATCGCACACACCGCAGCAAAGATCTTGGCTTTCTGTTACTCAGTACCCTGTGGGTCATTGGGTTCTTTTCGCTTTCGAGTTGCAAGTTGGCAACGTATATTCTGCCCTCGCTTCCGCTACTGGCCCTATTGGTCGGCAGCCTAGTGGAGCACTGTGTCTTGAATCACGATTTGAATAATCGGATCTCGATGTTCTTAAAAGCATTCCCGCGTCGCGCGACGGCAATTTTGGTTGGTTGCGTGGCTGCGGTTGCGATGGTGGATTGGCGGATCGCCGGGGAACTACGAGTTGCTACGTGGTTGGCGATTGTTGGTTGCATCGTCATGGGTGTAACGATTGTGGCCATCTGGTCGAATCGCCGCACTTCTTCGACGCCAGGATGGGTGTTCACATCCTTCGCTGCTGCTGGCATGGTTGTTTTTGTGTTCGCGGAACTTGTTCCGCTGATTGCCACATCACGCAGCGTCAGCCTGCATGCCGGTAGAGCCTGGCAGCAAGACAAGACTCAACCGGTCGTTTATTTCGGACGCGAAGCCTACGGTTCGAGTTTGTTTCTCGCTGGAGCAAATGTCGAGGAGTTTACCAGTAAAGAACAAGCTGAGTTCTCCAAGTACATGCAGGCTCATCCGCGCGCAGTGGTCGTCACTTCCAGTGGCGTTTTGGCGAAGGCAACTGAGTTATTGGGGACATCGGACTTGATTCCTGCGGGTGGACGTAATCACGTTCACGTCGCTCGTCCGCGAAAGGACAATTCATCCAGCCATCGCATCGCCAGAACCTCGGTCATTGAACGTCGTTAACTTGCCTGATGAACAACCCCGGCCTAACTCGTGCGGGTGAGACGAGGCACCGATTCCCGAGCCCATAATCGCGGACGGCACGGGCCGTTCAAGATGATTGATGACTCGCAATGCATCACGGGCCGTGATGTGACAATCGCAGTTGACGTCGTGACATGACCAACCGTAGGAAAAAAGAAGTGAAAGAAGGGGCCAGCTGTTACGGGCCGAATTATGGTCGCATTTTTGGCCGAATTGTGACTGTAGAGATTTAAGGCTCTCTGTTTGGGTGTTGGCCGAATTGTTGTGAATTCTAGAGAAGCGGTTGCGATCCGATTTGTAGACCCGTATATCGCCGACCGAATTGTGGTCTTACTTTTTTTGACAGCTAAGTTTTACCGTCGCCTTGATACGACTCCGTTCGCCGAGTTGACCCGGATTATGAATGATGACTCGCTGGATCGAGGCACCTACATAAAAAAGTGCGATCGCTTTGGTCGGGCGATCGCACTTGCTTGGTAGTCAGGACGGGAATGGTTACTTGGCAACGGATTCCGCTGCAGGGTTGCTACATCGGAGGTCGCGTTGGTACTCCTCGAGCCAGTTCTTCAGGATATCCACTGCCGGTAAGAAGTCGTGACCATGAATCATCATCAGGTCGATGTTGTTCAAATTCTCGCCGCAGCGTTCTTACACTGGAGCCCAACAAGACTCAGATGAAGAAGGATTGCAAAGCTGCTCCGAAGGCAGCGATTGGGGAGAGCGGGTGCTCTTTGAAGGCTTCACTGAGATGCGCTAGGGTGAGCTTTGCAGGTTCGTTACGGCGACGATTTCGTGTCGGCTTTGAACGTAAAGGCGAGGCAGAGGCGTGTTTGGAAGAACGCCGAGCCCGTTTCGCTAAGTTTGGTTTGAAGCTTCACGAAATGAAGGCTCGTTGGATCGAGTTCGGTCGCTTTGCGATCGAACGTCTTAAGGAACGTGACGAAGGCAAGCCGGAGACATTCGACTTTCTGGGGTTCACCCATCGTTGTGGGAAGACTCGCAGTCACGAATGGTTCACAATTGCTCGCGAGAGTATTGCGAAACGAATGCGATCCAAACTTGCGGCAGTGAAAGAGTTGCTGAGGCGTCGACGCCACTGGGATATCGGTTCGATTGGTCGATGGTTGTCGCGGGTGATTTAAGGCTGGTACAACTACCATGCGATCCCCGGCAACAAGATTCGACTGCAACAGTTTCGTGACGAGATCACCAAGCTCTGGCAATGTACGTTGCGGAACCGTTCACAACGTCATCGCTGGACATGGTCTCGGATGCAGTGGCTGGTTCGCCGCGTGTTGCCGACACCGAAGATCATCCCCCCGTACCCAGACCAACGCTTTCGCGGTCGACCCAATGGAGGAGCCGTATGAGGTAGTTCTTCAAGTATGGAACTGTGCGGGGGCGGCTGGCAACAGCCATCCCTACCGCGATAGCCGATTTGGCAACCTGGGTGAAAATAGCATGTGCTCTAGTCTGCCCAATATTCTCGCGACCCAATGCTTTCGGCGTGTCGACTGCAGCGCCCGAATCGCTGGAATCGGGAAGTTACGGTGGATAGAATGAGGCAAATGCCACTTCTTTAATGGATTTTATTGTGCCAAGGAAGATCCAGGAACTTATCGCTGAATTGGAGGCAGCAGGATCGCGGAGGGAAAGGGAGTCACCGAAACTTTGACCATCCGAAAGTTGCAAGATCGGTTACTATTTCGGGGAAAGCTGGCGACGGTGCGAAAAAGTACCAGGAGCGAGCAGTAAGCAGAGCCATCGAGGAATCCAAGTCATGAATCCTGCCAGCAGATACGTTAAATTGGTCGAATGGTCCGAGGAGGATCAGTGCTTAGTTGGCAGTTGCCCAGGCCTCTTTTATGGAGGATGCCATGGCGATGATGAGAAATTGGTCTTTACCGAATTGTGCCAAATCGTCGAAGAAACGGTCAGACTGTACGAAGTTGAAAAACGACCCTTGCCCCCTGCAACATCTGGTTCAAGTAAGCCGCTGGCGCGGCGGTTTAGTGCACTTGGATTCTCTCGAAGCATCCTGGCAGGAGGAGCTGTTCACTGCGAGCAGCTTAGTAACTCCTCCTGCTTCAGGAAAAACATTATGTCCAAGTCTACACCAG
>JBGSIA010000024.1:0-22430 GCA_041751935.1 Pirellulaceae bacterium | reverse complement strand
CGAACCGTAGCGGAATTTGGCGACGGGTCTGGAATCGTTTACTACCGTCAAAGACGTGCTTGCCGCCAATAACTCAAACAATTGATGGAAAACCCACGCAAATTAAATGAAATGCGATGTTACCAAGCCGACTGCACCCGTACCCATGCAGATGAGATGGAAATAAGACCGTTGTGGATTCTCCGACACCAATTACACCAATCTCTGATGAATGGACGACTGTAATTTCAAGTTGCGGGACCTTCCGCTTTAGAGTGAGCGCAGCAATTAACCCCGCTGTACCACCGCCGACCACAATAATTTTGATAATCTCGTTGTCCATCAACGTAGTGCCTCAGCAAATTCCGGACAACGAATGTTGTTCGCAGACGTATCGCGTGCTATTTGCGAATCGCCATGAGTGGACGGGCTATCGAGCGGACTCGTTACCGTACCTGTCGTCAACATACAGTTGTTGCTAGGCGACTCGAACAACAACCGCTTTTTTCGGCGTGACTGGTTGGTGCGTGATTCGTTTCTTGACTTGGCGGATCGCTTCTTGTTTTTGAATTGCATGGTTCGGACAACAAATTCAACGCGTTAGAAAGTGAATTGTTTTGGATGAATGAAAGGAGTTCGGTTAGCTGCCCGAACGTTGTGGTGGAACGCTTCAGATTTCGGGTTGGTCGTCAGTGTCGTCTACCCTTAACCAAGCAAGGTTTTGACCTCGCACTGCGGGACAAAGTTGTATCCGTCTTCGAGTGTGCAGAGACAGGAGAAGAGCGTTTGGCTATCCAAAGGCCGTCGACACTGAAGGCTAAGTCATGACCGTGGACGTTGCCGGGGTAGAAATTGGTTCGCATCGCCCAGCAGCCATCGTGATTGCCAGACGGTTCTATGCGAGGAGCGATTTCAGGCGAAGCGTGCAAGAAATGAACTTGCCGCCGCGTTCCCACTGCGATCCGCGAGGGCGAGACGGCCAATCCCATCGCGCGATCAAAGTTCAAGAACGATAGTTTCAGCTCACCTTGATGCGTCCCCAAGCACAGCACCTTGCCTGCTTGATAAGTCGAAACCAGGATACTTGCGTTGAGGAATTGAAGAATTGAGGTAAAGTTCGCCGAGGCTTGGTAGTGAACTGCCCTGTAGGCAGTATCCGGCGAATCCGTCGCAATTGACACGAGTGTGCCTCCTTAGCTGGCTTGAGGCTGATTTAGCGAGCGAATTCGATTGCGTCGTTTGTGGGCTATCCAGCCAATGCCACCCGCAGCGAGGAGCAAGAGACTGCTTGGTTCGGGGACGGCTGAAGCGGTGACGGTGACCGTGCCCGCGTTAAAGCTTGAAGCATCGATCGATAGGGGATCGCCGATTTCGTCGTCGAAGAACGTACCGGAGTTGTTTTGCAGCGTGATGTGGAATTGCTCGCCCGCCGCTTGGGCAGCGGTTTGTCCGAAGCTGAGAAGGTGCTGCAGTTCCAAACGGGCGAGCAGGTGCTTGTTGGTGGACGCGGTCAGCGGAACGCCCGTAAAGTTCTCGGTGCCGTCACCTGCTTCAAGCAACGAGTTCGTTTGCGTGAATTCTTCAATGCCCGCTGCCGAAGGGTCGGTGGCGAATACGTAATTCGCGAAACCGTGCTCGCTGTAGTCTTGAATGGAAAATTCAAGGGAGCTGGCTGGTAATCCGACGTTGGTAATCGCGAATTGGTAGTTGGCGAGATCCACGATATCACCGCTGTTACTGCTGATGAAAACGTCGACGAACCCGGTTTGATCCGCAGTGATCATCGTGTTTTCCACTGTGATGACGATGGCGGCGCGGGCGGGGACGGCATGAATCAAAAAGAAACTTAGCAACGGTATCGCAGATATCACTGCGGGTAGTTGGCGGACAGGCTTGCAAATCATGGCGGGTCGGTCTCAGAAGTCTGGCGGGCGCGGAACTCTTCCGCGTTTGCCTATAAAGACGGCCCGGGTAACTCCATCCGCCACAAAATGAAAAGATTCTCTAAAGTGAGCCCAGCGACCGTTCAAAAGCTGGCTGACGACGGATGAGGCAGATCCTGGCGCCACAAACTTTCCTGTATTTTGAAAATTGTTTTTGGCAGATTTTTAACCGACGATGCGTGCGTTCGACTCGCTTCATCAGTACAATCCCGGCAGTGGACAAGAGACAACCGGCATGGCCGCGTTACTTTATAAGGCACGAATGTGAGCAACAGCGAACTGAACGTCGAAGGGTTTCGCCAAGTGTTGACGGCCTATGTTGAGTCACGATTGCCGCGGCGATTGCGGCGATTCTTGGGGGTCTCGGATGTCGTGCAAAGTGTGTGCTGTGTCGTTCATGCGCGTCGGGACCAGTTCCGTGGTGGAAGCGATTACGAATTTCGTAACTGGCTGTTGACGATCGCCGAACATAAGATCATCGATTCACTTCGCCTTTATCGCCGCCGCCAGTGCCCGCCTAAGCACCGCTTGACCGTTGCGGCGATCACTCCGCATGTCGCCGTCGAGCGCACCGCAGAAGATCTTGCCGCACTCACCGACCAGGCTCATCTACTACTCACTTCGTTGGGTAGTTTGCCTGCCGATGTCCGTAATGTGGTGTTGCTGCGATACATCCGAAAAATGACATTTCCAGAGATTGCCGCGGAGCTGAATAGTACTGAATCAACGTGTCGCCGCCGTTGGTTCGAGGGACTTGAGACGCTCGGTCGGCGGCTGGGCGAGTTGGTCGAGTGAGCAGCGATGGCTCAGACTCATTCGCTATATCAGATGAGTGGACCGATGCGGATCCGTCCTCGGAGCTGATTCGCCAAGCAGAATTGTTTGAAGACCAGTTACGAACAGATGGCAAAGCGGATTGGCCGGGAGGACTGGACCATTCGCGGATCGCAAAAGTATTGCAACTGCTCAATGCGACATTGGTACCCGGCAGCACACGGTCGCTGAGCACCGCCAACGACGAGCGGCCGCCGAACATGATCCCGCCTACGGTGGGTCGCTTCAGCGTTGGTGAATTGTTGGGTCAGGGTGGATTCGGTGCAGTTTACAAGGCGCATGATACGGTGCTGCATCGCGATGTGGCGCTCAAGGCCGTACCACGTCGGTTGTCGATGGAAACGGTCACTGACGAATCTCATTTACGCGAAGCCCGCGCGGCGGCGCGGTTGAACCATCCATCACTGGTGCCGCTATACGAAGTACTTGAAGACGAAAAATATCTTTATCTGATCTCGGAGTTTTGTGATGGGCCAACGCTGGCGGAGTATCTCGAACTAACAGGCGAGCGACTGAAACCAGCTTGGGCAGCGGAGATCACGTTGCGACTGGCTCAAGGCATCGCTCACGCGCACGGTCGCGGCTTGGTGCATCGTGATATCAAGCCGAGTAACGTACTGTTGGCGCCCGAACACGCGGAATCCGACCTCTTGCCGTTCACGCCGCGGCTGACGGATTTCGGCTTGGTGCTGGACGCGGACAACGATCCGGTCGAGTACGGACGGCAGCGTTTGGTGGGTACGATTCTCTATATCCCGCCGGAGCAGTTACTGGGAAGCGATGGGGTCGATGCCCGCTGTGGTGATGTCTATACGTTGGGGTTGTTGTTGTACCAAATGCTTGCCCGCCGATTGCCGTATCGGTCGACAAATGCAATGGATCGTTTTCAAGAAATCTGTACCGCACCGATTCCGCGCATCGAGGTCGGCGAACATGCGATCTCGCGCGACTTGCACGCGATCTACTTGAAGGCATTGGCTAAACGGCCGGAGCAACGATACTCGTCGGCACAATTATTGGCAGATGATTTAATGCGGTATCGCGATGGCCGCGAAGTCACGGCCCGTCCACAGTCCAGTTTCGAGCGTGTGTACCGCGCGGTTCACCGCGCACCGCTGCTGTCGGGATTGCTGTTTGCTTTTGTTGCTATGACGCTGCTGAGCGCGGGTGCTTTCGCTTGGAACAATCGTCAGTTGAGAGTGCAGAGTGGTGAGTTGCGACACGCTCTTGCCTCCGCGTCGACAAGTCGTGGTGAAGCAATTCACACGGCGTATCTATCTGATATGAATCAAGCGTTTCTGGCCGTGGCCAAAAACGATCCGGCAACGGCTATTTCAGTGATTGGCGGAATCCGTCAGTACGCGGACCAGACGTATCGGCAACGTTTCGACTTACGGTTGCTGCAGTCACTTGCTGGTGAAGGATGGACAGCGTTGGACGCGTTTGACTCAGGCATCGAAGAAATCGTCCCGCTGCCAAAATCGGATCAATTCATTGTCGCCGGCGGCAATGTGCTGCGATTGTATCGCAGTGGCACAAGAAAACCGGTGCGGGAAGTGAAGCTTGCCGCGGGCGCGATGATCCACGCTCTGGCGGCTGCGCCCGATGGTGACTTGCTGGCGGTCGGAGTGTCAGGCGTCGGTGGCTGGTCGTGGACGGGCGGTTCGAGCGATACGGTCCAGTTCCTATCGTTGTCCGGCTTGCCTGTGCCGCAGCCGCTGTACGGATTCAATGCCACTGTGGATTCCTTGGCATTTAGCGGCGATGGAAAACGGATCGTGGTCGGTGCCCGTTACGAGCCGCTGGAAGTCATCGATATCGCTGGCGAGGCGAAGCGACGGCCAATACCATCGACGCGTCGCAACGAGGATTTGACTTACGGTCCCGACGAAGAACTGTTGTGGATGCCGGAGGCGGGGCGCATCCAGGTGCACGACCTGGACGCTTGTGCTGTGAAACGCGTGTATGAATTACCTGCCGTGAGCAACTACCGTCGTCTGCATCGTTCGGCGGATGGGCGCTGGATCGTGGCAACTTTACACAATCGAAGCGATGGCTTTTTGTACGATTTGCATCGTCAATCGTCCGAGCCAATTGTATTGAAGAACCCACACGGCGAGTTGTTTTCGATTCGCATCTCGGACAATGGAAAATTCGTCGCCGCCGGTACACTGGGTGGAGGTGTTGTTGCCTGGGCGCTTGATGCTGAACAACTCGACGCCAAACAACTCGACGGTGAAGCAAATCACGTGGAGCTGACAAAACACCATTCGATTCATAACGGTCCGGTCAATGCGATTGGCGTCGATGACGCAGGTACGATTTTTAGCGGAGCCATTGATGGCAGTCTTGCAGTGAGTTCAATACTTGATTCGCGAGAGGGGCGACAGACTCACAGCGTCTACGCACGATCCAATGTTGCTGATTTGATACCGGATACGAGTACGTCGATCGTCGGCTGTCGTGACGGTTCCGTTTGGAGTGTCGACCTGGCGTCGAGGAAGCAGATTTGCATTCATGATCCGACAAACGTGGAAGTCACGGCAGTAGCGGTTTCACAAGATGGACGGTACGTCGCGGTGGGCTGGGAAAGCGGTGCCGCATCGATCACAGAGCTGGGGCCAAAACCGAATTGGTATCCGCTGCCCACCGATAAGATCCTTGACGCCGAAACCCAAACAGTTTCGTTTCTGGAGTTCAATCCTTCGGCAACGCGACTTAGCCTTTGTCGTGGTAGCTCGCGACTGCAATGGTTGAATTTGACCTATCCGTCAGTGAACAATGTTGCGTTCGTTGCGGAGACGGCCGCCGAGGCTCATGCACCAACGTCGGTCGAAGCGATAGCGGTCCTCGACGACCGCACCGCGTTACTGTTGAGTGACACGATCCGCGTTTGGTCAGCGGAGTCGAAATCGTTTCCGCCGGCACAAGTGGGTCTGCGAGGTGTCCATTGCCAATGTTTTGACAGGAATACACGTAAGATCTACGTCGGCTGTTTGGACGGTCGCATCCGCACGCTCGACAGCGATGGCAAGCTGTTGGCGACCAGTCAGCGCTGGACACCGACAGTGGTGTCGCCGCAAGTTGCACGTCAGATCAAGGCAATCGCGATTTCGCCGGATTCTCGCAGCCTGTTGACTGGCAGTGACATTGGCGACGTTGCGGTTTGGGACGCCCAGTCGCTTCGCTATCTCGGCCCGATTTGGCAAGGCGATTTCGGGGGCGAGATCGAGCGAATTCGAGTTGTCCAGTCCAACGACCTGATCTTCGTGCATCAACGTGTGTTTCCCACTGTGGACGCGAAGTCGGACGGGAAGTTGCGTTGGTTAAGACTCGAACCATTGCCGGGAGGCATTTAGTAGGTTCTCAATGAAAATTGATAGTGACAAACTAATCGCACGTTACGGGGCCGTTACACTTATTGCCGAAGCGGCAAACTCGCTGTTTGGCGACGGCAGCTACCTTCAAAGTGAAAAATTCCAATGATGAGACTTAACGTATGTTCCAATCGGCGATTGAGGCGACGGCAGGCTTTTACGCTGATCGAGTTGCTGGTCGTGATCGCGATCATCGGAGTGCTGGTGGGGTTATTATTGCCGGCGGTCCAAGCCGCTCGGGAAGCGGCGCGGCGGATGCAGTGCAGTAACCGCGTGAAGCAAATTGGGCTGGCATTCCATAATTATCACGGCGCGTTCAATAAACTGCCACGAGCTTGGTGGCTCGATACGCCGCCGTCAGCCGCATTCAACGGCAAACCTTGGACAGTTGCGATCCTGCCGTACTTAGAACAGCAAGCCGTCTTTGAGCAACTCGACCACAGCACCCTGCCGGTCGATCAATTGAGCCCCAAGAGTGTGAAAGTGATTCAAACTCCGCTGGCCGATTTTGTTTGTCCCTCGTCACCGGGAAATGCTGCGGACCGGCGGTACACTTTCAATGCGGCACCGGCGGGATTGCCGTTCACGGCGACCGACATCGCACCGTGTGACTTTACACCAGCGACCGGGGTTCGCGGCTTGTATGCTCAACATGCTTACGGCACAAATCCGCCGGCGGCGCGTGAAGGGGCGATGCAAGTCGTGAGTATCGCGTTTGGCGGATCTCAAGACGGAAACTTTGCCGGAATCATGGATGGGCTTTCGCACACGATTCTGCTCGGTGAGCGCACTGGTGGACCGACGGTATACAGCGGTCGTCGCATGGATCCAATCGCGACGCAGAATTTGATTGGTCTGGAAGGTGGCGGATGGGGAGATTTGCTTGGCGGCGAACATTGGTTGCAGGGCTCGCTGCAGGGTGGTTTGTCTTGGCCGCCGCTGGGCGGGCCATGCGCGATCAACTGTACCAATGCCCGCGGATTTGGCTATTACAGTTTCCATGTCGGCGGCGCACACTTTTTATTTGCTGATGGCGCGGTCGCGTTCTTGACCGAGAGCATCGACGCTTACGAGTTTGCAGCGCATATCACTCGTCGAGGCGGAGAGATCGTTGACCATATATCAAACTGACGCCCAAAGTACGAACGCCCAAAGCACTGACGCACTGAGAAGATTGCTAGCGTGCATGGTCCTCTGGGTCATGTCGGTGGGATGCAGCAGTCCATCATCAGATCCTGAACTGGTGAAAGTCACCGGTACGGTTCATGTCGATGGTCAACCGGTGGAGGGCGTTGTATTGACATTGCACACGGATTCCGCAGGCAGTCCCACATCCGCTGCCGGTGCAGTTTCCACGGGCGTCAGCGGTGCGGACGGCAGGTTTGAAATTTCAACCTTTTCTTTAGGCGACGGGGTGTTGCCCGGGACATACAACGTTACTTGTGTGTGGAGTGAATTCGATCCCCTATCACGAAGCATGAAGGGCGACAAACTGGCAAGCGTCTATGCTTCGCCAATCTTTGCATTGAAGAGACAGAATCTCCTACGCGGAAAATCCAGCCTTGCACCTACCAATCGACAGCACGAATTCTAGATGGACTTAATTCGGCGGATGACATTGAGTGCGTACTGTGCTTCATTCAATCCGCCAGCCTTGTTGATGAACTCGATGCCGGCCTCGAGAACGTCCAAGCCAATGCTCGCATCCAAGATTACAGGCTTGGGCTCTGACGGAATCTTTGCTGTGGACGCCTTGTCCGCATTCGACTTAACCACCGTAGCCGTTCGCTTACCCTGAGCAGACTTACTGGCTTTTTTCTTCAGTTGGTTCTTGGCATTCCCAACGTCAGCCACTGTCACACCGAATTTAGCAAGAGCCTGGACAACGTCTTTATTTCTTGACTCAGGATGTTGAATTAGGTATCGACGGACACGCTCGCTTTTACTGATCGCAGCTTCGTTTGTGGCTGAGGGTTTTGGGGCGTTGTGAGGCGCCGACTTTACGGCAGTTTCAACGAGCGCATTCAAATCATTCATCGCGGTATTATTCAGCCGTGAAATTACAGTTCAAGAGTTCTTTTCCCACCACGGAGCTACATCATCGCTTGCCGCGTATCCGGTAGCACCATCACGTTGGGCTTCGCCTCGTTAGTACGGAAGTACTGCGGTTCATACCGCCGAAGTTCGACGTACATCAGCACGACCGCAACGAGCATGAATAGCATGCTCAATAGCAACATCACCGTGTAGACGCTCGGCGGTTGCTTACGACTAGTATCACTCGAGAGTTGTGTCGACACGATCGCCCTCCTGGATGATGCCTTCGCTGTAATCGGCCATGATTTGCGCGACACTTCGATCTGGTTCAGTACTGACGACTTTTAATTTGCCGACATAGCGGTTCTGGCGAGTGACTTCAAGCAAGTGCCCCTGTCGCAGTCCGTCGTCGTAGCCAATCGAAACTTCCACAAGCTTTCGCGGACGATTGATCACCAGCACGTTACCATTACGCTCGGGCGGGGCACCATCGAGCGGTTGATTCATATCGATGCCCTTGGCATCAACGACTTCTTTGTAACGAGTGACCTGAGCCATTAACTGGTTGTTGCGTTCTTGCTGTAGCTGGACCACGCCTCGCAGTTTGTTCATTTGGTCGGTGAGTGTCAAAGTCTGGGCGAACAGCTTATCGCGATCCGCTTGCTCCGTCCGAATCTGCTGACGCAATCGAACCGTTTCGTCGGTTAGCCGCTGCAACTCCTCAGCACGGGCCTTGTCGGTTTGCGATAGCTCGGTGTTCTTTGCTTCGAGCGTCGTCACTGTGGCTTCACTTTGTTGCAGTTGACTTTGCAATTGGTCCTTTTGCGTTTGCAACGCGGCCAAAGCGGTTCGACGAGCAGCTTGCTCGCGATCCAACGATGCTTGAATGCGGTCGCGGGAGTCACGGAGTTGGTCGTTGGTTCGTTCGATCGTTTCAATTTGTGCCTTCAGTCCGGTATCGCCAAGAACAACGTCGCGCCAATTGCGGTGCGATGCGTTCACGGCCAACGCCAGAACCATGAAGGTTAGACTGAGAATCAGAATCACAACGGAGAAGGATTTCCCAAGTAAGGTCATCGTATGAAGTTTCCGGTTTCGTTTGCGACCATCAAGAGAAAGAGGCTGTCGATAAGGCTTTCCGCACGGGCCAATACTCGCTGGGAGGCCGTGTAATTTTGCCACGTTCCAGAAGTATAGTTAAGTGGAAAATCGAGTGTCAACGAATTTGACTGCAAAAGCGTCAATCTAGCCCCAGACTATCACGAACGTCGGATTGTATCGGTTGAGCAAATCAGGGAATTCGCCAAACAGTCCAGGCGTTTCCTCATGAACTAGTGGAAGTGAGCTCGCAGGAAACAAAAAAACCGACCTCGCGTGGGGGGCACGCGGGTCGGTTTCGCGAAACGGGTCGGTTTTACAGAAAACCGAATTTTTGGGGTGGACAAAGCAAATTGCTTCGCCAGCCACCGTTTATTTCTTCTTCTTGCCCTTCTTGTCGTCGACTTCGTCAGCCTTTTTGACTTTCTTTTTCTTCTTCAAAGAAACCTTCAGCACGCGAACTTTGGGCATGCCGACAACGTTGGATTCGTCCTCGTTGAATCGTTCAAGCTCTTTCAGGCGTGCAACACGTTCGGCTCGTGTCAGCACATTTCGTGATTTGATCGCCCCGGCTTGCACCTTGAGGCTCTGGTCCATGGTCATGGCGTTACTCGGTCAACAATTCTTCAGTAAAGACAGATGTTTTTAGTCAAACAGATGCGTCCGTTTGATTGGACGCCGGTCCAATGAGTTTGGCCGCGTAAAATAGTGGATCGTCGCCGCTTTGACAAGGTTGCTCAGTCGAGTATTCTTCGCCCGATGCACCCAAGTTTCAAATCGATCGCCCTGGCGCTCGCCAAATTCTCCGTCCCCAGCGCCATCATTGCGTTTTTGTTGTGGCGAATTGGCCCAGAGGAATGGAGCCGATTCGCTTCCCAACCCAAAGATTACACGATGCTTGCCGGTGCACTAATGCTGGCACTGGTGTCTCTTTCGTTCACCTTTTTCCGTTGGGGGATTCTCGTTCGCTGCCAAGGCATTCAGCTTTCTATGGTAGAGGCGTTTCGACTCGGAAGCATTTGTTTTTTGCTAAGTTTTGTTTCCGCTGGCAGTGTAGGCGGCGACCTGTTCAAGGCGATCTTCTTGGCCCAGCGAAGCCCTGGGAAACGGCTTGAAGCGGTGGCATCGGTGCTGGTGGATCGTGGCGTGGGCCTGTATGGGCTGGTCTTATTGGTGTCGACGGCTTTTTTTTGGACCGGGCCTGGGGATCTTGCTGATGAAAACCTAAAAAAAGTGCGTTTCGCGACCATCAGCCTCGTGATTCTCGGAACGGTCGTGCTGGCGATTTTGGTATTTGGTGGCAATTTTGTTGATCTGCTGATGCAGCGACTCATGCAATTTCGTTGGATCGGTCGTGTTTTCGTACCGATCGCCGGCCCGTTGCGAATGTTTCACTCGCACAAGGCTGCCTTTGCTGCATCGATCCTGCTGAGCGTACTCGTCCATGCTGGGTTGACACTGAGTCTCTTCTTGATAGCTCGCGGTTTGTACCCATCGACTCCAACGCTTGCCGATCATTTTGTGATTGTGCCTATCGGTATGCTCGCTTCGGCGTTACCCATTGCGCCGGCGGGGCTTGGTGTTTTAGAATTGGCGATGGAATGGCTCTACCACGTGATCCCATCGGAACCCACGCCAGCTTCGGGAACGCTCGTGGCGCTGGTGTTCGAGATGGTGAAGTTGCTCACGGCAGTGATTGGAATCATTTTTTACTGGACCGCTGGCGACGAAGTCCGACAGAGTCTCGAAATCGCTGAAAACGAAACGTGACGCGGTTTGCGCGAATAAAAATGGGGCAATCGCCTAGATTCCCCTTGGGCAATTTAGGGTCAATCGCTCAGAATAAGGCAATGACCTCACCAAGCGAAACCACAGCACGTGTTTCACAGCGGCGACCTTCAGCGGCCGCTCGTTCCGAAGCGCCTGCTGACTTGGATACCTCGGGTAAACCCGCACCGGCTAAGAATCTCGTCCCAATTGCGACGGTCGTGTTGATTTTGGTTGCCGGTTTGGGCTGGTTTGCGTATCTTTCCGACGGGTTCACTAGCGATACCGGCCCCCCCACGAATCCGACGTCAGTTCCTATCCCATCGCAATACAACGGTGACCGTGCGATGTCGTACCTCATTCAATTGTGTGAGATCGGGCCGCGTCCGTCGGCCAGCGAGGGGATGAAACGTCAGCAACGATACTTAACTGAATTCTTTACCGCACGCGGCGCAAAAGTTGAGCTACAGCATTTTTCGACTCGGCACCCCGAAGATGGCTCAGCAGTCCCGATGGCGAACTTGATTGCTTCATGGTACCCGGGACGCATCAAACGATTCTTGCTTTGTGCGCACTACGACACACGACCGTTTCCCGATCGCGATCGGCAAAATCGCAAGGGCGTTTTTGTCGGTGCCAATGACGGAGCCAGCGGTACTGCGGCGCTAATGGAGCTGTCCCATTCTCTCGCTGCGCTGCCGGACGATGTCGGTGTCGACATCGTGCTATTCGATGGCGAAGAGTTTGTTTTTCAAGACCCACGCGACGAGTACTTTCACGGCTCAACCTATTACGCCCAGCAATACGCGGCACAACCGCCGGTAAACGCTTTTCAGGCAGGCATCCTGTTGGACATGGTCGGTGATCGGGAATTGAAGATTTATTTTGAACAAAATAGCATCCGTTATGCCCGCGACGTCGCTCGTTCGGTTTGGAGCACCGCGGAAAGACTGGGAGTGACTGCGTTTGTTCCCAGGGTTCGTCATGAGTTGCGTGACGATCACTTACCGCTAATTCAAATTGCCCGAATCCCAACCATTGATATCATCGATTTCGATTATCCCCGACCAGGTTTGGGCGCGCCATCGTATTGGCATACCGAGCAAGATGTGCCGGAAAACTGCAGCGGACAATCGCTCGCTGCAGTTGTCTGGGTCGTCCACACTTGGCTGATCGAACAATCGAATCTGAATCGATAGCGTTTCAAAGAGGTGCTTAGTGATGTTTGCCGGCGGATTGATACTCTCAGCCACCTTGATCCTCTTTGCAATTTGGTTGCATCACAACGAGCAAATTGGTTGGGAGCACGAACGCGACGACAGTGAATTGGATCAATCCTATCTCGCGCGCCGAAGCCGCGGTCGTCGCCGTGTCCACATCATGCTCGGTTTGAGTGGTGTGTTGATTCTCATTGCCACGGCGTTCGGCCCCAGTGTTATTTGGGGCGTTTGCTGGATGTTGGTCATCGTGTCGCTATTGGTCGTCGTATTGATGGCGATGCTCGATGCCGTAAGAACGCATCGTTACCACGCCCAGAAACTGCCGGAAATCCAACGGCGACTTTTGGGCGAAGAAGAATGAAGAATGACGTTCAACCTTGACGATTGAACGGGAAGTCCATTGCTAAAACCAGCCGCCGGGCGGCGAGCCAATTTTAAACGACTTGTAAAAGATGTCCTGTTCTTCGGTCTCCAGGGCGCGATCAACGGGTACGCTCGGGTCGGCACCCATGCTGGCCGGGGCACATCCAATGATTGCGAATATCTCGTTGACATGATAAATCTCAACTTGCATTCGAGGTAAAAAAACGCTGCCATCGAGCATCCCTTTGATGCCCTTGTAGCCGTTGCGCTCGGTGTCTTGTCCACCCAAAACGTCGCCGCCAAGCATTCGCGATGCCTTCTTACGCATTTGCTCATTATCAATTTCCAGCTTGCCGCCATTCATTGCGCCGAGGTAGTACACGCTGCCTGAGCCGGAACTGAGGATCGCCCTGGATTCGATTGCACTTGGAACCTCTCCTAAGTCGTCGCCCTTGGGCACTAGCACGACAGTGCCGTAGATTCCAACGGCGGAGTAATTCTCCGGTGCGGCGGCTTGTGCTTCAGCAATGACATCGACTTGAGGCCCCTCGCTACCGCCAGACCCACTCATCATTACGACTGCGACGATTCCACCGACTAGCAGCAATGCAACTCCGCCCAAGATCCCGATCAGCATTTTAGGACTGATTCCTTTTTTCTTGCTGGGCGTTGTGGCAACAGCACCGCCGCCGTGCGGATCTCCGCTGGTTTGCGGCGCGGCGACGGCGGCCAGTGGGTCTCCAGGGATGGGACCGGTATAGGGCTTCAAATTGCCGCTGCTACGGAAATGCGAAACCGTGGGTGCTGCTACGGCGGCAGGAAATTTAACCTGGCCGAAGTCGAACGTATCATCGTTCGGGTCCACGACACGACCGGCGGGAGCGGTCGCACGGACACCCACGACGGCGCCGCATTTTGGACACTTGACTTGGCCGGAAGCGGGCGCTTGCTGGAGCTTGAGCGCCGTACTGCACTTGGGACACTTGACCGTCAACATGGGACCGACCTTCGCGAATGATGATTCAGTTCAAACGCCTATTTTGACTAATTATTTATACAACAAAATGAATCCCTCCGCAAAGCTGGCGCGTGGCCCCGACTGACGCTGGCCACGATTTCGTTACAATCTTTGTCTTTTGATGCAACGCACCACCGAAGGACACTCTACGGATGAGTACCGCCACGCTTCCCAGCCGCAACGAAGTTAACGCCAAAGATTGTTGGGATCTCACCAGCCTGTACGCCAACGATGAAGCTTGGGAAATCGAGTTCAAGAAACTCGAACAGCTCATCCCAACCTTCGAGACGTTTCAGGGGCGACTCGGAGAATCCGCCGAGTCTCTCGCCGACGCATTGAAATTCGACAATGATTTTGATCGCCGCGCCGAGGGTCTAGGTACGTACGCGTTCTTGCGCACCACGGAGGACCAAGGCGATAGTGACTCGCAAGCGATGAAGGCTCGCTTCCAAAATCTAGCCGTTCGTGCTGGACAAGCCGCCAGCTACATGCGTCCAGAATTGTTGGCGATCGACGAAGCAACGATGGCGAAATACCTCGAGCATCCCGCCGTCTCGCCATTTCGCCTTTCGCTGGAGCGATTGGTTCGCTACCGACCGCATACCTTGTCGGATCGCGAAGAACGGTTATTGGCAATGCAAGGTGAGATGGCTGGCGCGGCAGGCAATGCGTTTCGCCAACTCAACGACGCCGATCTGCGGTTCGGGCATGTCGAAGATCACAACGGACGCAAAGTTGAACTGTCTCACGCAACCTTCGGCCAACTGTTGATCAGTCCATCAAGAAGTGTTCGTCGTCAGGCATTTGAGCAATACTATGAACAGTTTTCCTCTCACGAGAACACACTCGCTGCGACACTCGCCGGAAGTATCCAGCGCGATGTCTACTATGCCAAGGCGCGCAACTATGCCAGCAGTCTGGATGCAGCGTTGTTTCCCGACAATGTGCCCACCGCCGTTTACGAAAACTTGATCACAGCCGTTCGCGGGTCGTTACCTGCCGTGCATCACTACCTTGATGTACGTCGTCGTAAAATGAACTTGCCCGACCTTCATCAC
Organism: Pirellulaceae bacterium; assembly: GCA_041751935.1. Lineage (GTDB taxonomy): Bacteria > Planctomycetota > Planctomycetia > Pirellulales > Pirellulaceae > JBBSJZ01. The sequence continues at coordinate 7,736 of JBGSIA010000024.1, read as the reverse complement.
TACGACACTTACGTCCCAATCTTGAGCGACATCAAGAAACATCACACTTGGGAACAGGCCAGTGAGGTGATCCTGCAATCGCTGGCGCCACTTGGTGACGAGTACTGTGGCGTTCTCGCCGAAGGCTTGCAAGGTCGCTGGGCAGACCGATATCCGAATCGTGGAAAACAGAGCGGCGCGTTCAGTTGCGGTACTTTCGATGGTGACCCGTACATCCTGATGAACTTCAAAGAGGAAGTGCTGAACGATGTGTTTACGCTCACGCACGAGGCGGGGCACTCAATGCACAGTTGGTATTCAGCACGCAGCCAACCGTTCCAATATTACAATTACACCATCTTTGTCGCAGAAGTTGCGAGCACGTTCAACGAGCAACTACTTACCGATCACTTAATCAAAAATGTGACCAGTGACACCGAGCGAGCCTATTTGATCAACAACGAACTCGATAGCATTCGAGCCACCGTGGTGCGACAAACGATGTTCGCCGAGTTCGAGAAAATAACTCACGAGATGGCCGAAGCCGGCGAGGCACTGACAGTGAAATCGCTTCGTGGTGCCTACCGCAAGTTGCTCACCGCCTACTTTGGCCCAAACTTCGTTATCGACGAGCAGCTTGATCTGGAGTGTTTCCGCATTCCTCACTTCTATCGCGCGTTCTATGTCTACAAGTATGCAACGGGCTTGAGCGCCGCAGTCGCCCTATCACGAAGAGTTCTCGAAGGCGGCGAGCAAGAATTGGCGGATTACTTGAAGTTCCTCTCGGGCGGTTGCAGCAAAGATCCGCTGGATTTGCTGCGCGATGCCGGAGTGGATATGACCAGTCCAGAACCGGTTGCCACGACGCTTTTGCGATTTCAGCAACTAACCGATGAACTGGATCATTTGATTTGAACTTGATCTCGTTTCCTGTGCAGCTAGCGCCATGAATCACTTTCATCTGTACCTGTACGGACCGAACAATGGCCCCTTGCCGGCGAGTTTCGACCAAGCCGCCGCTAGGCTGCAGGAGACCGCTGGTTGCAGCTTTGAGCCCGATGGATCGTTTGGGTTTGTTGCCAATCGCGGCCAGGAGCGACTATTCGGAATGCTCTACGACGCTGGGGGCGTGCTGCAATACGTTGATTTGCAGGGTCAAGTCAGTCTCGGTTCCTGGCTCTGTGTGCTAGCCGCAGTTGTTGGCGAAAAATGCGACGGCCAACTCGTGGTTTTGCAACTTCCAGGTCGGGTATTGAAATCTTTGCAAGACTTTCAATGCGAGAATTGGCCGCCTGGACCAGTGGAATCTGCCGTCTTGACCCATTATTTCCGGTGCTAATACTGCGGCTTTTGTCGAATTCTCCGCAAGCGATTAAAGAAATATTAGTACCGCTTCTAACGATTGGCACACCTGTTGCTTCACTCGTCCTTCGCACTGGCGGTGTCAGTGCCAAATCCGCAGCGAGCGAATTTGGCTGATGTTTCACAACGTTACGTTAATGACCGAGTTTGCTCGGTGAATGGTTTTCAGGAGGAATCTACTATGTTGACGACCACTACTCTTCCCAGCGTCTCGGAAATCCCTGTTTCGGTTCAAAATGAGACACTCTCGGATATGGAAGTGTCCCGCCGTGTGTTGGAAATTCGCTCCGGTTGGAGCCTGGGCGAACGTGTCCGCCGCCGCCGCGAGGCCGAACGACGGTTTATTGATTTGCTCGAATCGTTGACTGGCGAAGTCGACGCTGCCTAGTTGAAGCGACGACGCCTTCGTAAAGAGACGACCTCACAACGAGACGTCGTTGTCGTCGGCGTCGTTGACCACTACTTATCGTATCGACGACCGTGAAGAAACTACTTCGCTTGATCGTCCAGCGGCTCGCCTCCCAATGCAGGGGCTTGCAGCAACTCGCCGGCAATCTCGCCTCGATAACGACATGCTTCCAGGAACGACTCCAAAAGCACCAGCGCTGCGATCGCATCAACAGGACGTTTGTTGGATCGTTTTTTTGAATCGCTGGTTGAGAGTCGCTGTCGCGCCGCGCTGGTAGTAAAGCGTTCGTCAAACAGTCGCACGGGACACGAGGTCGCCTGGTGCAACCAAGCGGCAAACTCGCGACATTGTGCACTCTTTTGGCTTTCGCCACCATCACAATGAATCGGCAACCCAACAACGAACGCCGAGACACGTTCTTGTTGAACTAGCCTGATGAAGTAAACAGCATCGCGTTCCTTGTCCAGCGACGCATACACATCCAGCGGACTGGCCAAGATCCAGTCTGGATCACAGATCGAAACACCGATCCGTTTGGTACCAAAATCGACAGCTACGATTCGGCCGCTGCTCGGAAAATTATCTTGCAAAGTCATGCTGTGATCATACTATGAGTTGATGCACGGGAACGGAATCTATGCAAAGTACCAACGTCATCGACGGCTCGCCGCACACCCTTGGTTCGACGATCGGATAACGCTTGGCTATTGTGATCGTACTGGACGAGTGTCTGGGGTAGAAACAAAGACGTTCGAAGAGGCATTAGATTACATCGAGCAAATCGAAGGCGTGTTTGGATAGCCCGGCTTGTAAATAGTTTTGATATCCGTGATTGCGTGGCAAATTATCATGACTTATCGACTTCGGAAGGAATCGCTGATAATGATTGCCAAGACCAAATCGCGAAGCCCATATCCGTTCTCGGCAAGGCTTTGGGCAATTTTTTCTACCTCAACCGCATCAGCGAAAGTTAGCTCGCGACCACAAGCATAAAGGAGCAATTTCTTGGTCAAGTTGCGCGTGAACAAATCCGTCCTCGCTAACAACTCTCGCCTCAAGTCCGCTTCATTCTGAACCATGGCACCGGACGGTAGTTGGCTCCAACCATCGACGGCATGACCGTCGCGGCGTCTAGCGATACGGCCTCGACCGGTAAAAATTGTGTATCGCTCGCGGAACGTTCCGATCGGATCAAAGTATTCAAGTGAAAAACCCCAGGGGTCAATCTTCGCATGACATTCCGCACAGGTCGCTCCGGTGCGATGCTTAGAGAGTTGTTCGCGAAGAGTGGTTGCGTTTCGCGTATCAGGTTCGATCGGAGGGACGTCCGGTGGTGGCGGTGTCGGTGGAGTCCCCAGTAAACATTCCAAAACCCAAACACCGCGGACGACTGGCGATGTTTCAATGCCGTTGGCCGACGCTGTCAAGACACTGGCTTGCCCTAACAAACCGCCTCGCCGAATTCCTTCTGGGAACATCACTTTTTGATGCGATTCGCCCATCACGTCACTGATTCTGTAGTGGCGTGCAAGGGCGTCATTGACGAACGTGTACGACGCATCAAGGAAGTCCGTCACGGGGCGATTCTCCACTAATACATAGCGAAAGAAGGTCCTCGTTTCTGTCTTCATCGCCTTCTCCAAACGATGAAAATAGTACGCTGGATACTGCGAAGTACTGGGCGGCATTGAGCCCAATTTATCCAGCCTTAGCCATGCATCGGTGAAGTGATTTGTCAAGGCATCGCACCGAGCATCATCGAGCATGCGTTCCGCTTCAGTCGCTAACGTCTCCGCGTTTTGCAATTCACCTCGCGCGGCCAGTTCCAATAAACGCTCATCTGGCAAGGAACTCCACAAGAAATATGCGAGTCGTGTCGACAATTCGAAATCATTTAACTTGCGATCTGTTTCAGCATTTCCTTCATCAAGAAACAAGAACTTGGGTGAGACGAGAATCGCAGCAAGACCCAACTTGATGGCTTCGTCACGAGGACAGCCTGTGGATTCTTTTTGTTGTACGAACTGGACGTAGTGGTCGATTTCACCAGCGACGATTGGCCGCCGAAAAGCCTTTGCGGCAAAAACTTCCAACAATCGAGCGACGTCGACTGCGGCGGGATCAAGTTCATTGCCAACGATAAGTTGGTGGCTCGCCGGTGGCCAATGTTCGTGCAGCGGACCTTCGATGGTCATTTCAAAAACTCGCACACGCGGACCTTGATAGACATCCGACAAATGAGACGTTGGTTTTAATTGCTCTGGGAGTATCTGCTTTCCTTGTTCACGAAGTTCATCGATCTCCACATCCGTCAGTGTCGTCGTTTCTGGATGGTACCGAGGGCGAATTTTTCCGAGTAGCGGCTTAGCCGACCCTTCCCCGTTGAGCCAATGAACAAACACGGAAGAACCAGCGGGCATCCAAACCACTTTTTCAAACCAGCGCGGTGTATCGTCGTCCAGATCAAACGCTCCAGCGAACACACGGCCCTCGGACGCTCCAGCAGCAAGCAAACGCTGATCGGGAATATGCCATAACCCAAGCTTTAAAGGCACCGACAAGTCACATTTAAATAGACTTGGATCGTAGGGATGTTTTCGACCAACTCCCGCCGCCTTAATGCGAACTCGGTATTGACCTGAAACGGGTACCCCATGTGCCGCGAATTTCATCGGATACGTAGGGTATCTTTCGACTGGCTCGCCATGCCCAATGTCGATAAAACGTCGCTCTCTATCGAGAACTCGGTAGGCCACGCGAATATCTTCAAAGAGCGAGTGAACAAAATCAGCGGGTTCAAATGTCCAAATTTGAGTATTCGGTTGTTGGCGACCAAACACCAAAGCTTCATCGAGATATCGCTGGGCTGCATCCAGGTACAGTTGCAATTGTTGCTCTGACAGTGACTGCTCTGAGCCGATATTGACAAAGCCGTCCAACTTCGTGTCGGCGGGGAAATGCACGGTTTCGTCGATCGCTTCGGTATCGATTCCAAGAAGGTCTCGAAGCGTGTACTTGTACTCGTATCGAGTTAGACGACGCAACACGGCCGACGTTGGTCGTTGGCCTTCGCGTTGGGTCAACAGATAGTGCGTGATATCGGAGATCACTTTCGCAAGCTGGTCCTCATCAGGTTGCAGCACATCGGTCGACTGAGGAGGCATCACACCCAGGTTGAGTTGGTCGACCACCTCGGTGAGCAGCAGGTCGGTCGCCTCCCTAGGGGAGCCCTCCGCGAGCTCAGCATCGCTCAAAAGCGACTCGAAAGAACGATTCCCTTTTTTGTTCTCGTCGTCATGGCAAGAAACGCAGTACCTGCCAAGAAATGGTGGGATCGATGCGGGGAGTTGGCCGGCGTGACAGAGTGCGGCATCGAGGGCACAAAGTCCCAAGACGATGTATGCAATTACGACGCTGGCGCCACACGACGGGCCAGCAGGAAATAAGTGCAATGGATCTGAGAGTCGATGAGGAGTCATCCAATTGGCTCCAGACCTGCAAGCGGTCCCGTTGCAAGATTAAAGCTATCCGTTTTCAATCCAAAACGTTGAAGCATGGAAACAAACAGATTTGATGCCGGTGTCGCGCCGGGTCGCGTCTTATTATTCTCAAACGACAGATGGCTCCCATGGCGAAATCCACCTCCGACGAGCAAGAGCGGCAAATCGCGATTGGAGTGAGAGCTTGCATTGCCCATACCACTGCCAAGCAAGGTCATGGTATTCTCGAGCAGAGTTTTTCCGTTCGCCTCTTGAACATCCGCAAGCAGATCAAGAAACCTCGCGAACTGGGTCGTATGAAACATTTCGATTATTGCAAGTTCTTCAAGATAGCTTTCGACCTTTCCGTGGTGAGTCAATTGGTGGTATCCGCGCGAGATCGGCAGCCCACCAAAATTTGGCCCCAGATCAGAAATTTCGAAAGTGACGACACGCGTTGAATCCGTCTGTAAGGCCAGTGCGATAAGGTCGTAGTACAGCGGGATTCGATCAACGAAGTTCATTTCGTTCGCATCCGATGGCAACTCATAGCTGACCTTGGGTTTGGGTCGATCTATCCACGCCGACGACGCAGTGAGCCTTCGTTCGACGGAACGAACTGCAGTGAAATACTGGTCCAGCTTTTCCTTGTCCTCTTTGCCAACACGACCTAGCAACTGGCGTGCATCTGTATTCACGAGATCGAGAATACTCAACTGGTCTGAGTGAAGCTGCTTTAACAAACTTCGCTCGTGAAGATTCGATTGCTGAAACAACATCGCATGCAACGCGCGTAGATCCTGGATCGGCGGAACGGCGACGCCTGCGGTTGTCCACGAAAGCAAATTTGTCGGATCGCTACCGGAAGAGATCTGCAACGAAGCGTATCGGGTCTCGAGCTTGACTTGTTCCGCTGCCTTCTGATCAACGCTTACATTTTGCTCGGCATAGCCTTTGGAATTCTTCGACAGAATACCTGACAGAAAAGCGTGAGTTCCTTGATGGCCACCAATGGCGTTGGCACCATGATCGAGATGTGAAAAGACGCTGAATTGATCGCGATGTCGTTCCAGCGGTTTGAGCAGCGGAGGCAACACATAAGAGCGACCGGGCTGTTTCGGAAAAAACAGATCCGGAATGAAGCCAAAGGTTGTTCCAACGCAAACCATGCGTATAGGAACGTTTTTCGCGTCATTCGCGGTCGCCATGGCATTCAAGAGCGGCAATGCGAGAACCGATCCGCACGAGCCGCGCAGCAGGGTTCTTCGATCAACTGGTTTGCGCAACGCCATGGTGCGATCTCCAATGAAAACATTTTGCTACGAGAATGACTCCATCGTAGGCGAATTCAACAGCGGTTGCTGCCTCGCCCGTGCAAAATCTGCCATCAACCGCAAACTAGGCGACATTTCGAGGGCTAGCCAACGATAGGGCTGGCAATTCGAAAAACGATCGGCCCCCGCTTGGAAACCACGTCGCTCAGGTCAGTCATTGGTTAACTTTCACAGCACTTTCTCGCCTTTTGGTATGCCGTCACCACAATGAATTCTGAACTACGGTGTCCCTACCAAGAATGTCGTCGATTCATAGATGCGGCTACAATCACCTCTGCGACTGAAATGGAAACGAAATTTCTCAATAATGGCACTGGTAAGTTCTCGCCCGCTGCGAAGAAGTACACCGCCTTCGAGGCTGCACGCATCCTCAAGTAACACCATCCCTTCGACAAGTTCTCCAAGTGACACACGCTTTGGTTTCTTACTTGCTTGAGACGGTTCCAATTCCAACAGAACTTCTTCGATAGCGGCAGTCAAATTTGGTATCGCTTGACGCAGAGATTGGATGGCAATATCGGGGTAACGGCCACATTGTGTCATGTTGGTCCAGTGGATTGCAATTCGCAAGAGAGTCGCTCCTAGTTCGGCACCGCTGAAGTCAAGTGGCTCCGAAAGCGCGCTGCCGTCCGCCTTGGTTTGCAGTTGAATGATCTTGCTGACGGTTTGTAATCGCGGAATGCGGTCGATAAGTCTTGCCGAAGTATTCGCCACGCGATCGAGTAGCATGTTACTTCGAGGATCGCCTGGGTTAAGCTTGATGAAAAGCTCTTGATCTTCGAACGGCAAGAGTGCAAAGCCGATCAATCCGACGCGACCTGCAAGTCGATACTCCCACGACCCGGTGCCTCCCAATGCGGTCTCGCAGGCCTTCATCACCTGATCGACGCGTTGCGATTGCTGGATGGCAGCAGGGCGAAGTGATTCCAGCACATCGGTCAAAACACTGACGGCACCGACGAAGGTGTTCTGCAGCAGTTCTTTTTCCCCGTGAACCAGTTGGAACTGTCGGATACCAGCATCCACCGCTAACTGGGTGCAGTCGGCTTGGTAACATCGCATTTCATTTAATTTGCGTGGGTTTTCCATCAATTGTTTGAGTTATTGGCGGCAAGCACGTCTTTGACGGTAGTAAACGATTCCAGACCCGTCGCCAAATTCCGCTACGGTTCG
>JBGSIA010000023.1:0-8375 GCA_041751935.1 Pirellulaceae bacterium | reverse complement strand
AGGTCTATGAGCGAGGTGTGAAGGCGACTGAAGATTTTCTTACTGGTGACTGCATCCGCTACGATGACCACTTACCTCAATACAACTATCAAACCATTCGATTTCGGTAAACCGGGAACTTATTCTTGAGCTGTTCCTTAGCTAGCGCCAGCTCCCAGTCCAAAATCAATTTATGGGATATCGCAACAGCGATCGAAATTCCTTTTTTGGCATTTCCTGCTGCCCCAGTAACGAGCCTCGCCTTCAGTCCAGACGGTTCGTTTCTGGCAAGTGGCATGGAGGACGATACGATCGTGCTTTGGGATGCAGCAAACGGTTTTCGACGTCGCACACTTCTAGGGCATTCTGGTTCCGCTTCAAGCGTCGCCTTCAGTCCAGATGGTACGCGTTTGGTTAGTGGTAGTGAGGATCATACGATCAAGGTATGGGATTTAGCGATGGACAGCGACCTTTGGTTGGAGGGACACACGAAGACCGTTAGCTGCCTCGCGTTTAGCCCTGACGCCTCACTTCTGGCGAGTGGCGGCGATGACAATACGGTGAAATTATGGAATGCAGTAACAGGTAGCGAACTCAGGACCCTGCATGGGCGCAGTACCACTTTTGATCTTATCGCGTTCAGTCCTGATGGCTTGCGTGTAGCTGGTATCGACAACAATTTGGGAGAAGATACGGTTGCCGTCTGGGACGTGGAGACGGGACGCGAACTATACACGTTTAAACAGTCGGCCTCCTCTACGGCTAGCAAGGTCAAGAGAAAAACTATTTTCGATCATAATACGACGAACAGTGTCGCCTTTAGTTCCGACGGCTCCATTCTGGCCAGTGGACGTTTTGATGAAATTAAATTACGGGATGCGGCTACGGGACGTGAACTCAACACACTGATGGGACATGCCGGGTGGGTTGCGTGCGTCGCCTTCAGCCCCGACGACTCCCGCCTAATCAGTGCCAGTGAGGATAAGACGATTAAGCTCTGGGATGTAGCGACGGGAAATGTTCTCAAAACGCTGAACGGGCACAGCGATGTTGTGATCAGCGTAGCCTTTAGCCCCGACGGCACTCGGTTATCCAGTGGAAGTCAAGATGAAACAATCAAACTATGGGAAACAGCATCTTGGAATGAACTCAATACGCTGGTAGGGCACACTGGCGATGTAACCAGCATCAACTTCAGCTCGGACGGGGCACGTCTCGTCAGCTGCAGCAATGGAACGATCAAGCTGTGGGACACGGAAACAGGGCAGGAACTCAGTACGCTGCCGGGCTACTTCGATCCTGTGACAAATGTGGCCTTCAGCCCTGATAGCTGGCGTCTGGCAAGCGGCAGCCGAGATGGTTCGATCAAAATCTGGGACATGGCGAAGAACAGCGAAGTAGACAGAATACAAGGCAAGGCTTATGCGGTCAGGAGCGTTGCCTTCAGTCCAAACGGTGCTCAAATAGCCAGCGGCAGTAGCGACGGGACGATCAAGCTTTGGGATTCAGCGATGAAAAGAGAAATCAAGACGCTGCTTGGTCATACCAACGAGATTACTATCGTCGCCTTCAGCAATGATGGCAAGTGTCTCTACTCACAAGATTCCAATGGCTCGGAATTCGTTTGGGATGCTAAGAGCGGGGAAAAACTCGAACACGCAGAATGGGAGATTCAAAACCATGACCAGCAGTTGTCGCCTGATGGACGCTGGCTTGTTGCGTCATCCGGCAACGATGTCTTGTTAGTTGACCAGGCGTTTAAAAGCACTCCACGTGAAAAGGTCTATCGCGAGTCCAAAGCGAGACTCAAACCCCTGTGGCATGCCGAGCAATCGGCAAATGCTGAAGTTGATGAAAACTGGTTCGCTCAAGTATTTCATCTTGCCTGGATTTTGAAGTCTATCGCAGATGCTGTTGGTCGCGAAGAGTCGTTGGAGCTGACAGCATCGCTGAAGCAAGCCTATGAAAAATGCGATGCAAATCAACGGCTTCTGTTACGCCCAATTGTTGTCGAGGCCCTGGGCAACGAACAGGAACTTCCACCGTCTGAATTGAGTGCCATCACTGAGGAACTTGTAGTTCCCGATGCGACAGGAAACGTCCCCGATGCGCCTGTTTTACCCGACATGGACATGCTATTATCGCCTGAGTCGCCCAGATAACCGGTATCGCATTCAACGACGGTCGATCAAGTCGTCGTCAGCGATAAGACGAGTCCAGCCAAAGAACGGGAAAACCGAACTTGATGACCTGTTTGCACTCAGGTGAAAGACTGAACGCATTCACTTCGCACGTCGACTCATCTCATCCGCTACGGTCGGGCCTGCACGACTTATCGAGCACGCGATTGCCATAACGAAATCAGATCGGCGACGTGAGTGAGATTCTCAAGATCTACACGTTCGCCTTCCGCCAAGCCATGCTCCCGATTGATGCTCCGGACAAGAAAGATCTGGGGAGATTGAGCGACATTGTTTCGCTTGTTGAAGCTTGTATTAAAGTTACATACCGCTTGGCGGGCAACTGACGAGTCGTAGTCGTATTGTGCTCAATCCAGCATTTGAACCTAACTCGAAATGGAATATCTATGGCGTCTTGTCAACTTTGTTCGATCGAACTGACAATCAGCAACCGTGATCTCGCCTCTGGATTTTGTACGACCTGCGCACAGAAACGCGCGAGCGAGGAAAAAGTTCAGGCGAGCGATGAACGACAGAAAGCGATTGTGAGAAAACGTCAAGAACGAGACGCAATGTATCACGCAGCGGTCGCGACGAGAGGCAAAAATGCCTCGATGGTGGCGGCCATCAAATCGTCTTTGAAAGATAAATCGAGCGAGGAACTTCGCGCATCAGTATTGGCTGGTTCTGGCTCTCGATGGTCCACCGAAGCGATCGTGGCCATGCAACAAATACTTGCCGAGCGTGACAGTACCGACCCGCTGGGGGTGCCTGAACTCAGCACGGTTGCTAGCGGTCTTCTATTTCGTTTTGCCAGTTTGCTGGTTTGCATACTTCGAGGGCTGTCCGGCGTTTCATTCATCTGGGGATGTCAGAACGTGCGAAACGCCCTTAAACTGGGCAGGCAGGTTGGTCGGTTCAGTGGAGTAAACGAGGCGAGAGAAATGGCATTTAGTGCCACATCTACTTCACTGCACTTTAGGCGAAAGGCATCAAGGGGCTGTCAGTTTGCGGGTTAAAACCGGCCACCAGTTTACGAGTCAAAACCAGCCAGTGATTGGAATGGTTTTAGGTGGTTTCTTCGGTCGCGTCGGCACTTGGACCCGGTTTGCGGGTTTGGCCGGTTTTTGTTGTCTTCTTGGATGAGTCGATATCTGATGTATCGGCTTTTCGCCCTCGTAGTCTGTAGCTGTCGCCGGTGATTTCAATGGTAAAAGGAGCCACCCAAACCTTGAGTGGCGGGTACGCGATTCATCCCCCGCAAATTGGCTGGGCCACCTGTACCGCCAGCTCATTCGCGGCTCAAAAATTGGGTGGCTCTTTCTGGGCTTTTAGAACCCGACACGCCGTCCGCTGTATTTTTGAAAACGAATGTCTAACTCAATTTGGGTACCACGAAGACACGAAAATACGCAGCCACATCGAGTGACTGCGTTGGCTATTGTTGGGATGTTAGAAGGCTCGGGTTGCGGTGAGATGAATCACTGGCGTTTTCATCCCGCAGGCTTTCAAGCCATTAGCCGGTGGTCGAGCGAAGCGAACACCACCGGAATACGAGACGCAACATTCCCTTCCGACCCCGAACGGGGTCACAGCACGATCATGCTGGATGCTGCGACCCCATTCGGGGTCGGCGTCGAAAATTGTCGTTGTTGTCCACAGGTGCGCTGCGCGACCTGTGGCTAATCGCTGAGATCCCTCCGGGATAGCGCACGCGAATCCTTCCGAGATAGTTCCCGAAATTTTCATCCCGATAGGGATTCAAGCCATTAGCCGGTGGTCGAGCGAAGCGAATACCACCGGAATACGATAAGCAACATACCGTCTGACCCCGAACGGGGTCACAGCGATCCTCAGCGTGGATCACCCGACAATTGGAACGCGGCCCAGTAAGCAGGCAGGCTGCGGGTTGGTTTGTCGGCAACGGTTTTGGTGTCGGCAGTGATTTTGATTTTGCGTTCGGGGCCTCTCTCGGTCGCTGCGCTGCTCGTCAAATCAACGCCTGCGATCGCTTCGGGGTGGTTGAGCAGCCAGAGTTGGGCTTGGCGGAGGGATTCGAGTTTGCTGAGTTTGCGTTCGAAGAGGTTGCGGTAGAACTCGATCATGAGGGCTTGTGTTGCTGCGTCGTCGACTTGCCAGAGACTGGTAACTGTGGTGCGTGCGCCAGCGACTTGGAAGGCTCGTTGGAGACCGAGGATACCTTCGCCGCCTGCGGTTTCGCCGAGTCCGGTTTCGCAGGCCGAGAGGACAGCGAGTTCGACGTTCTCGAGTTGCATGTAGGCGATCTCGTCGGCAGTCATGATGCCGTCGTCGATCGATTGGTCGGGGGCGAGCGGATCGATTACTTGGGGTGGTTGATTGGCTCCGGCGAAGACGAGGCCCGAGAGTTGACCGGGGCTGAAGCCAACGAAGGGTTGGTGCTTGTTGTCGTCGAAGCCGGACATTTGCAGCGTCGATTTTGATTTGTCGATTTCGGCAGCGGACAGTGCGTTCTTTTTGTCCGCGGGAGCAAAGAAACCGTGGGTCGCTAGGTGTAACCACTGCGCACTGCTTGCTGCTGCTCGAAAGGCGGATTCCGTAGCATCACGCTGTCGCAACTCGATCAGGTTTTGATCGGCGGAATCACCATGACTGCGGAACAGTTGGGCGATCGCGTCGATCTCGGGACCGGTGCCCGCGAGCGGTTGATAGGTGGTGTCGCCACGTGCGCGGCTGATCGTGTTGTTCGCTAACAAAAGCGGAGCGGAAGAGTTCGGTTCGGCGGTCGGTGTCGTGGGAGCCGTTTTCGACGCGACATCGTAATCCACATCCCCCATCAACAACCCCGTCACTTTACCGCCACTCGAACTCGCCAACAGCTTGGATTCTCCAGCTTCCCGCTCCATCAACTTCGGCAGCAAGATCGGCACCGGCAACATCACGATCGCATGGTCTTCGATCAGATAGCTGCGCTCCGCTTTCCCAGGCAATGCAGCAAACGGCATTTGCCCCAGCACACCGTCAGGCGAAACAAACACCAACTTCGCATCACCGATATGCGGCAGCAGCGGTTCCCAGATCTGCTTGCGAAGTTGATCACCCGCCTGCTTCGCTTCATCATCGGCACCCAACGAAGCACGCCAAAGGCTAATCGCGTTCGCAGCGTCCACAGCCGAACCAAGATCCACCATCACCGGTTCCACATCGCGACGAATCACTGTCGCCACCAGCGATCTGCCTTGCTTGCCCCCGTACTCGAAGTAATCGACGATCACACCGTCCGTCGGGATCGCCTGGTGAACATCATCGAGCGTGACTTTCTTTTGGGCACTGCGAAACGCAACGCTATTTCGCATCAATTCTGTATCAAGCTTTTCCTTTTGACTGGTCAATTCCGCGATTTGAGTTTTCCACACATCCAGCCGATCCGGTCCAGGTACCGCGTTTGTGAGTGCCGACAATTGCCGTGTCTTCGATTGCAACTGATTAAACGTCTGCGCAATGACCGGATCATTCCCTGCCAGTCGCAACCCTCGCAGTCGAACTAACACGGCTCCCTTCCAAGCAAAGAGCTGCTGTGCAATCGTTTGAGTTTGAGGATTCATCTCCAGGGCGCATGCAACAGCATTGTCAAGTTGATAGCGCAACGACTTACTCATATCGATTTGCTGTTGTTCCGTGAGTATAATTGCTTGCTTGTCTAAACTCTGCATCGAGATGTCAATCGCTCGCGTGTAAAGCGGCACGGCACGACCGTAGTCGCCCATCGCGTGATGGTGCCACGCCAGATTGTTCAGGCTGATGGCGTAGGACGGGTGCTGCTCCCCGAGTGCCTGTTGTCGAATCTCCATTGCCTTCGTTAGTAGTGAGTCGGCTCGGGAGTAATTGCCCATTTCGTCGTAGAGTAATGCCAGATTGTTTAGGCTGGAGGCGTAGTTTGGGTGCTGTTCACCTAGTACCTGCTTGTTGATCTCGATCGCCAGCGTGTAAAGCGGCTCGGCCCGCCCGTAATCGCCCATCGTTTGGTATAGCAACGCTAGATTGTTCAGGCTGGCGGCGTAGTCGGGATGCTCCTTGCCTAGCGTATTTTCCCGGATTGCGATGGCCTCGCGGTGCAGCGTTTCTGCTCGCGAGTATTCGCCGATCGTTTTGTACAACATCGCCAGATTATTCAGGCTAATAGCGTAGGTAGGATGTTTCTTGCCTAGTAGTGCTTCTTGGATGGCGATGGTCTCGCGGAACAGCGGCTCGGCTCGCGAGTAGTCACCCATTGAGTAATAAAATACGGCAAGGCTATTAAGGCTGTTTGCGTAGTCGGGATGCCGCCTACCTTGCACTCTTTCCCGGATTCCCAATTCCTCCTTTAACAGCGGCTCAGCACGCGAGTAATCGCACATCACTCGATACAATTCGGCCAGACTAGAGAGACTCGCAGCGTAGTCAGGATGCTCCTTACCCAAAACCTTTTCACGGATTTCAATAGCCTCACGGAAGATCGACTCGGCGCGAGAGTGTTGGCCCATGGTTAGGAATAGCCCGGCTAGACCGTTCAGGCTGCTAGCGTATTCGGGATTTTCCTTACCCAATACTTTCTCCTTGATCGCAATGGATTCACCGTATAACGACTCCGCACGCGCATAGTCGCCAATTGATTTGCAGATACCCGCTAGGTTGGCGAGGCTGGTGGAGTAGATCGGGTGTTGTTCTCCGACAACTTTCTTGAGGACCTCCGTCGCCTGTGTGGATAGCGACTCAGCACGAGCGAAATCGCCCATAGCTCGGTACAGTTCCGCTAAATTGTTCAAACTGGTGGCGTAGTCCGGGTGCTGCTCTCCAAGCACTGTTTTTTGAATCACCATCGCACGTATGAACAGCGGCTCTGCTCGGGCATAATCGCCCATTTTGTCGTAGAGAACAGCCAGACTGTTCAGACAGGTGGCGTATTTCGGGTGCTGCTCACCGAGTACTTGCTGGAAAACTTCCGTCGCCCGAATATAAAGGGTTTCGGCGCGAGGGTAATTGCCCATCGCGGCACAAATACCCGCCAAAGTGTGCAGGGAGGCGGCGTGGTCCGGGTGTTGCTCGCCCAGCACCTGGTTTCGAATTTCCATAGCCCGGATAGACAACGGCTCGGCTCGTGCGTTATCACCCATCGAGCTGTAAAATTCCGCCAGGTTATTCAGGCTGGTCGCATACGACGGGTGCTGTTCGCCAAGCACCTGCTTGTGGATCTCAGCAGCCTGTTTCGCGATTTGAACGGCCGCTGCATAATTACCTTCGTTGAAAAATTTGACAGCCGTGTTGTTCAGTTCCTTGGCCTGTTGAAGGCGAGTTCGATCCTCAGGCGAGCGAGTTGCATTTTGTTCGGCAGTCGTGATCGCACGGCTAGCGTCTTGTGTTCGGTAGTTTGCCTCTCCGTAGAGATGTTTCATCATTCGATGCTGACGTTTACGAATGTCGATCAGTTGCTTTTCGTCTTGCTTTCGCTCGGCGAGCTGAGCAAGTACATCAAGAGTTCCAAGCATCTCGGCATGTGCGGGACCGAAAACGGATTCTTCGAGGCTGTAGGCTTGTTCGAGCAACTCCATGGCCTCATTGAAATTGCCTTCATTCGCAAATTGTGACGATTGATTCCAGAGTTTTTTGCGTTGTTCAAACTTCGCCTTGTACATGTCATCGGCGGTTTGGGCAGAAAGCGGATGAGCTGCCACGAGGACTAGACAGATCACCGAGCAAGCGATTCTTGATGAAGATTTCATGGTTGTAATGTGACCAGCGTGTTTGGTGAAATGATATTTTGTTTCTTTGCGTGAGAAGCTGCTTGCTCCGAACTTGCAACGGCGATGATGTTGAAACCTGGATTGGTTGTCGTCCTCGCTTGTCGCGATTCAACTTCCCATTAATCCGCTTTGCATCTCACTCTTGCCTGCGACCTTTGCCAGTACCTTTCTTGCTCGTTGCTTCTTGCGTTTCGAAAGCGGAGGATCGTTGAACTCCAAGGCCAACTCCAGCAACACCTTGGCATCTGCTAGTTCATTGAGATGAAACTTTTGGATGCCTCGGTGATAATAGACCCAAGGATTCGTGGGGCATAGGCTCACCGACTCTTCAAAATCACGGGCCGACTCGTCGTCTCGCTCCATCCCGGCTAACGTCAACGAACGACCATTCAACGCGTAGGCGAGTACCATAGCTTGACCCGCTTGACGGGCCGTGTCGACGGCTTGATTTAAGTCG